>JAJYJS010000027.1 GCA_021789215.1 Nitrospirota bacterium | reverse complement strand
GCCCTTAGACGACTCCCCAAAATCCAATATCTTCCGGCACTTCCGCAATTCCAAGGCACCATTATCTTACCATAAACAGGCAAAAACAGGCAAAAACAGGACATTTTGCGGCCAAATTTTTTACCTCCATGCGGCCAAAAATGCGTACAGATTTCCCCGGCTCCGGGCATTGAGGAGGGAGGCGGCGCGATGGCCCATGAAAAGCGCCATGGAACACTGGTGAAAGGGGGCCGTTTCCGGAAGGCCGGGGGCCGATAACCCACATGAATGATGCAGGAGCAGGGGAGAGAAGGGATTGGCGGCGCGTCTGCCTGGACAGATGCGTCAGATTTGCCCAAACAGCCGCTTTTTTTTTAGAATAGCGGGATGTTTGAGGGCGGAAAAACCAGGAATCTTCTCCATATAATTGCCTTTCTGGTTTTTTCTTATGCCTTTTTGCTTGCAATAAAACCTTTATCGGACCCGGACCTCTTCTGGCATATTAAGTCTGGCCAGTGGATAGTCGAGAACAGGTCTCTTCCAGCACAGGACCCTTTCTCTTTCACCACCCCGGCCCCTCTGGCCAAATCCACCCTGCTCGGGCTCAGGAGCCAGTGGCTTGGCCAGGTGGTTTTTTATCTGGTCTACAGGGCCGGCGGACTGGCGGGGCTTTCGGTTTTCAGGGCAACCCTGATAGTCTGCCCGTTCCTCCTTCTGTATCTTTTGTTTGTGAGGAGAGGGGCGCATCCGCTTTCAGCGCTCGCCATAACAGGCGCACCGCTTTTCATTATCATCCTGAACCTTGCATATACATATGAGAGGCCGCAGGCCTTCTCGTTCCTGTTTGCAGCATTGCTTTTGCTTATTCTTGACAAGCTCAGGGCGGGCCCGGCCGTTTTGCATTATTTTTTTCTTGCCGTCTTAATGGCGCTTTGGAGCAATATGCACGGAGGGTTCATCCTTGGTGACGCATTGATAACCGCGTTTGCCGCGGGCCTGGTTTTCAACTTCGTCATTTACAGGAACAGGGACGGGCTCAGGACCATACCAGTCCTGGCATCAGGTATTGCCGCATCGTTCCTGAATCCGGGTTCTTATAAACTGGCATATAACTACCTGTCCGGTTTTTTGCCCTCTTTTTCCAGCAACACAGGCATCTCGGCGGCATATACCTCGAATATATTTGAATACAGGTCCTTATGGTTCTTTTATAACAACTTGCACATAACATACCCTTTATACGTATTTGCCTTCATTTTGGTTGCAACTATTGTTTTAGCCATCAAATACATCAGGCATTCAATCGATTTTCCGGAGTTGTTCACTGCCGCACTTTTGATTGTGTTCGGTGTGCATTACGCAAGGGGGGCCGCTTTTGCGCTCACGGCAATGCCGTTATTCATGCTTCCCGATGCCAGGCTGAGTTCAGAAAAAAAACCTGTCTCCGGGAATTTTTCTTTTTTAGCGCCCTCGGCGGGGGCCGTTATCCTCATCGTGCTGGTCTTTTTCACCCTTTTGAAAAACCCTTCGGGTCTGAAGCCCCTCAACGTAAAAGAGGGGTGGGTCAGCGGCACATACCCTGAGGGGGCGGCGGAATTCATCGTTAAAAACAACGTCCGGGGCCCCATGTTCAACAAGCTTGAATGGGGCGGCTACCTGCTTTGGAAAATGCCCTCTGGCTACAAGGATTTCATAGACGGCAGGCTCGTGGACACCCGCACCGTATGGGCATATCTGGCGGTAATAGGCGCAAGGGACAACTGGAGCGGCATACTTGATTCATTCGGCGTAAACAGCATTCTTACCGAAGTCGTTTTTGAGCCGGCGGAAGAGGTTGTCCCGCTCGTGCAGGCGATTATAGGGGAGGGGAAAAACCATCCAGAGTGGAAACTGGTTTACCTCGATGGGAATACGGCCCTTTTTGTAAAAAACACAAAGGGAAACGAGTACCTGACGGATAAATTCGAAGTGCCTTACAAGCTGCTATACGCTTCCATGCTGGAGGAATCGGACTACCTGATGTCCACCAGGCCCTGTGCGAACGCGCTCCTGATAAGGGGGATGGCCCTTTACGGGCTGGGCAGGCTGGACGAGGCGGCGCAGGTCTTCAAGTCCCTGCCGCCTTCGCCCGTTGTGCTTGATTACCTGAAGAGGATAAGGAAGGGGACGTAGAAAAACCTTATTTGGCGGTCATTGCGAGGGGTCTTATCCCGAGCAATCGCGTCTTTTTTGATTAAGTCCTGAATGGGAGCTGCCGCGCCCGCCAATGGCGATGAAATCCAGCACACTTATTTACAAGCTGATTTATTTCTACTTTTTCCCCGCCGGTTGCGCCTTCTCCGCTGTTGCCGCGCCGCCTGCGGCGGCATTGGCAACGGTTGCACCCTTGGCCGCTTCCATTGCCTTGTAGTCGCTGTCGGTAAGGAGCTGGAATATCTGTATCCTGCTGTTCATGGAATCGGCCACATAGACCTTGTCATCATCCCCAACCGCGATGCCTTCGGGAAGCGTGAACTGGCCGAACCCCTTCCCGGGGGTCCCGATATATAAATACAGGTTGCCCTTTATGTCGAACACCTGGAAGTTGCCGAATGCCGCATCGGTTACCAGCAGGAAGCCGTCCTTGTTTACTGCGATGTCTTTTGGACGCACGAACATCCCGGGCGCGTCCCCGTGCTCGCCAAAGACCTTGAGCAGCGTGCCGTCGGGATTGAATATCTGCACCCTCCAGTTCATCGAGTCCACCACGTACAGGCGGCCTTCCTTGTCGAGCGAGAGCCCAAGCGGGAAGAAGACCTGTCCAGGTTTTGTGCCGGGGCCGGCGATTGTCGAGATGTACTTGCCGTCCAGCGTATACGCCTTTACGCACTGTCCCTGGGAATCGGCTATATAAAGCCTCTTCCTTTCCGGATCGAAAGCAAAACCAGCGGGCCGTTTGAAATCCCCTGCGGCGCCGATCGTAAATTTATATTGTTTTGTGTCCAGGTCGAAGATGTCAACAAGGTTGTTGTTTGCCGCGGCCAGAAGCCGGTCTTCATCATCGACACCGAGCGCGCCAGGCAGACTCCATCCGTTTGGATTATTAAGCTGGGCGAAGCTCCTGTTTTTAAGGTTCAGGACAAAAACCTTCAGCCTGCCAGTGTCGGACACATAGATGTTTCCATTGTTGTCAACCGCTATCCCCGTGGGTTTCCAGAAGCCAAACCCCACGTCCTCGCCAAAAAGCAGGTCGGAACTTCTTATCCGCCTTACATCCAGGTCTGTGTAGATGACCTTCTCCAGTTTCACCCTCGCTTTTTCAGGAGGCCTGGGCCATACATATCCGCTCAGGTCCGGCGGCTTGTACTGTGGGCCGGAGCAGCCGATCAACGCGAGAAGCCCGGCCAGCAGGAACAGATGTTTTTTCATGACTCTTGAATATAATCCAGATGCGTGTTTCAAGTCAAACTCTCCTTTGGAAAAGCCCATGATGTCCCGGGAATAACCTTGCTAAGACATACATTGGTAAAGCCATCTCCGCAAAATAAAACTAATCCTCCCTCACCTTCCGCTTCTGCCTCTCCCGCCGGGAGAGGGTTTGGGGCGAGGGGATTTTTCTTTGCCGCCGTTCCATTCTCTCTCCAAAAAAAAAGGGAGGCTCTCGCCTCCCTTTGGGTTGAACAATTTTACTTGTTCGTATGGCAGTCCCTGCAAATGGTGCTGCCGGTAATGATGGCCGTGGTGCCCCTCATGAACTGGATGCCGTTGTCCTTGGCGGACTTCGTTCCATTGTGAACGTCATGACAGGTTGCGCACTGCATCGTGCCACCATAGAGCGGATACGTTGTGGCGGTGATGTTGCCGATGACTACGTCTGAACCGCCAGTGCCGACCGTGAACGCCTTGATGCCCGCGTCGTTGTCAGTGGTGTAATTGAAGTTGACCGGGTGGTCGTTCGTCAGGTCGTTGCCGCTGGCATTGACGATATCCGCCTGATGGTCCAGTATCTGCGTACCGATTGCAGACAGCGTCCCGGCTGTGCCGTCCTTCGGCGCGCGCACGAGGGCGTTGCCGGAGGTATTGCCGTCATGACAGGCAAGGCAATACAAGGAATAGAGCTGGTTGCCGCTGGCGCTCGCAAAATCGCTGAACTTGCTGGTGGTAGCGTTCATCGAAGCGGACGCATACGTATTGTAGCTGGAGAATGTGGTGTAGCCCGGCTTCATGTTCCAAAGCAGGGTGCCCGTGGTGATGGTGCCGCTGCTGTCCACTCCCCTGTGAGGATGGTGGCAGTAAACGCAAACCTGCGTGGTGCCGGCAGCTATACCAGTCACCTGCCTCATATCATGCTTTGAACCAACGATTGTGGCGTAAACCGCCCCAACTGCCACCAGTGAAAGTGCCAGGACCAGAATCAAAACCTTTTTCATCTACTTCACCTCCTTTCAAAATGGATTTATAGATGCAGTCTCTTGTAGATTGCTAGCAATCCATATGCCAACTGCATAAATTAAAGCTAAGTACCTGATATTTGAATATAAAGGGGCGTCGGAAGTCAATAGGAAAAAATATAGGCTATGTGAAAACACTCAGTTTGAAGTGGAATAACGCATCGTTTGTATTCTGTTCAAGAGCGAGATAAATCTCTGATTATCAGGAGAAATGGCAAGCGCTTTGGACAGGGCCTCCCTTGCAAGCCAGGGCATGTCCCGGTTTGCGTATATTTCGCCCAGGGCGGCCCACCGGTCCGCGTTCCGGGGTTCCGCCCCGGCGTTCTGGGCGGCGATGGAGGTGAGGAGTTCCCATACGGCGCCCTTGTCTATGGGGTTTTTTGCAAGGCCGCTCCTCACGAAGACTATGCTTTGCAGGTCCCAATAGACGGGGCTCCACCCTTTGTCTTTGAGCAGCGCGAAAATGATGGGAGGCACTCTCTTTTTATAAGGCAGGAAGGGCCAGTACATGGCGGTGTTTACACGCAGCCTGTCCAATATGCCCTGCCAGCCCGGCCCCGCGTTCAGGACCTTTTCGTATTCGCCGGCGAGCCCTATGTCCCTGCCGTCTATGAAGACCTTGTAGCGCGGATACAGCCTCCAGATGAAATACCCGCCCCATTCGTAAGGGTGGAAGATGTTGCCGGGCGGGTTTTCCCGGAGGACGAAATCTGCGGTCTTGATGGGTATCAGCCTTTCGTCTATCATCGGGTTTTCAATTAAGGAGTGGTTGACCGCGTATGGGACAACAGACGCAATTACGGCGGCGAATACGGCCCATGGGACAAAACCGGCCCTTCCCGGTTTCAGGGGCTTTTTTTCATCCGGGACCCGGATTTGCCTGATTTCTCCAATGTTTTTCCCGAGGCAGAAGGTGGCGAATATCGCATAAAAGAACCCTGCCCGGAACGTGATGTATGCCGTATATGAGAGCCCGGCAAATACGAGCAGATAAAAGAAGTTTTTTCTGAAATTGCCTTTTATCAGGAAACTTGCCGCCGTGACCGCTCCAAGCCCGGCCAGGGTGTAAAACAGGGGGTTTTCTCCCGTGAAGGCGGCGAATTTCTCCAGCGGCAGGTGCTCATGTATGAAAACCCCGCCGCCCTCTGATGTCTTCAGAAACCCTAATGTCCAGCCGAAGGCCTGTGCGCCGTTAGGGTTTATCAACGAGGCCAGTACGGCCAGAATTACGATTGAAATAAACCTGAGGTCCCTCTGCCTGCCAGAAAAAAACTCCCTGACTGCGTAAAGCGCCGCAAACCCCGCGCCCATTACGAACCCGCCGTGCATGTTGGCCCATATGAGCAGCAGCGGCGGCAGGACAAGCAGTTGCTTCCCCCGGCGCTCAAGGAGATAGACCGTCAGCGCAAAAAAGAAGAAAGAGAACGTCTGGGGCCTTATCTCGTCATAAAAAGAGGCGATGAAGATGGCGGGGACAAGCATTAACAGGCTGTATGGCCGGGCAAAGCCGTTTTTATTCGCAAGCCGCTCGATAAGAAAGAAGATGCCTGTAAAAAGCGCCGCCTTCATGAAGACGAGCCCTGTGAGGCCGGCCAGCCTGTAAAAAACTCCATAGAGCAGTATCTGGCAAAGCCAGAACGCCTTTTCCACAAAAACGGAGCCCCCGCCAGCTATGGAAAAGTGGTCCGACGCGGGCAGCCTCATGTTTTCGAGTATCCACTGGCCCGTCCTCAGGTGCCACCAGACATCGCCCAGTTCGATGGGCGTGACAAACCAGAGGAAAACCGCCGCCCAGAAGAGCCATGTCAGCAGCCAGCGCTTCTTCATGGGTATAGAGTAATAAATGAGTGTCTTAAAAGGAAAGGGCCGCCTTTCTTTGGGTTGTCATTGCGAGGAGCGCAAGTGCCGGCGGGCACAAGCGCTGACTAGCGCAAGCGACGAAGCAATCTCATAAGTTGCTGGTTAATATAAAAACGGGATTGCTTCGCTCGCAATGACAATGGATAAAGTTTTTTCCCGCGGCCCCCCGCGACGTTCTGGCATGTTTTTTGTTTTAACTCTGGTCAAAATTGATTTGAATAAAAAGATTTTACTATAATTTGCCGGGCTCAAATGAGCTTTTTTTTGATGGTCCATGATGATGGACCTTTCCGCTATCCGGCGTCTGCCTCCCAAAAAAGGGCCTTCTTCTCCAAATCCAGGGTACAAACAATCCGTGATTTTCCATACGGAAAAACGGTCTTCAGCTATGGCACAGTATTTGAATGCCATAGTCTTTGGGAGACTGCGGGGTTTTTGTCCCGTCATTTGCAGGAGGGCTCAAATGAGCCATTTGCAAGGAGAGGGAGAGCGTATGGACATGGAGGTTATCGTGATGCATGTAATGGAAATCACGCAAGTGAGCGGGATTTCCCGCAGTTGTCTGGTGGCGCTCCTGTGAGCGGCGTCCTGGTTTACTGGGTACCCGACGGGAAGGACAGGATGAGGTCTTTAAAGCTGACCGTCTGCACGGATGAGGACAGGGGCGGTGTATCGTCGGTGAGGAGAAAAAGGCTTTCCAGGCTGCTCAATGAGGCAGCCAGGCAGGGGGGCAGGCTTAGCTACCGTGACCTGTCGATGATAATGCTTGCCTCGAAGGCGACGCTCAAGAGGGATGTCAGTTATCTGAAGCGCATGGGTTTTGAAATTCCGATGGGGAGATAACGTTTTTTGGAATTCGGTAAAGTCGAATTTGTTCTGGAATCGGCGGGCGAGATGCGCAAGCTGCGCCTGACCCTTATCGGCCAGAATGACGATGAGATACTGAGCAGGGAAGGGCTCACGGAACTCAGGCGCAACCGGGTCCTCCGGCTTGCAAACGAGGCGGTGAGGCAGGGATGCCTGCTCTCCTACGAAGACCTTTCCGGCCTGCTCCTCTGTTCGCTCTCCACCCTCAAGCGCGACATAGCGCAGCTTGAGGGCAAAGGTTTCAGCATACCTCTCAGGAGGAGGAGGAAAAACGGCTTGCAGGGGGCAGGGTGCTGAAAAGGGCCGGGAAAAAACTGGTGGTCCTGCTCCTGCTCCTGGCCGGAACGCCGTTCTGCCTGCCTGCGACGAGGGCGGACGCCCTGCACATAAGGCCCGACTGGAGGCTGCTCAGACGCTACTACCTTGATTTCTCCGCGACCCTGGCCTACGAGAAAGGGTTCGATTACAACAAGTATTCCGCATTTACCCAATACTATCAGGCCAATCTCATGGGCTACATATACGACCCGAGGCTGGCCACTTTCAACCTGAGGGGTTATTACAATGACAGGTCGGTAAGCGGGACCAATCTGGACAATGTTTTGGGCAGCTACGATTCAGGTGGCGTTGACCTGAACATAAACCTTTTCGAGTATGTGGACCCCAACAGGGGAATCCCGCTGTGGAGATACGTGCCAAGGCCCACCATACTCAGGTTTTCCTATTACACGGGCAATGGATACTCCGTTTTCCACTACGGCACAAGCCTCTATTACACCAGGGACGGCACCATAAGGCTGTTTCCCGGAGGCGGGAAAATCATCGACTATGAAAGCCCGGAGGAAACGCTCCTCAGGTTAAGGAACCAGCGGCTTGAACAAAGCCGTTACCGTCTCAAATATAATTACGATACGGAGTCCGGGAATGGTAACGGGAATGGTAACGGGAATGGTAACGGGAATGGTAACGGGAATGGCAATAGTAACAGCAATTGGAATTCCAACGGCAATGGCAATGGAAACGGCAACGGCAACGCGAACTCGAACAATGGCAACGGAAACGGTGGAAACTGGAACCTGCAGAGAAACAACCTGCAGAGGAACAGCAATGCCGGCAACCTTTGGGGCGAGGGGGAAAGGGGTTACAGGTTCAATTTTCCCTCGATAGGGCTGGATTTCGACAGGTACAATTATTCCGATAAGTCCATAGGCGATTATACCTCTACGGACCTCAATGCAAGGCTCGAATTGACATCGCCTTTCGAGTCCGGCAAGAAATTCTACCATTCGAGGTATGCGCTCTACTATTCGTATTACGGGAACGATTATTCCCGGTTGAATTCCCGGAGCACAAACAGGCTGGACTTATACACTGAAAATACCTGGAGGCGGACGCAGATAAGGACCAACGCGTTCTACTATACCGATAACGGCGTGAAGAGCTACGGGGTGAAGGACAGCGGCGTGCTCTTTGTGGACACATACAAGAATTACTTTGATTATTATCTTGCATTGCTTGGCAACCTGGAGAAGACTGAAAATATCGCGAACTGGTCGGTAACGGGTGAGAGCAAGGCAAACAGGACAAGGACTTACAGGCTCACGAACACCGAAAACCTGTATTACACGACGGAGCTCGATTACAATCACAGTGAAGGCAAGGACCTGACCGGCCCCAAGGACAATTATTATTTCAAGACATCGGAGACCTTCACGACAAGCAGGTACCGGGACGCGAACCTCCGCTTCACATTCAATACGGGTTATTATTCGGAGGGCGGTTCCGTCCCGCTTGGCGTAGAGCTTTACGCGGAGTCCAAGACGTGGAACAGGCTCAAGCTTGCCGGGACTTACGACTATAATACGGCCTTTTCAAGCAATAACAGCCTGAGGACGGATAACCACGTGTTCAGGATAGACCTGGATTACAGGATTACGCCTGCACTCGATTACAGGGCGTTTACATCTTACAGGCTCACGACGGGCAGCGGCCTGCCGAATGGTTCCATGAACGACATCACTTACCAGGGGACCCTGTTCTGGACTCTTTACGGCGGGAATTATTTGGAGCTGAGGACGATGATTGACGACAACGATTCAAACATGAGCTACGAGGTGTTCTCCACGTACAGGAGGATATTTAACAGGAATTCAAGCCTTATCCTGGACGCGGGCTATAAAAAAGACGACCTGGCACAGCAGACGCAAAAAGTCTTCGATGCCTCTTATGCGTGGAGATTTGGAAGGTTTGCCTTCAGCGCCACATATTCACTGAGCGCGGTTGACAACACTCTCTACGGCAACAGGGTGGACCAGAGGATAATGCTCCAGGCGACGAGGAGTTTCTCGAGGTCGTTCAACAGCCTGTGGTAGCAGGCAAAAAATGTTTTTAACTGTTTCTAACAACTTGGAGGAGATTTGATGAGACTTGATAAAAAAGCCATTCCGGGTTTTTTTGCGGCCCTGTTCCTGGTATCGTGCGCGATTGCGGCTGCCGGCAGCAAACCGCTGGCAAACGTCAACGGGACGGAGCTTGTGCAGGCGGATTTCAATGAGGCCCTGAATGAAGTCATTCCCGCCGCGTCCTTTCATGGCGGAGTAAGCCCTGAAACCCTTGCGAAATACCGTTCCCAGGTTATCGAAAAGATGATAGACAAGGAACTTTTATATCAGGAGGCCCGGAAGGAAGGGCTGAAGGTGCCCAGGGGATGGGTAAAAGAAGAGAAGAAAAAAACCATTGCCAGGCTTGGAGGCGAAAAGATTTTCAGGATAGCGCTGAAGCAGAACGGATTGACAGAGGACCAGTATGACAGGCAGCTCGAAAGACAGTATCTTTCCCAGGAGCTTGTAAAGGAGCAGGTCGATAACAAGGCGGCCGTAACAAATGCCGAGGCCATGGAATATTACGAGAAAGACAAGAAATATTATTTCCGCCCCGAATCCGTGAACATGAAGGAAATCTTCCTCTCGGTCGACCCCAGTTCTCCGTCGGATAAGGGGAAAAA
The DNA here is from genome assembly GCA_021789215.1 of Nitrospirota bacterium. Lineage (GTDB taxonomy): Bacteria > Nitrospirota > Thermodesulfovibrionia > Thermodesulfovibrionales > JdFR-88 > JAJYJS01. The sequence continues at coordinate 14,341 of JAJYJS010000027.1, read as the reverse complement.
GAAAAAACTCGCGCTTGAGCTGCTTGAGAAGCTGAACAAGGGCGGTGATTTCGGCGATATTGCCTGGAAATACTCCGAAGACAAATACCGGGTGATGAGCGGCGATTTCGGAGTGGTGCACAAGGGTATGCTGGACCCCGACCTGGAGAAGGCGGTCTTCGCGATGAAAGCCGGGGAAACAAAGCTTCTGGAGAGCATTTACGGATATCATATTGTGAGGGTCGAGTCCAAAAACCCTCCAACGCAAATGCCTTTCAAGGATGTTGTTGAAAGAATAAAGAGGGAGCTGGCTGAGAAAAGGCATGAGGAACTGATGGCGGCGCTTGTAAAAAAGGCCCGGGAAGGCGCGAAAATAGAGATTCTTGAAAAGAAATGAAAAAGCTTATTGTTATATGCGCGCTGATTGCCTGCGCCGCGTGCGCGCCGGGCAAGGCGGAGATCGACCGCAGTCTTCAAAACGGCATCGTATGGCCGGGGGTGCCGGAAAAGCCACGCATAGCCTATCTCTGGTCGCTGCGGAAAGTAAGCGACAGCGGCATCGGGGATCAGGCGCCCGTCCAGATACTGAACCGTTCGGAGCACGATTTCAATTTCAGGGATTCGGCGGAATCGGAAAGCCGGGTCAGGGATTCAGATTTCCTGTCCGCCCCCCAGGGGGTGGCAGCGGCGGACGGCAAACTCTATATAGCCGACCCTGAGGCAAAAAGGATAAACGTAATAGACTTGGGCGGGATGGAGTCGTCCTATTTTTACAGGACCGGCGATGGGGACCTTGAATATCCCGTTGCAGTTGCGGCCGCCCCGGGCGGCGTTATTTTTGTTTCGGACCCGCAGATGAAAAAGGTCTTTGCATTCGATGAAAAGGGCAATTGCGAATTTGCCTTTGAAGGGGACTTCAAGAGGCCGACAGGCCTCGCCGTGGACGCGGAGAGGAAGGTCGTTTACGTGGTGGATACCTGGGCACATACTATTTATTCGTATGATTTTTCGGGGAAGAGGCTGGGCCGGATAGGCAGGCGCGGCGACAAGCCGGGAGAGCTTAACTTCCCGACCTATGCCGCCGTGGGCAGCGACGGCTGTATTTATGTCGCGGATACCGGCAATTTCAGGGTCCAGATATTCAGGCCGGACGGCTCTTTTTCAGGCGCGTTCGGGAAGCCCGGCGACGCATTCGACGATTTTGACAAGATTAAAGGCATAGCCCTTGACAGGGAAGGGCATATCTATATTGCGGATTCTGCCCAGGATATGGTTAAGATATATGACAGGCAGGGAAAGCTGCTGCTTTTCTTTGGCCGGAAAGGCAACAATTACGGGGACTTTCTGATGCCTGAGGGGATAGCGATAGACTCGAAGGATTCCATATATGTGGCTGACAGCCTTAACATGCGCATAGAGGCGTTCCGGTTTCTGGGCGGGCGCTGAAGAAAAGAGGTTTTTTTGAAATGAGAACGCTTTGCACGAAAAGTTTAAAAGGTAAACAGGCGGGTTTTATAACGGCGCTTTTGGTCATTGCGGCCGTCATTTACGCGGGACTCGCCGCTCAGGCAGCCGTTTCCTATGCACCCACGCATCTCGACCACTCAAAAAATCCGAAGGGTTGCATCGGCTGCCACATGAGAGGGCAATCTCCGGGCTCGAAATTCTCCTATGAAAGGTGCTTTAAATGCCACGGGTCTGTCAAAAAGGGCGTGAAAGGGGAGGCCCGGACCGATATCGAAAGCCTCTTCAACAAGAATTCAAAACACCCGGTGCTTAGCACGACCATCTACCATTCCGCAAATGAGGAGCTTCCTGAAAGAAATCCGAACGTGCCAAGGCATGTTACCTGCGTGGATTGCCATTCGCCCCACCTCTCCACGCCTGACAAGCCCTGGGGTGGCACGGGCTATTCGCCAGGCAGGATCCGCGTCGACAATGCGGCAGAGGAATATGAGCTCTGCTATAAATGCCACTCGGACAGCGCCAACCTCCCGGCTGGCGAGGAAGACCTTATTGATTCGTTCAATCCATCGAACCCGTCATATCACCCGATAGAGATGGCCGGCAGGAACAAGAATGTGCCGAGCCTCATAAACAGGCTGATGCTCGACCAGAGGATCACCTGCGACGACTGCCACGGCAACAGCGATCCCTACGGCCCCAAGGGCCCCCACGGATCGGATTACGCCCCGCTGCTTGTTGCCCAATACAGGACCGACGACGGGCCGGAAGGTGCCCAGGTATACGCGCTTTGCTACAAGTGCCACAGCAGACAGAGCATATTGAATGACGAGAGCTTCCAGAGGCATAAATTCCATATCGTGTATCAGAACACGTCATGCTACACCTGTCACGCCTCACATGGCAGCAGGGAAAACCCGAGCCTCATATCCTTCAACAGGACGGTCGTTACAAACGGCAGCGACGGAGGGCCAAGATATGCGCCCCTTCAGCCGGGCAGGCCATATTGCTATCTCAGCTGCCACGGGGCAAATCACAGTTATTCAGGCATCAATGGAAAGAAGTGGCCGTGGTGATTTGGTACGGTCATTGCTTATATACAATGCGACTGGTAAAAAAAATACGTGAGGTGCAGGAAAATGAACCGTTTTAGGGGGTGGATGAAGTTACTGTCCTTGTTGACATTGTGTGTTTTGGCGCTATATAGCGTTAATTCACATGCCGATTCGATTTCAGGGGTCGTGGGATCGAAGCATGACCTTTCAGCAAGCGGCAACAGCAATTTCTCTTTTGATACGACAGAAGTATGTGTTTTCTGCCACACACCTCATGGCGCCAATAAGAATGTCAGGGCGGACACGACGGAGCCCCGCACCGGGACAGTGACTTCGGGATCGGGCAGCCCGCTTCTCCTCTGGAACAGGAACCTCTCTAATGCGACAAGTTTCCTGCCCTATGTTTCTTCCACCATGACCAATGCGGGTGGCATAAACAACATAAAGGTTTATTCGCTCCTTTGCCTTAGCTGCCATGATGGAGTCGGTGCCCTGAACGTCCTTACGGCATACCCCAGGGATGGTGGCACGCTTATCCCGATAAGCGGTTATACGAGGATTGGCGACCTTACTTATCTGCCGGGCATGCCGGACCCCAACATCGGCGGCCGGACCCCAACAAACGGCCAATCCTATATAAACCTGTCGGACGACCACCCGATAAGCATAGACTACCCGATAAGCGATTCGTCTTTCCAGACCAGTGCGTACGTCACCACCAACGGGATAAGGCTCTATCCCAATGGGTCGGGGCAGAACATAAGCATCGAATGCACATCGTGCCATGACGTCCATAATGAAGGAGACAGTGCGAATGTAAACGGCACTTTCCCTTTCCTGCGCGTCACCATGAAAAACAGCACGCTTTGCCTTACCTGTCACATAAAGTAGCCCTTTAATAAAAAACAAAAAAGCGGACTGCCGAAAGGCCGTCCGCTTTTTTGTTTTTTATGCCCCGTTTTTTCCCTGTCCCCGGTGGGAGAGGGGGCAGGGGGTGAGGTTAATCTATTTTCTTTTTGCCGCCAGTTTATTGAGTGCGTTCACATAAGCCAGCGCGGATGCGGTAATGATGTCGGTGTCGGCCCCGTGTCCTCTCACCGTGCGGCCGTCTTCATCGACAATAACGGTCACCTCTCCAAGCGCGTCCATCCCGCCCGTTATTCCCTTTACCTCAAAGCGCTGCAAGGTGCTTTTGGTGCCGGTCAGGACGGCTATGGCCTTGTACGCCGCGTCAACCGGGCCGTCTCCATGGCTCGTCCGGCTGGCCTCGGCGCCGTCGATAAGGAGCCTGACGGAGGCCGTCGGCTTCTGGCTCATGCCGCTTGAGACCGCTATGTCAACCAGGGCGTATTTTTCCGGCGCCTTCGTGATGGTTTCGGACACGAGGGCTTCCAGGTCCTCCTCGTAAACGTCCTTCTTCTGGTCGGCCAGGTGCTTGAATTTCTCGAAGGCCCGCTCAATCTCCTCCTCTGAAAGCTCGTATTTCATTTCCCTGAGCCTCGCCTTGAAGGCATGCCTTCCCGAATGCTTGCCGAGCACGAGCCTGGTGCTATGCAGGCCGATGCTCTCGGGGCGTATTATTTCGTAGGTCGTCTTCTCCTTGAGGAGCCCGTCCTGGTGTATCCCCGACTCGTGGGCGAACGCGTTCGCGCCGACAATGGCCTTGTTCGGCTGGACGGAAATGCCAGTGATCTTGGTGACGAGCCTGCTGGAGCGCATTATCTCTCCGGAGTTGATCCCGGTGTCCGCGTCGAAGTAGTCCCGGCGCGTCCTCAGCGACATCACTATCTCCTCAAGGGAGCAGTTTCCTGCGCGCTCGCCGATGCCGTTGATGGTGCACTCCACCTGCCCCGCCCCGGCCGAAACGGCCGCAAGGCTGTTGGCAGTCGCCAGCCCCAGGTCGTTATGGCAATGCACGGAAATGACCGCCTGCCCGATATTGCGGACCTTTTCGAAAAGATGCCGTATAAGTTTCTCGAACTCGGACGGGATGGTGTAGCCCACAGTATCGGGTATGTTCACCGTTCCGGCCCCCGCCTCTATCACCGCTTCCACAACCTCGGCCAGATAAGAGACTTCGGTGCGGGTCGCGTCCATCGGGGAGAACTCCACGTCCTCAACGAGACTCCTTGCAAGCCTTACCATCTCCACCGAGCGCTTCAGGGCCTCTTCCCGTCCTATCCTGTACTGGTATTTCAGGTGTATGTCCGAGGTCGAATGGAACGTGTGGATGCGTCTTTTGGGAATGTCCTTCAGGGCCTCCCATGCGCGTTTTATGTCGGCCTCCCTGCAACGGGCAAGGCTGGCTATCACGGGGCCTTCCACCTCCCCGCCAACTGCCCTTATCGCGTCGAAATCGCCCTGGGAGCTTATGGCGAACCCGGCCTCTATTATGTCCACCCCGAGGCGCGCAAGCTGTCTGGCGACGTTTACCTTCTCCTCCGTGTTCATGCTTGCGCCGGGCGACTGCTCGCCGTCCCTCAGCGTCGTGTCAAAAATCCTTATCAGTCTCATTGCTGCCTGAGTCTTCTCCTTCTTGCAAAAAGATATATGTTCTCGATAATGCCTATTGTAAGGTAAAGCATCGCGAATATGAAAAGCGATATCTCCGGGCGCGTGGCTATCACCACGAAAACGAGCACCACCAGCACAAGTATCCAGAACGGCTTTCTTCCCGAGAAATTTATCTCCTTGAGCCCGTGGAACCTGAGCGTGCTCACCATGAGCAGGGAGAGCGCGAAGGTGAGCACAAGCACAAACGCGTTCTTTTCAAGAGGCCAGTTCATGTCCCTGAAGAACATGACCAGTGTTACCATGATGACGGCCGCGCCCGGTATCGGTATGCCCGTAAAGGACTTCCTCTCCGCGGTGACCATCTGGACATTGTACCTTGCAAGGCGCAGGGCTCCGCACGCGACAAACAGGAATGCCGCCAGCCAGCCGGCCCTGCCGAAATCCCTTATGGAAGAGAGGTAGATTATCACCGCCGGGGCCACCCCGAAGGCCACGAGGTCCGAGAGAGAGTCCAACTCCACTCCGAACCGCGTCGAGCTTCCAGTAAGCCTGGCCACGAAGCCGTCGAGCCCGTCAAAGACCATGGCGATAAGCACCGCCCATGCGGCCATGATGAAGTCGCCCTTTATGGCGGATATGATGGCGTAAAAGCCGCCGAACATCCCCATGAGCGTCAGCGCGTTCGGGAATATGTAAATCCCTTTTTTCATGCCTTTTTCATGGCGAGGACCGTTTCTCCCGCCCTGACATTCTCCCCGATGCCTATTTTAAGCTCTACGTCCGCAGGCATGTAGACATCGACCCTGGAGCTGAACTTTATGATGCCGAACTTCTCGCCCCTCCGGAGCCTGTCTCCGGGCTTTTTTCTGCATACGGGTTTTTGCGCTATGGAACCCGCCACCTGCCTGACAAGCAGGTCCCGTCCGGGGCTTTCCTCCATGACGATGGATATGTGCTCGTTTTTGTGGAAGGCCTGCTGGCTGAACGCGTTCTTGAAAGAGCCTTTCTTGTAGTTGACCGTCCTGACGGTAGCGTCGCAAGGGGCCCTGTTCACGTGCACGTTCAGGGGCGACATGAAAATGCTCACCAGCATGACGTTCTTTTTAAGATATTCCCCTTCGTATATCTCCTCGGCCACTATTATCTTCCCGTCCGCGGGAGAGATATAAGAGCCCTCCAAATCGGGCGTCACCCTTTCCGGGTCCCGGAAGAAATAGAACATGAACGCAAGGATGGCCGCGGGGATTACCATGAGCGGCACTCCCCCAAGGAAATACGTTGCGGCCGTCAGGGCCGCGAACAGCGCGAAAAAAAAGTAACCTTCCGGGGCAAAAGACATTTTTTTCTTTAAGCCTTTGACCTGTCCACGAGCTTCTGCTTCTTCATCCAGGGCATCATGCCGCGCAGTCTCCTGCCGACCTCCTCGACCGGATGCTCCTCGCCCTTTCTGGTGAGGGCGTTGAATACCGGCTTCCCGACGGAGCACTCAAGCAGCCACTCGCGGGCGAACTGGCCGGACTGTATCTCGCCCAAAATCTTTTTCATCTCCTTCTTGGTCTCTCCGGTCACAACCCTTGGGCCCCTCGTGAGGTCGCCGTACTGCGCCGTGTTGCTTATCGAGTAGCGCATGTCTGTTATGCCGCCCTCGTATATGAGGTCGACTATCAGCTTCACTTCGTGCAGGCACTCGAAGTATGCCATCTCCGGGCTGTAGCCCGCCTCCGTAAGGGTCTCGAAGCCAGCCTGTATCAATGACGTCAGCCCGCCGCAAAGGACGACCTGCTCTCCGAAGAGGTCTGTCTCGGTCTCTTCCCTGAATGTCGTCTCTATGATGCCTGCCCTTCCGCCGCCGATGGCCGAGGCGTAAGCAAGGGCCGCTTTCTTCGTGTCGCCGGAGGGGTCCTGGTGCACCGCTATGAGGCAGGGCACCCCGCTTCCCCTCTGGTATTCCGAGCGGACGAGATGGCCGGGCCCCTTGGGTGCGGCCATGAACACGTTCACATCGGCGGGGGGCACTATCTGGCCGAAGTGGATGTTGAAACCGTGGGCAAACGCAAGGTACGCGCCCTTCTTCAGGTTCGGCGCGATATCGGAGGCGTATATCTTTCCCATCGTCTCATCGGGCAGGAGGAGCATTACCACATCGGCGCCCTTTGCCGCCTCGGCGGGTGTCTTTACCGCGAAACCGGCCTTCTTTGCCTTGTCCCAGCTGGCACCCGGTCTGACGCCCACGGTCACGTTCATGCCGCTTTCCTTGAGGTTGTTGGCATGCGCGTGCCCCTGGCTGCCGTATCCTATCACCGCTATCTTTTTCTTTTTCAGTATATCCAGCTTTGCGTCCTTGTCGTAATATACGTTGATCATCAAGAATCCTCCTCGGTATTGAATAAAACCTATTATATTACAAAATATCTTGATTTTTCATTTAAATTAGACTGTGATAGGAGTGCGATGCAACATCTTCTGAACGAATTCAGGTCGTTTGCCAGGGGCAGAGGGCTTAACGGTTCCTGTTTTATCGTGGGCGGCACTGTAAGGGACATGCTCCTGGGCCTCAGGACACCAAGGGATATAGACATAGCCCTGAAGGGCAACGCCCTGAAGAGGGCCAAAGACTTTGCCCGCGCTTCGGGCGGCACCTTTGTCCTGCTCGATGAAAAATTCGGCATGGCAAGAGTAGTCAAGGGCGGCGAGTACATCGATTTTTCCAAACTGAGGGGGAAGGACATCGAGGAAGACCTGCACGCCAGGGACATGACCATAAACGCGATGGCCATGCCGCTTTTTTCAAGGAGGCTGATAGACCCGCTTGGCGGGTACGAAGACCTCATGAAGGGCCTGGTCAGGGCCGTTTCCGAAAAGAACCTTGTTGACGACCCTCTCAGGGTCCTCAGATGCTACAGGTTCTCGGCAATGCCCGGCTTCAGGCTGGAAAAGGGCACAACCCGGATATTGAGGAAGCTTGCCCCTTTGCTCAAAACCAAAAAACCCGCGCCGGAGCGCATAACCCAGGAGATGAGGCAGGTCCTCCTCTTCCCCCACGCGGGCCGGGTGGCGGACAGGATGGCGCGCGACGGCGTCCTGAAAGCCATAATGCCCGGCGTGCGGGCGCGGAATATCCGGTCCCTCAAGGCGCTTGAGGGGATTTTTTCAGGGCGTTTTCCTTTCCGCAGGGAGATGGGGCAGCTAACGGATGACGAATTGTTTTCCCTCAAGCTGGCGGTGCTTTCAGCCGGGGCGGGCGAAAGCGTGTCCGGCAGGCTTTCGCTTTCGGGCAGCCAGAGAGAGCTTATCGAAAAAACAGCGTCTTTCAGGAAGCGGCTTGTGTCCCTCTTTAAAAGAAAAAAACCGGGGGGATTAACGGCCGTAAGGGTTCTGCGGGACGCCAGGGACGGGATATATATCTATTTGCTCGCATCATATGCCGCGTTAAAGCCGGGCCTGGAAGACAACGGCCGGGAGTTAGCCGATTTCTCAAGAGAAATTCTTTCAGCGTATCTTAAAGGGATAAGGCCGAAACTTGGCGTGAGGCTGATAACTGGAGACGACCTGATAAGGGAGCTTGGGCTAAAACCTTCACCCCTGTTCAAGACGGTGCTCGGGGAGGTCGAGCTTTTATGGCTTGCGGGCAGGATTAAGGACAGGGCACAGGCCCTGGCCGCTGCTAAAAAACTCTCCGGCAGGTTGCTGAAAAAATCGTTGTGAGGAGCGTAAGCGCTGACTGGCGCGGCGTCCGGTAAATTTCCAGTATAAGTCATTACGAGGGATAAGAGTCCCGGAGCAATCTCACGGCGGGAACCTCCGTTTCTTGACAACCAGAACAGTTTTTTTATCATCCTGCTGGCGCTTTCCGCCGGGTAAGGGGCCGGAACGGGAAGGGGCGGGGAACCCTTTCCCGTTCCGGCGGGGGGACGACCTGTTTTTTCCTTCTTCTATTTCTCCAGCGTGTCGTAGGTCTCGTTTGGCGAAGGGACGTCGCGCCCGTGGCAGTCCATGCAGTTGTTCTGCGATGTGATGCCGTTTGCCACAACGTTGTACAGCGGCCTGTGCTTCGGCGTGTATTTGCCGTCAGCCCACGCGTTAAGCATCTTCGTCGCATACATTGCGACATTTGCCGAAAGGCGGGCGCACCTTTCAACCCGTCCTTTGGTCAAGAAGCCAACGCCTTCCGCCCTCATCCACCTGCCCACTGAAATGTGGCAGATGGGGGTGCCCGCTATGGTCATGTGTTTCATATCGGCATTCAGCACTTTGGCCGGTGTAAAGGACGGCAGTTCGGTGTAGGAATAGTAGAAGGCGAGGTCATTGACCATCTGCTCTGCGATGTCGGTGTTCTTTGTAATCAGACCTATGACTACGCCTGCGCCGGGCATCGTCCCGCAGAGCGCGCCCCATCCCGCAAGACCGCCGTGTCCCCATCTGTAGGCATCGATGGGGAAATTCTTCCATCCGCCAGCGCCTTTCTTCTGCAAGTTCCCGACGAGTCCGGCTACAACCGATGCCGTACACCACCTCTTGGGATAGTTTTCGTAGGTAAGCTGGCCCACCTCCTGCGGGTCCAGTTTCACATACTTGTAGTCCGAGGCGTATTCATATGCGTCCGCGGTCTTTGCGATATTGAGAGCGCCCAGAGACATGACCGCGGCGCCAAGCGCAGCCGCTTTCCCACCGCCCACGATCAGGTCCCGTCTTGAAAGCCCTTCCTTTTTATCGGCTTTATCGGCAATCATGAGTATCTCCTCGATTTTTTATTTTTTAAACAGCCATTTCAAAAATTTTTTCCATCCCCTGTTCAGTGGCTTTTTTAAAAAAGGCCCCGCTCCAGTCCCCGGAAACCGGGTAGTCCCGAAGCGGAGCCAGTCTGAAAGGGAGGATCCATAATGGATCCCACGGCACACCCCGGATGAAACCGGGACTGTAAAAACTTCCTCTTCGGTAATAGGGACCGGGGATGTCCTGAAATTTACCGGATTGACTCAGGGGCACTGATGCCCCGTGCAAAATCCCCTCTTTTTCGCGGTTTAAGGCGAAAGAGGGCCGTGAGGCAAGCCGGAATTTTTTTCAGGACAGGGAATTGATCTTGGGAGGGCGCTCCTTTGAGATAGAGAGCAGAAGAGGCTTGAAATCCTGCCCCCGTGACTCAAAGGCATGTGCAAAATCCATATGGAACAGCCTGTCAGCGAATTCCATGACGAACGGCATGGACTGGCTGGTCAAACCGCCTTTGCCCTGGTTGCAGACATCAAGGGTCAGGAGGTAAGCTTTCTTTCCTGAAGACGGTTTCTCGACAGGGACGTATCCCGCGGGAACGAGCGAAACCGCAAGGAAGACCAGCATTGCCGCACTCAGCAATTTCATTGGGTTTATGTTATTTGCGGCGGCATGTGATGTCAACGTCAAATCACAATTTTAGGTTGAAGCCGCGCGGAGCCCGGACCCGCCCTTGAGATTATGCCCGGCACTTTTTTATAATGTCCTTTCGCCGTGGGGAGAATAACAAAAAAAGTTTTAATGGAGTGAAACGGCCATGAGGGAAAGACAGAAGGTTTCGGTGATAGGGGCAGGCAACGTCGGGGCGTCGCTCGCGCAGCTTCTGGCGCAAAGCGGCCTGTGCGATATCATGCTTTTCGATATAGCGGAGGGCATGCCGCAGGGCAAGGCGCTCGACCTTGCCGAGGCCTGCCCGCTCTGGGGCTCCTCTTCCGCCGTAAAGGGCACGAACGGCCTTGCGGACACGAAGGGCTCATCCGTAATCGTCATTACGGCGGGGCTTGCCAGAAAGCCCGGCATGTCCAGGGACGACCTCCTGCTTGCCAACGCAAGGATCGTTGGCGGCATCGCTGAAAAGATACCCGCCCTTTCGCCCGATGCGGTAATCATCGCCGTCACCAACCCGATGGACGTAATGGCCCAGCTGGTCCGGGAAAAGACGGGGTTCCCCTCTCAAAGGGTCGTCGGCATGGGTGGCGTGCTCGATTCGGCAAGGCTCCGCGCCTTTATCGCGGCGGAGGCGGGCGTTGCGCCGGGTGACGTCCAGGCCATAGTCATGGGCGGCCACGGAAACCAGATGGTCCCCGTTGAAAGCCTGATGACAGTAAAAGGCATCCCCGCAAGGTCTTTCCTCGGGGGCGAAAAGATACAGGCCATAATAGGGCGGACGAGAAACGGCGGGGCGGAGATAGTCTCTCTCCTCAAGACGGGAAGCGCTTACTACGCGCCTGCGGCCTCGGGTTTCGAGATGGTGAAGGCCGTGCTCCTTGATGAAAAAAAGGTCCTGCCATGCGCTGTTTACCTTGAAGGGCAGTACGGCGCAAGCGGGGTTTATGCCGGGGTGCCGGTTGTGCTCGGGAAGGCCGGGGTGGAAAAAATAATAGAAGTCCCGCTCCTGCCGGAAGAGGCCGCGGCTTTTGACCGTTCCGTCAGCGCCGTCCGTTCGCTTTTGTCCAAACTGAAAAACAATTAAGGATCTTTTTAAAATTTTTAAAGGAGGAATCTGAAAATATGGTTGAAAGGACGCTTTCGATTGTAAAGCCCGATGCGGTGAAGGCCGGCCACACAGGGGACATCATTTCCATGTTCGAGAGAGCGGGGCTGAAGGTAGCGGCCCTCAAGATGCTCCATCTGACGCCGGACGAGGCGAAGGGTTTTTATATCGTGCACAAGGAGAGGCCCTTTTACGGCGACCTTACAAAATTCATGTCGGAAGGACCGATAGTGGTGCTGGTGCTTGAGGGCGAGGACGCCATCAAGATGGTGAGGGACATCATGGGCGCGACCAACCCCAAAAATGCGGCCCCTGGCACTATCAGGGCGCTTTTTGCCGCCGATATCGAAAGAAACGCCGTCCACGGCTCCGACAGCGAAAAATCGGCCGCCTACGAGATACCGTTTTTCTTCCCGTCCATCGAGATAATGGGCCTCTAACAGCGGGTTTATGATAAAATTAAAGGACTTTTTCTTTTTTTCTTTATCTCTATCTTAGAGGGAGACGGAAATGGACTATTTCCTTACTGAAGAGCAGGCGATGATAAGAGACCTCGCGGGGCAGATAGCCGCTGAGAAGGTCGTCCCGGTGAGGGAGGAACTCGACGAGAAAGAGGAATTCCCCAGGGAGATAATGAAGGTGCTGGCCCAGTCCGACCTCTTCGGGCTTTTCATCCCCGAGGAATACGGAGGGCTTGGCAAGGGGTCTTTCGAGCTTGTCCTTGCCGTGGAGGAGCTTTCAAAGGCATGCCTCGGTGTTTCGACCACATACGCCGCAAATGCGCTTGGCACCTATCCTATCCTCCTGTTTGGCTCCGATGAGCAGAAAAAGAAGTACCTCCCGGACATAGCGGCAGGCAAAAGGCTGGTGGCGTTCGGCCTTACCGAGGCCAACGCGGGCAGCGATGCCGGAGGGATACAGACCACAGCGAGGCTGGAGGGCAGCGAGTACGTCCTCAACGGCACCAAGCAATGGATAACCAACGGCGGCGAGGCCGAGGTATACACGGTAATAGCCATCACGGACAAGGCGAAAGGCGCGAGGGGGGCCTCGGCGTTCATAGTCGAAAAAGGGACCCCGGGCTTCAGCTTCGGCAAGAAGGAAAAGAAGATGGGCATAAGGGCCTCCTCCACGAGCGAGCTTGTCTTTGAGGACTGCCGCATCCCCAGGGAAAACCTCATAGCCAGGGAGGGGATGGGCTTTATCGTTGCGATGAAGACGCTGGACAGCTCCCGCGTCGGCGTCGGCGCGCAGGGGGTGGGCGTTGCCCAGGGCGCCATCGACGAAGCCCTCAAGTTCGCAAGGCAGAGGGTGCAGTTCGGCCATCCAATCGTGGGCTTTCAGGCCATCCAGCACATGCTGGCCGACATGGCGACGGAGACCGAGGCGGCCAGGGCGCTGGTGTACGCTGCGGCAAGGTTCATAGACTCGGGGGCCAAAGACGTTACAAAGGCATCGGCGATGGCCAAGCTCTTCGCCACCGACGTTGCCATGAAGGTGACCACCAACGCCGTCCAGGTGATGGGCGGCTCAGGTTACATGAGGGAGTACCCCGTGGAGAAGATGATGAGGGACGCCAAGATACTCCAGATATACGAGGGCACTAACCAGATACAAAGGAACGTGATAGCGCAAAGCCTTATAAAGGAAGCCGCAAAGGGGAAATGATGCGTATAGCCGTTTGCATAAAACAGGTGCCGGACACGGCCGAGGTGAAGATAAACCACGAGACGGGCACCCTTGTGAGAGAGGGAGTGCCAAGCATAATAAACCCCTATGACATGCACGCCATAGAGGCCGCCCTCCAGATAAAGGAGAAGACAGGGGCTGGCGTGACCGTCCTTACGATGGGGCCTCCGCAGGCCGAGAGCGCGCTCCGCGATGCGATATCGATGGGCGCTGACGAGGGGGTCCTCGTTACCGGCAGGGAGTTTGCAGGCGGCGACACGCTTGCCACCTCCCAGGCGCTGGCCGGCGCGATAAGCAGGATAGGGGCGGGACTCATAATCTGCGGCAAGCAGGCCATCGACGGCGACACCGCCCAGGTCGGCCCCGAGATAGCCCAGTTCCTTGACATGCCCCATATCTCCTACGTGAGAAAAATCATAGAGGTGAACGATTCCCTTATCAGGGTCGAAAGGCTTATGGACGAGGGTTACGACGTGGTGGAGGCCGACCTGCCGGCGCTCCTGACCGTGGTGAGGGAGCTTAATCAGCCGAGGCTCCCGTCCCTCAAGGGCAAGATGGCCGCGAAAAAGGCCGAAATAGCAAAGTGGGGCGCGGCCGAGATAGGCGTATCGCCGGAGAAGGTCGGCTTCAACGGCTCTCCGACCCAGGTGAAGAGGATATTCACTCCGGAGCCCAAGGGCGGCAGGAAGACGCTTGAGGGTACGCTGGAAGAGCAGCTGGAAACATTAATAAACGAACTTGTGGAGAAGAAATGCCTTTAAGAGTTGACAGGGACAAGTGCACGGGCTGCGAAAGCTGCGTAAGCGTTTGTCCTTATGATGCGATAATCATAAAGGACGGGAAGGCGCAGATAACCGAATACTGCCAGATGTGCTCGGCGTGTCTCTCCGTCTGCCCCGAAGGGGCGATAAGGGAAATAAAATCCGAGGTGTCCATGCAGGACAACCTCGACCAGTACAAAGGTGTGTGGGTGTTTGCCGAGCAGCGCGAGGGCAAGGCGGCCCCCGTGGCGTTCGAGCTGCTTGGGGCGGGCAAAAGGCTTGCGGACGCAAGGGGCGTGGAGCTTTCAGCCGTCCTCTTCGGCGGCAGCCGGGACGAGGCCCGGGAGCTTGTAAAATGGGGGGCGGACAAGGTCTATTTCGCGGACAGCCCCGCA
>JAJYJS010000026.1 GCA_021789215.1 Nitrospirota bacterium | reverse complement strand
GCTCCAGAATAAGCTCTTCCGGACGGCGACATCAAAAACCGCTGCCAAGGGAAACAGCAATTTCGGTTATAATCCCAATGAGGCAATCAATAAGCATTTCGTTTAGATTTTTACGTGAGGCAACGGGCCCCGATTTTTCCCGCCTCCCTCCGCCAAAAAAAATTATGTGATGCAGGACACATTCCCGGGTCTACTTAAACCAGAGCCTTAAGGATAGGTTAAAAACCTATTGAAATTCTGATATTTAAAATGCTTGACAATTTACATACCGTTCTGTAAATATATGCTCATGCTTTTTGGAAGCAAGACATCGTTCGGGCTGGACATCGGCTCAAGCTATCTAAAAGCGGTGCAGCTTAAGGAAAAGCGAGGCGGTTTCGAGTTAGAGCTTTTCGACATGGTCCAGCTCCCTCCCGAGCTCATAGTGGACGGCTCCATCATAGACTCCCTGAGGCTGGTTGACGCGCTCAAGGAGCTGGTGAAAAGGGCCAAAATCAAGACCAAAAACGTGGCCATCAGCATTGCGGGCCATGCGTCGGTCATCATCAGGCGCATCTCGCTTCCCGAGATGACGGAAGACGAGCTCGCCGAGTCCATAAAGTTCGAGGCCGAGCAGTACGTCCCCTTCGATATCGAGGATGTCAACATAGATTTCCAGATACTTGGTCCCAAGGAAGAGCCGGGGCAGATGGATGTGATGCTCGTTGCCGTCAAGAAGGACATAATAAATGAATATGTGACGGTTGTCAGGGAGGCGGGGCTCACGCCCATAATAGTGGACGTGGACGCCTTTGCACTGGGCAACGCCTATGAAGTCAACTACGACATAGAGGCAGGCAGGAACGTGGCCCTCGTCAACGTGGGCGCCAGGACCATAAACCTCAATATGGTCAAGAACGGGGTTTCCATTTTCACAAGAGACAGCTCCATAGGCGCGGCCATAGTGACCGAGGCCCTCCAGAAGGAATTCAGCATACCGTACGAGCCGGCCGAAAGGCTCCAGCAGGGGGCCGAGGTGGAAGGCGCCAAGCCCGAGGCCGCGTACAATATAATGGTGGTTTCCTTCGATGAACTCCTGACCGAGATAACGCGCTCCATAGAATACTTCCAGACCACAACGGGGCATGAGGAGGTAAACAGCATCATCCTGAGCGGCGGCGGAGCGCTGCTCAAGGATTTCCCCAAGCTCCTGGCGGAACGCTCCGGCATGGAAGTAAGCATAGCCAACCCGTTCAAGAACATCGCGGTGCCAAAGAAATTCGACAGGGGGTACATCGAGGAGATAGCGCCAATGGCCGCCGTGGCCGTAGGCCTTGCCTTGAGGAGGCCTAACGACAGATGATAAGAATAAACCTCCTTCCCCTCAGGAAAAAGAAGAAAAAACCCACGCCCGTGCCCGGTTTTCTCGTGGCCAGCGTGATACTGCTGGTGCTGTCATTGGTAACCACCTTCTACTTCAATTATTTCATGAAGAGCAAGATAGCGTCTCTGGACGCGCAGAAGGCCCAGAACGGCCAGAAAATAGCCATGTTGCAATCAAAGCTCAAGGAAGTGAAGAACTTCGAGACCCTCAACAAGAAATTCAGCGACCGGAAGAAGATAATAGAGGAGCTCAAGAAGGACCAGGTCCTCCCGGTAAAACTCCTCGACGAGATAAGCATGAGGCTTACCGACGGGGTGTGGCTCCAGGACCTGAGCATCACCTCGGACAGCATTTCGATGAGCGGCACCGGTTATACGAACGATGACGTGGTCACCTTCGTCCAGAACCTCAAGGCCTCGCCGTTTTTCACCGATGTTTACCTGAACGGGACATCGAAGTCATCTTCAGATGGCATAAGCGTTTACAATTTTTCGCTTACGATGAAAGTGAAGGCATGAGATGGCAAAACTGAACCTGAACCAGGTGCCCAAGCCGGCCAGGACCGCTATCGCAATAGTGCCGGCAATACTTTACGCCCTCGTGTTCACGTTCCTCGTGCTTATGCCAAAGCACAAGATAATAAACGCAAAAAGGGCCGAAATAGTCGCCCAGGAAAACGACATCACAAAGACGCAGGGGATGGCGGCCAGGCTGGGCACACTCAGGGCCGAGAACGAAAGCCTCAGGAAAAGGCTTGAGGTGTTAAGCGAACAGCTTCCGGAGGAGAAAGAGGTCACGCAGCTCCTGCGCCAGGTGTCGGACAAGAGCATAGACTCTAACCTCCAGATACTCACATGGAAGCCGGAGCCAAAGAAGCTCCATCCAAGCAAGATAGTCTATGAAATCCCCGTCGACATCACGGTAAGCGGCAGCTATCACGACCTCGGCAGGTTTTTCAGCTCGCTTACGAGGCTCAAACGCATCGTGAACATCTCCGACATCAGGATGGGCGGGGCCAAACCCAACGGGAACGAGGCCGCCCTGAGCATCAGTTTCAAGGCCGTTACCTATACGGCAGCCGAATCCGGAGGCCTTTCCAAATGAGATATTCAGTCCTTCTGCCAGCCGTCATTTTAATCGCGCTGCCCCTGTGCGCCGAGGGGGGGGCACCTCCGGCCCAGCCGCAGAAGACGGCTCAGGCCCAGGCGCAAAAGACCGCGCCCGCCCAGCCCGCTGCGGCAGTCGCAAACCAGCCGGCCGCGCAGGCGCCCGAAGACGAGACATACACATACAGCTCGGGCAACAGGAGAGACCCATTCCTGTCGCTCATATATGTGGCAAAGGCGTCTCAGAAAAAAACCAGGAAAATAACCATCCCGATAGAGGAATACGACATATCCCAGTTCAAGCTCGAAGCCGTGGTGAAGGGCAAAGGCCACTACGCGCTCGTAAAGCTGCCCAACGGGAAACATTACATCCTGAGGGAAGGCATGACCGCGGGCTCCAATGGAGGCAAGGTCGTCAGGATAACAAAGGACTCGATGGTCGTAAGAGAGACCACAACTGACTTGAGAGGCAAAAAATACACTAATAATATCACTCTAAGACTCCGCCAGGAGGAGGAATGAATGAAAGCGTCCCATAAAGGCTTTATAATATCGTTGATTGTGATTTTCCTCGCCGCGGCATTTGCCTTTAATGCCCAGGCCGCAGTGATAAAAAGCCTCGAAGTGAAGGACAACTCCGTTGAACTGGACATAGAGGGCCCCTTCACCTATACCATCTACAATACGGACCCTTACAGGTACGTGGTTGAGCTGCCGGGGGTAAATCCGGGGACTTTTGCCGGGAAGGTGAACGCGGAAAGCCACGGGATTTCCGAGATATCCATATCCCAGGACAAGGACTCCACCAGGCTGGAGATGCTCCTTGAGACCCCGTCCGATGTAAAACCCGAATACAAGGGCAGCAAATTCGCCCTGAACATACTGCCTTCCGGGAGTGAGCCGGCAAAGGCCGCGGCCGCTCCGGCCCCAGCCGATGCGGCCGTATCCGTCAAGACAGCCGATGTCCAGCCGGCAACCGGGACAGCGGACGCCAAGCCGCCCCAGGCTGACACGGCTGCCGTCCAGACCGGACAGAAAAGCGCCAGCCCGGCGGAAGAAAAGCCCTCGGAGGCCGTAAAGCCCGAGGCGGCCAAACCCGAAACGGACCAGCCCGAAAACATCCAGTCCGCCCCCATGCCCAAGGCCACCGAGATCACCTCAATCAGCTTCGAGCGCAAAGAGGGCATGGTAAACCTGGTAATAAAAGGCAACGGCCAGATAGCGCCAGGGGTGTTCTCGCTTCCAGGCCGGATAGTCATCGACATACCCGGCGTTGTGCTCAAGGCAAGGCTGCCGCGGTCCGTAATGGCCCCTGTGAAGGCCGTGAGGTCGGGCACATATCCTGAAAAGGTGAGGCTCGTGGTGGACACCAAAAAAGGGACCGCCTACGACGTCTTCACCAAGGCCGGCACGCTGACGCTTGCAATACCGTCGCCAGCCGGCGCCCCAGCCCCCGCGACCGAGGCAAAAGCCGGAAAGGCGCCGGAAAAACCCGTGGCTGAAACTGCGCAGGCGCTTACGCCGGAGCAGCGCAAGACACAGAAGATATCCCTTGATTTCCAGAACGCTGACATAGTCCCCATATTCATGCTGCTTGGAGAAGTAAGCGGATACAACATGGTCGTATCTCCCGGCGTCGCGGGCACTATCACCCTGAAGCTGAAAGACGTGCCATGGGAGCAGGCGCTGAACATACTCCTTCAGACTTTCAACCTGGGCAAAGAGGTTGAAGGCAACGTGATGACGATCGCCCCCTTGAGCCAGTTTGCCGCATGGAAACAGGCTAAGGAAAGTCTCAAGGAGACGAGCGAGCAGACAGAGAACCTCGTGCAGGAAGTGATAAAGCTCAACTACGCCACGGCAACCGATGTCTCCACGGCCATCACTAACGCCAAGCTCCTTAGCCCGAGGGGCAACATAACCACGGACAACAGGATGAACACCCTGATAATAAAAGACATCCCGTCCTCGATAGCCAAGATCAGGGACCTCGTGGCTATAATGGACGTGGCAAAGCCCCAGGTGATGATAGAAGCCCAGATAGTCGAAGTGAACAGCCAGTATACCCAGAACCTGGGCATCAGGTGGGGCGGCACGCAAAACATAGCCGGAAGCACTACGGCCAACCAGCAGAAGTTCGACTTCTCAGTCAATACGCCGGTCGCATCGGCCGGGGCTGACGTATCGGGCTCAAGCGGAGCGGCTGTTGGCGCGGGGACATTCACGCTCGGCACGGCCAACGCCCTGTCGCTTAAGCTCTCCATAGAGGCCCTGGAGACCGTCAGCAAGGCCAGGAGCCTTTCCAACCCCAGGGTGCTCACGATGGACAACGAACAGGCCAACATACAGCAGGGCACAAGCATCCCCGTCCAGACGACAACAGCCGAGGGGACGTCCACCCAGTACGTGAACGCAAACCTGAACCTCACGGTCACGCCGAGGATAACCCCGGACGGATATATCCAGCTCAAGGTCAACGCCGCCAACGACAGTCTCGGCGCGCTATCGGCACAGGGCTATGCCATAAACAAGAAAAGCGTAACGACACAGGCCATCGTGAAGGACGGAGACACCCTGGTCCTGGGCGGCATATATATAAACAGCGAGAACACTTCCGAGACCGGGATACCGCTGCTGAGCAAGATCCCCATACTCAGCTGGCTTTTCAAGACCAGGCAGGAAACAGGCCCCAACCCTTCGGAGCTCCTGATACTGGTTACGCCGAAGATAATAAAGAGCAACATGTAACTGCCGCAGAAACAAAAAAATCCTGACGAGGCCGCCCCTTTTACGGGGCGGTTTTCGTTTCCGGCAGAAAGGATTTGAAAAAAGGGCCTCCGGGGAAATATAATAAGTTCTTGAAAATGCTTGAATTTTATACCGCAGGAGAATCCCACGGGAAAGGGCTTGCCGGAATCATCCAAGGCATACCCGCGGGGCTTGCCGTCTCGGGAGAGGACATAAACGGGGAGCTGAAGCGGCGGCAGAAAGGCTACGGCCGCGGCGGCAGGATGAAGATAGAGTCCGACAGGGCGGAGATAATCTCCGGCATCAGGTGGGGCAGGACCATAGGCTCCCCGATAAGCATATTCATCCAGAACCGGGACTGGAAGAACTGGGAAAAGGCGATGTCGTCCGGCGCGGAGGACGAAGGCTCTATTCAGCCCGTTACGAGGCCCCGCCCGGGGCATGCCGACCTGCCCGGGGCGCTCAAGTTCGCCCAGCCGGACATAAGAAATATCCTTGAGCGCTCAAGCGCCCGCGAGACGGCCATGCGCGTGGCCCTGGGGGCTGTTGCCAAAAAGTTCCTCCTCGAATTCGGCATATCCATAGGCAGCTACGTCTTCCAGATAGGGAAGGCAAAAATGAAACAGCCCTCCGGCAGAATAAGCGCGGAGCAGCTTCTGGACCTGCTTAAAAGGGCCGAAGAATCCCAGGTGAGCTGCCCCGATGAGGAGACGGCAGACAGGATGAAGGAGCAGATAGACCGCGCCATGGAGGCCGGCGACAGCATGGGCGGCAGGTTCACCGTCTTTGCCGTTGGCGCGCCCGTGGGCCTTGGCAGTCACACCCAATGGGACAGACGGCTTGACGGAAGGCTGGCGCAGGCGCTGATGTCGGTGCAGGCGATTAAGGCCGTTGAGGCCGGCGGCGGCATCGAGCTTGCCTCCAAGCCCGGCTCGCAGGTAATGGACGAGATTTTCTATGGCAAGGACGCTGGCTTTTTCAGGAAAACAGACCGCATGGGCGGCATAGAGGGCGGCATGACAAACGGCATGCCTATCCTTCTTCACGCCGCGATGAAGCCGATACCCACGCTAAGGAAGCCTCTGGCCTCCGTGGACATGAAAACGAAGGAGCCCTTCGAGGCGGCCTACGAGCGCTCCGACGTGTGCGCCGTCCCCGCCGCGGCAGTCGTGGCCGAGGCCATGACGGCGCTCATTATCGCAGGTGCTTTCCTCGAAAAATTCGGCGGCGACAGCATCACCGAGACCGGAAGAAACTACGATGGCTACAAGCAATACCTCCGCGGGTTCTGACCTCAACATAATACTCACGGGTTTCATGGGCACGGGCAAAACATCCGTTGCCAGGGAACTGGCCCATCTGCTTGGCAGGAGGGTCATCGACCTGGACACGGAAATAGAGAAATCCGCTGGCATGAGCATAACGGAGATATTCCGGAAATTCGGCGAGCCATGGTTCAGGGACCTTGAAACAAGGACCGCCAGGGAAAACGCAAGGAAAAAACCGGCGGCGATAATATCCACCGGCGGAGGCGTAGTCCTGCGGAGCGAGAACATGGAGGCGCTGAGGGAGAGCGGTATTGTGTTCTGCCTTCAGGCAACACCCGAGACCATCCTCAAAAGGACGTCCTCCAACAATGAAAGGCCCCTCCTCCATGTGGAAGACCCGCTTGGCAGGATTCGGGACATGCTATCCGCGAGGGCCCCGTTTTACTCGGTCTGCGACTCGATGATAGACACCGAGGGGAAATCCCCCCGGCAGATTGCCGAAGAGATATTGGAGAAATTTTGGCCGCTGGCGGAAAAAAGACCTTCATCAAGGTAGCGCTCGCCGAGCGAAGCTACGGCATACATATAGGAAGCGGCATCCTTCCCGCCCTGGGCAAGGCGCTTGCGCCCTTCAATTTCGCCCGCCGCATCGCCCTTGTAAGCAACCCCACGGTCTTTGCGCTTTACGGAGAGACCGTCCTCACCTCGCTCAAAAACGCCGGGTTCGACGCCGCGAAGATAATCGTGCCCGACGGAGAGGAATACAAAAGCCTCCTCTGGGCGGACTTCATTTACGGCGAACTCCTCCGGGCGCGGCTTGAAAGGGGCTCCTGCCTCGTGGCGCTGGGCGGCGGTGTAATAGGCGACATGACGGGCTTTGCGGCATCCACCTATATGCGGGGCATACGGTTCGTTCAGGTGCCGACGACGCTCCTTGCCCAGGTGGACAGCTCCGTCGGCGGCAAGACGGGCGTAAACCACCCGATGGGGAAAAACATGATAGGCACGTTCTGGCAGCCCTCGCTGGTATGGATAGACACCGGCACACTCAAAAGCCTCCCAAAAAGGCAGTTCAGCGCGGGGATGGCCGAGGTCATCAAGTACGGCGTAATCAGCGACAGGGCCTTCTTCGGATACCTGGAAAGGGAGAATAAGAGCATTGCCGCCCTTGAGACCGCAAGGCTTGGCCGGATTATCAAGAGGAGCTGCGAGCTGAAGGCGCACGTTGTCAGCCTCGACGAGCGCGAGGCGGGGCTCCGGGCCATATTGAATTACGGCCACACGACAGGCCATGCCGTGGAGACGCTCACAAATTACAGAAAATACCTGCACGGAGAGGCCGTTTCCATAGGGATGTGCCTTGAGGGCAGGCTGGCATCGCAAAGGGGGATGATTAAACAGGCGGAGGTCGAGAGGATAAAAGGTCTGTGCGCCGCCTTCAAGCTGCCGGTTGAAATCCCCAGGGGGCTCCTGGAGCCCGCCGGGATGGTTGCCGCGATGCAGGTGGACAAGAAGGTCTCAGGGGGCCAGATAAAAGTGGTGCTGCCGGAGAGGATAGGGGCCGTGAGGGTGGAGAGCGTGGAGAATGAGGAACTGAGGAGTATTATCTTCTAAACCACCCTTTCAGATGTATAGCAGGATGCTGAAAAAGTCCTCATTTTGGCCATTGCGAGGAGCGCAAGCGACGAAGCAATCTCATAAGTAATCGATTTTTCTAAAGACGTGATTGCTTCGCTCCGCTCGCAATGACAGTCGAAACAGTCTTTCAGCAACCTGACAGAGGGCTGAGCCCCCGCCTCTCCCCTATCCCTCTATCCCCAGCTTCTTCATCTTCCTGTAAAGGGTCACGAGGTCTATCCCAAGGTTCTGGGCCGTGGCCTCCTTGTTGCACTTGTTGGCGTTGAACGCCTTGAGAATAACGGCCTTTTCGTACTCGTTCATGGAGTCCTTGAGGCTGGAGCTTTTCTCCTCCATCTGGAACCGCACCTTGTCGGGAAGCTCCGCGGCCGTCACAAGCTCGCCTTTTGAAAGCACCACGGCCCTCTCAATGGCGTTGCTCAGTTCCCGCACATTGCCGGGCCAGCGGTAGCCCTGAAGGGCCTGGATGGCGTCGGGCGAAAACCCCCTGACCGGCTTTTGCATGTCCCTGGAGTATTTTTTCAGGAAAAAATCGGCCAGGATTACGATGTCCTCGGTGCGTTCCCTCAGGGGCGGTATCCGCACCTCGAAGACTGACAGCCTGTAATAGAGGTCGTCCCGGAAGGAGCCTTCTTTTATCTTCTGCTCCAGGTTCTGGTTGGTTGCCGATATCAGCCTTATGTCTATGAACCGTTTCCTCGTATCCCCAAGCGGCATCACTTCGCCGGTCTCAAGCACCTTAAGCAGCTTGGCCTGAAGGGCCGGAGGCATGTCGCCTATTTCGTCCAGAAACAGCGTGCCTTCATGGGCAAGCTCCATGAGGCCCTTCTTGTCCGTGCTGGCCCCCGTGAACGCGCCCCGCTTGTAGCCGAAAAGCTCCGACTCCAGCAGCCCCTCCGGTATGGCGGAGCAGTTTATCGATATGAAGGGCTTGTCGCAGCGCGGGCTGCCGCAATGGATCAGCTCCGCGATGTGGCCCTTGCCCGTGCCAGACTCCCCCGTCAGAAGGACGTTGCTCTTGGTGGGGATTACGCTCTCCAGCACCTCGAAGACACGGCTCATCGCGTCGGATATGAAAATGACCTCCTTGCAGCGGCCCTTGTGCTGGCTAAGTTCCCTGCGGAGCGCAAGGTTTTCCGCCCGGAGGCGCTCCTGCTCCAGGAGCCTCCTGAACGTCATCCTTATGTCCTCGTTTATGAAGGGTTTTACTATATAATCGGAGGCCCCTTTTTTCATGGCGTCAACGGCGGACTCCACCGTGGCATATGCGCTCATTACCACAACCGCCGTATGGGGATTGGTTTTTTTTGTCTCTTCAAGCACCTTGAGCCCGTCCGCGCCCGGCATCTTCAAATCGGTAAGGACAATGTCGAAGCTCTCCGAGGCCACAAGCCCAAGCGCCTCATCCCCGGAGAAGGCCGGCGTCACTGAATACCCCTCTGCCTTCAGCAGTATCTCAAGCGCCCTTACGATGTCCCTTTCGTCGTCAATTACCAGAACCCTGGCCGGCATCATTGCCCCTCCTGAGCGGAATTATAACTGAGAACCTCGTCCCCGAACCCTCATGGCTTTCGGCCTGGATATCGCCGCCAAGCCTTTTCATTATACCGTAGCTTACGGAAAGGCCAAGACCCGTGCCCTTCTCCTTGGTGGTAAAGAAGGGGTCGAAAATCCGCGCGAAGTTCTCCTTTGGTATCCCGATGCCCGTGTCCTCCACCTCCACCACTATCCTGCCCACAAGCGCCTTGCTGCGCACGTGGATAGTGCCGCCTTCGGGCATGGCGTCAACCGCGTTCAGGATGAGGTTTATGAACACCTGGGAGAGCTGGTTCTCGTCCGTCACCACATCCGGGATTTCCTCAAGCTCTTCCTTCAAATCTATGTTCCTGGCCCTCTTGTCATATCTCATGAGGCTGAGCGCCTGGTTCAGCACAAGGTTCACCTTTACAGGCTTCAGCTCCGGGGGGGTGACCTTGGAGAGGCTCGCAAGCTGGCGCACGATGTCGGCGATGCGGTTGATATGGAAGAGCACCGTATCGAGGCTCTCCTTCTTGAAGTCCTCCTTTTCCATATCCCTCAGGATCTGAAGGAATGAAAAGACGGCGGTAAGCGGGTTCCCGATCTCGTGCGCGATGCCCGCCGTGAGCCTCCCCACAGAGGAGAGCTTTTCCGAATGGAGCATCTGCTCTTCAATCTTCTTCATCTCCGTGATGTCCTGCACAAGCCTTATAAAGCCTATTATCTCTTTATCGCTTTTAACGGGGGCCGTGGTGACCTGGAAGTACCTGCCTTTCTTGTCGAAAAGGCCCTCGACCACATTGGTCTCAACCGTGTCGGACACCTGCGAGCTGAGCACTGCCCCCTCGGGATATATCTTCATGCACGGCTCTCCCACGACGTCGCAGCCCGCCATGTCGCCAAACCGGTTGTTGGCCCAGAGTATTTTCCCCTCGATGTCGGTAAGCACAAGCCCTCCGCCTATCGCGTTCACTATGCTGTTTAGCTTTTCCTTTTCCGTGTAAAGCTCCCTCGTCCTCTCGCTGACCGTCTTTTCGAGGATTGCCGCGTATTTTTCAAGCTCCTCTTCGTGCTTTGCCTTTTCCTCGGCCTTTATCCTTTTCCTGTTTACGATTATCATCATCACGGCGCCTATGGCCGTCGCGCCAAATATGGTCAGTATCAGTATGGAGTGCAGGTTCAGGCTTTTTCTGATGCTTGTGGTCACCTCGGAATAGGGGATGGACGCGCAGACTATCCATTTTTTCCCCAGTATGTTCATCTTGGAAAACGCAATCAGCTTGTCCTCGCCGAACGGGGCGATGTATGAGCTTGCGCCCATCTGCCCGCTCTTTAAAATCCACAGCTCCGTGTCGAAGGACTTGTGGCAGCCAAGGCACTCCGAGCTTGCCTTGTAAAGGTTTTTCCCTATCATGCCGGGCTGGGTGGGGTGATAGAGAAGGGTGCCGTCGCTGCTCATCATCCAGGCATAGCCTTTCTTGCCGGACCTGATGGGGGCCAAGTAAGCGTCGTTCAGTGATTCAAGGTATATGTCCACCCCGAGCGCCCCCGCCCACCTGCCGTTCGAGATGACCGGCGTAAAGACCTTTATTATCCTGTCCGAAAGCCCCTTTTCAGAGGTAATCAGCTTCCCCTGCCCGAGTCCTTTTGTCCTTTCAATCAGTTCCCTGTCGGCAGGGGTCGGGCCCGCATCGTCCATGCTGCTGTATAAAATATTGCCATCGGGGCCAAAGTACCTGACGTTTACCTTTATGTCCTTTTTCGCCTCCTCGAACATCGAATTCGCAAACCTGTACAGGTTTTCTCCGCGCAGCCGCCCGTTGCCTACAAGCGTTGCGAAATTCACGAGGTCATGGCCGATATGGTCGAAGATGTTCTCCAGGTTATGGGAGATGCTGCTTGCAAGCAGGAGCTGCTGCTTGTTGAACTGCTCCGCCATCTCCGCCTGGTAATTCTGCTGAAGGAAGATGTTGAGCGTTATTATCAGCGATACGACGAATACGGCGAGCGTTATGGGAAGTAGATTGTGCCTCACAGGGCGCCCCTGGCCATCTCCTCCAGGGTCCTCAGTTTGGAGACCTCGCCAAGGGCGATAAGCACATCCCCCTCTTTCACCAGCGAACGCGAGGTGGGATTGAACTTCATATCGTCGCCCTGCCCCTTCATGGCGACCACGATCACCCCCAGGTCTCTGCCAATCCCGCATTCATCAAGGCTCTGCCCCACAAGTCTGGAGCCCCTTTGAATGTATATCTCCTCCATCTGGAGGTCGATATTCCCGGCCTTCGTGGCGAATTCTATGAAGTCCACGACGGCGGGCTTCAGTATCGAGTGCGCAATCCGGAGCCCCCCTATATAGTAGGGCGAAACCACCTTGTCCGCCCCGGCCCTGAGCAGTTTTTGCTCGGAGCCCTCCTCGCCGGCCCTTGCCACAAGGCTCAGCTGCGGGTTAAGCCCCTTTGCCGTAAGCACCACATAAAGGTTCTCCGCATCCGTGGGAAGGACGCTTACAAGGCCCACGGCCCTCTCGATGCCGGCTTCCCTGAGCACCTCGTCCTTCGTGGCGTCCCCCTGCACGAAAAGCACCCCGGAGGCATCTACATCAGGCGACAGCGGCCCTTTTTCTATGACCACAAAATCGACCTTGTTCTCCCTGAACTCCCTCGATATTATCCTGCCCATCCTGCCAAAACCGCACACGATGTAATGGTCTTTCAGGCTTTTTATCTTCTTCTCCAATTTCCTCCTCCCTAAAAGGACCTGGAATTCTCCTTCTATTATTATCCGCGCACCGGTGTTAAGTATATAGAATACTATGCCCAGACTGAACAATATAAGGCATATGGTAAACACCATGCCGGGCCTGCTCAGGGGGTGCACTTCCTTGTATCCCACGGTGGTAATGGTGATGACCGTCATGTAGAGAGAGTCCAGCAGGTTCCAGCCTTCGATGAAACTGTATCCGGCCGTGCCGATTGCAATGACCAGCGCAATGAGGAAAACGGCGTAGAAAAGCTGTCGTTTGAGGCCCATTATCTCCCTTTTTTTATTATATCATCCAGGAGTTTCGCAAATCTCTCGTGGTGGGTCCCCTCCCAGTAGACATGCCCGCAGTTAAGGCATTCGTAAAAGGCGTTCCGGCTCAGAAAGACGTATTCGGGGACGCGCTCCCTCACCCTTTCCTTGTCTTCGATTCCCATGACAGGCCCATTGCACAGGGTACACCTGCCCTGCACGTTTTTTCCGCCGCGTTCAAGTGAGAAATGCGCCATGACCTGTTTTAGTTGTTCGAAGGGGTCGTCCGGCCCGATGAGGAAAGACTGCCCGCGGGCAGCCTTTCTCTCAACAAGCCTGGTGTCTCTGGTGAGTATTGTCCGCTCCTCTTTTTTGGCCTTCCTGAGGAGCTCGTTATCGTCTATGCCGCGCTCGAAGGCGGTGTCATAACCGAGCAGCCTCAGCCACCTTGCAAGGCGGCCGAGCATAGCGTCGGCGATGAACCTCACTCCGAAAGCGTGGACTCCTCGGCCTCGGGGGCCGCCTCCTCAAGCAGCGACGGCTTCAGTTCCCTCTTCACGAAGGTGTTCCTGTAGCGCGTCATGCCTGTGCCGGCGGGTATCATCCGGCCCATGATGACGTTCTCCTTGAGTCCGCGCAGTTCGTCTATCTGGCCGCGGATGGAGGCCTCGGTAAGCACCCTCGTGGTCTCCTGGAACGATGCCGCCGAGACGAAGCTCTCCGTGGTGAGCGACGCCTTGGTTATGCCGAGCAGCATCGGCTTGCCTACCGCCGGCCTGCCGCCCTGGGCCTTTACCGCGTCGTTGGCCTCGATGAACGGGAGCCTGTCCACCTGGTCGCCCGGCAGGAATTCCGTGTCGCCGGGGTCTTCTATCTTTATCTTCCTCATCATCTGCCTGACGATGACCTCGATGTGCTTGTCGTTAATCGAGACGCCCTGCAAACGATAGACCTTCTGGACCTCGTCCACCAGGTAGCGCTGGAGTTCCTTGGGGCCAAGGATGTCCAGGATGCTGTGAGGGTTAACCGAGCCGTCCATGAGAGGCTCGCCCGCCCTCACCCAGTCGCCCTCGTGCACGCTGACGTGCTTGCCCCTGGGGATCATGTATTCCCTGGACTCTGTCCCGCCCCTGACGAGCACCACGCGCATGCCCTTGTGGGCGCCCTTGAACTCCACGATGCCGTCTATCTCGCTGACGATTGCCTGCTCCTTGGGCCTCCTGGCCTCAAACAGCTCGGCAACCCTCGGCAGACCGCCCGTGATGTCCTTGGTCTTGGTGGTCTCCCTGGGGATCTTGGCGAGTATGTCGCCGGGGAATATCGTATCGTTCCTGTCAACTAGGATATGCGCTCCGGCAGGGAGCAGATACCTTGCCAGCGTGTTCGAGCTCTTTATCTTGATGGTCTTCCCGTGCTCGTCCTTTATCGAGACCCTGGGCCTCATGTTGCCGGGGTACTCGATAATGACCTTTCTTGAAAGACCCGTTATCTCGTCCACTTCCTCCTTCACGGTCACGCCCTCGAGTATGTCTCCGAAGGCCACCTTGCCGCCGGTCTCGGTGATTATCGGGGTCGAATAGGGGTCCCATTCGACGATCCTCTGCCCGGCTTCTATTTTGTCGCCGTCCTTGAGCAGGAGCTTGGCGCCGTAAACGAGCGTGTACTTCTCCTTCTCGCGGCCCTTGGAGTCGGTGACGGCTATGCTGCCGTTTCTGTTCATGACGACCAGCATGCCTTCCCTGTTGCGCACCGTGTTCAGGTTGATGAACTTGATGGTGCCGGAGTTCTTGGCCTCAAGCGTTGTCTGCTCGACGACCTTGGACGCCGCGCCTCCGATGTGGAACGTCCTCATCGTAAGCTGCGTGCCGGGCTCGCCGATGGACTGGGCGGCTATGATGCCTATCGCCTCGCCGATCTCCACGTGGTCGCTTTTTGCCAGGTCCCTTCCGTAGCACTTGGCGCAAACGCCCATCTTGCTCTGGCAGGTGAGGACGGAACGTATCTTCATCCTGTCCACTCCGGCGTCTATTATCTTCTGCGCCATCTCCTCGTCAATCTCGTCGTTGCGTTTGAGGATGACCTCTTTCGTAATGGGGTCTTTTATCTCCTCGGCGGAGTATCTGCCGAGGATCCTCTCGTCAAACCCCTGTATTATCTCGCCGCCCTCGATGAGCGCGGTGACAAGGATGCCGTCGCCGGTCCTGCAGTCGTCCTCGTAGATTATGACGTCCTGGGCCACATCGACAAGCCTTCTGGTGAGATATCCGGAATTAGCCGTCTTCAGGGCGGTGTCGGCCAGACCCTTGCGCGCTCCGTGAGTGGATATGAAGTACTGAAGCGGGGTAAGGCCCTCCCTGAAGTTTGCCGTAATCGGGGTCTCTATGATCTCGCCCGAGGGTTTTGCCATAAGGCCCCTCATGCCGGCCAGCTGTCTTATCTGCGCCGTGGAGCCCCTCGCGCCGGAGTCGGCCATCATGAATATGCTGTTGAAGGCCCTGCGCTCCTTCAGCTCGTCCTCCGAGAGCCCCTGGCCGTCTTCCTCGGCGCCCAGTTCCTGCATCATCTCCTCGGCGACCTTCTCCGTCACGTTCGCCCATATGTCGATGACCTTGTTGTACCGCTCACCCTGGGTGATGAGGCCGTCGGCATACTGCCTCTGTATCTCCATGACCTCCGACTCGGCCTCCTGTATGAGACCAGGCTTGGTGGAGGGCACGTGCATGTCGGAGATGCAGATGGACATGCCGGAGCGCGTTGCCGTGGCGAAGCCCAGTTTTTCGAGGTTGTCGAGGAACACGACCGTCTCCCTCTTTCCGACCCTCTTGTATATGTAGTCTATGAGCTTCTGAAGCTCCTTCTTCGTGAGGTCCTTGTTGATGGCGGAAAACGGTATCCCCTCCGGCATTATCTCGCTGAATATGACCCTGCCGCAGGTGGTGTCCACGAATTCCCCGTTCATCCTGACCTTCACCCTGGCGTGCGCCTCGACGACGCCCGCGTCGTACGCGGCCCTCACGTCCTCGGGGTCGCTGAAGTATTTGCCCTCGCCCCTGGCGCTGGACTTTTCCTTCGTCAGGTAATAAATACCCAGGACCATGTCCTGCGTGGGGGTCACGATGGGCTTCCCGTTCGCGGGCGACATGAGGTTGTTCACGCTCATCATGAGTATCCTTGCCTCCACCTGCGCCTCTATCGAAAGGGGCACGTGGACCGCCATCTGGTCGCCGTCAAAGTCCGCGTTGAAGGCGGTGCAGACCAGCGGGTGAAGCCTTATGGCCTTGCCCTCGACCAGCACCGGGTCGAACGCCTGTATGCCAAGCCTGTGAAGGGTTGGTGCACGGTTGAGCAGCACCGGATGCTCCTGGATGACCTCTTCGAGGGCGTCCCAGACCTCCGGCCTCTCCTTCTCCACGAGCTTTTTCGCCTGCTTTATGGTGGTCGCAAAGCCCTTTTCCTCAAGCTTGTTGAAGATGAAAGGCTTGAACAGCTCCAGCGCCATCCTCTTTGGCAGGCCGCACTGGTGGAGTTTCAGCTCCGGGCCGACCACGATGACCGAACGGCCGGAGTAGTCCACCCTTTTGCCCAGAAGGTTCTGCCTGAAGCGGCCCTGCTTGCCCTTTATCATGTCGCTCAACGACTTGAGCGGCCTCTTGGTCGCCGCCTTGAGCACCCTGGAGCGCCTCCCGTTGTCGAACAGCGCGTCCACGGACTCCTGGAGCATCCTCTTCTCGTTCCTGATGATGACCGAGGGGGCCTTCAGCTCCATCAGGCGTTTCAGCCTGTTGTTGCGGTTGATGACCCTCCTGTAAAGGTCGTTCAGGTCGGAGGTCGCGAACCTTCCGCCCTCCAGCGGCACCAGCGGCCTCAGGTCGGGGGGAAGCACCGGGACGACGTCCATTATCATCCACTCGGGGCTGTTGCCGGAGTGCCTGAACGCCTCCACAAGCCTCAGCCTCTTTGTGTATTTTTTCTTCACGCCGAGGGACTGCGCCTCCTTCACAGCGGCCTTGAGCTCCACCGCGAGGGCCTCTATGTCAACCTTTTTGAGCAGTTCCTTTATGGCCTCCGCGCCGATGCCGGCCTTGAACCTGTCGCCGTACTCGGAGAGGAGTTTTTTATACTCGTCCTCGCTCAGGATGTCCTTTTCCTTGAGCGGCGTGTCTCCGGGGTCTATGACCACGTAGCCCTCGAAATAGAGCACCTTCTCCAGATGGCGCATCGTCATGTCCAGCAGGGTGCCTATCCTGCTGGGCACGCCCTTGAGGAACCAGATGTGGGCGACGGGGGCCGCAAGCTCTATGTGCCCCATCCTCTCCCTTCTGACCTTGGACTGAATGACCTCGGTGCCGCACTTGTCGCAGACGACACCCCGGTGTTTCATCCTCTTGTATTTGCCGCAGAGGCATTCCCAGTCCTTTATGGGGCCGAAAATCCTCGTGCAGAAAAGGCCGTCCCTCTCAGGCTTGAAGGTCCTGTAGTTTATTGTCTCAGGCTTCTTCACCTCTCCGTGGGACCATTCCCTTATCCGCTCCGGAGACGCGCACTTTATCCTGATGGCGTCAAAATCGGTCGGGTTTTTCGGTTTCTGAAACAGGGTGTAAATTTCTTCGATCAAATTATTACTCCCCCTTGTGCTTTTTCTCGAGGAGCTCCACGTCAAGCC
Organism: Nitrospirota bacterium; assembly: GCA_021789215.1. Taxonomy (GTDB): domain Bacteria; phylum Nitrospirota; class Thermodesulfovibrionia; order Thermodesulfovibrionales; family JdFR-88; genus JAJYJS01. Next base: position 7,313 of record JAJYJS010000026.1, on the reverse strand, counting down.
CAAGCGCCTGAAGCTCCTTTATTAATACATGGAAAGACTCCGGTATGCCGGGCTCCAGAGTCGCGTCCCCTTTTACAATCGCCTCGTACATGCGCGCCCTTCCGGTGACGTCGTCGCTCTTGACGGTGAGGAATTCCTGGAGCGTGTAGGCCGCGCCGTATGCCTCAAGCGCCCAGACCTCCATCTCTCCCAGCCTCTGGCCGCCGAACTGCGCCTTGCCGCCAAGCGGCTGCTGGGTGACCAGCGAATAGGGCCCGATGGAGCGCGCGTGCATCTTGTCGTCAACGAGGTGGTGCAGTTTCATCATGTACATGACCCCCACGGTAACGGGCCTCTCAAAGGGCTCGCCCGTCCTGCCGTCATGCAGGTTTGACTGCCCCAGCTGCGGGAGCTTCGCCTTTTTCAGCAGGTCCCTGATCTCCACTTCCCTGGCGCCCTCGAAAACGGGGGTGGCCACATGGAGCCCCAAGGCCTTCGCGGCCCATCCAAGGTTGGTCTCGAGTATCTGGCCGACGTTCATTCGGGAAGGGACGCCGAGCGGGTTCAGCACGATGTCCACCGGGGTGCCGTCGGGCAGGTACGGGAGGTCTTCCTCGGGCAGCACCATGGCCACGACGCCCTTGTTGCCGTGCCTTCCGGCCATCTTGTCGCCCACCTGTATCTTCCTCTTCATCGCCACATGCACCTTGACAATCTTGTTCACGCCGGGAGGAAGCTCGTCTCCCCTCTTCACGCGCTCTATCCGTTCGTCGTAGAGCTTCTCAAGGGACTTGATGTACTGGTTGGAGTCGTGGTTCAGCTGGTTTATCTGCTCCCTTGCGTACGGGTCGTCTATTTTGACCTTCAGGAGCTGGTCGTCTTTCAGCCTGGCCACCTGCTTGTCGGTTATCTTCTTGCCTTTGGCGCAGATAAGCTCCCTGGTGCGGGAGTCCTTGACGTCCTCGGTCACCTTCTGGCCGATAATGAGTTCCCTTATCTTGTGGTACTTCTCTTCCTTGATGATGCGGATTTCATCCTCCAGGTCCCTCTGGAGCCTGATGATGTCCTCCTCCTCTATGCTCTTTGCGCGCTCGTCTTTTTCTATGCCCTTGCGCGAAAGAATCATCACGTCTATAACGGTGCCCTCGATGCCGGGGGGCACATAGAGGCAGCTCTCCTTGACCTCCTCGGCCTTCTCGCCGAAGATGGCCCTTAAAAGTTTTTCCTCGGCGGTGAGCTGCGTTTCGCCTTTGGGCGTCACCTTTCCGACGAGGATGTCGCCGGGCGTGACCTCCGCCCCGATGCGGATGATGCCGCTTTCGTCGAGGTTCCTAAGGGCCTCTTCGCCCACGTTCGGGATGTCCCTGGTTATCTCTTCGGGGCCCAGTTTCGTGTCCCTGGCCTCGACGGTGAACTCCTCGATGTGTATGGAGGTGTAGACGTCCTCCTTGACAAGCTTTTCGCTAAGGAGTATGGCGTCCTCGAAGTTGTACCCGCCCCACGGCATGAACGCGACCAGCACATTCTTGCCCAGCGCAAGCTCGCCCTGGTCGGTGGAGGAGCTGTCGCCGAGGATGTCCCCCTCTTCCACGATGTCTCCTACCGAGACCAGCGGCCTCTGGTTGATGAGCGTTGCCTGGTTGGAGCGGCGGAATTTTATGAGGTTGTATATGTCTACGCCGCCGTCATTTGCCCTTACGACGATTCTCGTGGCGGACGCGGACTCTACTGCGCCCGCCCGCTTCGCGAGCACGACCGTGCCTGAGTCCTTGGCGACCACGAGCTCCATGCCCGTCCCCACCACCGGGGCCTCCGGCTCAAGGAGCGGGACTGCCTGCCTCTGCATGTTCGAGCCCATGAGAGCCCTGTTGGCGTCGTCGTTTTCAAGGAACGGAATAAGGCTGGCCGACACGCCGACTATCTGTTTCGGCGAGATGCCTATGTACTGGACGTCCTCCGGGGAGACTATCTTGAAGTCCGCCCCGATGCGGGCGAAGACCGTCTCGCCAAGGATGTGCCCCTTCTTGTCGACTGGAGTGGACGCCTCGGCTATGACGAACTTCTCGCCCTCGACGGCCGAGAGGTATTCCACGGTGTCCGTGAGAACGCCGCCCACGACCTTGCGGTACGGGGACTCTATGAACCCGTACTCGTTGACCTTGGCGTAGCTCGCAAGCGAGGTTATAAGGCCGATGTTCGAGCCCTCGGGGGTCTCGACAGGGCATATCCTGGCATAGTGAGTGGGATGGACGTCCCTGACCTCAAAGCCCGCCCTCTCCCTCGTGAGGCCGCCCGGGCCGAGGGCCGAAAGCCTCCTCTTGTGGGTTATCTCCGAAAGAGGGTTCGTCTGGTCCATGAACTGCGAGAGCTGGCTGGAGCCGAAAAACTCCTTCACGGCCGCTATGACCGGCTTCGCGTTTATGAGGTCGTGCGGGGTGGCCTCCTCAAGGTCCGTAAGGGTCATCTTCTCCCTCACGGCCTTTTCCATCCTCACAAGCCCTATCCTGAACTGGTTCTCTATGAGTTCGCCTACCGCCCTGATGCGCCTGTTGCCAAGGTGGTCTATGTCGTCCACCTCGCCTTTTCCGGACCTCAGCATCAGCAGGTAGCGGACTATCTCTATTATGTCCTTGTCCGTAAGGACCTTGGTGTCAAGCGAAACGTCGATTCCAAGCCTCTTGTTTATCTTCAGCCTTCCCACCGGGGAAAGGTCGTACCTCTTCGGGTCGAAGAACAGGCCGTTGAAAAGCTCCCTGGCGTCCCTGAGTGTGGGCGGCTCTCCGGGCTTGAGCTTCTTGTAAATCTCTATCAGCGCGTCTTCCTCGGTCGTGACCTTGTCCGTGATGAGCGTGTCCCTCAGCGAGGGCAGGTAATGTATGTTGTCTATGAACAGAAGATCGAGGTTCTCTATGCCGAGCTTCAGTATCTTCTCTATGTTCTCCTCCGAGAGCTCCTCATTGCTCTCTATGAGTATCTCGCCCGTCTCCGGGTCCACAATGTCCCTGAGGGTTATCCTGCCTTTCAGGTCCTTCTTCGAAACCGGTATCTCGGTAATCCCGGCGGAATGCAGCCTCTTGTAGGCCGCCCTCGTTATCTTTCCGCCTTCCTTGACCACAAGTTCCCCGGTCTGCGGGAGCTCTATGTTCTCCGGGGCCCTGATGCCCACCAGAACCTCCGTCACCTCGCGGGTGAGCCTGCCGCCCCGGTTTATTATCTTCTCTATCGGGTAGAATGTCTTGAGCAGGTCCTCGTTGGAGTACCCGAGCGCCTTCAGCACTATGGTGGCCGGCAGCTTCTTCCTCCTGTCTATCCTGACGTACAGGAGGTCCTTGGTGTCGAACTCGAAATCGAGCCAGGAGCCCCTGGCCGGTATTACCCTCGCGGAGTAAAGGAGTCTGCCGCTGGCGTGCGTCTTGCCCTTGTCGTGGCTGAAAAAGACGCCTGCCGAACGGTGAAGCTGGCTTACCACTACCCTCTCCGTCCCGTTTACGATGAAGGTGGCGGTGTCCGTCATAAGGGGGATCTCGCCGATGTAGACTTCCTGCTCGCGGGCCTCTTTGAGCCTCTTCTGCTCTCCCGTGCTCTCATAGATGTTAAGCCTCACCTTTATCTTGAGCGGGGCGGCATACGTTATGCCCTTCTGGAGGCAGTCCCTGGGGTTGAACTTGGGTTCCCCTATGATATAGCCCAGGTACTCGATGGAAGCCGTCTCGTTGTAATCCGCTATCGGAAAGACGCTCTTGAATGCGGCCTGAAGCCCGGTGTCCCTCCTCTCGTCAAGAGGGGTCTCCTTCTGGAGGAATTCCTCATACGACGCTATCTGCGTCTCGATAAGATGAGGCACCTGTATTACGGGCGGGACTTTCCCGAAATCCTGTCTTTCTCGCAAAACCCTTGCCATGCTTCTCCTTAAGGTGTGTTCATAAAAATTTATAAGAGGGGAAACCCCTTTTTCCCGGGGTTTCCCCTGACTTGGGCCCTATTTGTCCTATTTTACTTCTACTGCTGCGCCCTGCTCCTCGAGCTTGGCCTTCATGCTGTCGGCCTCCTCCTTGGAGACGCCTGTCTTGACAGGCTTGGGCGCGGTGTCAACAAGCTCTTTCGCCTCCTTGAGGCCGAGCCCGGTGAGCTCCCTTACAACCTTTATGACCTGGATCTTCTTGTCGCCGGCGGCGGCGAGTATGACGTCAAAGCTCGTCTTCTCCTCGGCGGCGGGGGCTGCCCCTGCGGCCGGTGCTGCCGCGACCGCAACCGGGGCGGCGGCGGTCACGCCGTACCTCTCCTCGAATTCCTTGATGAACTTTGACATGTCAAGGACTGTCATGTTGTCTATGAATTCAAAAACCTGCTCTTTGGTTATCGGCATCTCGGTTTAAATCCTCCTTAAAATGGAACTTTTAACTTTTTTTTCTCAACTTGCCTGTTCTTTTTTCGCCAAAAGGGCGTTCATTGCATGACCAAAGGACGAAAGCGTCGCCTGGAGCGCTCCGGCCATCTTGGAAAGAGGCGCGGACATCGTCCCGGCAAGCACTGAAAGGAGAACTTCCCTCGGGGGAAGCTCCGCTATGGCCTTCAGCTCGCGGGCGTCCACCAGCTTGCCTTCGACCACGGCGGCAACGGGCTTGAGCTTTTCGTTCCTGGCCGAATACCTGATTATGCCCTTGGCCACCTTGACCGCGTCTTCATGGCTGAAAGCTATGCCGACGGGTCCGCTGAAATAGTCCCTGACAGGGGCCACGGGTGTGCCTTCGGAGGCAATGCGCGCCAGTGTGTTTTTCACGACCTTGTACTGGATGCCAAGCTCTCTCAGGCCGCCGCGGAAATCGGTCAGTTCTTCGACCGTCATGCCCTTGTACTCGGCGATGACCGCTCCCCTGGCCCTGCTGAATTCCTCTTTCAGCTCGGAAATGGCTTTTTCCTTATCCTTCCTGTTCATATCCCTCCTTTCCCAGAGACCAGGAAGTCGTCTCGGCAGGCATCCCGTTCGTTTCGAACGGGGCTATTAAGGGCAGGAAAGGCCCCGCCTGCTGTCTCTGACTGATATAAAAACAGGCAAAGCCTGCGATTAAACCTTGCTTGCAGTCGATATGTCAATCCTGACCCCCGGGCCCATCGTGGACGATATGGCTATCTTCTTCAGGTATTTGCCCTTTGAGGTCGAAGGTTTCATCTTCACGAGAGAATCTATCGCGGCAAGCGCGTTGTCGGCCAGCGCGTCCTCACTGAACGACGCCTTGCCGATAGCCATATGCACGTTTCCGGCCTTGTCCACCTTGAAATCGGATTTTCCGGCCTTTATCTCCTTTGTGGCTTTGGCAACGTCGAAGGTCACCGTGCCCAGCTTCGGGTTCGGCATGAGCCCCCTGGGGCCCAGTATCTTGCCCAGCTTGCCGACAAGCCCCATCACATCGGGGGTCGCCACGATCTTGTCGAAATCGAGCCAGCCCTCTTTCTGTATCTTCTCGACCATGTCCTCGGCGCCGACGTAATCGGCCCCGGCCTCGCGGGCCTCCCTCTCCTTCTCGCCCTTGGCGAAGACGAGCACGCGGACGGCCTTTCCGATACCGTGGGGCAACGCCACCGCCCCCCTGACCATCTGATCGGACTTCCTCGGGTCGACGCCCAGCCTTACGGCGAGGTCAACGGTCTCGTCGAACTTGGCCTTGGCGTTCTTTTTTACTATGGTCACGCCTTCCTTTAACGCATATTCCTTCTCGGCGTCGTATGCTTTCCTGGCTTCCTTGAGTCTTTTGCCGTCCATCGAAAAAAACCCCCTTATTCGGTCTCTATTCCCATGCTCTTTGCCGTGCCCCTTATCATGCTCATCGCGCTCTCAAGCGATGCGGCATTGAGGTCCGGCATCTTGGTTTTGGCGATTTCCCTTACCTGCTCATCCGTGATCCTGCCGACCTTGTCCTTGCCCGCGGAGCCGGAGCCCTTCAGGATGCCGGCCGACTTCTTTATAAGCTCGGAGGCGGGCGGCGTCTTCAGGATGAAGGTGAAGGTCCTGTCGGCGTAAATGGTAAGCACGACAGGCACAATCGTGTCACCCATCGGGGCCGTCTGGGCGTTGAACGCCTTGCAGAACTCCATTATGTTCACCCCGTGGGGGCCCAGCGCAGGGCCGACCGGAGGGGCGGGGTTCGCCTTCCCGGCAGGTATCTGCAGTTTAACTAGTGCCGCTACTTCTTTCTTTGCCATCTATAAAGACCTCCTTAAGTCTTTTCCACCTGGAAGAAATTAAGCTCAACCGGCGTCTGCCTGCCGAAGATGCTCACCATGACCCTCAGCTTGCCGTGGTCCATGTCCACCTCTTCGACATATCCCGTGAAGTTGGTGAAGGGGCCGTCTATTATCCTTACTATGTCGCCCTGCTCGAACTGCGTCTTCACCTGGGGCGCGACACCTTTTTCTATCTGCTGCACTATCATCTCGACTTCCTCTTCGTCGACGGCCATGGGCTTGGTGCCGCCCACGAAGCTCGTGACCCTTGGAATGCTCTTGATGACGTGCCATGTCTCATCATCCAGTTCCATTTCCACCAGTATGTAGCCGGGATAGAACTTCCTCTCCGTCTCCTTCTTCTTGCCCGACTTGAGCTGGATGACCTTCTCCGTGGGTATCATCACGCGCGATATCTTTTCATCGAGGCCAAGCCTTTTCACCTTGTCCTCGACTGAGGCCTTCACCTTCTCCTCGAACCCGGAATACGTATGAACCACATACCATTTCTTTGCCACTGGCTACCTCAGTATGGCCTGGACTATCTTCGAGAGGCTGATGTCCACTATGCCAAGAAATATGGAGACTATTATCACCGAAATGATGACAACCCAGGTGGAGCCCAAGAGCTCCTCCCTGGACGGGAATACCACCTTCTTCAGCTCTACTTTAACTTCGTGCAGGAACTGTTTTATTTTCTGCATGTTCTTTACCGGCAAAATCCTTTCAAAAAGATGGCAGGCCAGGAGGGATTTGAACCCCCAACCCTCGGATTTGGAGTCCGATGCTCTGCCGTTAGAGCTACTGGCCTACTCTTTACAGCCCGCAAGCCGTTTATGCCTTCGTCTCCTTATGGACAGTGTGCTTCCGGCAATGCCTGCAAAACTTGCTTATCTCCAGCTTGTCAGGCGTGTTCTTCTTGTTCTTTATTGTCGAGTAATTCCTGTTCTTGCACTCTGTGCACTGCAATAATAAAATTATTCTCATTCCACAATCTCCGTAACGACGCCCGCTCCGACCGTCCTGCCGCCTTCCCTGATGGCGAACCTCAGGCCATCTTCCATCGCCACGGGCCCTATCAGCTCAACGTTGAACGTCACGTTGTCGCCTGG
>JAJYJS010000006.1 GCA_021789215.1 Nitrospirota bacterium | reverse complement strand
CCAGAATAAGCTCTTCCGGACGGCGACATCAAAAACCGCTGCCAAGGGAAACAGCAATTTCGGTTATAATCCCAATGAGGCAATCAATAAGCATTTCGTTTAGATTTTTACGTGAGGCAACGGGGAAGAAGGGGGATTTTCTTCTTCCCGCCCGCCCTCCCTTTCAAGGTATAGGGGCTGCGCCCCTATATCCCCCTGAAAGGCTGAAAACCAAAATCCGCGTATATGGCGGCACTCCCTAAAAATCCGGCCCGGGTAAAAGAACAGGCGTCATACCTTTCATGGGCTTGCGCCCGGCTCATGGTCCCTCTTTTTTTAGTGTTCAGACTGGAACTGAAAACAGGCTGAATTTAAAAGATTTTTAGGATTTTTTTGTTCAACGTGTTCAAATGCGCCCTGTTGAAAACTCTTCCCTCGCTCTGCCGTGGCAGAGGTGAGAGTTGCCTCTTTCCCTTCATTGTCAAAGAACGTGCCGCGGCCTCTGCGGCGGGCTATATGTTAAACGGGAAATGCGGACCGGACAAGAGGACATGTCACCATTTTTTTTGGGTAAACGTCAATTGGAAAACAGGGAGCGGAACGGACGGTTTTTACCTCAATGTCTTGTTTGACCAAGCCATAAATTCAGTTAAGCTAAAAACCAAGATGTCTTTTGGAATGCCGGTCTTGTTATATCTATTTTGTTTCGCTGAATTTTTTAGCCATTCAATGGATCCTCTTTTTGGCCCACCTCCATCTATGATGATAATTATCTTCTCTTCCGGCATAGCTTCTATGCAGTTTAAATAAAGATAAGGCAACTTTTCATCAACGGAGCCCGCTGCCTGTTGCCATTTGCACTCGATCCTGATTTTAAAATTGTATTTTTGAGAAACAGCCAAGAATTCGGTATGCCCCGGGTGTTTATAAATAGTTACAAAAGGTATTCTGGTCAGTAGAAGCTCATTACCAAATTTTTCGGGGTTCTTTTTCCATTCGCTATAGGGAACCAACTGAAAACCTTTGCTTAGGAAAACCTCTTTTACAGTTCTTTCAAGTAGCTTCCCACTGACGTTCGCTTGTGAACCTTTATTTTTCTCTATCACTTGTTATGCGCCAACCTTTTTTTGGAAAGTTCCAAAAATTGCTCGTCCAATTCAATACCGACATATTTTCTTTTAAGTAAAAAAGCAGCTAGTCCAGTTGTAGAGCTTCCGCAAAATGGATCGAGCACGAGATCACCTTCTTTAGTGGAGGCCATGATTATTCTCTGTAAAAGCTCAATGGGTTTTTGGGTTGGGTGTTTGCCGAATTTTTTTTCTTCCGGTTTTGGAGTGGTTATTTCCCAAAAGCCCCAAAAATTGCGCATCTGTTTGCCCTTATTTATTTCTTTCATCAGAGGGTAATTAAAATAATGCTTGCTCTTTTCATTCTTGGCGGCCCAGAGTATGAATTCGGTCGAATGGGTAAAATATCTGCACGAAAGATTTGGGGCCGCATTTGGCTTAAACCAAACAATGTCGTTAAGAATTTTGAAGCCGAGTTCCTGCATGGCAAAGCCAATCGAATGGATAATATGGTCAGTACCTGAAACCCAGATTGTCCCGTCTGGCTTGAGGACCCGCTGGCAGGCTTTCAGCCACTCTAAATTGAATTTATGATTTTCCTCTATCCCTTTTGATTTGTCCCACTTGCCTTTATTTACGGAAACCATTTTGCCAGCATGGCATGTGATCCCGCCATTTGATAGGAAATAAGGCGGGTCGGCAAATATCATATCGACCTTGTTTTCTGAGACCCGATTCAGAATTTCAACGCAATCACCCTTTAGCAAGCGAACCGAATGGGCAGGGTCGTCATAATAGATGGAAAAAGACCGCTTTTCGTAAGTTGTTATGCCCTCAGAAGTCTTGAAATTTAAAAAATCAATTTCCGAAGATTCATATATAGTCGATTTTTTCTTTTTAACTGCTTTCATTTTGAATTTTTATTTTTCGATGAATTGACGCCTTCAAACAGTTCTGTCATTCTTATGCCTAATGCATCGGAAATTTTTTTTATGTTTTTAAGAGAAATGTTCCTCTCTCCGCGTTCAACGCTACCTATGTATGTCCAATGAAGCCCGCTCATTTCGGCAAGATTCTCCTGGGAAAGCCCTTTTTTCAGGCGTAGTTCCCTGACTCGTTTGCCGAAAACTTTTTGAATATCATTCATTTTTGGATATTAGAAATTAAAATACTTGCGATGAGCCTGCGTCTAGAGACTATGAGTATTACCAGGCAATTCCACGGAGGGGTTTATTTTAAGGGAGCGTTTTGAGTCCGTTTCAGGGGTGGGTGGGGCGGGACCCCAAAAAAACAAAAGCGCTTTCTTTACTGCTCATGCTCCTTCTTCATCTCCTTCCTGTCCATCAGCCCGAGGAAGGCCTCCACCACGCTGGGGTCGAAGTGCTTGCCGGACTGTCTGCGGAGGTACTCGGCAACCTCCTGCCTCGGCCACGCCGGGCGGTAGGGACGCTCGGAGCAGAGGGCGTCCCAGACGTCCGCAACGGCGAATATGCGGGCGGGCAGGGGTATCTGCTCCCCCTTGAGCCCCTGCGGGTAGCCGCTTCCGTCCCACCGTTCGTGGTGCAGATAGGGGATGGGCAGGGCGGGGCGCAGGTAGGGGATGGGCTGGAGCAAGTCCAGCGCATACACCGGGTGGCGGCGCATGATCTCGCTCTCCTGCTCGTTGAGCGGCCCCGGCTTGAGCAGGATGTTGTCCGGTATGGCCATCTTGCCTATGTCGTGCAGGAGGGCGCCCCTCCTCAGGTGCAGGAGGCCCTGCTCGCCCACGCCCATCGCGCGGGCAAGCTCCACGGCCATCTCCGTCACCCTTGCCGCATGGCCGACCGTTTCCCTGTCCCTCAGGTCGAGGGCGCGGGACCAGCCCTCAAGCGTCGTCTCGTAGGCCAGCGCAAGCTCCGTGTTGGTGCGCTGGAGGTCGTCAAAGAGCGTGACGTTCTCTATGGCAATGGCCGCCTGGTAGGCCACCGTCTCCAGGAACCCGCGCCACTCGGGGTCGGGCGAGAGCCTGCTCCTTGAGAAAAGCTCAAGCACCCCCTTCACCTGCCCCTTTGCTATGAGGGGCGCGGCGAAATAGGAGACGAAGCCCTCCTGTTCGAAGTATTCCGCCCTGCCGTCGTTCGAGCCGGAAACGTCCTGGAGGCTTATCACGCGCCTCTGGAGGACGGCCCGCCCGGCGTTGCTCTCTCCCATGCGGATTTTTACGCGCTCCATGCCGCGCGTCCTGAAGCCCCGCCCCGTCACGTGCCTGAACGTGAGCGAGTGGCTGTCCATCAGCAGTACGTCGGCCGCGTCCATCTGGAGCTGGGAGACGGCCTGGTCCAGCAGGACGTTCAGGGTCACCTGGAGGTCGAGGCTTGAGGTTATCGCGGTGTCTATCGCGAAGAGGGCGTCCAGGCGCCTCAGGCGGTGCTCCGTTTCCTCGTAGAGCCTGGCGTTCTCGAGCGCGGCGGCCGCCTGGTGCGCGTACGCCTGGAAAAACCTCACCCGCTCCCTCGTGAAGAACCCCGGGGCCTCGCTGTAAAGCGTAAGCGCGCCGAAGGTCCTTTTCCTGCTCACGAGCGGGAACGAGGCCCCGGTGTGGAGGTTCTGGGAGAGGGCGGTCTCCAGCCAGGGGGCGAACCCGTCGTCTTTTCTCAGGTCCTCGATTATCACGGGCGTCCCGCTCCTTATCGCCCGCCCGGTCTGCCCCTCTCCCGAGGGGGAGGAGTCCCAGCGGGCCGTGATGAGCCGCTTGTATTCCGGGATGTCCGGGTAGAGCGCAAGCGGCCTCAGCCTGCCCCCGTGCTCGGCGTAGCCTATCCAGGCGAACCCGGCCCCGAAGTTGGCCACGCAGGCCAGCACCACGTTTTCAGCCAGCGCGGAGAGGTCGAGGCTCTCGGAGAGGTTTTGCGCCCCGGCGTAGAGCACGGAGAGCATGTCCAACTGCTGTTTTATGCGCTCCTCGGACTTCCGGCGGGAGCTTATGTCCCTCATGCTCGCAAACAGTATCCGCTTCCCCCCGGCCTCCGACGCGCTTATGCTCAGCTCTATGGGTATCTTCACGCCGTCGCTGCGGAGCACGTAGATGTCCCCTGAAACCGGCCTTTCGCTTTCAACCGCCGCACTGAGGACGCGCATGTAGCGGGCCGACTCCTCCGGCGGGTGGAGGGTGGTTATATGCCTGCCGGCAAGCTCGTCCGCGCTTACGCCTGATAGCTCCCCGGCCCGCCGGTTGGCCTCCATGATTATGCCGCCCGAGTCCGTTATCACCATTGCGTCGACCGCGGCGTCAAAGAGCGCCCGGTATTTCTCTTCCGACTCCCTGAGCGCATCTTCCGCCTTTTTCTGCACTGTGATGTCCCGCAGGTAGCCGATCGCGCCCTTCAGCTCCCCGGTTTTGGAGTCGAGAAGCGGATAGCTGTATATGTCCAGCCAGCGCTTTTCGCCGCCGGACTCGAAAAACGCCGTCCTTGACTGCTGCCTTCCCGTTTCGATGGTCTTCCGGGCTATGCAGGCATCCCTGTCCACGCCGAAGACCTCGTTGCACTTTTTGCCGATGAGCCTCTCATATCCAAGCCACTTCTCCACGAGGGGGTTGGCCCGCACGATATTCAGCGCCCTGTCCACAATTATCATCCCGTCCTGGATACTCTCGAAAATATCGCTAAGGAACCTCTCGTTCTTTTTTATCTCCTCGTCCTTTGCCGCAAGAGAGCGCATCTCCTTGCGCACCGCGCAGAAAATCACGATGGAGGTGGCCGCGATAAAGAACCACCCTTTTGCAGTCTCTATCTGCGCCAGCAGCCGGATGTTCCTTGTGAAATCGTAAACGGCGATATCCGTGAGGAATATCCAGAGGCCGCCGGTGACAGCATAGATAAGCGCAATCTTCAGCGGATAACGGACTTCTCTTCGTCTGAGCAGTTTGAGCAGCGAGGTCATTCTATAAAACCTTATATATTATTTTACGTTTTCTCCGTGAATCAGGCAATGGCTGGGCTTGGCCGGCCGGCCCTCCTGCAAGGGGGAGGTTTTTTGCTTTTTTACTTTTTGGATTTTTCCGGCCCCGGTATTTTATAATCAATGTCTTATGCACGAGGAACGGATTCTTGTCCTTGATTTCGGCTCCCAGTACACGCAGCTCATAGCCAGGCGCGTAAGGGAGGAGAACGTCTATTCGGAGATTTTCCCCTACAACGCCCCGATGGAGAAGATAAGGGCGTTCAGGCCGAAGGGGATAATACTCTCGGGCGGGCCCGCGAGCGTTTACGCCCAGGGCGCGCCGCTGCCCTCCGCGGAGATATTCTCCCTTGGCGTGCCGGTGCTCGGGCTTTGCTACGGGATGCAACTGATGGCCCACATGCTTGGAGGAAAGGTGGCCCACGCCCTGAAAAGGGAGTACGGCCGGGCTGAGCTGCTGGTGGATGACAACAGGGACCTCCTCCGGGGCGTTTCCGGCAACAGCACCGTATGGATGAGCCACGGGGACCGCATAGAGGCGTTCCCTCCGGGGTTCAGGGCCATAGCTCATACATCAAACTCGCCGTGCGCCGCCATGTCCGACTCCTCAAGGAGGCTCTACGCCCTCCAGTTCCACCCGGAAGTGGCCCATACCGCGGAAGGAAAGCGCATCATAAGGAATTTCGTCATAGACATATGCGGCTGCAAACCGGAATGGAAGATGAGCTCCTTTATCGACTGGGCCGTGGGCGACATAAGGGAGAAGGCCGGAAAAGGCAACGTCATATGCGCCCTGAGCGGGGGGGTTGACTCCTCCGTCGTCGCGCTCCTGATACACAGGGCACTCGGGGACGCGCTTACGTGCATATTCGTGGACAACGGGCTGCTGAGGAAGGGCGAGGCCGAAAAGGTGATAGCCACCTTCCGGCAGCACTACCGCATGAAGCTCGTCCACGTGGACGCGAAAAAGAGGTTTTTGGAGAAGCTGGCCGGCGTCACGGACCCCGAGCGGAAGAGGAAGATAATCGGCGGGGAGTTCATCGCCATATTCGAGGAAGAGGCGAAGAAGATAAAGGACGTGGAGTACCTGGCCCAGGGCACGCTCTACCCGGACGTGATAGAGAGCGTTTCCTTCAAGGGCCCCTCCGCCGTGATAAAAAGCCACCACAACGTGGGCGGCCTGCCCGATATAATGAAACTAAAGCTCATAGAGCCCCTGCGGGAGCTTTTCAAGGACGAGGTGAGGGTGCTTGGCAAGGAGCTGGACCTCCCCGACGACATCTGCTGGAGGCATCCGTTCCCCGGCCCGGGCCTTGCCATCCGCTGCCTTGGCGAGGTCACGGAAGAAAAACTCGAGTTGCTGCGCGAGGCCGATGCCATAGTGCTTGAGGAGATAAAGAAGGCGGGTCTCTATTCCCAGGTCTGGCAGTCCTTCGCCGTGCTCCTGCCGGTGCGGAGCGTGGGCGTGATGGGGGACGAGCGCACCTACGACAGCGCAATCGCCATCAGGGCGGTCCAGAGCCTTGACGGCATGACGGCCGATTGGGCCAGGCTGCCTTATGATATACTTGGAATCATGTCCAACCGGATAATAAACGAGGTAAAGGGGGTAAACAGGGTCGTTTACGATATAAGCTCGAAGCCTCCGAGCACTATCGAATGGGAATAAAGGGTTTTTTTGACCTTGTTTAATCTCGACTCGTTCCTCAAGGCAAAAGCCGGCCTTGTAGATTCCTTTCTGGAAAGCTATTTTTCCGGGGCGCGCGTCTTTCCGGCCCGTTTCAAGGAGGCGATGGCCTATTCCCTGAACGCGGGCGGCAAGAGGATAAGGCCCGTGCTGGCGCTTGCGGCGTGCGAGGCCTGCGGGAGGGACCCAGCCACCATCCTTCCTTACGCATGCGCCCTGGAGCTGATACACACCTACTCCCTCATCCACGACGACCTCCCGGCAATGGACGACGACGACCTGCGGCGCGGCAAGCCGACAAACCACAAGGTCTACGGCGAGGCGATGGCGATACTGGCGGGCGACGGGCTCCTGACCGAGGCCTTCCACATATTGTCCTTGCCAGCGGGCGGCATTGATCCTATACTTCTTCTTAAAGTGATCGGGGACGTCTCGGAGAGGGCCGGGCTCCGGGGGATGGTCGCCGGGCAGGCCCAGGACATACTCTCGGAGTCGGGGGCAGACTTGCCCAGGGCAGACTTGCCTGCGGACATGGAGGAGACGATAGGCTTCATACACATGCACAAGACGGCACAGCTCATAACGGCATCGGTGCGGATGGGGGCGATACTGGCCGGTGCGGACGAGGGGCGGCTTGCCGCCCTCACGGAATACGGGCAGTCCGTTGGGATGGCCTTTCAGGTGGCTGACGACATACTGGACGTTAAGGGGGAGACCGCGCTGATGGGCAAGACCGCGGGCTCCGACCAGAGAAAGGCCAAGCTCACCTATCCGGCCGTGTACGGACTTGAGGCATCGGAGCGGAAGGCCCGCGAGCTTGTTGACAGCGCGCTCCTGGCGCTAAAGGCGTTCGATGAAAAGGCGGAGCCCCTGCGCGCGATAGCAAGGTTCGTAATAGAGCGCAAGGCATAAAAGATATAAAAAATAAAAAGTAAAAAAACAAAAAAATGTATCTTGAAGGAATAGATTCGCCAAAGGACCTTAAGGGGCTCAGCGAAAAGGAGCTTGAGCCGCTTGCGGCGGAGCTGAGGGAGTTCATAATAAAGCACGTCTCGGTCTGCGGCGGGCATCTGGCCTCCAACCTGGGCGTGGTGGAGCTTACCCTTGCCCTTCATTACGTCTTCGATTCCCCGGCGGACAAGATAGTCTGGGACGTGGGCCATCAGAGCTACACGCACAAGATACTCACGGGCAGGAAGGACAGGTTTGGCAGGCTAAGGAAGATGGGCGGCCTCACCGGCTTCACAAGACCGGAGGAGAGCGAGCACGACGCCTTCATAGCAGGCCACAGCTCCACCTCCATATCAGCCGCCGTGGGGCTGATAGAGGCCAGGGACAAGCTGCATGAGGACTACAAGGTCATAGCCGTTATCGGCGACGGCTCGCTTACGGCGGGGCTGGCGTTCGAGGGGCTCAACCATGCCGGGCACCTGAGGAAGGACCTGATAGTGGTGCTCAACGACAACGAGATGTCCATCTCCAAAAACGTGGGCGCGCTTTCCTCGTATCTGAACAGGATACTTACGGGGGAGTTCTACCGCAGGTTCAAAAGCTCCACCAAGGACCTGATAAATATTATCCCCAGGGTCGGCCCGCAGGTGGCGAAGCTCGCCCAGAAGCTGGAGGAGACGGTAAAGGGGTTTGTGTTGCCGGGCGTAATCTTCGAGGAGCTTGGCTTCAACTACCTTGGCCCGATAGACGGCCACGACATAAAACAGCTTGTTGACACGTTCCGGAGCGTCAGGGAGGCCACGACTCCCACGCTCATCCACGTGGTCACGAAAAAGGGCAAGGGCTACGCCCCCTCCGAGGAGAACCCCTGCGTCTTCCACGGCGTTGGGCCCTTCGAGGTGGAGACCGGGCAGCCCCTTTCGAACTCCGTCTCCATGAGCGAGTATTTCGGCAGCGCCCTGATAAAATGCGCCGAAGATGACGGCAGGGTGATAGCCATATCCGCCGCGATGAAGGAGGGCACCGGGCTGGCGCGTTTCGAGGAGAAATTCCCGGACAGGTTTTACGATGTGGGCATCGCTGAGCCCCATGCCGTGGTGTTTTCCGCCGCGCTGGCAAAAGGCGGCATGAAGCCCGTGCTTGCGATATATTCCACGTTCCTCCAGAGGGGCTACGACGAGCTGATACACGACGTGTGCCTCCAGAGGCTCCCCGTTGTCTTTGCGATCGACCGCGCCGGGGTGGTCGGCGAGGACGGCCCGACGCACCACGGCATGTACGACCTCTCTTACCTGAGGCATATCCCGGGCCTTACGGTTATGGCCCCCAAGGACGCCCCGGAGCTTGAGAAGATGCTCCGGTTCGCCCTGTCGATGAGCTCTCCAGTGGCGATAAGATACCCGAGGGGGAAGGCCGAAACGGTGGGCGGAACGCCTGCAATCGAAAGGGGGAAGGCCGAACTGTTAAAAGAGGGGCGCGATATCGCGGTGCTTGCGATAGGCGGCATGGCGGCCGAGGCGATGGCCGCCGTGGAGGCGCTTGAGGCCCTTGGCATAAGCGCCGTCCTCTACAACATGAGGTTCGTAAAGCCCATGGACAAGGAGGCGGTAAGGAGCGCGGCCCGGACCGGAAGGATCATAACCGTCGAGGACAATTCGGTTGTTGGCGGGTTCGGCTCCGCGGTCGCCGAGGTTGTTTCCGCAATGGGAATCGAGGGCGTAAAACTCCGCAGCATAGGGTTTCCGGACATCTTCATCGAGCACGGCAGCCAGGCGGAACTCAGGGCCAAGTACGGCATCGGCAGGGAAGGCATCTGCAAGGCGGCAAGAAAGATGATGGAAGACAACGCGGCAGGGGAAAAAACCGCGAGGGATTTAATTTAAAGGCTCCCCTTAAAAATGGGCAAAGGCGGGCACTCCCTCACCCCCGGCCCCCCTCCCGCAAAATTGCCTGTTCCTTCCCCTTTATGTGAAAATATACGGAGTGAAAAAGGGAAAGACAAAGAAGCGCCTGGATGTCCTCGTGTACGAGCGTGGGCTTGCGGAGAGCAGGCAGAAGGCGGCGTCCCTCATCCTTGGCGGCCATGTCCTTGTGGACGGGGCCCCTGTCACCAAGGCAGGCACCGCTGTCGATGATGAGGCCGCAATCGCGCTCAGGGGGGGCGGGCCCCGGTACGCAAGCAGGGGGGCGCTCAAGCTGAAGGGCGCGGTGGAGCGGTTCGGTGTGAGCTTTTCCGGGAAGACCGTTATGGACGTAGGGGCCTCGACCGGCGGTTTCACGGACTACATGCTCCAGGGCGGGGCGGCAAGGGCCTACTGCGTGGACGTGGGCTACGGGCAGCTCCATTACAGGCTGAGGGAAGACCCCAGGGTGGTGCTCCTGGAAAAGACCAATATCAGGCACCTGGAAAAAGACGCCGTGCCGGACGGGATAGACCTTGCCGCGATAGACGTTTCGTTCATATCGCTGAAGCTTGTCCTGCCGAAGGTGATGGAGTTTTTGAGAGAGGGCGGGGAGGTGCTGGCGCTCGTTAAGCCGCAGTTCGAGGTGGGCAGGGGCGAGGTGGAAAAAGGCGGGGTGGTAAGGGACGGGAAGAAGAGGAAGAGGGCGGTGGAGTCCGTGGAGGAGTTCTCGAAGACAATCGGCCTGGAGCCGCTTGGGATATACGAGTGCGAGGTGCACGGACAGAAAAAGGGCAACATCGAATATTTTATTTACCTGAGAAAAGGCGCTGGCGATGCAAGAGCATGAAATGAAGGCGATAGAGTTCGAACTGGCCGAGGCGTCCCGCGAGGCCATCGAGCTCCTGCTTGATGATCCTGACGACGGGCGGATATTCTGGGAGGTCTTCGAGGCGAACCAGACCAGCGCGGAAACGCTGAAACTCCTCTACGAGCACGCCGATACGCCGGATGAGCTGAGGGAAAAGGTATCCGGCCTGCTGCACATGCCCGTCCCTGTAAACACGAAGGCGGTTGTTGTGCATAAGGCAAAGGAGCAGGAAAGCGGGGAGCAGAAGGAGGAGAGGCTTACCGGGAAGATAAAGAAGCTCACGGTAGGGGAGAAGATAAGGGTGTCGATGAGGGCGGGCAAGGAGGTGCGGAACCTGCTGCTCAAGGACTCCAACAAGCAGGTTGTGCTTGGCGTGCTGGGCAACCCGAAGATAACCATACCGGAGGTGGAGGCCGCGGCGCGTTCCCGCTCCCTGCCCGACGAGGCGCTCCGGTCCATATCCAGAAACAGGGAGTGGATGAAGAATTACGGCGTGCTGTATAGCCTGGTCACCAATGCCAAGACCCCGGCGGGGATCGCCATGGGTTATCTGCCGTCGCTCAAGCCCAGGGACCTTCAACTGCTCCAAAAAAACAAAAACGTGCCGGACGCCCTGCGCGCCGGGGCCAGGAAGCTTGTGGCCGCGAGGAAGAAAAACGGGTAGGCATCCGGATTATTGATAAAAATTTGCCGGACGGGTATAATGTCTGGCTTGACTAAACAGGGGGGTTAACCAACAGAGAGGTGTTTACAGCATGACCAGGGTATTCAGGATAGAGGCGGCGCACAGGAAGATAATTTCCAAGCCGGACCTCCTTAATTTCCTCACGTTTCTTGACAGCAACGGCGTTGAGCTTCCGGTGCTCCTGATGGATGCCGACAAGATGGAAAAAAAGGCGCTCGCCATGGGCAGGAACATCAGGAACTCGAAGGTGTTTTACGCGGTCAAGGCCAACCCGGCCCCGGACGTGATAAAGCTTCTGGACGGGCTTGGGCTGAATTTCGAGATCGCATCGGAGGGGGAGCTTGAGATACTGGCCCGGGCCGGCGTGGGGCCGGAAAGGATAATCACGAGCAACCCGGTAAAGACGTTCAAGTTCCTCCGCGCGGCGGAAAAATACGGCGTGCGGTATTTCGCGTTCGATTCGAGGGACGAGGTGGACAAGATAGCCTCCATAATCCCCGGCGCGAACGTTTACCTGCGGCTCTCCGTGCCCAACGAGGGCAGCGAGTGGCCCCTCAGCAGGAAGTTCGGCGTGGAGATAGACGAGGGCGCGTTCCTTGCCTCCTATGCGAAGCAGAAGGGGCTGAACCCAGTTGGGATAACCTTCCACGTGGGCTCCCAGTGCACAAACAAGTATAACTGGAACAACGCGCTCTACAAGGCCAAGGTGCTTTGGGACCTGGCCGCCAAAAAGGGCATAGCCTTCAGGGTGCTGAACATCGGGGGCGGCTATCCGGTGAAGTATACGAGGAACGTAGTGGACATAGAGGACATAGAGAAGAACATAGACGGCCTGATCTATGAGCTTTTCCCAAAGGACATCGAGGTCTTCATAGAGCCGGGCAGGGCGGTCGTCGGCGACACAGGGGTGTTTGTCAGCTCCGTAATCGGAAAGTCCGTGCGCGGCGACGAGAACTGGCTCCACCTGGATGTGGGCGTGTTCAACGGCCTCATGGAGAGCGTCGGGGGCATAAAATACAGCTACATCGTCGAGGACAACCCGGAGGGGCAGGTAAAACAGTGGACGATAGCCGGGCCCAGCTGCGACAGCTTCGACGTGATAGACACGAACGTGGCGCTGAAGGAGCCCCGCATCGGGGGGCTGGTCCTTGTGCTGTCGTGCGGGGCGTACACGATTTCCTACGCATCGGAGTTCAACGGGTTTTCGATACCTGAAACGATTGTCATACGGGGGGTGTGAAGAGATGCTCAAGTTTTTGGAGAAGGCGCCTTTCGTGCCTGTGGAGTGCGGCTACGAGGTCGGGACGGTGCTCCACAGGAGCAGGAGCAGGTTCCAGGAGATAATGGTCATTGAAAACCCTGACTTCGGCAGGATGCTGATACTGGACGGCGTCGTGCAGGTAACGGAGTCCGACGAGTTCTTCTACCACGAGATGATGACGCACGTCGCCCTCCACGCCCATCCGGACCCGAAAAACGTAATCGTCATAGGCGGCGGAGACGGGGGCATCGTGCGCGAGGTGCTCAAACACAAGTCCGTCAAAAAGGTGCACTTCGTGGAGATTGACAAGGATGTCATCGAGGTCTCGAAAAAGTTCTTTCCCCAGATCGCCTCCGGCTGCGCCGACCGGCGCGTGGAGATAAGCGCGATGGACGGGGCGGAGTTTGTAAAGAAGGCCCCCAAAGGCAGGATAGACGCCATAATAGTGGACTCCACGGACATCATAGGCTTTGCCCGCTCCCTGTACACGAAGGAGTTCTTTGCCGCCCTCAAGAGGTGCCTCTCGCCCGACGGGATGTTCGTCACGCATTCGGAATCCCTTGCGTACCACAGGGACACGGTCGTAAAGGTCCAGCAGACGCTCAAAAGGGCCTTCCCCGTGGTCGACCTCTACACGGGCATAGTGCCCACATATCCCGGCTTCTGGTGGACGTATGCCATCGGCTCCATGTCGCTTGACCCCAGGCAGATGAGGCGGCCCTTCAAGATACAGACGAAATACTACGACGACGAGATACACGCCCAGTGCTTCGCGACCAGGAAGCTTTACGGCAAGCTGATGGAAAACAAGCTGGGCTGGGGGATAAAAGGGGCCTTCAACTTCGAATAAGCTGGTGAATAAGGCCCTGTTATAACGCGGCCGCCTGGACTGGCGGACGCTCCCCGGTATTCCATATTGACAACCCCCGTTTATAGTTGCTAAAGTAATTTAGCACTCTCGGTATTAGAGTGCTAAAGGAGTGGCGGGATGCTCAACAAGCGCACCGAGCAGGTGCTTTTCGCGATAGTCCAGAGCTATATAGCGAGCCATGAGCCGGTGGGCTCGCGGTTCGTGACGAAAAAATATTCCTTCAACCTCTCGCCCGCGACGATACGCAACATCATGGCGGACCTGGAGGAGCTTGGGTTTCTCATCCAGCCGCACACCTCGGCGGGCAGGGTGCCGACGGACAGGGGATACCGGTTCTATGTCGATTACCTCCCGGAGCATATGGCGGCCGTGGAGGAAAAAAATTTTCTGACCGCCTATATGACGCGGCTTGAGTCGCTCAAGGAGGACCTGAACGGGGTCATCGAGGGTGCGGCAAAGACGCTCTCCGAGAACTCAAGCTATATAGGGGTTTCCGCCCCCCTGAAGCCCGAAAAGACGACCCTCAACAGGGTGGAGCTTTTCAGCTACAAGGGCAGGCACATCGCGGTGATGCTCCTTACCAACGAAGGCATCATCAAGCACAAGCTCATAAGGATGGAGCAGGAGGTGTCGCCGCGCACCCTGAGGAGGATATCGGACTACCTGAACCAGGAGTTCGCCGGGTACGGGATAGACGACATAAGGCTGCGGCTGGTGCGGGAAATGTCGAAGGAAAAAGCGTTTTGTGATATCCTTATTACCAAGGCCATGGAGATATGCCGCGAGGCCCTGACGTTCCCTGCGGGCGACATCTACATGTATGGCCTTCCGGAATTCATAGGCCTGCCGGACTTCTCCGACAGGATAAAGGAAATAGCCAGGGCGATTGAAGACAAGCACCTCATGGTGAGGCTCCTCGAAAAGGTCTGCCAGGAGCCGGGCGGCGCCTCCGTGCTTATCGGCTCCGAAAACCCGGTAAAGGAGATGAGGGGCCTGAGCATGGTGCTTGCGCCTTACGGACAGGGAGGGCGGCCTGCGGGGACTGTGGGGATAATCGGGCCTACGAGGATGGACTATAACAGGGCCATAACCATGGTGGAGGCCACAGCCAGGTTCATCACGGATTTCCTCTCAGATGGCGCCTGAGGGGGTTTTTATTTATTTTTTTCCTTTTTGCAGGCAAGAGGGCTAAGACTTTAAATAAAGGAGCGGAAGATGAGCGAAGAGAAAACGGCAAAACCTGAGGGGCTGGAGACTGAAGAGTTTGTCGAAGAGGCCAGGAAGGAGCAGATAGTGCCCCTGCTTGAACAGGAGATAGAGGGCCAGAAGGAAAAGTACATGAGGCTCTATGCCGAATTCGAGAACTTCAAGCGGATGGCGGCAAGGGAAAAGGAAGACATAATAAAGCACGCCAACGAAGGGATTATAGAGGCGCTGCTGCCCTCGCTCGACAACCTGGAGACCGCGCTCAGGCACACTGTGGAAAAGTCCGAGGCGCTGGCTCAGGGCGTGGAGATGACATTGAGGGAGCTTAAAAGGATACTCGAAAAATTCGGGCTCAAGACGATAGAGGCGCTCTGGCAGCCGTTCAACCCGGAGTTCCACCACGCGATAACCCAGGTGGAGACTGGCGATTACCCGGAAATGACCGTTGTGGAGGAGCTCCGCACGGGCTACATGTACAATGGCAAGGTGCTCCGGGCGACTCTCGTTGCCGTATCGCGGAAGCCCCAAAAGGCGGAATAAAAATAAAAAGTGAATACATTCAAGGAGGAATCATAGAATGGCAAAGGCTATTGGCATAGACCTGGGGACAACCAACTCGGTCGTGGCCGTGGTGGTTGGAGGGGAGCCGGTTGTCATACCGAACCAGGAAGGCAGCAGGACGACGCCGTCGGTTGTGGCCTTCACGGACAAAGGGGAAAGGCTTGTAGGGCAGATAGCCAAGAGGCAGGCGATAACCAACCCCGAGAACACTATTTTTTCCATAAAGAGGCTGATGGGCAGGAAGTACGACTCGCCTGAGGCGAGGCACGCGAAGGAGCGCCTTCCGTACAAGATAGTGGAGGCCTCAAACGGCGACGCGCACGTGGAGGTGAGGGGGAAGAAGTATTCGCCCCCGGAGATATCGGCCATGATACTCCAGAAGCTGAAACAGGCCGCGGAGGACTATCTTGGCGAGCCCGTCACCGACGCGGTGATCACCGTGCCCGCGTACTTTGACGACAGCCAGAGGCAGGCGACCAAAGACGCCGGGAAGATAGCGGGCCTTAACGTGCTGAGGATTATAAACGAGCCCACGGCGGCGGCGCTGGCCTACGGGCTGGAAAAGAAGAAGGAAGAGAAGATAGCCGTTTACGACCTGGGCGGCGGCACCTTCGACATCTCCATCCTGGAGATAGGCGAGGGCGTCATAGAGGTGAAGTCCACAAACGGCGACACCTACCTGGGCGGCGACGACTTCGACATGAAGATAATGGACTGGCTTGTGGAGGAGTTCAAGAGGGACAGCGGCATAGACCTCAAGCAGGACAGGATGGCCCTCCAGAGGCTCAAGGAGGCGGCTGAGAGAGCTAAGATAGAGCTTTCCAACGCGATGGAGACGGAGATAAACCTTCCCTTTGTCACGGCTGACGCCACCGGGCCCAAGCACCTGCTTATGAAGCTCTCCAGGGCCAAGCTGGAACAGCTCACGGGCGGCCTTATAGAGAGGTCCATCGAGCCCTGCAAGCTGGCGCTGAAGGACGCGGGCATGGACGCGGGCAAGATCGACGAGGTGATACTCGTCGGCGGGCAGACGAGGACGCCCAAGGTGCAGCAGACGGTGCAGTCTTTCTTCGGCAAGGAGCCCAACAAGACCGTGAACCCCGACGAGGTCGTCGCGGTCGGCGCGGGCATACAGGGCGCGGTGCTCAAGGGCGAGGTCAAGGAAGTGCTCCTGCTGGACGTCACGCCGCTTTCGCTTGGCATCGAGACGCTTGGCGGCATTTTCACAAAGATAATCGACAGGAACACGACCATCCCCACGAGGAAGAGCCAGATATTCTCCACGGCATCGGACAGCCAGCCCGCCGTCACCATAAAGATACACCAGGGCGAGAGGGAGATGGCCGCCGACAACAAGCTGCTCGGCGTCTTCGAGCTTGTGGGCATTCCGCCCGCCCCGAGGGGCGTGCCCCAGATAGAGGTCGGGTTCGATATTGACGCAAACGGCATACTGCATGTCTCGGCCAAGGACCTTGGCACGGGCAAGGAGCAGTCCATAAGGATAACCGCTTCCAGCGGCCTCTCCGAGAACGAGATAAAGAACATGACGCGCGACGCGGAGTCCCACGCCGAGGAGGACAAGAAGAGGCGCGCGCTTGCCGAGGCGAAAAACAACGCCGACACGCTCATCTATTCGGTCGAGAAGAGCATGAAGGAGTTTGGAGACAAGCTTTCCGAGTCCGAAAAGAAAGACCTGGAAAAGGCGCTTGAGGACTGCAAGAAGGCCAAGGACGAGGCCACAGATGCCGAAACCCTCCGCGCCGCGGTTGACAGGCTTACCCATGCCTCTCACAAGATAGCGGAGCACGTTTACAAGGCTGCGGGCGCCGGAGCGGGAGCCGCCGGGGCCGGGCCGGCAGAGGCCAAGGGCGCGGAAGCCCCCGGCGAGGAGAAGGTAATGGAGGCGGAGTTCGAGGAAGAGGACAAAAAATAATAAAAACCGCTAAAATATCCGGATGAGGGATTACTACGAGACACTGGGAGTTTCAAAGGATGCTACCCAGGAGGAGATAAAGAAGGCTTACAGGCAGCTTGCGCTCAAGTTTCATCCTGACCGCAACCACGGCAACAAGGAGGCGGAGGAGAAGTTCAAGGAGATAAACGAGGCGTACAGCTGCCTTTCGGACCCGGACAAGAGGGCGCAGTACGACGGGGGCGGTTTTTCCGCCGGGGCGGGCCAGGGGTTTGGCGGGTTCGGAGGGTTTTCGGACTTCGGCGAGGTCTTCGAGGACCTCTTCGGGGGCATTTTCGGCGGGGCGTTTGGCGGACGCCGGGGGCCAAGGCCCGAAAGGGGCTCCGACCTGAGATACGACGTGGATATCACCCTTGAGGAGGCCGCGGAGGGCGTAAAAAGGCCGATAAAGATACCGCGCACCGTGAACTGCGCCGAGTGCAGGGGCACGGGCTCGCGCACCGGCAAGACCACCCCATGCCCCGGCTGCCGGGGCACCGGCAGCATCCGCTACCAGCAGGGCTTTTTCACCGTAAGCCGCACCTGCGGGAAATGTCAGGGCACGGGTCAAGTTGTCACCGACCCTTGCGAAAGGTGCAGGGGCACCGGCAAGGTGAAGGTGGAAAGGGAGCTTACCATCAACATCCCTGCCGGGGTCGAGACCGGGATGAGGTTCAGGGTGACCGGAGAGGGCGAGGCCGGTTCCCACGGAGGGCCGCCCGGAGACCTTTATGTTGTCGTCGAGGTAAAGGAGCACGCCGAATTCAAGCGGAACGGGGACGACATCTTCCTCGAAATGCCGCTGTCCTTTGTGCAGGCCGCGCTTGGGACCGAGGTGGAGATAAACACCCTTTGGGGCGTGGAGAGGCTCCATGTGCCCCCAGGCACCCAGCCCGGGCAGACGTTCAAGCTCCGGGGCAAGGGGATGCCGCGGCTGGGCAGGAAGTCCAAAGGCGACCAGGTCGTGGTTGCCAGGGTGATGGTGCCCACAAAGCTCACCGACCGGCAGCGCGAGATAATAGAGGAGTACGCAAGGGAAACCGGCGAGGCCATTCCCAAGCACGGCATCAGGGACAAGCTGCGCGGCATATTCGCCGCCGGCAGTTGATGCGCCTCTTTTACCCCGGCCTTTCAGCCAACTCTGAAATCAGCCTCACCGGAGAGGATTTCAACTACCTGAAAAACGTCCTCCGCGCCAGGGAAGGCGCGGAGGTAATGCTTTTCGACGGCAAAGGCAACTCCGCCACGGCAATAATTACCGGGATATCCTCAGAGCGCATAACCGCCCGCACCGGGGACGTTTTCCCTTCGAAAAAGACGGAATCCGGCCTGAAAACGGTCCTCCTCCAGGGGATGCTCAAGGGGCAGAAGATGGATGTGGTCGTCCAGAAGGCGACAGAGCTTGGCGTCTCAGAAATAATCCCGTTGATCACCCGGCGCGCGGAGGTGCGCGAAACGAGGAAGACCGGAAGATGGAGGAAGATTGCCCGGGAGGCGGCAAGGCAGTGCGGCAGGGCCGTGGTGCCGCTGATAGCGGAGCCTGCCCCCCTTGCGGATTTCCTTAAACACTACAGGGGCGCGGGCATCATCTTCTGGGAGGAAGGGGGCTCGGGCCTGAAAGACGCCTCCGGCAAGCTGCGAGGGGGCAACGCGGTTGCGGGGGGGATTGCGGTTGCGGTCGGGCCTGAGGGCGGGTTTGCGGAGGAAGAAGTGCAGGCCGCCAGGGGTGCGGGTTTTTCAGTCTGCTCGCTTGGCCCGCGCATACTGCGGGCGGAGACGGCGGCGATCGCGGCCCTTGCGCTCATCCAGTACGAGCTGGGGGATATTTCTTAAGACACCCTCCGCCACGTCTCTGTCCTGCCAAGGAGCGGTATCCCCAGGTAGCCGCGCAGCCTGAGTGTGTCTTCGTTTTCAAGCGAGACGGTGCAGTTGTAGGTCTTGCCGCTTTCCGGGTCGTATATCCTGCCTTCCCACCTGTTCTCTCCGGCTGGCGAAAGGGTTTTTATTATCACCATGCCAAGATAAGGCCGGCCCCGCAGGGCCGGGTCGGGGTTTTTGGCGTCTGTAAGGGGCCTGCCTTTTTCGTCGAAGGGTTCCCTGAGCCATACCATCCGGCCCATGTAAACGTTTTTCCCTGCCTTGTATATCTCTATCTTTGCGCCCCTGTTTTGAGTAAGCCACGTGCCCGCTACGGCATTGGGAGGGAAGGATTTTTTGTCCGCGGCCGATGCGGACGCGGAAAAAATCAGGAATGCAAGGAGGACCGCTTTTATAATGTTTTTCATGTTTTTATGTTTAACGAAGGGGATATTAAGGGGGGCAATCGCCCCCCTTAAATGGGAAATCTTTTTATTTTTTGCTTCTAAATATTTGCTTCTTATATCAGCTTAGCGGCCTTGAGCATGCCAGCGAGTTTCTGCTTGTTGCCGGCGGCCATCTGGCAGAGGGGGAGCCTGAACTCCTCTTTTATCCTGCCCATCAGTGCAAGCGCGGTCTTGACGGGGATGGGGTTTGTCTCTATGAACATCCCCTTGTTTAAGGGCTCCAGGGCGAAGTGGAGTTTTCTTGCCTTTTCGATGTCTCCGGCCTTCCAGGCGTCCCAAAGCTCCGCCTGCATGCGGGGGACGATGTTTGCGCTTACGGAGATGGCCCCCTTGCCGCCAAGGGCATAGAGGGGGAGCGTCGTGAAGTCGTCGCCCGAGAGGACGGTGAAGCCGTTTTTACCGCAGAGGCGGATGACCTCGCTTGCCTGCTTCATGTCCCCGGTGGCCTCCTTGATGCCCACGATGTTCTTTATCTCCGCGAGGCGTGCGACGGTCTCGGGCAGGATGTTGGATGAAGTCCTGCCGGGTACGTTGTAGAGGATGAGGGGGAAGCCCTTTACTGCGGCGGCAACGGCCTTGTAGTGGAGGTAAATGCCCTGCTGTGTGGGCTTGTTGTAATACGGGGAGACGAGCAGCGCGCCGTCGGCCCCAAGCTCCATTGCCTTTTTAGTGATTTCAATGGCCTCGTCAGTGGAGTTCGCGCCAGTGCCCGCGATAATGGGCACGCGGCCCTTTGCGGTTTTCACCGTCAACTCTATCACGCGGTAGTGCTCGTCGTAGTCCAGCGTGGCGGACTCGCCAGTTGTGCCGCAGGGTATTATGGCGTCGGTGCCTTCCTCTATCTGCCAGTTCACGAGGCTTTGAAGCGCCTTCTCGTCGAGCTTTCCCTTCCTGAACGGCGTTACTATCGCCACCATCGAGCCTTCAAATGCAGCCATCGGCTAAAGACCTCCTTTTTATATGAGGATTTCTCCCCTGAATACCTCTTCCGCGGGGCCGGTCATATACAGGTGCCCGTCTCCGGCCCAGTCTATGTCAAGCCCGCCCCCCCTCAGGCGGACTTTTACGCTCCTTTCCGTGAGCCCCTTGAGCGCGGAGGCCACGCCGGAGGCGGACGCCCCCGTGCCGCAGGCAAGCGTCTCGCCGGAGCCCCTTTCCCATACCCGCATCTTTATCTCGCGGGGGCCGAGGACTTCCACGAATTCCACGTTTGTCCTTTCCGGAAACAGCGGGTTGTTCTCGATGAGCGGGCCGTAATGGGCAAGCGGGAAGCCGTCCACGCCCTCTATGAATATCACCGCGTGCGGGTTGCCCATCGAGACGCAGGTGACCGGGAACACTGCGTCTTCCACCTTGAGGGGGTAGTCGATGACCCTGCCGTCGAGGTCCACGGGGATTTTTCTTCCCTCAAGCTGGGGCACCCCCATATCCACCCGGACCTGCCCGTCTTTCCTCATAGGTTTAATTATACCCGCAAGGGTCTCTATCTCAAGCGTTTCCTTGCCGGAAAGCCCGCCGTCCCAGATGTATTTTGCCAGGCAGCGGATGCCGTTTCCGCACATCTGCACCTGGGAGCCGTCCGCGTTGAATATCAGCATGCGGAAGTCCGCCTTCTGCGAGGGCAGCAGGATGAGGAGCTGGTCCGCCCCGATGCCAAACCTCCTGTCGCAGAGCTTTTTTGCGGTGGCCGTCAAATCGAGGTCGTCCAGGTTATTTTTTATCCCGTCAAGCAGGACGAAATCGTTGCCCGTGCCCTGCATCTTTGCAAAGGGCAGGGGGAAAGAGCGCCTTTCCCTGCTCACAGCTCCCCTTTTACCAGGTCCGCATACGTCTCGCGCCTGCGGATAAGGGTGTGTTTTGCGCCGTCCACGAGCACCTCCGCCGGGCGCGGACGCGAGTTGTAACTGGAGCCCATGCTGAACCCGTAGGCTCCGGCGCTCATAACGGCGAGATATTCGCCCTGGTTTATGGCCGGAAGTTCCCTGCCCCTTGCAAGAAAATCCCCGCTTTCGCATATGGGGCCCACAACGTCGGCCTTCTCCCTGGCTCGCCTGCTTTTCCTGACGGGCAGTATCTCATGCCAGGCGCCGTAGAGCGAGGGCCTTATGAGGTCGTTCATCCCGGCGTCAACGATAAGGAATTTCTTCTTAGGGGTCTTTTTCACATAGAGACATTTTGTGACGAGCACCCCGGCGTTGCCCACAATCGAGCGGCCCGGCTCTATGACGACCGTGAGGTCCCTGTTGCTTTTGCCCAGCAGGGGCAGAAGCCTTGCGGCAAGCTCCTTTGGCTCCGGCGGGTTGTCTTCCTCGCTGTAGCGGATGCCCAGCCCGCCGCCCATGTCCAGGTATTTCAGTTCCATGCCGCTCTGCCTGAGCGCGTCTATCAGGGCAAGGACCTTTTTCAGGGCGTCCTCGAAGGGGCCTGTCTCCGTGAGCTGGGAGCCTATGTGCTTGTGGACCCCGACGACCTCGATGTTCTCCATTTTTGAGGCCCTGCGGTAAGACTCCAGCGCGTCCTCTATGGGGATGCCGAACTTGTATTTCTTCATGCCGGTGGTTATGTACGGGTGGGTCTTGGGGTTTATGTCCGGGTTGACCCTGAGGGCGATTGGGGCCTTGACCCCAAGCGTGCCCGCCACCTGGTTTATTTTTGCAAGCTCCTCGCCGGACTCCACGTTGAACATGAGAATTTTTTTCCTGAGCGCGAAGGCTATCTCTTCTTCCGTTTTCCCAACGCCGGCATAAACGATTTTTTTTGCTGGCACCCCGGCCCGGAGAGCCCGGAAAAGCTCGCCGCCGGAGACGATGTCCGCACCGGCGCCCTCCGAGGCGAGTAGTTTTATGATTGCCCCGTTTGAGTTCGCCTTCAGGGCGAAGCAGATTATGTTCGGGACACCGTCAAAGGCCTCTTTGTAAGCCCTTATGTGCCTTGTGAGCGTGCGCCTGCTGTAGACATAAAGGGGGGTGCCGTAGGCCTTTGCAAGGGTGGAGAAAGGGACGTCCTCCGCATGGAGTTCGCCCCCCTTATAGGAAAAATAGTGCATAGTTGATTTTTTTAACACATGAAGCAGGGGAAAGTCAAAAAAACAAGGCAGAAAGAGGGGTTTTGGGGCTCTCCTCCCCCCGCCCTTTGGGAAAGGGGCCGGGGGTGAGGGCAAGATAGCGGGAGGAGCCACATATTAATCTTCCTAAAATAGAATAGACATTATGCCGCGCATCCGGTCATGCCGGGGGCGTTGCCGGAATATTTGGTCAGGGATGACGGCCGAAAGAGGAGCAAAGTGGAGAATCAGAAAAAATTTTTCTTTTAATTTCAAGGCCTTTAGGTTTATTTTTTAAACCCAAAAATTAATTCTTTATTTTTTTGTCTTTTTCGTTTAAAATTTTTCGCGTAAGTAGCTGGTTTGGGGTAAAGCTGGTTTGTATTAAAACGCTGATCCAGAAGGGGTTGAGGTTGAGATTGGCAAAATCGTTCTTCTTGAGAACCGGCATCCTTAATTCCGTCCTTTCCGTTGTTTTGATTTCTTCCATTATTTACGCAAGTTCCGCAAGCGCGGAGGGCATCGGCGCGAAGGCCGCATTTGTGATAGACAGCCAGACGCAGAAGGTGCTCTATGCCAAGAACCCTGATTTGAAACTGATGCCTGCGAGCACGACCAAGCTTGTGACCGCCATGTGCACGCTTGACTCCCTTAATCCTGACACGGTCGTCACCGTGAGCAGGGACGCCGCCTATACGCCTTCCGTGGCGCCAAGGCTCCGGCCGGGCGAAAAGATAACGGTAAGGAACCTTTTGTACCTTGCGCTGATGAGGTCGATAAACGGTGCCGCCGTGGCCCTTGCCGAGGCGGCATCGGGCTCTGAAAACGCATTCACCGTCCTGATGAACAGGAAAGCTCAGACCGTCGGCGCCAAAGACACGAGGTTCGTCAACGCGACGGGCCTGCCCGCCGGGGGGCAATACATAACCGCCCGCGACCTGACGATGATCATGGCTGCGGCCCTCAAATACCCGCTCATAAAGGAAATCATAAATACCAAGGAGACCTCCGTATGCACCAACAGGAGGAGCCTCTACCTGCGGAACACGAACCATCTGCTCTGGAGCGATGACGACCTCATAGGCGGGAAGACCGGCTATACGAGGGCGGCCAGGCACTGCCTGGTGTTTGCCGCGTCAAAAGGGGACAACACGATTGTCACCGCGCTCCTTGGCGAGCACGTGAGGGACGGCCTCTGGCTGGATGGGGAAAGGCTGCTTGAAAGGAGCGCCCAGGTGGTGAACGGCTCCGAGCAGCCCGAGATATATGTGAGCGACACCTCGAAGAGCCCTGTTGTGCTTGCCTCCTACACCCCTCATAAATACAGGCACAGGGTTTATTACAGGGTACGCAAGGCGCACAGGGTGCTGAAGGCTAAAAAGCTCAGGCACGAGGTGCACAAAAAAGTGCACAGGGCGCTGGCAAACAGGCATAAGGAAAAGGCCCGCGTGGTCGCGAAGAACATCCACAGGCACAAGATTGCCAAAAAGGTCGTCAGGCATTATCACCGGAAGAAAAGGCACGTGAGCGTGGCCGGCAGAGGGACCGGGCAGCCTTCGACCTAGCTGGTGTGGCGTCCCCGTAAATTTCCATCATAAGCCATTGCGAAGGCCCGCCTTTATTTGACTTCTGCAAAAGCATTCGTATACCCTTATATTCTGGAGGGGAAAGACTGAAAAAAGACCTCCCCTCGCCAAATCTTGATGGATAAGGAAAGCGTAATGGAGTCCACTGGAAAAGCGGCGGCCCTCTCGGGCTTCGGTACGCTTTTCAGAAGGGCCTGGGAGATATACAGGGCCAGGTTCAACATCTTTTCGCTCATCTTCATGCTTTATCTCCTGCCGATACTCCTGATATCCACACTGGGCTTTTCGGTCGCCAAAATGCTGCCGCACCCGCTGAACCCTTTCGTCATCGCATGGATAGCCGCCGGGGCGTTAATGGGCGTGCTCATATCCATGTGGGGCCAGGTGGCGTTCGTTTACGCGGTCTCGGGCACGGAGGGGATAAAGGAAATTGCAAAAACAGCATCGGAAAAACTCTTCAGGTTCGTATGGGTTTACATCCTTTTCGGCGTCGCAACGGTTGCCGGCCTGGTGCTGTTCATCATACCGGGTGTTGTGGCGATGGTCTGGTTCTCGTTCTCCTTTTTCGTGCTGGCAAGAGGCAATGCGCGCGGCCTGAACGCGCTGATTGAAAGCAGGCGGCATGTGAAGGGGCTGTGGTGGGAGGTGTTCGCCAGGCTCTTTGCCGTCTGGTCGATATCCTTTCTGCTTAGCTTCGTGCCCTTTGTGGGCTCGGCGCTTTCCATCTTCTTCATGCCTTACATGATGATTTTCACGTTCCTCATATATGAGGACCTGAAAAAGATAAAGGGGGAGCTTCCGGCCCCCACGGCCGCGGAGCGGAAGAAATGGATACTGGTCTTTCTGGTCGGCCTGACGATAGCTTCCGCGGTTGCCGTGCATACGTTCAAGGGCTTCGATTTCAAGACATTGAGCAAGCTCAGGGGAGAACCGGCAAAGATACTGAATTCCACTCTGCCGGGCTCCATCTAGTGTGGAGTCTCACAAATGACCTTAATAAGTCATCAATAAGTCATTCAGAGCGAAGCGAAGAACCCGGCCGTGAGATTGCTCCGGGGCCTTGTCCCTCGCAATGACTTATGATGTAAATTTACGGGACACCGCTAGCCGGGAAAAAACTTAACAGGGAGGAGACTGATGGGAGAGGGCAGGATGTTATGCCCCGAGTGCGGACTTGAGCAGCCCGAGGTAAACACCTTCTGTCCCGCCTGCGGAGTGGAAATCCGCAAGTGCCTCCGGGGAGGGCAGGAAGGCGCCGGGGGCCAGTCCCGGCCCGGGCCGGAGGAAACGGAAGCCCGGCCCCCGGATTCCGGGCGTGGTCCCGAAGGGCATAATCATGCCCATATAAACGCCCTTTTCGGCGGGGCATGGAGGATATACAGGGAAAGGTTCCCTGATTTTCTCCTGCTTTTTTTCCTTACGCTCCTGCCGCTCCTTGTGATTGCCGGGATTACGGCTGCCCTGGTCTTCGCGGCCGGGCTGGACTCCTGGCCCAACGAGGGTTCTTTCCCGCTTGGCGGGGCCATGCTTGTGGCGCCCGGAGCGCTTGTGGGCGCGTTTGTTTACACCCTTTCCTTCTGGACGCTCCTCATCCTTGTGTCGGACAGCGGCCTCACCCTGAGCGGGGCCGTAAGAAAGGCCCTTAAAAGCCTGTTTTCTTATCTGTGGGTGAGCATCCTTTTCGCCGCGGCTGTAACCGCCGGGTTTGTATTTTTCATCATTCCGGGGATCGTTTTCCTCGTATGGTTTGCCTTCTCCGTGTTCGTGGTCGCCGGGGGGGAGGCGAAGGGGCTGGCAGCACTCCTTGAAAGCAGAAGACAGGTAAAGGGCAGGTGGTGGATGGTTTTCTGGAGGCTCCTTGCCGTATGGGCCGTTTCCTTCTTCTTCGGGCTCATCCCGCTGCTTGGCTCTGTGCTTTCGCTCCTTTTCACGCCCTTCATGGCGGCCTATGTCTATGTGCTTTACGTGGAACTGAAGCGCTCCAGGGAAATGGCCGGGAAAGCCGGGCAGGATGTTTTTCCCGGTGAGGCCGCCCAGGCCGGGGCAGGGCGCGGGAAGTGGATTTTTCTGGTTGCCGCCGGTCTTTTGATACTGGCCCTGCTTGCGGCCGCGGGGATTAAAAAAGCCGGAAAGGATTTTTATTTCTTTGCGCCGCATGGGCGGTTCCAGGAAGAAAATCATCCGGAAGACTCCCGCCCGATATAGCTCCGGACCACATGGGCAACCAGGGCCGCGTCAATCAAGGACTTTCCCGTCAATAGCTTCCCATAAGGCCCCCTCCGATTAGCCACGCCTGTGCCAAGGTGATATCATTTAATCAGAAGCAGTCCATTGATTTGAAAGGAGAGGTTTTCCCATGAAGATAAGGAGACTGTACCTGTTTGCGGCCGCCTTTTTCCTTTTCCTGCTCTTGGCGGGCACGGCCAATGCCGGGCAGACATATGTGAGGGTTTCCCCGCCTCCACCCTACGTGTTTTCCGCCCCGCCGGTGGTGGTCCTGATACCCGGGACGTACTACGTCTACTTCGTTCCCGGCATAGAGGCGGACATATTTTTTTACCACGGCTACTGGTACCGCCCCTACCGGGGCTGGTGGTTCAGGGCGCACTTCTATAACGGGCCGTGGGCCCATATCCGGCGGCCCCCCGGCGTGTTCGCCGGGCTCCCGCCGGACTTCCGCCATCTGCCGCCCCCGGGCCATCTGCGCATACCTTACTGGCAGCTGAGAAGGGATTGGAGGACATGGGAAAGGGACAGGTACTGGGACAGGCATGAGCGCGAGGAACATGAAAGAGGGCCTATGGAACGTGGAAGAGGGCATATGGGGAGATAAACGGCGTATTGTCTTTAACGAAAAAGGAGGTGCCATATGGCAGACCTTAAGGCAAGGGACGTAATGACGAGGCCGGTCGTCTCCGCAAGGCAGAACGCATCGGCCAGGGACATAGCCATGCAGATACTTTCGGGCCTGTACAGCGGGATGCCGGTCACCGATGACACGGGCAAGGTCATAGGCGTTGTCACGGAATTCGACCTCCTGAAGCAGATACGCGAAGGGAAGGAACTGGTGAAACTGACGGCGGCGGACGTAATGTCGAAGGCCCCCATGACAGTGGACTTGAACACCCCGGTCGAAGAGGTCCTGAAGATAATGACGGAGCACAATATCATCAGGCTTCCTGTTACCGATGAGGGACAGCTTGCGGGCATCATCGCACGGTGCGACATCCTGAGGGCCTACATAGAACCGGAATTCGTGACCTACATGTAAGCATAAGGCCCCGCGGCCTTTGCCGCGGGGCTTTTGATGTTTTTTCAGACGGCCGCTCCGGCCTTGGCCTTCTTAAGGACCTCGGTGGTGAATGCCGGAAGGTCGTCCGGCATCCTTGATGTCACCAGGTTGCCGTCCACGATGACATCCTTGTCCTCGTAAATCGCCCCGGCCTCCTTCAGCTCCTTGGCCACCTCCGGCCAGCAGGTCATGTGCCTGTTCCTGACCACCCCGGCGCTGATGAGTATCTGCGGGCCGTGGCAGATGGCGGCCACGGGTTTTTCCTTCTCTATGAAATGTTTTGCTATCGAGAGGGCCTCGTCGGACTTCCGCACCTTGGCCGGGGCCTTGCCGCCCGGCAGGAACAGCATGTCGTAGTCGTCCGGGTTTATCTCCTCGTAGCTCTTGTTAGCCTCCAGCTTGTAATCGTGCTTGCCCTCTATCTTGCCCCTCTTTTTAGAGGCGATGTCCACCTGGAAACCCTCTTCCTTGAACCTGTAGTACGGGACCATCAGTTCAAGGTCCTCAAAACCGTCATCACTAAGGATCAGAACCTTCATCTTGGCCTCCTTCCGCGGGGTGAAAATATAACACCCGCCTCTGATTACATCTCCTGATTAAATGTTATACGATGGGCGCTTGTTGTCAAACCAGTGGTAATCAGGTTCGAGTGCCACCTTTTGCGTGCAGAGGTTTTTTTTGTAAGTCATACCGGCTTTTGCCGGTATGACGGCTTTTGGGGACCCACTGGATACCCGGTAAAGCCAAAACAGTTTTTCAGCGTCCTGCTAGCTTTTTTCAGTGGTCTTGTTTTCCGGGTGTTCCGGCTGGGGCTGCTGCGGTTCCTGTTTCTGGTGCTGGGGTTTTGGCGGCTCCGGCTCCGCCTTTTCGAGGTCCATCACGAATTGCCCCTGAGGGACGCCGGGGTCTCCAATGATGCTTATCTTCAGCTTGAATGCCTTTTCCATCTTGATGAGTTCGTCTCTCTTTAAGTTGGCCAGCTGGTTTGCGCACGCCACGGGCAGGTGGCATGTGATGCCCTTCAGGCCGCCTTTTGACGCCTTCAGGTGTATGTCCCTGAAGGCCGCAAGGGCGAGAGTGTCTTCAGTCCTGACCACCCCGGCCCCGTCGCAGGCCGCGCATTTCCGGTATATCGACTCGAAATAGGCGGTCCGCATCCGCTCCCTCGTCATCTCGATGATGCCGAACCTCGATATGCCGGTGATGTCCGTGTGGGCCTTGTCCGCGCTCAGGGCGGCCTTGAGCCGCGCCTCGACCTCCCTGCGGTTCTTGGAGGACTCCATGTCGATGAAGTCTATTACCACGAGCCCGCCGATGTCCCTAAGCCGGAGCTGTCTGGCCGCCTCGTCCGCGGCCTCAAGGTTGGTGGCA
The DNA here is from genome assembly GCA_021789215.1 of Nitrospirota bacterium. Classification (GTDB taxonomy): domain Bacteria; phylum Nitrospirota; class Thermodesulfovibrionia; order Thermodesulfovibrionales; family JdFR-88; genus JAJYJS01. The sequence goes on along the minus strand of JAJYJS010000006.1, from coordinate 72,170 downwards.
AGCGCGGTCTGCTCCACGTTCTTTTCCTTCCTGCTCCTGCCCGAGTTGACGTCTATGGCCGTGAGGGCCTCGGTCTTGTCGAATACGAGATAGCCCCTCGAAGGAAGGTTCACGAACCGGTCGTTTATCTTCGATATCTGGTCTTCTATGTTATGGAGGTCGAATATGGGCCTTTTTTCCCTGTAATACTTGATGTTTATCTTCCGCCAGGGCACTGTGCGCCTGAGGAAGGACTTGACGTTCCGGTACGCCTCCTGGTCGTCAACCAGGACCTCGCTCACATCTGAGGTCAGGTAGTCCCTCACTGTCCTCACGGCGATGTCGTGCTCCTTGTAGATGAGGGCCGGGGCCGGGGCCTCCTTCGCGTCCGTCTGTATCCTGTCCCAGAGCTTCATGAGGTATTTGAGGTCGTTTGAGAGGTCTTCGGCTGTCTTGTCGATGCCCGCGGTGCGGAGGATGAAGCCCATTTTCGGGGGCAGCTCCAGGGTGCTGAATATCTCCTTGAGCCTCTGCCTGTCGTTCTTGTCCTCTATCTTTCGGGATATCCCGACCCGTTCCTCCCCCGGCATCATCACAACGTACCTGCCGGGCAGGGAGATGTAGGTCGTAAGGCTTGCCCCCTTGGTGTCCCTTTCATCCTTTTCTACCTGTACGATAAGCTCCTGGCCCTTCTGGAGGATGTCCTGTATCCGCTTCTTTTTCCCTTTCGTACTCTCCGGGAAATGGTTTGGCGTTAGCTCCCGTATCTGGAGAAAACCGTGTTTTTTCGGGCCGAAATCGACGAAGGCGGCCTGGAGCGAGGGCTCCACCCTTGCCACCGCGCCCTTATAGATGTTGCCCTTGAGGTGTTCCTTTGTGGCGACCTCCACGTAGAAATCCACGAGGCGGTCCGCCTCGACTATGGCAACCCGTTTTTCCTCCGGGTACTTGGCGTTTATCAGAATCCTTTTTTTCATCAGGAAGTAAAATTATAACAGATACTTGCATGAAGGTTAAGAGATATCAGACAAGGCCGCATTTTTTACCGGGAGCGGTCCGGCGCCCGCAGGTCTGCCTGGGGCTGCTCAAACCGCCCGGAAACGGCGGGCCTCCGGAGCCGTTCCATCATTTTTCCTATCGCGTGGCCCCAGCTTTTTACGTCCCCGGTGGCCAGGTTGGCCAGGGTGCTCCTTCCCGCTCCCCTCTGGCACTGGTTTAGCAATACGAGGTAGTCCCGCTCCAGGTGGGCGATTTTTTTGGCCTCCGCGCCGCCCGCTGCCGCTCTGGCGGAGCGCCGGAACAGGTAAAAACCGTCATTCTGGTATTCCAGGCACCATTGCGGGCTGGTGAGAAGCCGTTTGGCGCTTTCATACAGACGGGGCGGGCTTAACGCAAAGAGCATTTGCGGGTCGGTGTGGGCGGAAAAGCCCGCGTCCGGGCCGCCCAGGTACCGGAGGTGCAGCAGGACGTAATCCGCCTTTTTCTCGTTTACCGGGAAATACGCGACCTCCGGCCTCTGGGAAAAGTGCGGCCCCAGGTTGTTCTGCACGGAAAGAGGGGCGTCCGGCGGAAGGAGGTCTTTTATCACCGTAATATCGGCCGTTTCGGACACTGACGGGAAATCCGCCGCGCTTGCGAACACGCCGTAGGGAAGCGGGGTGAGCACAATGCTTGCGATGAGTGTCGCAAGCCCAAGGTATAAAAGCGGGCCCCTGCCCCGGACTGGCCCGGTTCCGGCCCTCCCGCAGGCCAGCACGCAGGCCATTATGATGACGGCCTCCGAAGTAATCCAGTAATACGTGCTTGTAATCCTGGTCATCCAGCTGTCGTATGAAAGCAGGGCGACGGCAAGCGGCGGGATTATGAGCAGGAGCATGCGCCACTGGCGAATGGCCGCGATGCCGCCAGCCAGCATCAGGTACAGGGCTATCCGTATATGGTCCGGCCTGAAGATATGCCGCAGCACCCTGTCTGGCGAAAGCAGGATGTTCTTCAATATGTCAGCCGGGCCGTTTCCGAGCCAGCCGAAGCGTTCGCCCGCGCCAAGTTTTTCCAAGGTCATGCCGCCGCTGATCAGGGGCACGATACTCAGGAGCAGGACAAACCAGCTTATGCTCAGGATGCATATCGCCGCCCCGGTGCGGCGGTTTTCCCTGCCCGAAAGGAAGAGATAAACGCCGTACATGAATGTGACGAGGGGGACGTCCTCCTTGCACGCGAGGGCAAGGACGAGCAGCACCCAGCCCGCGCGGCGGCGTCCGGTATCGAACGCCCATGCCATCCACACGATGAGCGCCGTGGTGATGGTTATCTCATGGAAGTCGAACAGGTTCGCGTCATGCACCACGGGGCTTGCCCAGAACGCAAGCGGCGCCACCAGCGCCCATGCGGAGCCGCCCAGCCTGTTCCGTGCAAAGGCATAAAGGCCGAGCCCGGCCAGGACGCAGGCGATGGTGTTCAGCAGGATAAGGGACTCCGGCCTTGGGAACAGGCGGTAGAGGAGCGAGACCGGCAGGAAAATGAGGTTGAAATGCACCGCGAGACGGCTCCTCGGTACGCCGTCGGCCGTATTTGTCTGGGGCATTTCCCAGTCGTTGTTGGCGGCGGACCAGACGGCCTGGTCGGCGTTGCCCAGGTCGCACATCTGCGTGAGGAAGGCATGGTGCTGCCTGAGGGAGAGGCTTGCGAGCGTTGCCGCATACAGGAGCGCGAACGCCAGGACCGCCAGGTGCAGCCGGCCGGCATACGCCCCCTTTAAAAGCAAGACAAAACAGTACCGGTTTCCGGGTTTGATTGTCCAGCCCTCCCGACTGAAAGGGATTTTAGTGTTTTTTCCCGCCCAAAGATTGTATCAAAAGACGCGGGGAGAGGGAAGATGGTTTTTTCCCCCTGCATTGCAGAGTGCCGGAAATGAAAAACGCCGGGTCGGAGGACCCGGCGTCGCATGAGGTAAAAAAATTTGCTGCTAGCAGCCCTCGATCATTTTCCTCTTCTTAGGCGCCGGCTTTGCGGCAGGCGCGGCAGGAGCGGCTTCCGTGACAGCCTTGATCTCCTTCACTTCATTCTTGGGAGTGAGGACCAGTTCTGCCTTTTCGTTGGCCTTGACGGCCTTCAGGTTCACGTGCTTCTCGACCTTGAAGACCTCATTCTTGGTGCTGCCTTCAGGACAGAAGGTTATCTTTCCGGCCTTTACGTTCACACCCCTGATAGTGCCCTTTACCGTCTTGTCGGCGGCAATGGCCATGGCTGCAATCGATAAGGCAAAGATAAAGGCAAACATCAAAATCGCGGCTTTCTTCATCCCAATTCCTCCTTTCCAGGTAATCTAAAAATTTAATGTAAAGAATGTACCATAATTATGGAATCAATTCAAGTGGAGAAGCGGGTTTTAAACGAACAGCAGTTCAAAATCCCTGGGAGAAACTATTTTTATTCCCTGGAAACTTCCGATTTCAAGCACCCCGGCATCCCCCGTGACAATATAGTCCGCCTTCGCCGCAAGGGCACATGCCAGGATATTGCCGTCGTCCGGGTCCCGCGAAATTGACAGCGTTTGCCAGATTACAATACACTACCATGGGGGTATTTTCAAGCCCTCCGTCTTTCGTGCATCAAAAAAAACCATCTTGACAAGCCCGCAGACTCAAATAAAATTGACTTAAAAAGAAAAAGGGAGGACAAATCACGAAAATGGCAAGCAAAGAGCTTCTTGACATGCTGAACGAGGCTATAGCCAACGAGTTGCAGGTAGGCATCCAGTACATGTGGCAGCACGTGGTGGCAAGGGGGGTGAACTCCGAACCGGTCGGGAAGGTCTTCAAGGAGATCGCCGTGGCCGAGATGAAACACGCCGAGGCGATTGCCGACAGGCTTGATTACCTGGGCGGGGTGCCGACGACGAAGCCCACCGCCATTACCGTTGGCGAGCACATCAAGGACATGCTCACGCTCGACAAAAAGGCCGAAGAAGACGCGATTGGACTCTATAAGAGGATAATAAAAAAGGCCGACGGCGAGGGCGACGTGACCACCAGGACCCTTTTCGAGGGCATCCTGAGCCAGGAGGAAGACCACCATAACAAGTTCACGACCCTGCTTGAGGCCGATTAGGACCTGTCCCTCAAAATCGCTTCTGGCCGCAAGGGGCTGAAAATCGCGGCATGCGGCCTCATCAAGGGCAGGGCTTGCTCTGCCCTGTTTTGTCTTATTGTCTAATGCGATCCGGATTTTCTTCGTCCTGCCCATTTCAAAGGGGTTTTTTACCCTTGCATGGCGCTTCCGGCAAAAAACTTTTCATTCCTCGAGAAAAAATGCGCAGTGTGCGCAGTGAAAGACACTTGCCCTCAACCCTGTTGCAATTTAAAAAGTGCAAAAAGTATAATTACGGTCGGCCCGAAAAAGAACTTCGGCCACGGTTCGGCCTCGGTAATGGCCGTTCAGGCGTTCGCTGCATCACGGTAGTGCTGCGAAACCGCATATCTTTTAGAATTTATTAAGAAAGAAACCCGCGCGAGGGGGGGCCGGTTCCGGCCTGCGGGCTGAGGGAAAAAACATGACTTTTAAGTTTGTAAAAAAGTGCCTCCGGCTGGAGCATCCCGAAACCCCATTCAGTCTGGATCTTGATCCGATGGTCCCAATGCTTCTGGTCGCGGCGGCGGTCGGCTTTGTCGGTTCCCTTGCCGTTGAACTGTTCCGCGCGGCGATGTACGCGATTGTCCGCCTCTATTCCTCGCAGGAGCATCTGGTGGCGGCCGCGCGCTCGTTGCCGTTATGGGCGCGCGTTGTGGTGCCGACGATCGCCGGCATCGCAAGCGGACTGGCAATGTGGGCGGGCCATCGCTGGATCAAACGGCCGCGCGGACCGGAATACATGGAGGCGGTGCACGTGGGAGACGGCATTTTGCCGCTTGGCCCGAACCTCGTCCGGACAGGTTCCTCGCTCATCGGCGTGAGCGGAGGCATTACGATCGGCCGCGAAGGGACCATGATCCAGTTTGCGTCCGTGGCCTCCTCGCTCCTTGGGCGGATCTTTCACGCCGATGAATCCCACCGCAGGCTGATTGTCGCGTGCGGCGCGGCGGCCGGCTTTGCGGGCGCGTATCATGCCCCGATCGCAGGCACCCTGTTCGTCGCGGAAATCATTCTCGGCGGACTGGCCCTCCGCGAAATAAGCGCGGTCCTGGTCTCGGCCGTGATCGCCCAGCTCACCACTGTGGCGTTCTTCGCTTCCGGTCCGCTCTATATTGCGCACACCGTGCCCCCGGTAGGGTTCAACGACCTCTTTGACGCGTCCCTCGTGGGGCTGGCGGCCGGCCTGTTCGGCCCGGTGTTTCTGTGGCTGCTGCATACGTCAAACCGCCGCTACCAGCCGCTGTTCACCTTTTTGCCTGTGCGCATGGGCGTGGCCGGGCTTGCCATCGGGCTCTTGTCCGTCGCGCGGCCCGAGGTCTGGGGCAACGGTTTCAGCGTGATGCAGTCCTTCCTGTCCGCTCATTGGGCATTGAGCGCGATAGTAGCCGTGTTCCTGCTGCGGCTGGCCGCCGTCACGTTCGCCAGCGCCGCGGGCATACCCGGCGGCGTGCTGACCCCGACCCTGGTGACCGGCGCCTCCCTGGGGCTGCTCATCGGCCACACGATGCTGACGCCGTGGGCCGACCATTCCCAGACGCTCTGGATACTGGTCGGTGCGGGCAGCCTGCTCGCTGCCACCACCCATGCCCCCGCGATGTCCGCCATCATGGTTTTCGAGGTCACGCACAACTACCATGTGGTGCTGGCGGCGATGCCTGCGTGCGTTATCGCCTCCGTTATCGGCAGCCTGCTGCATCACCATTCCGTCTATACGGAGGCCCTGGGTCTGGGGGAACACGGTCCTGCCGCAGCCGCCGCCGTGCGCCGGACGATATTGCCCAGCGGCGAGCCATTTCACCTGAGGACCTCCGCCGTCGCCAACAATGGCGGGGAGACAAAGCTCGAAAAGGAACAGCAGGAAAAAATTTCGTGATGCCCCTTTATCCGCGGCGGAGCCAACCGGCAGGCGAGGGCCGGGAAAGCGGCCAATGACGCCCTTTTAAGAAAAATCCCGCCTCCCTACGCCTCCGGCTTCCTTCTGGATTTGAGGACGTAAATCTCCAGCCCCGTTATCCAGACGAACAGGAAAAAAAGGCCGTTGGCCATCGTGACCAGCAATTCCAGCGGGGAGGCCATCCTCAGGTATATCCTGCTCACGCCCACGCACAGGGCAACAAACACGGCGGAAAAGGCGGCCAGCAGGCGGAATTCCCATCTCCTTATGCTGCGGATTATTATATAGGCCGCCATGCCGTAAAAAATAAGGGATGTCATGATGTAGCTGCCCGGCAGCAGCACCCTGTGAAGCACCCAGAGGGAAGGGCCTGTTTTCCTGCCAAGGACGTATCTGGATATGATGGCCAGCATGTTGCCCCCGGCAAGCGCCGTCACGTATCCCGTGATGAACACGAACTTTCGCGCCAGAAGCAGATAGGATATAAGCAGGAGGCTTCCCGCCGTCACAATCCATCCGCCGCCTATCCGGTTTACCGCCTCCATTATCCGGGTGACAGCCGGGGTCTCGAAATAAAGCACCTGCGCCTGCATGAAACGGTTAACGGCGATGAAAAAGCTGCTCCGGACCAGGCCCTCCGTGAAAAAGGTCTCGAATATCCACACGGAGACGGCGCTCAGGACAAAACCGGCCGGGAAATGGTAAAGGAGATACCTGCCGGGAGTGAGCCTTTCGCGGAAAAAAGAGACCGCCGCCGGGTGGCGGGCCAGGAATCCCCGGACGTCCTCGCGGGCCATGAAGCGCGCGTAACGCGCCCGGAACCACCCGAAGAACTCCTTCTGCCTTCTGGCAAGCAGCTTGAACAGGTAGCTGAAGCCCAGGAGGACGAGGAAAAAGACGAGAATGAGGAGGCCCGCCCGCCCGGCCCATTTTTCCACGAGATGCCAGCTCTGGCCGAAAAAATACCCCAGCAGGGTGAATGAGACCGCCCAGAGGATGCCGCCTGCCACATTGTATGAGGCGAACCTGCCGTAGTGCATCCCGCCCATGCCCGCCACGAAGGGGGCCAGCGCCCGGAGGATGCCTATGAAGCGGCCGAAAAAGATGGTCTTGCCGCCGTGGGCCCTGAAATAGGAGTCCACCTTGTCCAGGTGTTTTCTCTTTATGAGGACGAGTTTCTCGTGCCTTTCGAAATACCCCCTGCCCACCTTTTTGCCGAGGACGTAGCCCACGCTGTCGCCAAGCACCGCGCCGAGGGAGACGGCGGCGAGGCAGTCCGCAAGCCCCAGGTAGCCCTGCGCCGAAAGGAACCCGGCCACCACCACCGCCGTTTCCCCCGGCACCAGCAGGCCGAGGAAGGCCGAGCTTTCCAGGAAGGCGGCAAGGAAGATTATCATGTATGCCCAGTTGCCGAGGATGTCCGTTACGCGCCTGAGATAGTCCACTATGGAGGAGTAGTCCATCAGGTTATTTTATCGGTTCGGGGGCCGGAAGGAAACCGCTTTCTGGCTTCCCGTTTTTTGAAAACGCGGCATGCGGGTTGTTATACTAAGTGAGGAGCCGTGCAATGAAAACACCTTCATCCCGTCTTACTTTCAGCCCCTTCGGGGTCCTGAAGGACCTGAAGATAGGGGAAAAAAAGCCCGCGTCGGGACTGAAAAACAAAAATAAAAAAGCCATTCAGCCCGCGAAAAAGACCGCTGAGGATTTCAGGACGGACGAGGAGGTATTCCTCGATGCCATGTCCGGCGTGCGGGAGATAAAGGAGTTCAGGGACATGGACGCGCCCCGCGCGTCAAGGGCAAAAATGCCTCCGGGCAGGAGACGCCCTGACAACAGCATGGATGCGCTCAAAAAGATTGTGGAGGGCAAGGAAGGCATAGACCTCACGCAGACGGCGGAATATATCGAATGGACGAGCCCCCGCACGGGCAGGAGGGACCTGGCCCGGAGGCTCCACGCCGGCGAGTTCGCCGTCCAGGAGACGATAGACCTGCACGGCTTTACCGCCCCGGAGGCCGAGGAGGCGGTGCGGGACTTTCTGCACGGGGCGATGAGGAACAGGCTTTTCTGCGTGAAGGTGATACACGGCAGGGGGCTGCGCTCCCCAAACGGCCCGGTGCTCAAGGAGTCGGTAAGGAGGCTCCTTGAAGGGCCGTTCAAGAAAAGGATATGGGCCTATTCAACGGCGAAGGGCTCCGACGGGGGGCTCGGGGCAACATATATATTGTTGAGGTCTGGGAAAAAAGGCTGAGGCGCCGGGCGGTTTTTTCCGCCCGGCGCCCCGGCCCCCGCATCTATGCCTTTTCCCCTCCGGACTGGGGCACTGCGGGAATGACCTTGTTTATGAAGTAGAAGAAGATGAACGGCAGTATCGCCACCGTCAGCGCCCCGAGGAGCCCTTCCTTGAACGTCTCCATATTATGCGGGATGACAGGCATCACATAGTCCATGAAGCCCGCGAACGTGAGAGAGAAGGACTGGCCGCCGATGACGACGTTGTACCTCATCATGTAAACGCCAAACAGCACCAGCGCGGTGGCGAAGGCGGCCCTGCGCACCGTGAGCCTGGGCCAGATGAGCAGCAGAAACGGGATGATGTTGCCGATGAGGTACTGCTTTACGAAGATGTCCACATAGTCCCGCTGGTAGATGACCGAGCGCAGGATGTCCCAGTTCTTGACTGCGGTGTAGCCACGGAATATGAGGTCCAGCAGCTCCAGCGAGAAGGCGAATATCATGAAGAATATCAGGTAGCGCGAGGTCTTCCTTATGAGGTCCGCCTCCGCGCCCTTGAGCTGCTCGTAGCGGGCCATGCCGGGGGTGGTGCTCCTGGCCTTGACCGCGCGGAACTTCTTCCACTCCATTATGACTATGTAGGTGAGCATGCACAGCGCCACGCCGGAGACGACCGCGCTCATTATGAATATGACTGGCATCAGCGGGGTCATCCACAGGGCGTTGGCCTTGACGGAGCCGAAGATGAAGCCCGCGTAGCCGTGCAGGAAGGCGGCCACGGGCACGCCGACCCCCGCCAGTATCTTGATCACCTTCTTGTCCTTGGCCACGGCCTTCTCGCTCAGGTCGTAGGCGCCCAGGGTGAATACCCTGTACATGAGCCTCTTCAGGAAGGCCCCCATGCCCTCCTTCTTTTCAAGCGCGTGCACCTGTTGCACGAAGAACACCCGGTAGACGAACCATATCTCGAAGGCCACGATGAGCGCGTAGGTCATGTAGACGATGCCGAAGGCCGATATGGCCGACGTGAAGTGCGGCGTGAAGAAGATGAAGAACCCCCGGAGCGGGTGCTGAAGGTGCAGCATCAGCGGTATGGGCGCGCCAAGCAGCAGGGCGAAGGAGAACACCAGGGCGAACTTGGCCATGTCCTTCAGGTCCTTCTGGCCGAAGACATGATAGAGGGAGCTGAGCACGAAGGCCCCCGCCACGAGACCGGTCATCAGAGGGTACATCACAATCTGTATGCTCCAGTAGATATACTCGTTTGGATAGACGAACAGCTCTTTTCTGGTCCATTCTAAGCCGTGTACATACCAAGTGTGCATTTTTCCGTTACCTCACATTCCTGTCGAGCCCGATGTAATAGACCTGGGGCTTCGTTCCGTATTCGTCCTTCAGCACGGCAACCCTCTCTGTCATTATCACCTTTGTGACCGGGTCGTTGGGGTCTTTCAGGTTGCCTATCTTCCTGGCGTCGAACGGACAGGCCTGGACGCAGGCCGTCGTCATGCCGTGGTTTATCCTGTGATAGCAGAAGGTGCATTTTTCCGCCGTGTGGTAGACGGGGTGGAAAAACCTGACGCCGTAGGGGCAGGCCATGATGCAGTAGCCGCACCCTATGCACCATGTGCGGTCCACGAGGACAATGCCCTGGGCCGTGCGGTAGGTCGCGCCCACCGGGCAGACCTGGACGCAGGGGGGCTTGTCGCACTGGTTGCAGAGCTTGGGGACGAAAAACGCCTTGTCGATGTCGGCCGGGTTTACCTGTCTGCCCTCGGTGACCGGGGACGTGAAACCGTCCCTTGCGCCCTTGGGGGTGTCGGCCAGCACGTCGCCGTCCTTGAGGATGACGTAGCGCTCCACCCAGGTGCGCGTGACGGGGGCGTCGTAGGGGATGCCGTTTTCCAGCTTGCAGGCCTTGACGCACATGCCGCATCCCACGCACTTGTACGTGTCCACAAGGAACGCCCACCTGATGTTGCTCGACTTGATGAGCGCCTCCGCCTCTCCGGGGGCCAGGAACCTGAACGTCCCGATAGCGCCGGCGCCCGCGGCCATGCCGCCAATTATCTTCAGGAACTTTCTTCTGTTCATCGCATGCCTCCTAGCACCGGGCTGTGCGGGTTGTGGCAGGAAACGCATTCGATGCCCGGGTTGTGCTCGTCCGGGTTCAGAAAGCCCGGAAGATCGTTTCTGTGGGAAGTCGGGTACGGGAGCTTGACATGGCACCTCAGGCACAACGCCCTGCTTTTGTCGATTGCGAGCTTGGGCGGGTTGTCCGGGTGGTCGATGGCGGGCCCGTGGCAGTCTTCGCACTGGATTATCGCGTGCGGAGAGTTCATGATGGCCGAATACTTGTCCGGATGGCACCCGTTGCAGTAGTCCCGGCCCTTGTATTTTGCCTTGTAGTTCAGCCAGAACTGCTCGTTTGCCTTGTTGTGCCAGCCGTACATATACCCGCTTTCCCAGATGCCGAACTTAGGCGGTACGATGATTGTTCTGGCAATAAAAATAGCCGCCAGAATAGCGAGAACGACGAACACCGGTTTCCACGTATGACTCATTCTTACCTCCCCAGGTTTCTCTCCCAAAGTATACAACCACTTATGAAATTTGTCCTTATAACCTTGAATACGTTTAGGCTGTGATTTTAAGCTTGAGAAAAGCCTGAACGGGGAGTTTCAAACTTTCATGATAATCATAAATGGATAGCGAGCGTATTCCCTGTGGTTTGCCACAGGGGCAAGCGAGCGAATGAGAATATAAAAAACTCCTTGCATTAAGAATCCCCGCGGTCTCTGCCGCGGGGTTCTTCAATTAAAGATATGTTCCCCGATGGCGGAAAACATACCTTTTAAAATAGCACTAAGCCTACCACCACTCCATTGCCGTGATGAGGGCGGTGGAGGGGCTCTGGCGGGCCATCTTCTCGATGAAGAAGAGCCTGCCGCCGTAGAGCGGGTTGTCTATCTGCACAGTGTCGCCCACGTTCAGGCCGAAGTCCTCCCAGAAGACGGGGAACTCCACGGTCATGAGCGGGGTTTTAAGCTCGGTGAGGATGTGGCCAAGCACACTCTGGGCCATCGCCTGGTCGCGCACAGCCTCGAACTCGAATGTCTTTTGGTACTTGCCGTATTTGGCCTGGGAGGCCGCGTCATCGGCCTTTACCGTGCCAAGCCACGGGGACTCGCTCTTCTGCGGTATCCGGGAGTAGAGGACGGCGAAGCTCGCCTGGAGGCTGTTGGCAAGCTCCGTCCAGGGCATCTTCGCGAACTTGAACTTGGCGAACTGCCCGGCCAAATCATCCTTCGAGACGGTCTTCACCGGGGCGGGGGCCGCGTCCGGTATGGCCTCAAGGCTCCAGAGGCCCGCCTGATAGGAGAGCGTGCTCCGGCACTCGAAGGCGAGTTTTTTCAGGAAGTCCCACGGCCTTATCTGGCCGTCTATCACGAAGGCGAACTTGTAGCCCCATGAGGCATAGAGCGCCCCGGCCACGTGGAAGTCTATGTCCGTCGTGGGAAAGAGCCCGGTGAGGGCCGCGAGGAAGTGCCTGAACACGTGATTGGGCTGCTCGATGACGGCTAAGGGCGTGCCGGTGTAGGTGCCCAGGGCGTCGTCCTGGTACCCGCTCACCACGGCATGGAGGCGCTCCACCGTGTGGGTGGAGACGACCTCGCCGCTCATCGAGACCGTGCCCGATTTCGAGACCGTGCCGCTCTTGGCAACCCCCGCGGCCGGGTTCGACGTCGTGGCGGCCGTGTCTATCTCCAGCCAAATCTCAAAGACATAGCCCCAGGCCTGGCTTGTCGAGCCGTCCCAGTCGACGATATAGGTGGCGGCCGCGGGCACCGTGGTCCCCACGTTGAACTTTTGCGTGACCTTGGTGTTGGACTTGTCCAGGTTTATCGTCTGCGGATAGGTCAGCCGTACATAGTCATTGCCCGTGCTGCCGTTATTCCAGCTCTGGTGCGTGATGCACACCCTCACGGCAGAGGGGGCCGGGCCGGAATAGGCTGGGAAGTTCACCGTCACGGTAAACCAGCCTGTGAAGCTGTCGGCCTTGCCCGAATAGCAGTATGTGCCCTGGTTTGTGTCATAGAGGTTCGTGAGGGCCCCCTGGACGGCCGTGTTGTGCTGGCCGTAACTGGAGGCGTTATTGCCATAGATGGTGCTCGTGAGCCCGCCGATATTGTGGCTGTGGGAGCCCTGGGAGACCGATATCCCGTCGTTTATCGTTATCCCGTCCGTGATGCTCATGTTGTCTATCGCGCCCCTCACGCTGAGGACATCCGTGGCCCGGAGGACCTGCTTGCCGTTCACCACCACGGAGGTCACCCCGCTTGTCACCCTCCAGAACTTGCCCGCTATCTCCGCGAAGACGTCCCCCACACTTGCCAGCGGGTGGCCCGCAAGCAGGCTGTCGTAGGCCGCCTGGTACTGCCAGGCGTCGGCCCCGGCCCCATGGGGCTGGGCCGTTGTGCCCCCCGCACCCCTCTGGTAGATATTGAGGACGTTGCCCGTCTTCGATGTGTAGTGTATCTGCTCGCTGTCTATCACGATGTCGCCCGAGGCGGGGAAGCGCGAGGCGTCCGAAAGCTCCAGCGTCATCTGCGCGGCCGTGATGTCGGCAACCAAGGTTGTCTTCGCGCCCCAGTCCGTCCGGAGGGCGGGCATGAGGATGTTCCGGCCGTAGACTATGGGCTCGTACTTGCCCACGTCCTCGTAAGCGTTGGGGTAGTCCGTCAGGTTTATCTGGGACTGCGCCCATCGCTTGTCCATGAGGAAGGCCATCGAGCTTACCTTGCACTTGAAACCCATCAGGTCTATATCGGAGGGCGAATCGAGCGCCCCCTTGAAGATAAGGGCCGTGTCCGAGGGGGTGCCCGCGTCGTCAAGGTATGTCTCCGATATCTGGCAGATGGCGGCCTCGAAGGGGTAGGTGCCGCCCAGCTCGATGAGGTAGTTGTAGTCCGTGCCCAGGCGGCTTATCCTGCCGTTTTTGAACGTGAGGGTGATGTCAGAGTTCAGGGCGCTTGAGTCCGCGCGGTGCACCTCGTCGCCCAGGCCCGAGAGGTCCGCCAGGTAGTCCTCGTATATCTGCCCGGCCACGGTCAGGTTCCGGTCGGAGAAATAGAGCGTGGGGCCGGAGTTCCCCAGCGTTATCTCCACCAGGTAGACGGGCCTTATGCGCGAGGAGTCCCGCGCCTGAGAGACGGTGGTCATGGCAGGACCTCCAGAAATTCAAAATCGAAGCTGTATTTGTTGCTTCCTTCTTCCTTCAGGTTTAGGGGGCGGGAGAGCTTCCCGAAAATCCAGTCTCCCTCATGGTCGCAGAGCCAGAAGGGTTTTGCTCCGCCCCACGCGCCCCAGAGCGCCTTTATGCTTGCGTACTGCGCGGAACCGGCGTTTGTCACATGGTAGACCCGCTGCCGCTTGGGGCTGCCGTGGACGAGGAAGTGGTCGCGCCCGCTCGTGGCCGTCTGGGCCTCCACGTTAAAGACGTCCTCAAGCGGCCCTGCCGGACGCGCGGGGAGTTTTTCCCAGATATAGGTGGGGCTTAAAAAAAGCTCCGGCATCTGCGGGGTGGCAGGGGAGGCCGTCACGGCAACCTTCATGTATCTTTTTGTCGCGGGCGCGGAAAGCCCCGTGTCGAAAAGATAAACGTTCATCTCGCCAAAGTTGAATGAGTTCGAAGGGTCGCCGGCTATGAGCCACTCCGGTGTGCCGTCCGCGTAAGTGTCCGCCCAGCCCACCCACGGGGTCTGCCTGAGGAGGGCGTCCGCATTGGAGTTGTCGCGGAGAGTGAGCCTCCACGCGGAGCCGCTGTTTTCAAGGCGGATTCGCAGCCGCCTGTTAAGGGCTGCCGTGTAAGCATCGTTCATGGGGGTGCCCCATTGGCCGCTTGCGCCGTTGAAGTAATATGTCGTCCCGTTTGCGCCGTAGTACACGAACTGGAGGTTTCCGGCCGAGGTTACCCGTGTGAGCACCACCCTTTGCGCCCAGCTGTCGAAGGCGGCTGAGGGCAGGGCGGCGGAGCGCACGAGGCTAAGCGAATACAGCGCGTTGGCTCCCACGCCAAGCGTATTTGTTATTGTCTGCGGGGACTGGCCCGCCGCCCTGGCGAATGCGGTCTTAAGGCATATGGCGGAGTATTCGGCCGCCTGGGCCGTCTTTAAATCAAGTGATGTGGTCTCGCTCGCCACGGCCCCTGCGCCGCCCCCCAGGAGCAGGCCCCACAGGTTTGCATCCAGCGAGCTGTTGTTGAAATCGTCCGCTGCGGCAAGTTCCCTGTTTATAAGAGAGTTGTCCGGCAGAGAGGCGTCAAGCAGGGTCCTGTACGTTATATCGTCGTCGGAGCCGCTCACCTTGAGCCTTGCGCCGGAGAGGTTGTGCCCCGCCGGAATAATGAGCCTGTCTATGGCAAGCGGGGCCGCGCCCTGGTCTATTTTTATCTCAAGGGTGCCCGTGTCCGCCGCCTTGAAGGGCCGCCCTATGTCCCTGTCCCAGAGCCTGTAGAGCGGGTACGAGAGGTCCGCCGCCCCGGAGGAAAGCGTGACGGCCGAGGTCTCCAAAATGTTTTGATAGCAGGATTTCATATGTGTTTTTCTCCCCGTCATTGCGAGCAAAGCGAAGCAATCCGGCCCCAGGCCTTCAGATTGCTTTGTCGCTCCGCTCCTCGCAATGACTGCAAAGACCGGGCGCAGCAAGCAGCGCCCCTGAGTATAATTTTTCCGGTCATTCCGGCATGCCTCAACATCACTGGATACCGGCCTTCGCCGGTATGACCCGTGAAAAAAATCCTCTTCATTTTATTCCCGCTTTCGCCAAGGCCGCCACGATCGGGCTCCGCCCCGATTTTATCGAGTCCGCGATCTGGGCCTCTATCTGCAAGGCTTCAGGCGGATTTTTGCCGTTAAAGTAAAACGGGCCGATGCTGATATTGCCGCCGCCTTTTACCGTTGGCTGTGCGCCGCCGTCAAGGCCGGTAAAAAACCTTACCGTGTGGGTTGTCTCCACCGGAAGCGATTTCATCTTGAGGCCGATCATCTCCATTCCCTCCGAAAACGGCATCACCGGGGAGGCCTGCGTGAAGTACCTGAGGATTACGTCCTTGTAGGAGATGTCCGGGATGGACTCCAGCGCGGCGGAGACCGCGCTTGCCGCCTGCACCGCCTCCGAGACGTCCAGGTAAAGGGTTTTCGAGAGCGGCAGTGCGTCGAGCGCGTCTCCCAGAGAACCAGTCCTCAGGGCGGCGTCGGAGACGGCGGAGCCTATGTTGTCCACCGCGCCCGCTACCGCCATAAAGACGTCCGACGCCCTGTCCTCGGCCTCTATGGTGAGCTTTATTTCAGCCATTTTGCTGTTTGTCCTCCTTTTTCATCTCTCTCAGCTCCGATTCGATAAATGCCAGGAATTCCAAATCCTCCCTTGCCGCCCCGTATGCGCCCAGTATGGCCCCGGCGCACGCAAGCCCCTTCAGCCTTATAAGCGTGGACCTCATCTGGAGGATGCGCTCCTCGCCGGGTGAGACGGCAGGCACCGGGCAGCCTCCTTCGCCCCTGCACGGGGGCACAGCCCCGTCCTTTTCCTCCATGTCCATGCAGTTCGCGCACGCCACACCAGGGTAATCGAGCCTCGCCCTGATGTGGCTCAGGAGTTTTTTCTCTTCTGCGCCCGCTCCTGTCCGGCAAGTCTTTGCATGTCCATGCAGGCGGAGTTCACGAAGCGGGCGAACTCCACGCTTTTTCTCATGAGGAAATCGCGGTTTTCCCCGCTGTAGGGAAAGGGCTCGCCGTTTGCGGTAAAACCTTTCCAGCCCCGCACTGAAGCGCGTCCAAGCAGGATGTCCGCCTGCAAATAGTCAAGCGTATGCTCCACGCTGCCCCTGCCGTCCCATCTTGTTGTGGCCGATTTTCTCCTTATCTCCTCAAGCTCCTCGCGGTCCACGTAGCGTATCAGCACCTCGGCGTCCTGGCCGAAGGGCATCCATACCGCGAAATCGCCGCGCTGCAACCCTCCTATCTCCATTAAAGAAAGACCTCCTTTTTATTGCCTTGGCCCTGTCATTCCCTCACCCCCGGCCTTTAAGGGCGAGGGGTTCCGTAGGGGCGCCGCTTGCTGCGCCCTGTCTTTTTGGATTTTTCGTACCGCCTTTCCGCCGTTAAACGAGGGGGATTGGAGGCGCAGCCCCCTGTCCACACCTTTACCCCAGCACGTCCGTGCCCTGGCGGTTCATGAGGTCTATCTGGAAGGGCATCGTTATGCCCGCCATGCCCGCGGGTGCTGTATCGCACCCGAGGCAGACAAACTCCACCGGACTTTTCAGGATGCCCCTTTCCATTGGCAGCTCCACCTGCGAGAACTTGAGGTTCGGAAGCTGGAGCCTCATAAACCTGTTGTACGGGGCCGCTATCTGCGCGCCCGTGAAGACGGCGTCCATTTTTTTGTTCCTCTGCGTGTCCCAGTCCTCGAAATACCCCTTTGCCGCCTGGGTATACCTGGGGAACGTTAGCTTTAGCCTTATGTCCGGCTGGCCGTCGTTGGAGGGCTCGTCTACCCTGTCCGCCTGCGCGCCCGCGCCGTATATCCCTTTCATTTTTCTCTTGAAGGAAAGCTCGAATGCGGAGGGGTAGATTTTGTCCGGGTCCGCGAGCGCCGCGTCCGCCTGCGGGTTCAGCCGGAAGACGCCCTGGCTGAATAGCACCCGGTTGGCCTTTTCGAAGAGGCTTACTGCCGCGAACGAGGCCGTTGTGTTGAGGGCCGAATTTGTTGTCCTGTCGTTTGCGACCGAGTGGAAGCTTATCTCGACCGGTTTCCCCGCCTCTCCCTTTATCGTGAACCCTGTTATCTTCACGGAGCCGTATTCGTCTATGTTCACGCCGTTGCTGACGCAAAACGTGCCGAAAAGCCCGTCCGTGTTCTCCTTCAGTTTGAGGCTCTGGAGATACGCCTCCGCTGCGCCCTGCTGTACCGGAGTGCCCGCCGTCTGCCCCATCGCAAGCGCAAGCAGAAGGTCCAGGGAGTCGTACCTGAGATATGCCGGGATGTCCCCCTCGACCTTGATGCCGCCGTCCGCCGCATCGGTCTGAAAACAGATGCCGAGGGAGTCGTCCGGCAGGACGGGCCTTTCCTTCTTCAGCGTGTGCGGCAGGACCAGCAGTCCGTCATTCGCGCCCGCTGCCGATGGCGTGCCCCACGAGGCCGCCCTGCGGAATGCCGCCCTTGATTCGGTGCCTGTTGCGCCCATGTTTTTATTTCACCTCCTGATTAAAATGTCCTGTCGAAGCTTGTGCGGAAGTCCACCGCGTAAACGGCAACGGTCTTCGAGGCGAAGACCAGCGAGAGCCTGAGCGGCCTTACCGGCGCGATATCCAGGCCGAACCTCTGGTTGGTGAGCGTGAGGATGATGTCGTCCGTCATCCGGTAGATGCCGTATCCCGATTTTCTGAGGTCTTCCCCCCCTGAAAAACCTCTTGCGGCCGCAAGCACCGTGAAGTCCGCCGTCTCCATATGGTTTGCCGAGTCCACCGGCTCGAAAGAGGAGCCCCTGTAGACCACATATGCCGCGGGAAACGGTGCGGGCATCGTCTTTACGTCCGCCTCGAACTGCCCCGCGTATGTGCCGACGGTTTTCAGATACGGCAGGCCGCCCTCAAGCGCCGCGAGGATTTTTTCCTCCATGTCCCCGAATTTCATTCCCCTCTCCCTTGCCCCTCTTTTCCGGTTATTTTTATCTCAACGCCCCCCGGCGGGGTGAGCCTTATCTTTCTGCCGGGCCTTTCCATCGTTATCTCCATGAACCCGCTTGCGGGGGCCGCCCCTTCCAGGAGGAACGCGAACCTCCCCGCCCTCGCGTTTCTGATTGAGCCCCTGACCGGCGGCAGGAGCGCCTTTGCCCGCGCCTCCGGCCTCCGCTTAACCCGGAGCATGAAGGTGCATCCTTTGATGTTTACGGGCTTCCTGTCTTTAAGGAGCTGGTACTCAAGCAGCACCCGGTCCCCCTCGATTATCGTAAGCATCAGTACCCTCCGAGGCCCTCGTCCGTGAAGACCTTTTCCGCGGCGCTGCTTTCCGGGCCGCCGTTTCCGGCCAGGGGAAGCGGCATGGTGCCCTTTGCGATTGCATCGAGGACGGAGAGGGCGTCCCTGTACCTTTGGGAGCGCGCCTCGGGCACCGCGTCCACCTTTCTTGTGTATAGGTTGTAAAGGGCGATGTCGGCCGAGAGGGATTTTATCAGCTCGGGCACGGGCGTAAACGGCACGCCATAGGCCTGCCTGCAGTAGGCGTCTATCAGCGAATCCGCCCTTTCGATTGCGCCGGTGATGCGCTCCTCGTTTGCCACACCCAGTTTCTCGTCGTCGGTGAGGGCGATGAGGTCTTCCTCCGGGGCTGTCTTTGCGATATCGGAGTGCGTGCAGTATGCCATCTTTTTTCTTTTTTCCCCTTTTTGAGTTTTTTTTGAGAGTGCGGGGCGGCGATTAAAAAACCGCCCCGCCCGGAAGTTTTTTTGTTTTTTTACGCCACGGCGTTTCTTATCAGGCAGCCCAGCTCCGGCGCGACGGCCTTTTCGTCGGAGTTCCAGGCGGCCTTTATATAGTGAGCGCCCTTCACGCCGCGCTTGGGGTCGAAGTCCCTCTGGACCTCGCGCGCCATCTCGGAGAAGGTGAGCCCGAAGGTGATGCTCCTCAGGCCGGGGTTACTGGCCGTGTAGAGCGCGGCGCAATGTTTGCCCCAGAGCCTTGTGTAAGCGGACGGCTGCCCCTCTTTGGATGTGATGTAGCGCGCCCTCCCAACAAGCACGTGCTCCACCTCGAAGAGGGCGGCGACCTCGCCGGCCGTGGCGAACCCGTTTGCGCCCGTGTTCACGGACTTGACGGCCTCAAGCACCTCCGGAAGCTTCCTGAACGCGGCCCACGCCTCGGCCCCGAACACCAGCGTGTTGGCCCTTATGAAACACCCCTCGACGGCGTTCATAACGTCGCCCACGGGGTCGTCCGTCGTGCCGCCCCACTGGGCGGTGCCGGAGAGGGCGGTCTGGTTGCCCGCCGGGTAGGTAGCCTGGGAAAAGACGATATCGGCCACCCTCTTTTCCTGCCTCACGTCCAGGAGCATGTTAAGGAAGTCCACCGTGTCGGCCTCGGGCTGGATGGGGCCGTCGGCGTTGTCTATCACCTCCTGCGGGAGCCAGTCGCCAAGGGCGTGGTCGACCACCGAGTAGTTGTCCTCCAGCACCCCCCATGTTATCTCGTTGGGCAGGCCCTTTGGCGCAACGGCGTCATCGGCCAGGCGGTAGCTGTCCTCCTTCTGATAGACGAAGAACTTGTCAGAGCGCTTCTGCACCTTCACAACTGGCATGAGGAGCGGCCATATCATAGCCTCGTTCCTGTACTTTACGGACATCTCTGAAAGTATTGCGTCCACGTGAAGCGATTTCGTTTCAGGCATTTTTATTCGCGCCTCCTTTCTTTCCGGGTTTTTAGACCATGCCCTGGGAAAGCAGCACGGGTATGATGTCCCCTGCGGCCCCGCTTGCAAGCGCGACGCCCAGGGTGTTGACGGCGGGCGCGGCCTGTGTGGCCGCGTTCTGCGTGTAAGCCGCCGCGGTGTTTTCCGTATGGGCGTGCCTTGTCGCGGCCACCCCCATGCCGCTTGCGCCGGAGGTGACACTGTCGCCCCTCGTCACCGCCCCGCCGAGCACTACGCGGGAGATGCCCGTGAGCATCACCCTCACGGTCTCTCCGGCGGTTGAGGTCGTGTGCTGGAACACTCCCACCAGCGCGCCGGTTCCGGCCTGTGCGATGGCCAGCGTGTCGTCATCCGCGCCGAACGCCGCTATCGTGTACGCGGTGGCAACGGGAGCGGCGCACCTTGCCGCCTTCTCAATCCCAGATGTCTGTCCTATCATTTTTCCCTCCTTGTTTTTTAACTCCCCCGCGTTCCTTAAAAAAGTTCCGGGTGTTCCTTCGATACCGCGATGAGCGCGTCCCTGTAGGTGTGCCTGCCGTGGTCTTCCATGTACCGGCTGATGAGCCTCTTTCTTTTTTCATCGGGTTCTTCCTGTGCGGGCGTGTGTTCCTGGTAGCTCACGCACACGGGCAGGGCCTTCAGAAAGCCTTTAAGGAAATCCAGCGGGCTCCGGGCCTCTTCGCCCCCGGCAAACTCGTGGCTGGTCTGGATGCCTGAGACCACCTCGATGAAGCCTGGGAGCCCCTGCTTCAACATGGCCGGCGTGACCCTGCCCTCTTTCAGGAGCCCTTCGCAGAAGGCCGCCGCTTCCGCCTTGCGGAGCGCGCCCTGTCTGTCCGCCAGTTCTTTTTCCTTCTGCCTCAAATCGGCAGTCTCGATGCCAAGCTCCTCTTTTAAAAATTTTTTAAGCCTCTCGATAAAGCCGTTCATCTCTTTCGCCTCCTTTCCCTTGAATTCGACTTCCACGCCGGTCGCGTCTTCCCCGGCGGAGAAACTGACATCCGGCAGCCCCTTTACGGCGGGCGCGGCCGCGCCCAGAAAGCCTATGTGCCTCAGGCCCATATCCGGATAGAGCGAGATGGAGCGCTTCCTGAAAAGCCCCTTCCTTAGCATCTCCGCGAACTCCGGCACAAGCCTGAGCTTCGCAAAGAGCAGGCCGCCTTCTCTCTTCAGCCCCTCCACCCAGCCCCATGCGGGCGCGTTGTCCCTTGGGTGGCCGATGACCACCGGGGCCTCGTGCCGCGCCGGGTCGTACCGCGAGGCGATCCTGTCCAGGTCCTCGTCGCTCCAGTGCCTCGTCCTGCCCTCCGAATCCGTGTGAGTGCCTGACTTGAAAACCGCCGTCCACATCACTCGTCCCCTCCTTTCATAAGGTATCCCGCTATTATCCGCCCCGCCTTTTCGTAGTCCTCCTCCTGCACCACGAGAAACGGCCTCGCGGGTATCGTCCTTGTCCCCTCCTGCTGAAAAGACGCATAGGGCAGGGGGCTTTGAAGTTCTATGGCCCCGTTTTCCAGCGCCGCCCGTATGGAGTCCCTGAGGCCGCCCGTTTTGACCAGCGGCGTCCTCGCCGCGTTTTTCCCTTTAAGCGGCTCCCACTTTTCGGGCCTTCCGCCCTCGTCAAAGTTTCTCCGCACGGACCCGGCAAGCATTGCGCCTATCTGCTCCAGCGCCGGGCCAAGGTCTCCAGCCCTTTGGGAGATGGAGCGCGCTATCTCCCCGCCGCTCATCGATATCCTTATCAAAGCGTCTCCTCCCCGTCCGCGGGTTCGGGCAGGCCGTAGGTCCCGTAAAAATACCTGGCCGGGATCTTTACCCCCATCTTGAGAAGCAGCGCGTCCCTCTCGGCAAGGGCTTTTAAATCCTCCTCGCCCGATTGTCTTATCCAGAGTTTCGGGTAGCGCGAGGCGGGCCTCGGGGCCGGGAAGTTGAAATCGACCAGCCATCTTACAAGCTGCCTGTTCAGCGCGCCCGAGAGCAGGTCGGCATCGGCCTTTATGTAGTCCATCCTCACCTCGTTGTGCGTCCTGCTTGCCGCGTAGGAGCCCGTCTGCCCGATTTCGGTCGTCAGTGTCTGCCCCAGGAGGAGCTTCGCGATCTCCCCGTTGAGGAACGCGCAAAGGGTGTCGTAGGTGTTCACGGCGCCGCTCCTCTGCGCCTCAAGCAGCTCTATCCGCATCGTCTCCGGTATCTTTATCGCCGATTCCTGCTGTATGGCCTCAAGCGCGCCCATCAGCGCGTCCTGGTGCTCCCTGGGCGTGCCGGGCGGGTACTTGCCTATGACGGTGGGCGAGCCGAACTTTTCCGCGAACACCATCCAGAACCGGAGAGCGTTCTTCTTGAACCATACGGGCCAGTAGAGGCTTGCCCCAAGCCCGTCGCCGTAAGGCGAGCCGTTTTCGCCCCCATAGCGGAACACCTGGAACTTCCTTTCCGGCACGGGGCCTCCGTAAAACATATTGCCGGGCGTGAGGAGCCTCAGGTTTCCCGCTGCGTCGAAGCGGAACCTGCTTGAGGCCCTTCCGGCCATCTCCCTTATCCAGACGGAGCCCTCCGAATACTCCCACATTATCTCCGCCGTCTTGAAGCCAAGCACCACGGCGGAAAGGAGCGCGGTCCTTGCGCTGTCAAAGTCGAAGGCAAGCAGGGCCTCTTTCACGAAGTCCGCGATGCGGGCGTCCTCCGGGGCTCCGCCCCCCGGCACCACCTCCCATTCCCTGCCCACGACCGCAAGCTTCCTGGTCTGGAGGCATGCCCTCACCTGGGGGTCGTAGAGAAGCTCCTCGTAAAGCCCGATACCCTTCCCGGTTGACCGCAGGAGCCTGTCCGGGTTCCGCAAAACATTTTTCGGCAGGAAATCACCAAAGAGCGATATGTCGTTCCTGGCTCCGGCTATCTCGTCCAGGACTGGTCTGGTCTTCAATTTATCAGCCTCCTTTCAGTCAGAAAAAAGCCCTTTAAAGCTGCTTGGAAAAAATGTCCTCCGCCCCGCGGCCTCGTACTCGAAGACTGTTGCGGGGGCCTTTTTGCCCGCGTGTATGCCCAGGGCCGCCGCCCAGAACCTGTCTGCATGTCCGTCATCACTGCCTTCCGCGCTGAAGCGCGTGTTTCCCGCCGGGGTCGTGACGCGCCTTATGCTGTGGAAGTCTTCCCGTATGCCGGCCCGCGAGGGGATGCGCACCCGGCGCTCCTCCATGAGCCTGCGGAGGCTCACTGCCAAATCCTCCTTCACATTGAGCGTGAACTGCACGGGCTCGACCACGGGGCCGAACCTGTCAATCGCCTCCTCGGCCATCTGGGCCCCGATGCCCGTTGCGTCTATCGCCGCCCGCCTCACCTTTACGCCAAGGGAGCCCTCCATCAGCGCGTACAGAAAATCCCTCTGTATGGAAAACGGGGTGTTCCTCAACTCCCTCACCATCCGCGTCCAGTAAACGTCTCCCTTTTTCTCCCAGAGCCAGAAGACGGTGAGGTCGTGTCTGCGTCCGATGTCCAGGCCAAGGTAGAAGTCACCTTTAAAGCCGCTGGATTCCGGATTACTGCCTCCGGAATGGCTGCTTAAATCTTTTTGTCCGTCATACCGGTGCAAACCGGTATCCAGTGGCTTCAGGTCTTTCGCCGCCCCTTCATCCTCGCAGGCCGTTATCAGTTCATACGGGATGAAGGAGGTCTCCTCGTCAAGGAACCTGCACTCGTACTCCTGCGCCCACGAGGCGGCATCCATTATCCCCGCCCGCAGTTCGTCCACATTTATGGGGAGCCCCTCGTCCACGGCCTTGTAAATGGTGGTGCTGTGGCGGGAGAAAAGACCGTTTTTTTCCTCACGGCTCCAGAGGGCATGGAAAAGGTTCCTGTTTTTGCCGTTTGGGGTGGAGGAGACGCGCACCTTGAAGCCGCGGGTCACGGCGGGGTACATCGCGCGCCATATCTCCTCCGCATCCTTGTGGAAGGCGAACTCGTCCAGGAACACGTTGCCCGAAAACCCGCGCACCGTGTCCGGATTTGCCGGGAGGCATATTATGCGGGAACCGTTTGGCAGGCGCACCTCCTCGCGGGTATCCTCGGAGGACACTTTCTCCCCGGACCGCGCGTGGAGGTACCGGAGGTGGGTCAGCACCTTTTCCATTACCTCTCTGGACTGCCTCTCCGACGCAGAAAGGACGAGGCTTGTGGAGCGCCTTTTCTCAAGCGCCTCCATCACGGCCTCAAGGGCCAGCGAGAAGGACTTTCCGGTCTGCCTCGCGGCAAGCCATATCTTGCGCGGGCTCCTGTCCTCAAGCCACCTTTTCTGGTACGGCAGCAGTATGCTCATCTATCGCCGCACTCCATAGTCGTTCTCAAGTATCTCCCTCGCGATGGCAGCAAGCTCCTCCTGGCTTGCGCCCCTTTCCTCCGTCTTCACCTTCCTGTAAAGCTCCGCCGCCGTCTTGATGACCCCCGTGTAGGCCGAGAGCGCGGAGTTGTCTATCTGCTGCCCCGCCGACTCGCGCCCCTTGAAGTAGGCCTCGTAGCGCCTCTTCTGCCTGAGCAGGTCCCTGATGAGCCTCATATCGAGGTTTTTATTTTTTGCCGTTATCGCCCCGCTCATCTTCCTACCCTATGCCTTCCTCTTCGATGTTGCCGTCAAGGAAGTCCCACCCCTTGGCCGTCAGGCACGCATAGGTGAACCTGAAGCCGTAGCCCCTTTTCGTCCGGCAGCTTGTGAGCCCCTTTTCCTGAAGGTATCTGAGGTGCGCCTGGAGGGCCTCTTCCGGCATCGGGTACCCCAGGTTGTCCAGCGAGAACATCAGCACCTTCAGGTCGAGCGCCGCCGGATACCCGGTCTTCAGAAGGTCGAGGATGGCCCGGCGCACGGCCATGTTCTTCTCAGCGTCGATTGACCTCATCCATTTCTCCTTTCGCAAAAAACTCCGTCTTTTCCGGCTGCTCCTGCCTTATGCGCTCAGGCCCCATCCGGTTCTGGGCTATGTACCTGAGCATCACGAGCATCTCCCTGTGCTCGGAATAGTCCCTTTTTATGAACAGCTCTATCGCGTCCCTCAGCCCCTCCATGCTCTGCGCCTGTCTGCCGAGGGCCTGGGCCTGCTCCTTCTGGGCCTTCACGAACTCCAGCCCCAGCCTGCCCGCTATCCTGTAAAGCCCCACCAGTATCACGAAGGCCATCGCGGCCCCGACCCCCGCGTTCACGAAGGTCTTTATGAATTCGGGCGTCATTTGAGCCTTCCGCCAAACCAGCTTGCCACCATGAAAAGCAGCGCCGCCCTGGTCGAGGGGTCCATGGCGAGCGCCTTCCCGGCGTCCATCCCCAGGAAGCACATGCTCATGCAGACCGTCACGGGCCGTATCGCGGCCCTCAGGTCGACCACCCACCTGCTTGCCTGCCCTATCACGTCCCGGTTGAACCACTCCGTGCGGGCCTGCATCAGCTTCGCGTTTGCCTCCACGTAGCCCGGAAGCGCATCGGGCTTCGTCTCGGCCAGGCAGTTGAGCGTGGCCTCAGCCGTGCCGTCCCCCTTCTTTATGAAGGCTTTCTTTATGATGTCGAATACCGGCGGGAGTATAAGCCCCCCAATCGTCGTGACTGCCTCAAGCGGAAAAACCATTTTTCCTGATCCCTCCTCCCTTATTTGCCGCTGCCGCCGCCAAGCTTCCGGACGCCCTGTTTGATGTCCCCGATGGCGGACTCCATATGCGCCCTGTTCCTGCGCTCGACCAGTACGCCTGCCACGAAACCGATGAGACACGCCGCTGCCAGCCCTGCATAGACCATTTTCAGAAAACCCTCCTTTTTTGGTTTGAAAAAAAATTCCCTTTTGGGCCCCGTCTTCCCTTTTCCTTTTCCACCGCGGCCGCGCCGCCTCCATCGGCCCCGAAACAGCGGGCGCATATCTCGTCGTCCTCAAGGGGTATGCACCGGAAGGACTTTTCCACCGTGCACCGGAGGCGCCGCATTATCCTCTTTGACGACCATATGCTGAACCTGGTGTTCATCATGCTCTGAGGATAAACGGGGAGGCGTGAAGCGGTCTATGTGACATAAGACATTGCAACCGTGTCCGCCCCCCAGGGGGAAGGGGGCGCCAGGGGAAAAACTGTTTTGAACTGTCATTGAGAGCGGAGCAATGATATCGCGAAGCGAAGCAAAAATTTTGTGAGGGGAAAGGGCGGAGCAAGCCCTGTCCCTTGCAGCTAGGGATATAAGGACCTATCTTAAAATCGCCAATTTTGCTGAAAGTCCGTCATACCGGCGAAAGCCGGTATGCCTAGCGCCTCACGCTGGTGACGCCTTCCACCTGCATGAGCTTGTGGGTCACGACGTTGAGTTGGGAGCGGTCCTTCACTTCCAGGACAAACGATATGCGGGCCTTCTGGAGCTGGCTCGTTATGGCCTCCATGTGATGTATGTTTATGTTCATCGAGGAGATGGCCGATGAGAGGTTCGCCACGATGCCGGGCTTGTCCACCGTGTCCACCACGATCTTCGCGTGGTTCATCGCGCCCTCGTTGGGCTTCCACTGCACGGATATCAGCCTGTCCTCGTCCACCGCGAGCTTTGGCAGGTTGGGGCAGCTCCTCCTGTGGATGCTCACGCCCTTGCCCCTCGTTATGAAGCCCACGAGGTTGTCCCCGGGTATCGGGTAGCAGCACCTGGATATGTGGTAGAGGATGTTGCTCATGCCCGTGATGGTTATGCCCTTCTCCTCCTCCGCCTCCCTGGTCTCCTTGTGCTTTACGGGCGGCGGGGCCTCGGGGAGGGCGGATTCCGGTGCTATCCTGTTTGCCACCTGCTGCGCGGACATCTTCCCGTAGCCTATCGCGACGAGCATGTCGTCAACGCTCTGGAAATTGAACGCCTCCGACGCCTGCCCGATGCCGTCTCCCTTGAGCGCGGAGACGGGGATCCCCCGCTTTTTAAGCTCCGATTCCAGGAGCCTCGTCCCAAGCTCCACGGACTCCTTGCGCTCCTCGGCCTTTATCCACTGCCTTATCCTGGACTTCGCCCTGGAGGTGGCGACAAAGCCAAGCCAGTCGCGGCTTGGCGTGTGGTTCTGCTGGGTCATCACCTCGACGGTGTCCCCGTTGTTGAGCCTGTAACGGAGCGGCGCCATCCGGCCGTTCACCTTTGCCCCCACGCACCTGTTGCCCACCTGCGTGTGTATGCTGTAGGCAAAGTCCACGGGCGTGGCGCCTATGGGCAGTTCCTTTATCTCGCCCTTGGGCGTGAAGACGTATATGGTGTCCGGGACGACCTCGGACTTCACCGCGTCCATGAATTCCCTGGGCGTCTGGCGCACGTCCTGAAGCTCGGCGATAAAATTCCTCAGCCAGGAGATGTAGCGGTCGTCCCTGGGGTTGATATGGCCCTTTTCCTTGTACCGCCAGTGTGCCGCGATGCCCTCCTCGGCAACCTGGTTCATCTCCTCGGTCCTTATCTGGAACTCCACCCGCTTTCCCTCCGGTCCGATGACCGTGGTGTGCAGGGACTGGTACATGTTGGACTTGGGCACCCCGATATAGTCCTTGAACTTCCCCGGTATCGGCTTCCAGAGGGAATGGATGAGCCCCAGTATGGCGTAGCAGCTTGCCTTGGTGCCGGTTATTATCCTGATGCCGAGGACGTCGTATATCTGGTCGAACGGAATCCCCTGCCTCTGCATCTTCTGGTATATGCCGTAGTAGTGCTTTATCCTGCCTTTTACGCTGCCCTCAAGCCCCTCCTCGGCCAGCTTCTTTTTCACCATCTCTATGATGTTGCTGATGTAGCCTTCCTGCTCCTCCTTGCGGGAGGCGACCTTTGCCGCAAGCTCATCGTAGAGCTTTGGAAGGAGGTACTTGAAGCTCAGGTCCTCGAGTTCTATCCTCAGCCATCCGATACCAAGGCGGTTGGCCAGAGGGGCGTATATCTCGAGCGTCTCCTGCGCGATGCGGAGCCTCTTGTGCTGGGGCAGGTACTGGAGGGTGCGCATGTTGTGCAGCCTGTCGGCGAACTTCACCATTATCACCCGTATGTCCTCGGCCATGGACAGGAGCATCCTGCGGAAGTTCTCCGCCTGCGCCTCCTCCTTGGACTGGAACTGTATCTTCCCCAGCTTGGTCACCGAGTCCACAAGGAACGCAAGCTCGTACCCGAAGCGCTTCTGGATGTCCTCCTTTATCGTCGGGGTGTCCTCGATGGTGTCGTGCAGGAGCCCCGCCGCTATGCTCACTGTGTCCATCTTCATGTCGGCCAGGATGGAGGCCACCGCGAGCGGGTGCTCTATATACGGGGAGCCCTCGTGCCTTTTCTGCTCCCCGTGGGCCTCGAAGGAGAAGAAATAGGCCCTCCTGATGAACTCCAGGTCCGCTCCCGGATTATAGGAGCGCACCTTCTGGAGGAGGTCTTCAACGCTCTTTACCTCGATGTTCATAATTTTATTATAGAATTTTGGCTGCGTTTAAAGCATCCAAAAGGCGGGATATGTCCCGGGGCGTGTGGGAGGCCGTAACGGTAAGCCGGAGCCTCGGCCTTTTTACGGCGGGCGGCCTGATGGCGGGGGCGTATATGCCCTTTCCGGAAAGCGCGAGGGAAAGGCCCGTGGCCTCCTCAACCGAATCAGCCAGCACGGGTATTATCGGGGATTCCGTCGGCCCGGTCTCAAGGCCCGGTATTGCCTTTATCCCCTCGAAAAGCATCCTCCTGTTTTCCCAGAGTTTTTTTATGGGGGCCCGCCCGCTTTCGATTATTTCGAGCGCGGCAAGCGACGCCCCTGCCACAGCCGGAGGAAGGGCGGTGGAGAAGATGAAAGTGCGCGCGGAGTTTTGCAGCCAGGAGATTATTTCCCCGCTGCCCGCGATAAATGCCCCGTAGGAGCCAAACGCCTTGGAAAACGTCCCCATCTGCAATACGGGGCATTTTTCTTCCCCGGCCGCATCAAGCCCGGAATGGCTGAGCCCGCCCCGCCCCTCCTTTCCGAACACGCCCATGGCATGGGCCTCGTCCACGTAAAGCATCGCCCCGTGCTCCCCGGCGAGCGCGCAGATGTCCCTTAGGGGCGCAAGGTCCCCGTCCATGCTGAAGACGGACTCGGTTATCACGAGTTTTTTCCCTTTTGCCTTCGAGCCCTCAAGCAGACTGCCAAGGTGCCCCATGTCCCTGTGCCTGTAAACATGGACTTCGGCCCGGGAGAGCCTGCAACCGTCGATTATGCTTGCGTGGTTCAGCTCGTCGCTGAAAATGGCGCCGCCTTCCGTTGCGAGGGCGGGTATGGCCCCCAGGTTCGCGTGATAGCCGGAGTTGAAGAGCAGGGCCTTCCGCCTGCCCGTAAAACGGGCCGTTTTCTCCTCCAGCAGGGCATGCAGCCGGGTCCCCCCGGCCAGAAGCCTCGCCGCCCCGGCACCCGCCCCGTAATCCCTGGCCGCCCTCACGGCCGCCTGTATCAACTCTTCGTCGCCCGAAAGCCCCAGGTAATCGTTAGAGGCGAAATTTATAAAAGGTTTTTTGTTTAAAAAAACCTCCGCCCCCTGCCGGGAATGCCTGTCGGCCGGTGTCCTCAGAAGCCCCGCTTCGGCCAGTCTTTTCATTTCATTATCAAACATTTTTATGCTCCCATATCTAAATCTGATTCGCAGGTTATTTATAATTTTTATTTATTTATATGTTCCTTGACAAGCATTTTTCTTATGTGATAGTCTCATCCTGTTTTCCCGTTTAAAAATAGGAGGCATGAATGCTACAGTTCACCGCTAAATGGTTTTTTGTTCTCCTTGTGAATTTCCTTGTCCTCGTCTGGATTTTGAATATAATCCTGTTCAAGCCGATGCTGAAGGTTTTCGGCCAGAGGAAGAGCACCATAGACGAGGCCATGGAGAAATCCAGGCAGATGCAGGCCCGCAAGGAAGAGGCGATGGCGATAATGAAGAGGGACCTTGAGCATGCGAGGTCTCAGGCGAAGCAGGCATTCGACGCCCTCAGGGGCGAGGGGCTCGCCGTCCAGAAGGAGTCCCTTACGAAGGCCAATGAGGACGCCATGAAGCTTTCCGAAAAGATAAAGGAAGAACTCAGGGTGGAGACCGAAAAGGCGCGCGGCGCGCTCAGGGCCGAGGTGGAGAAATTCTCCGACAGCATCCTGGAGAAACTGGTAAGGACATGAAAAACAAAAAACTTTTAAACCTGGTCGCGTTTTCTCTGGTAATGGGCATGACGGCGTGCGCGTATGCCGCGGAGGCCGCTCCGGAAGCCGGCGGCGAGTGGAAGGAATGGCTCTGGAAGATAGTCAATTTCGCCATTCTCGTGGTAATACTTGTGGTCTTCCTGCGCAAGCCCCTGAGCTCCTACCTCAAGGCCCGCACGGAGGGAATACAGAAGAGCCTCGATGAGGCCCGCAAGGCGAAAGAGATAGCGGAACAGGCCCTCAGGGACGTTGAGGAGAGGCTGAAACTCAAGGACAAGGAGATAGAGTCCATAATCAACTCGGCGAAGGCGTCGGGCGAGGGGGAGAAGGCCGCCCTCATAAAAGAGGCCGAGCGCATGAGCGAGAAGATAAGGGAGCACGCCCAGGCCAACATAGAGGTCGAGCTCAAGAAAGCCAGGGACGCGATAAAGAAAGAGGCGGCCGAGCTTGCCGTTGCGCTCGCCGAGAAGAAGCTTGCCGCCAAGATGACCCCGGAAGAGCAGAAAAAGCTCCTCGAGGAATCCATAGCCAAACTAGAGGGAAAAAGTTGAAAAAGAAGCATCAGTACAAAAAATACGCGAAGATGTTCCTTAATCACGCAGGCGCCAACCACGGCTTTGAGGCCCTGGAGCAGTTCGGGGCGGTGAGGGCCCTTGTGGAGTCGAACAGGGAGATCAGGGGCTTTTTCGCCGGGCCGCAGTTTACCGCAGAGGAAAAGAAGGCCGCCCTCGGACACCTTGACGGCAAGGTGAAGCTGTCCGGCCCGGTTCTCAAGTTCCTCAATTACCTCATAGACGCCGATGCGATGGACGGCCTCGACGAGATAATGTCCGCGGCGGTGGCCCTTTATCTTGAGCGCCACAGGAAGGCGGAGGCCGTCGTGGCCGCGCCCGTGGAGCTGGACAAGGGCATGCTTGAGAGGCTCAAGGCGGCGCTCGGGAGGATTACGGGCAAGGATGTTGACATAAAGTACGTGAAGGACCCCTCAGTGCTGGGCGGGGTCCTGGTCAAGGTCGGCAGCATGATGTTCGATGGGAGTGTCAGGGGCCAGCTAAGGCTTTTAAAAGAAGAGCTTATAAAGGGGTGATTCTATGGAGATCAAGGTTGAGGAAATAAGTCAATACCTGAAAAAGCAGATAACCGATTTCGAGAAGCGCGTGGACGTGAGCGAGGTCGGGACGGTTGTCTCAATCGGCGACGGAATCGCCAAGGTTTACGGCCTGGACAAGTGCATGGCGTCCGAGCTGCTGGAGTTCCCGAACAATATTTACGGCATGGCGCTCAACCTTGAGGACGGCGCCGTCGGGGCCGTTCTGTTCGGCGAGGACTCGCTCGTCAAGGAAGGCGACGTCGTCAAGAGGACGGGCCGCATCATGTCGACCCCCGTCGGCGACGCCCTCATCGGCAGGGTCGTGAACGCCATCGGGCAGCCCATCGACGGCAAGGGCCCGATAAACACGGATTTGACAAGGATGGTGGACGTCGTTGCCCCCGGCATAGTCGAGAGGCAGCCGGTCACGCAGCCGCTCCAGACGGGCCTCAAGGCGATAGATTCCATGATACCGATAGGCAGGGGCCAGAGGGAGCTGATAATCGGCGACCGCCAGACCGGAAAGACCGCCATCGGCATAGACGCGATAATAAACCAGAAGGGCGGGGACGTCATCTGCATATATGTCGCATGCGGCCTGAAAAGGGCCAACGTCGCCAGGACCCAGCAGATTCTGGAGGAAAACGGCGCGATGGAGCACACGATCATCGTCTCCTCGTCGGCCAGCGAGCCCGCGCCGCTCCAGTTCATAGCGCCCTATACGGGCTGCGCCATAGGAGAGTATTTCAGGGACAACGGGAGGCACGCCCTCATAGTATACGATGATCTGAGCAAGCAGGCCGCCGCGTACAGGCAGCTCTCCCTGCTGCTCAGGCGTCCGCCCGGCCGCGAGGCTTATCCGGGCGACGTTTTCTACCTGCACTCGAGGCTTCTTGAAAGGGCGGCGAAGGTCTCCGCGGAGCTTGGAGGCGGCTCTCTTACGGCCCTGCCGATAATCGAGACCCAGGCCGGAGACGTTTCGGGCTACATCCCGACAAACGTCATTTCGATAACCGACGGCCAGATATACCTGGAGCCCGAGCTTTTCTACGCGGGCGTCAGGCCCGCCGTCAACGTCGGCCTCTCGGTCAGCCGAGTGGGCGGCGCGGCGCAGACGAAGGCCATGAAGCAGGTGGCAGGCACGCTGAGGCTCGACCTCGCGCAGTTCAGGGAGCTTGCGGCGTTCGCCCAGTTCGGCTCCGACCTGGACAAGGCCACCCTGGCCCAGATAGAGCGCGGCAAGAGGATGGTCGAACTCCTCAAGCAGGGGCAGTACATACCGCTTCCGTTCGAGGACCAGGTCATGGTGCTCTTTGCCGGCACCCAGGGCTATCTCGACGACCTGCCGGTCGAGGCGATAAGGAAGTTCGAGAACGAGTTCCTCACTTACATGAGGCAGAACAAGGCGGACATCAAGAACGACATAAAGGAAAAGAAGACCATAGAAGAAGGGACAAAACAGAAGCTCATTGCCGCCGTTGAGGACTTCAAGAAGGGCTTCGCGGCTTAAAGATGGCAACGCTAAGAGACATAAGAAGAAGGATCAAGGCAGTCAGGAACACGCGCCAGATCACCAAGGCGATGAAGATGGTCGCCGCCGCGAAGCTGCGCCGGGCCCAGGGGCGGATGCTGGAGCTGAGGCCCTACGCCGACAAGATGTACGGCGTAATAGAAAACCTGGGCGCGATGGGGGACATGGAGCTTAACCCGCTGCTGGCGGTGAGGCCCCGGAAGACCGTCGGCGTGCTCGTGCTCACCAGCGACAGGGGCCTGTGCGGCGCCTTCAACACAAATATAATGAAGGCGGCGGCAGCGTTCATATCGGACCTCAAGTCTCAGGGGTTTGATGTCAGCGTAAGCGCGGTGGGCAGGAAGGCCATAGATTACTTCAGGCGCAGGGATGTCCAGATGCGCTCCAGGTGGGCGGGTATCTCCGGCAAGATAGACTACCTCAAGGCCAGGGAGATTGCCGGCGATCTCATCGAGAACTTCAGGAACGAGACCCTCGACGAGGTGCACCTCGTGTACAACGAGTTCGTGAACGTCGTCATTCAGAAGGTGCAGGTGAAAAAGCTCCTGCCCCTTTCCGGCGGCGAGGGCAAGACCGGGCCTTCCGCCGACGCGGTGGACTTCATATATGAGCCCTCCGCGAAGCAGATATACGGTCAGCTCATCCCGAAGGCCATAGAGATAGAGGTCTTCAGGGCGCTCCTGGAGTCGCAGACCTCGGAGGAGGCCGCCAGGATGACCGCCATGGAGAACGCCTCCAAGAACGCCGACGAGATGATCCAGAGGCTCACGCTTGTGGCCAACAAGGTCAGGCAGGCCACCATCACCAAGGAGCTCATGGATATCGTTGGCGGTGTCGAGGCCCTTAAGTAGGAATAAAGAGATTCGAATAAACCGGAGGTAGAAAAGAGATGAGTCAACTGAATGAGGGAAGAGTTAGCCAGGTCATCGGCGCCGTCGTGGACCTGGAGTTTGACGAAAAGCTTCCTGAAATACTGAACGCCATTAAGATAGAGCAGGCAGGCGATGCCGGCAAGGGCATCCCCGAAATCAATCTGACCCTCGAGGTTGCCTCTCATCTGGGTGAAAACAAGGTAAGGGCCATCGCGATGGGCGTTACGGACGGCCTTGTGCGCGGCATGAAGGCCGTCGATACGGGCAAGGCCATTTCCATCCCGGTGGGCAAGGGCATACTGGGCAGGATACTCAACGTCGTCGGGGACCCGGTTGACAAGCTCGGCCCCGTAAAGGCCGAGACCACCTGGCCTATCCACAGGGATGCTCCGTCATTCGAAGAGCAGGAGCCCAGCGAGCAGGTCTTCGAGACCGGCGTCAAGGTCTTCGACCTTCTCGTCCCCTTCGTCAAGGGCGGCAAGATGGGCATGTTCGGCGGCGCGGGCGTCGGCAAGACCGTCGTCATCATGGAGATGATCCACAACATCGCCATGAAGCACGGCGGCGTCTCGGTCTTCGCGGGCGTCGGCGAGAGGACGAGGGAGGGCAACGACCTCTACCTTGAGATGAAGCACTCGGGCGTCCTTGACAAAGTCGCCCTCATATACGGACAGATGAACGAACCCCCGGGCGCAAGGCTCAGGGTCGGGCTTTCCGCGCTCACCGCGGCAGAGTACTTCCGCGACGAGGGCCAGGACGTCCTTATCTTCATAGACAACATATTCAGGTTCACGCTGGCCGGAGCCGAGGTGTCGGCCCTTCTGGGAAGGATGCCCTCCGCCGTCGGATACCAGCCGAACCTCGCAACGGACATGGGCTCCCTTCAGGAGCGCATCTCGACCACCAAGAAAGGCGCCATCACCTCGATGCAGGCCATTTACGTGCCTGCCGACGACCTTACAGACCCGGCCGTCGCCACGGCGTTCACTCACCTGGACGGCACCGTCGTCCTTTCGAGGCAGATCGCCGAGCTTGGCATATATCCCGCCGTTGACCCGCTCGACTCCACGTCGAGGATCCTCAACCCGAAGGTCGTCGGCGAAGAGCATTACAGCGTCGCCAGGCAGGTGCAGATTGTCCTTCAGAGGTACAAGGAGCTTCAGGACATCATCGCCATCCTGGGCCTGGAGGAGCTTTCGGAGGACGATAAGCTCGTCGTCGCCAGGGCAAGGAAGATACAGAGGTTCCTGTCCCAGCCCTTCCATGTTGCCGAGGTGTTCACCGGCAGGCCCGGCAAGTACGTCAAGCTGGCCGATACCATAAAGGGCTTCAAGGCGATAGCCGAAGGCAAGTACGACGATATACCGGAGCAGGCCTTCTACATGGCTGGCGGCATAGAGGAAGTCGAGGAGAACGCTGAAAAACTCGGCTGGAAGAGGCAGGGTTAATGGACTCGCTCAAGCTTGAGATAGTCACCCCACACGGCCTCGTATTCAGCGGGGAGGCCGACGAGGTCACGGTTGCCGGCACGGAGGGCGAGTTCGGGGTCCTGCCCGGGCATGCGCCGCTGATGGCGACGCTGAAGATAGGCATCCTCGTTGCGAAGACGGGCGGCAAGCAGCAGTACTTCTTCGTGAACAGCGGGTATGCGGAGGCCGGCCCGGACAAAGTCCTGATCATGGCCGACAGCGCCGAACGCGCGGAGGACATCAGTCTGGAAAGGGCGCTTGCGGCCAGGCAGAGGGCCGAGGAACGCCTCAAAAAGCAGGAGAATGTGGATTTCGCCAGGGCCGAGTCTGCGCTTGAGAGGGCCACATCGAGGATACAGATAGCCGAAAGGCACGTCGCCAAATAATTTTTATTCAAAAATAATCATGGAGGGCCCCTTCGAAAGAAGGGGCCTTTTTTATTGCGCCCTGCCATCGGCAATAAAAGATTGCCGGCCTTTGATGCCCTTTTCTCCCTGTGATATCCTGATTCTATGTACGGGAAAATCCTTGCCGCAGTCAACGAGCACATAAATTCCGAGGTCTCGGCAAGATACGCGATAAACCTTTCAAAGGTGACGGGAAGCAGGCTTTTCCTCTGCCACATAACGCCCCATGAGGCTGCGGAGGAGGTCAGGGCCCTTTCACTGGACGCGGTGGACAGGCTCCTGCGTTGTGCAAGATCGGAAGGCGTGACCGCGGAGGGGGTAACGGGCTCCGGCGATGTGGTTGCCGGGATCGTCCGGCTTGTCCAAAGAGAGGGGATCGGCCTGGTATTTGCCGCAACCAGGAGAAAGGATGTGGAAAGGCGGTTCTATGCTGGCACGGTGGCCCGCTCGCTTTCCATAGGGCTGCCCTGCTCGGTGGCCCTGGTGCGCGTTGTCCATATGGGAAGGGGCCAGCCCAGGGAGATACTGGTCCCGCTGAAGGAAAGGATGGGCCGCGTCACCGAGATGTCCTATTTTGTTGCCATGATGGCGCGCGCGTTCGATTCACGCGTGTACCTGTTTCATGCCGCGGAAAAGAAAAAAGCCGTTTCGGGAATTTTCCCGAGGGATGCCGGAGTAAGGCCGATAGAGCAGGAGGTGGAACTCCCCCCCATGGTGCTCAATTTCATAGAGCAGCTTGAGATTTACAAGGTAAAGCACGAGCAGAGGCTGCGGGCCGGGCCCGCGGGGGAGGGCCTCACAATGGAGGCCGCGGCCAGGCGCTACGGGCTCATTATAATGGGCGCCAGCGAAAGGAGCCTGCTCAGTTCCCTCATCAGGGGGAACCCCGTGGAGGAGGCCATGAGGAAAACCCCCTGCAACCTGATTGTCCTCACTGCCAGGCATGAGCATTAACGCCCTGAGCACGCAGGAGGCCCTGAATTCGCTGGTCAGCTCCGAAGATGGCCTGGGCCCGGATGAGGCCCAAAGGAGGCTGCGGGACTCCGGCCCCAACGAAATCGGGCTGATAGCGGGCGAGCCGCTGATATGGAAATTCCTCCGGCAGTTCACCCATTTCCTCGCAGTGCTGCTCTGGGTGGCCGCCCTGCTGTCCTTCGTCTCGGAATACCTGAACCCCGGCCAGGGCATGCTCCAGCTGGCGCTGGCCATAATCGCCGTCATCTTCATAAACGCCGTTTTCGCCTTCGCCCAGGAGTACCGGGCCGAAAAGGCCATGGAAGAGATGAGGAAGCTCCTGCCCTTCAATGTGTGGGTGCTCAGGGGCGGGGTGGAAAAGGAAGCGGCCGCAAGCGCAATAGCGGTGGGGGATGTCGTGCTGCTCAAGGCGGGCGACAAGGTCCCGGCGGACGCGAGGCTTATCGAGGCCCGCGAAATCAGGTTCAACAACGCCCCGCTCACCGGCGAGTCGGAGCCCGTGGCGGGCACGGCCCTGCCCTTTCCGGGCGAGCTTGTCAGGAGTCCCAACATCGCCTTTGCGGGGGCAACGGTCTTGAACGGCTCCGGCAAGGCGGTGGTATTCGCAACGGGGCTAAGGACCGAATTCGGCAGGATAGCCCGCCTGACCGGGACTGTCCAGGCCGGGGAGACCCCCCTCCAGAGGGAGATAAACAGGCTCACCCACATCATTGCCGCGCTCGCGATGGGCATCGGCGCGGTCTTTTTCACCATTGGCTATTTCATCGGCGTCCCCTTCTGGGACAACTTCATCTTTGGCATTGGCGTAATAGTGGCGCTTGTGCCTGAGGGGCTGCTGCCTACCGTTACGCTTTCTCTTGCCATGGCAAGCCAGAGGATGGCCAGGAAAAAGGCCCTGATGAAGACGCTCACCTCCGTTGAAACGCTTGGCTCCGTCACGGTGATATGCACCGACAAAACCGGCACGCTCACCGAAAACAGGATGTCCGTGAGGAAAACGGTTGAGCTTGCGCTTGGCATAAAACCATCGCTGTACGAAATCGCCCTGCTGTGCAGCAACGTGGAGATAATAGAGGGCAGGCCGGAAGGCGAGCCCACCGAAACGGCCATATACAACGAGGCGGTGAGGTCCGCCGCCGTGCCCGGAAGCGTGAGGCTTGCGGAGTTCCCCTTCGGGCCCGAAATAAAGCGGATGAGCACCGTGTGCAGCGTGGGAGGCAGGACATACGTCCTCTCAAAGGGAGCGCCCGAGAGCATCTTTTCCATCTGCCGCAAGTGCTCCGCGGCAGACCCGTCCACCCCCCGTCCGCTGGAGGAGGCCGTGCCGGTCTGCAATTCCCTCATGGACGAGGGGCTGCGCGTGCTGGCGTTCGCGTTCCGCGAACTGAAGCCGCCGGAAGAGGCCCGGACGCGGCAGGAGGCCGAAAGAGATATGACGCTGGCCGGCTTCATGGGCATAGAAGATCCGCCGAGGCCCGGCGTGAAAGAGGCGATAGGAAAGTGCGGGGAGTCCGGCGTAAGGATTGTGATGATGACCGGCGACAGCGCGAGGACCGCTGTTGCCGTGGCAAAACAGGTCGGCCTTTTTTCCGGAAAGGAGGGCATCCCCGTACTGGACGATGCGGACTTCAGGGACATGTCCGACGAGGCCCTGCGCCCGGTGCTCTCCGGCAGGGCGGTCATACTCTCAAGGATGACGCCGGAGCACAAGCTGAGGGTCGTCAATATACTCAAGGACAGCGGCGACAGGGTGGCCATGACCGGAGACGGGGTGAACGACGCCCCCGCCCTCAAACGGGCGGACATGGGCGTAGCGATGGGCTCCGGCACCGACGTGGCAAAGGAGGCCGCGGACATGGTCCTGATAGACGACAACTTCGTGAGCATTGTGGACGCGATAGAGGAGGGCAAGGCGGTTTACGAGAACATAAGGAAGTTCATAAGCTATGTGTTCACTTCCAACGTGGCGGAGGTCATGCCCTATATCTTTTTCATAGTCTTCAAGCTGCCGCTTGCCCTTACCATAATCCAGATACTTGCCATCGACCTTGGCACCGACATGCTGCCCGCGCTTGCGCTGGGGGCCGAGAGGCCGACGCCGGAGGTGAGCAGGACGCCCCCGAGGGCGGAGGGCAAAAGGCTTCTGGACTTGCCGGTGGTCGCAAGGGTGTTTTTCTTCCTTGCGATGATAGAGTCCGCTTCCGGTTTCAGCGGGTTTTTCCACGTCCTTTACAGCTCCGGCTGGAAATGGGGGGAGCAACTGGCGGCATCCGACCCTGTCTACATCCGGGCGACCACCGCATGCCTTGCGGGTATCGCCGTCGCCCAGGCGGCAAACGTGTTCCAGTGCCGCTCATTCAGGGAGTCCGTCTTCCGCATAGGCTTTTTCTCAAACTGGCTGATATTTCCCGGGGTAGCGTTCGAGATACTGCTCCTGCTGTTCATAATCTACACGCCTTTTGGAAACGGCGTGTTCTCGACCGCTCCCCTGGGTTGGGACGTGTGGCTGGTGCTTGCGCCCTTTGCGCTCCTCCTGTTTTTCGCCGAAGAACTAAGGAAGCTCATGGCGCGAAGGTTTTTCCCTGAAAAAAAACCTTCTATTTGAAACAACCAGACGGGATGGGTTATCATTTCCAATGCTTTATCCATACCTTACGACGGGCATAGGCAGCCTTCCGCACGAGAGCGCCGAAGAGGCGGTCGAGCTTGTGCTCGGCACGTTCGACATACCATTCTGGCCGCAGCTGCCGCGCATCTCCTTCAGGGAGCAGATGATCCCACAGTATTCCGAGGGCCTGCCTTTCATAAGGGTCGACGACGAGAAAAAAAACGTCTGGGTGAACAGGAGCGGCAGCGACGAACTGGAGAGGTTTTACGAGTCCTACACCGAGGGCACCAGGATAGCCATCTCGCAGGGCTATGCCGAGGGGCTCCACGCGTTTCTCGCGCTCACGAAAGGCAGGCGGTTCGACTACCTCAAGGGCCATGTCACAGGGCCGCTTACGTTCACCCTCGGGCTGAACGACTCCAGGGGCAGGCCGGTCTATTACGACGAGGAACTCCGCGAGGTCTATCTGATGGGCCTCAAGGCCAAGGTCCGCTGGCAGGTCGACGTCCTGAAGACAAGGGCGCGGGAAGTCATTATCTTTATTGATGAGCCGATAGCCTCGGCCCTTGGCTCGACTGTCTACATAACGGTGCAGAGGGAGGAATCTCTGAGGCTGCTCAGGGAGACGGTGCAGGCGGTAAAGTCCGCCGGGGCGATAGCTGGAATCCACTGCTGCGGCCGGGCCGAGTGGCCCCTGCTGATGGACTCGGGCGTGGACATACTTAACTTCGACGCCTACGACTATGGCGAGACACTGGCCATATTCCCGTCCGAACTGAAGGCTTTCCTTGAAAAGGGAGGCATGCTGGCCTGGGGGATAGTGCCCACAACCGAGGCCGTGAACAGCGAGACGCCCGGGTCCCTCCGCGACGTCTTCCTGCGCCGGATGGAAAAGCTCTCGCAGCCGGTGCCCGAATCCCTGCTCAGGGAAAGGATACTCCTAACGCCCTCGTGCGGCACGGGTTCGCTTTCAAAGAAGGAGGCCGTTGCCGTTTTCGAACTCCTTGTAAGCCTCAAGGAACTCTTGGCCTGAGATGCCTGCTCGCGCGATAGGGCTCTGCGGAAGCCACCGCACGGGAAAGACGACGCTTGCCCTTGCGCTGTCTGAGAGAACGGGCATCCCGTTCGTAAAGACCAGCACGACGGAGGTATTTAAATCCGCCGGCCTTGACCCCGCAAGCCCGATGGACTTCGAGACCCGCATCGGCATCCAGCACAAGGTGCTCGACTCCGCGGTCCGTATATGGGAGGGCGCCGGGGCGGGAAAAAATCTTTTCATAACGGACAGGACCCCGGTAGACATGATCGCCTACACGCTTGCCGACATACAGGGGCAA
Organism: Nitrospirota bacterium; assembly: GCA_021789215.1. Taxonomy (GTDB): domain Bacteria; phylum Nitrospirota; class Thermodesulfovibrionia; order Thermodesulfovibrionales; family JdFR-88; genus JAJYJS01. Next base: position 32,022 of record JAJYJS010000006.1, on the reverse strand, counting down.
ACGCCCGCCGGTTACGGTAAACTTGAGGTATACATCTCCCGCTGCCTTGAGGCGGCAAACAGGTTTTTCGGCCTGATCGTCGTGATTCAGCCGGGCATACCGCTTGTGTACGAGGAGGGCAAGGCCGCGTTGAACGGGGCGTATCTCGAACACCTGAACACGCTCGTTATAGGGCTCTGCAATGACGAGCGGCTCCGCTCGCCGTTCGTCGTAGTCCGGCGCGATTTGATTGTCCTGGAGGACAGGGTGAAGGCGGTCCTCGAAGCCCTCAGGCAGAGGGGGTTTTTCCCCCGGTGAGCCTCTTCAACTCGCTCCTTAATACGTTTATCCCGCTCTTTGTGGCGATGGATGTTTTTGCCGCGCTGGGGATTTTCATATCGCTCACCGAAGGGATGGACCGGAAGGCGGTAAAAGGCATAATCAGGGATTCCGTCCTCACGGGCCTTTTTGTCAGCCTGGGGTTCATAGCTGTTGGCGAGGCCGTGTTCAGGATACTTGGCATAACGACGAACGATTTCAAGATAGCGGGCGGCCTTGTGCTCCTGGTTGTCTCCGTGCGGGACATGCTCGGCGAATCCGAGCGTAGGAGGCCCTCCGGGAATTTCGGCATCGTGCCCATCGGCGTGCCGCTCATAGTCGGCCCCGCCGTGCTCACCACGCTCATCGTCCTTGTCGACCATTACGGGGCGGTCTATACGATCATAAGCCTCATTGCCAACCTGGCCTTCGTGTGGCTTTCGTTCAACAAGGCCGAGGCCGTTGTGAAGGTCTTCGGCAAGAGCGTGCTCGTGCTTTCCAAACTGATGCTCCTGATGCTTGCGGCGATAGCCGTGATGATGATACGCATGGGCCTGGAAGGGCTCCTGGCGGGGGCGCATTGAAGGCGGTGCTGATTGTGCTTGACGGCGTCGGGGCGGGAGAGGCCCCGGACTCAGCCGCTTACGGCGATGCGGGCTCCGATACGCTTGGCCATGTCGCCAGGGCCGTTGGCGGACTGCGCCTGCCCACTCTCCAAAGGCTTGGGCTCGGCAATATAGAGGAGATAAAAGGGGTGGAGAGGAACCCGGCCCCGCTCGCCTCCTGGGGGAGGATGCGCGAGCTTTCCGCCGGCAAGGACACCATCACGGGCCATTGGGAGATGATGGGCGTTGTCAACGGACGGCCTTTCCCAACGTATCCGCACGGGTTCCCGCCTGAGGTGATATCCGCCTTCGAGGCCCGCATAGGCAGAAAGGTGCTTGGCAACAGGCCCGCCTCCGGGACGGAGATAATAAAGGAGCTTGGTGGAAAGCACCTGGAGACCGGCTCCCCCATCGTCTACACCTCGGCGGACAGCGTCTTCCAGATAGCCGCGCACGTGGACGTTATTGCCGTGGAAGAGCTTTATTCGATGTGCGCCGCGGCCAGGGAGATGCTAGTCCATCCAAATAATGTCTGCCGCGTGATAGCCCGCCCTTTCAAAGGCATGAACGGACAGTTTTCGCGGATATCCGAAAAGCGGAGGGACTTCGCCCTTGAGCCCCCCGGAGAGACGGCGGTGGACGCGCTTGCCGGAAAAGGCATACCCGTGATATCGGCCGGCAAGGTGGGCGAGATGTTCTCCATGCGCGGCTTCAGGGAGAAGGTGAAGTTCGGCAATAACCTTGAGGGCGCGGAAAAACTTAAGTCCTACTTGAGCGGAAAGGAAGACGCCTTCATCTTTGCCAACCTGAACGATTTCGACACCCTGTACGGCCACAGGAGAGACCCGGCGGGCTACGCCCGGTCTCTTGAGGAGTTCGATTCCGCCCTGGCGGAAATGCTGCCGCTCCTTGGAGATGATGACAGCCTCTTCATCACGGCGGACCACGGCTGCGACCCGGCGATGCCGGGCACCGACCACACGCGGGAGCTTGTGCCGCTGCTTTTTTACCGCAGGGGCGAGCCCGGAAGGGACCTCGGCATGAGAGACGGCTTCATGGACATCGGGGCGGCAGTCGCCCGGCTCTTCGGCCTCGATTTCCCAAAAGGCAGAAGCTTTTTCCCCTTTTCCTGAGCAAGAACACTCTCCCATAACCGTTGCCACCTGTTTTGTAAAAAATCCCAAAAATGTAGAGGTCTACATTTTTGAAAACCGGCTGTAAACACTTTTCCTTTCTAAATCAATAGATTCCAGCCTGGCACGCTTTTTCCAATAAGGAGAGGGCAAGGAGGTGCCGGATATGATGCTTAAAGAGAAGGTTGAAGAACTGGAAAAGCAGGAGATACTGAGCGCCCTCAATGCGGCCAAATGGGTCAAGTCGAGGGCTGCCAGGGCGCTTGGGCTCTCGGAGCGGATGTTCAACTACCGGATAAAGAAATATGGTATCAGGATAAGAAAAGAGGTGGTAATGACAGAGGAAATGTAATCTGCTAGCTTTTGATCCTGAATTTCCGTTTTGAATTATGGCCGGCCGTTGGCCGCTTATTTACCAAAAGGAGGCGCAATGAAAAACAGGTTGTTGCATTTCGGATTCGTCCTGACGTTCATACTGGCCCTGGCGATGCCGCAGGTGTTTCTGGCGCGGCCGGCGCACGCGGAAGACGCGCAAAAACCGTCGCCCGTTTCCCCGGAGGACATAAAAAAGGCGCTCGGCCTGAGCGTTTATCTCCAGGGGGGATACACGTACAACTTCAAGGACCCCAAAGACGGCGAGAACGAGCTGAGGGTCTTTGACCACAAGGCGAACAGCTTTACGCTGGACCTGGCGGAGATACAGTTCCTCAGGGACGCGCCCGTGGGAGGGGTGGGCTACAAGGTAAAGGTCTCGATGGGCGAGACCGCCAAGTTCATCCATTCGAGAGGGCTTGGCGCAAGCGATGCGGACGAGCCGTTTGACCTGACAGAGGCCTACATCGATTACGTGGCCCCGGTGGGCAAGGGCTTGAAACTCCGCTTCGGGAAGTTCGTCACGATGCACGGGGCGGAGGTCATCGAGGCAAAGGACGACTATAACTACTCGCGTTCGTTCCTCTTCAATTACGCCATCCCCTTCACGCACACCGGCTTCATGGCGGCCTACACGTTCTCCGGCATGCTTTCAGCCAATGCCTATGTGGTGAACGGCTGGGACAACTCCTCCGACAACAACAACGGCAAGACATACGGACTGAGCGCCACAGTCGCCCCGGGCGCCAATTCGAGCCTTGTCTTCAACCTGATGTACGGCCCGGAGCAGGACCATAACGATTCGGACAACAGGTTCCTTTTCGACTGGGTGGGCACGGTGAAGCCGGTAAAAGACCTCACGCTTGTCGTAAACACCGATTACGCGACGGACAAGAATCTCGCGGGCAAAGGCGAAGACGACAAGTGGTACGGGATAGCGGGCTACGTCAACTACGTCTTTACCGAAAGGATAAGCGGCACCATAAGGGCAGAGCTTTTCAGGGACCCCCAGGGCGTAAGGACGGGCACGCCCCAGAACCTGAAGGAGGTAACCGTTACAGGGCAGTACACGCTTGCGAAAAACCTTCTCCTCAGGCCCGAGTACAGGCATGACTGGTCCAACGAAAAGTCTTTCGATTCGGGCAGGTCAAAGAGCCAGGACACTATTGCCCTTGGCGTAATGTATACATGGTAAGAAGAGAGTTATTTTAAGGAGGAAACGATGAAGAGGTTTTTTTCAGGGGTTTTTCTTGTATTCATGTTTCTAACCGGGCTGCTCATGCCCGCGCTCCCCGCGCTTGCGGATGAGGCAGGGCAGCAGGTGCAGCAGTCTGCTGCCGCGCCCGCACCGGCGCCAGCCCCTGCGCCCGAAGTGAAGCCGGACCCCTCAGGGGCCAATACGGGCACTGCGGCGGACGTGGTAGGGGCCACATCAGGGGCTCCGACCGCCGATGACATGAAGAAGATGTCGGCAAGCGAGCCCCTGGCGGCCAAGCTGGCCGATGTGGTGGGCCATAACAGGATTGCCATAAACATAGTATGGACGCTCGTGGCCGGCTTTCTGGTCATGTTCATGCAGGCCGGGTTTGCGATGGCCGAGACCGGCTTCACGAGGGCAAAGAACGCGAGCCATACCATGGCGATGAACTTCATGGTCTACGGGCTGGGGATGCTGGGCTACTGGGTCTGCGGGTTTGCGCTCCAGATGGGGGGCGTGGGCGGCGTCGCCAGTCTGGGCGGCGCGGGCACGCTCAACAACGAGTTTGCCATACATCTGTTTGGAAAGGATTTCGGCCTGTTTGGCACAAAGGGGTTTTTTCTCTCCGGGACCACCTATGACGCGGTGATATTCACGCTTTTCCTGTTCCAGATGGTCTTCATGGACACGACGGCGACCATCCCCACGGGCGCAATGGCAGAGCGCTGGACGTTCAAGTCGTTTGTCATCTACTCCTTCTTCATCTCGGCCATCGTTTATCCCCTTTACGCCAACTGGGTATGGGGCGGCGGATGGCTCTCCCAGCTCGGGAAGAACTTCGGGCTGGCGCACGGCACGCTGGATTTCGCTGGCTCTTCCGTCGTCCACATGACCGGCGGAGTGGCCGCGCTTGCAGGCGCCATGGTGCTTGGCCCGAGGCTTGGCAAGTTCAATGAGGACGGCACGCCGAACGCCATTCCTGGCCACCACATCCCGATGGCGCTTGTAGGCTGCTTCATCCTTGCGTTCGGCTGGTTCGGGTTCAACGCCGGCTCCTCGCTTGCCGGAGGGGATTTGAGGATAGGCGTAATCGCCGTGAACACGATGCTCGCCTCAGCCGCAGGGGCGTTCTCGGCGATGCTTTACATGTGGTTCAAGTACGGGAAACCCGATGTCTCCATGATGGCCAACGGGCTTCTGGCCGCGCTTGTGGCCATTACCGCCCCCTGCGCGTTCGTAAACTCAGTCTCCGCCGTCATCATCGGGCTTGTGGCGGGAGTGCTGCTTTGCTGGAGCGTCTTCTTTGTGGAGCGCACGCTCAAGATAGACGACCCGGTCGGCGCCATCTCCGTCCACGGCGTGAACGGCGCGTGGGGGCTCCTCTCTCTGGGCCTCTTTGCCGACGGCACCTATGGCGACGGGCTTAACGGCGTCTCCGGCGCGGTCAAAGGCCTTTTCTATGGCAACGGCGCACAGTTCGCGGCCCAGTGCGCGGGCGTGCTTACGAACTTCATCTTCGTGTTTGCCGTAATGTTTGTTTTCTTCAAGGTGCTGAATGTGATAACGCCTCTGCGCGTCCCGAAAGAGGACGAGTTGAGGGGGCTCGATTTGCCGGAGGTCTCTGTGCCCGCTTATCCCGACTTCCAGCAGGTCTATCAGAGCGGCATCATCGGCATGCCGGATGCGGGGCTGAACAGCGCTCCCGCGGCGGCCGCCGCGCTGAAGCCGCGCAGGGAGAACGCATAAATGAAGAAGATAGAGGCCGTAATCAAGCATTTCAAGCTGGACGAAGTCAAAGACGCCCTCCATGCAATAGGCGTTCAGGGCATGACGGTGACCGAGGTGAAGGGTTTCGGCAGGCAGAAGGGGCATGCCGAGGTTTACAGGGGCACCAAATACGAAGTTGTGTTCCTGCCCAAGATAAAAATAGAAGTGATCATTGCCAACGGACTCGCTGAAAAGGCGATATCCACCATTGAGAAGGCCGCCAAAACAGGCGAAATAGGAGATGGAAAGATATTCGTATATCCGCTGGAGGACGTTATCAGGATCAGGACTGGCGAACGGGGCGAAACGGCCATCTAAGGCCCGTCAGAAAATCAGGGGGAGCTTTTTTTGGCTCCCCCTGATTTTCATCAAAACCGGATTTTACAAAAAATCATCCAATACCAATGATAGAGCAGCTTGGAGAAAGACTTGCCTTATGGAGCGCCATGCCGTTTGCGGGGATGCTGCTTTCAATTGCCTTCTTCCCGCTTTTTGCCCCTAAGTTCTGGCATGACCATTTCGGCAAGGTCTCCGCGTTCTGGGCGGCGGCGGTTGTCATCCCCCTGCTCCTTATGTACAAAGGTGTTGCCTATGATGTCTTTCTGCGCATTGTCGCAGAGGACTACGTCCCTTTTATAATCCTGCTGGGAGGGCTCTTTGTTGTGTCCGGCGGGATATTGATAACAGGGACGCTGCGGGGTACGCCGGCTGTGAACACCGGCATCCTTCTCATCGGGACGTTTCTTGCCTCGGTGATGGGCACGACGGGGGCCGCCATGTTCCTGATACGCCCGCTCATCAGGGCAAACGCTTACAGGGAAAACAGGACGCTTGTGGTGGTTTTCTTCATCTTCCTCGTGGCCAATATAGGCGGGGCGCTTACACCCCTTGGGGACCCGCCGCTTTTCCTGGGTTTTCTGATGGGGGTCCCTTTTTTCTGGACCTTGAGGATATTCGCGCACCTGGCAAGCCTTGCGGGCGTTCTGCTTGGCCTTTATTTTTTAATGGACTCTTACTGCTATAAAAAAGAGAAAAAAACCCCCCTTCCGGAAAATAACAAATCTCCGCTTGGCATAAAAGGGGCGCAAAACCTTATCTTTCTTCTCGGAATCATAGGGGCGGTGATCTTCAGCGGTTCGGCGCATCTGGGCAGCATATCCATAGGCGGGCTCAGCATTGAAGTCCGGAACCTGATCAGGGATTTGGCAATAATTGTCATGGCGCTCTGTTCGATGATATTCACCCCCAGGCAGGTGAGGGAGGAGAACAGTTTCTCCTGGCTGCCCTTCAAGGAGGTCGTAATTCTTTTTGCCGGACTCTTTATCACGATGGCGCCCTGCCTTCTGATCCTTCAGGCAGGCTCAAGAGGCTGTCTCGGGCCTGCCATGTCAACCTTCACAGAGCCTTATCACTATTTCTGGGCGACGGGGCTCCTTTCCAGTTTTCTGGACAACTCGCCGACGTATCTGGCCTTTTTGAAGGCTTCCCTGGGCAGGTTTTATTCCGGAGCGCCGGATTCGCTTGCCATATCCTCGCTGCTCAGAGATCGCCCGATCTATCTTCAGGCCGTCTCGGAGGGCGCGGTCTTTTTCGGAGCCGTCACATATATCGGCAACGCGCCGAATTTCATGGTGCGCTCGATATCCGAGGAGCAGGGGGTCAGGATGCCGGGCTTCCTTGGTTACATGGTTAAATACTCTCTGCCGCTGCTGGTGCCGGCCTATCTGCTTGTGACGCTCGTCTTTTTTTAATGAATAGCGGGCATATTCCTTGCGGCTTGCCGCAGGGAAGATCAACGACGCTGGCTTTAGTCTCCAGTTTGCAACCCCTCATCTGCTATACTTAGTCAGAATTTTTTTCTATGAGAGGAGGTTTTTTTTAATTCCACTATGAAAATCATCTCGCTTCTGGCAAGCCCTCACGGGCTGAAGGGAAACACGGCGGGGCTCCTCAGGGACGTCCATGAGGGGGCGGAGCCGGAGGGCGCCCGGATTGAGACGGTCGTCCTGAAAGGCGGCACTGTGCTGCCCTGTCTGGGGTGCGACGCCTGCCATAAAAAGGGTTTTTGCGTGCAGAAGGACGAATTCGAGCCGATAAAAAAGAAGATCGCGGAAGCCGACGGCCTTGTGCTTGCAAGCCCCAATTACATCCTGAATGTGAGCGCACAGCTCAAGGCCTTCATGGACCGCTGCTGCGGCGTAGTCCACTGCATGCAGTTCTGGGACAAATACGGGGTCTCCGTAGTCACCTCCGGCGGGGACGGAGGAGAGTCCGTTGCCGGTTATATGGATTATTTTCTTATCACCGTCGGGGCCGTGCCCGCCGGGTCGGTATGGGCCAGTGTATCGGAGATGACCGGAACGGGTTTTAAGGACGATGTGCGGGAGAAGGCCCGCGCCCTGGGCAAGCGCCTGGTTGAGGCATGGCGCGCCGGAGAGATGCCGCCCGGAGTTGAAAAGCGCCGGAACGACTTCCTGGAGCGCATGCGGGCGCTCATGGCCTGGCGCGGTGAAGAATGGCCCTACGAGCACCGGTACTGGAAGGAAAACAGGGGGCTATAAGGGTTTTTCCGTATAGTATTTTCCGTTCACCTCGTCCCCGATAATGGCGAAATCGGCCTTCGATGTCTCCAGCGGGTCCGATTTCCAGGAGAAATCGAACAGGGGCACTTCGATGGAGGCCTCCAGTTGCGCAGTTGCCTTGTAGCCGGTCACGCGGAACTGCATTTGCGGGTCGTCATAGGCTATCTTCTCGTCCGTGGCATTCCACACGAGGCGGAAGCTCATCCTGGCCGGCGTAAAGGGCGCGTTGAATTTGGGCCAGTGCGGCTGGTCTATTACCGGCACGTCTTTCATCTGGAGCGTGGCGGTGCGCCCGTCACCGCTGATGGTGAGGCTCCCCTGCGGGGCGGGCACCGTCCAGTAGAGCCCTGAAAGCGCCACGGGCGGATGGATGTCGTGTATCTGGTTGGCGGGGCCGAACGGCCCCTTGAAGATGGTCAGTCAGGTGTGGGCGAATGTCCCTTTATGCGCCTCGCGGCCGGAGAAATACTCGCCATGCATGAAGGAGAAATCGGTGCTCGGGCTCCCGAAGGCCAGCCGGTTTCCCTTGTTGTCGGTCCCCATCCCCCTGAACCCGTTGCAGCGGGCGGCCTTGCCCCTGAAATGGAAGATGGCTGAGGGCTCCTTGCCGGGCGCGGGCATCTGGTTATGGCTGCCGTTCTTGTCGAGCCACGGTATCGGGTACGGCTCAGCACTGCCGTCGTAATCCGGTATCTCGTTGCCGGGGAAGAATTTTTCCGCCGCGACGGGGGATGAAAACTGGAAAGCCGAAGCCGCGGCCATTGCCGCCCCCGAAAACAGGAAACGTCTCCTGCTGACCCCGGGGAAAAACGCAGGTTTTTTTTCCTTGCGGTCCATTTTTTATTTACCTTTCCTTTTTGATGTCTTTTTTCGCAAATGCCGGATTTTTCGTCAGGACCTGCTTTCCATTTATCACATGCCCGGCGGGACGTCAACGGGCCTTTGATAGTGTGATACAATATTTTTAGAATTAATACTCTTTGTCATGTGTTAATCCTCGCCCTTGTCAGACACCGCGGGTTTAGGTGACATGCTGAAGCAAAAACTGAAAAAAGAGCACCTGGGGTTGCTTTTTGATAAGCTTAAAGTGACCCACGGGGTCCTGGGGCCGAAGGTCGAAAATGGCGTCGTCACGCTGGCGGAGATCGATGCTCATGACATCCCGTCAGGTTATGAGGACCATCAGCAGCCGGGCGGATACCGTCTTATAAAGGGGGAGAGGCCTGAGATTTTTTCCTTTTCCATAGGCCCTGATTCCTTCAAACGGTTCTTGCAGCCCCCTTTACGAGAAGTATTCGCCTTCAGAAGAGCTGCCGGAATAAGCATAACCCGTCCCGGGGCAGAGCAAAGGCCATTGGCATTTATCGACATGCGGCCGTGTGATCTCTCGGCGCTTAAGCTCTATGACAGAATTTTTTTACGAGGCCCCGTGAGAGACCCTTACTATGATTCACTGAGAAGGGATTCGCTGGTCTTTGTCCTTAACTGCCTGTATCCCAATGATAACTGCTTCTGCCCTTCGATGGGTACAGGCCCCGAGGCCACGGATGGTTTTGATGTTGCCCTTACCGAACTAAGCGATTCCTTTCTCCTTGAAGCAGGAACCGCCAAAGGAGAAACCGTGCTCGCCGGCCTGCCCGCAGGAGAGGTTGATGACAGCGACATGAGGGAAAAGGGGGCAAGGATAGAGCTGTGCAGAAAGAGGATAAAAAAATTCATCAGGGCCGGCGAGCTTCCCGGTCTTATTTATAGGAATGTAGAACACCCAAGATGGGCGGAAATTGCTGAACGGGACCTCGAATGCGGCAATTGCACCCAGCTCTGCCCTACATGCTTTTGCAATTCGACTTATGATGCCTTGGGCCTGTCTGGAATTTCAAAAAAATCTTATCAGGTTTCGGGCAGGAGGATGCGAAAGTGGGACTCCTGCTTTTCGAAAAATTTTGCGCGCGTGCATGGCGGAAATTTCCGGCCGTCGAGGAGGGCAAGATACCGGCAATGGATGTCGCACAAGCTGGCTTACACCATGGAGCAGTTCGGGCTGCCAGGCTGTGTCGGATGCGGCAGGTGCATCACATGGTGCCCGGCCGGGATCGATATTACAAAGGAGCTGGAGGCCCTGAAAAGTGCACGATAAGTCCATTCCCTTCGAGGCGGCCATAAAATGGATAAAAAAAGAGACACGCGATACGGCGACTTATGCGCTGAAGGTCAAAAGCAGGGATATCCAGAAAGGGTACCGGTTCATCCCCGGACAGTTCAATATGCTCTACGTCCCGGGAATAGGAGAGGCCCCCGTCTCCATAAGCTCGGCTCCTTCGGACCAGGATCTCATGCACACCGTAAGAGTTGCCGGAGACGTTACCACGGCGCTTTCGCACCTTAAAGCGGGAGATGTTATAGGAATGAGGGGGCCGTTCGGGAGAGGGTGGCCGTTTGAGGAAACCGGGGGGCTGGATATCCTGATTGTGGCCGGAGGCCTTGGCATTGCGCCGCTCCGGTCCGTTGTGCGCCATATCCTGAGGACGAAGAAGATGGCGGGCGCCCATTCCCGCCGCATGTTGTTTTACGGAGCCAAAACCCCGAAGGATATCATCTTCAGGAACGAGTTTCCCCGCTACAGGGAAGTCTTCGAGGTGCTGCTCACTGTAGACAGGGCAGATCCCGAGGAGCGCTGGCGGGGGGAGACGGGATTGGTCACCAAGCTCTTCGACAGGGCCGCTCTCGACAGTCTCCGCACTATCGCGTTTGTGTGCGGTCCCGAGGTGATGATGCAGACCTCGGTCCGGGAGCTCATACTGAGGGGTGTGCCGGAAGAAAGGATATTCCTTTCCCTTGAAAGGAATATGAATTGCGGGGTGGGCCTCTGCGGCCACTGCTTTTTCGGGCCCAAGTTCGTCTGCAGGGACGGGCCTGTGTTCAGGTTTTCCGAAATTGAAGGACTCATGGGTATAAAGGAGTTATAGGATGAAGAGGCCGTGGATCGGCGTTTTCAAGTTCACATCCTGCGACGGCTGCCAGCTCTCGGTCCTGAACATGGAGGACGAGCTTCCGGACTTTGTCAGCCTGTTCCAGGTCGCCTATTTCCGCGAGGCCGGCGACATGCCCCTCAGGGGGCGTTTCGATATAGCTCTCGTGGAAGGATCTGTATCTACGGGCTGGCAGAAAGCACAAATCATAGAGGTCCGCGAAAGAACGCGGCACCTCGTAACCATAGGGGCCTGTGCCGCGGCTGGCGGATTACAGGCCCTGAGAAACTGGGCGGACATCGAGGATTACAAGAGGCTTGTCTATCCTTCTCCGGATATGATTGAGACGCTTCCCTGCTCGACCCCCGTAAGCGATCACGTCTACGTTGACTACGAGCTATGGGGCTGCCCGGTCAACTGCGACGAGCTGTCGGAAATGCTGGGCTCCTTTCTTCTCGACAGGAAGCCAGGCATTCCGGCATACAGCCTTTGCATGGAATGCAAGCGAAAGGGTGTCCCGTGTCTGCTTGTGGCGAAGTCGGAGCCGTGCCTCGGCCCCGTGACCAGGGCTGGCTGCGGCGTCCTCTGCCCTTCCATGGAGAGGCCGTGCTACGGATGTTTCGGCCCGAAGGAGGGTGCCAATATCGGTTCGCTTCTCGAAGCCTTCCGTAATGCCGGATTTTCCAGCCATGAATGCGTTCTCCTTCTTGACAAGATGAACACATACGCCTTCCGCGAGGCAGGGACAGGGGAGGGCCGTTTTTGAAAAGGGTTTTCAGCATCGGGTACCTTTCGAGGGTGGAGGGAGAGGCGGGCATAACCGCTGAGATTCTTGACGGGAAGGCCGTTGTCCGCGCAAGGGTCTTCGAGGCTCCACGGTTTTTTGAGGCTTTTCTCAGAGGGAGGCATTTTTCGGACGTTGCGGATTTCACCGCCCGCATATGCGGCATATGTCCGGTGGCATACCAGATGAGCTCGGTCCATGCCATGGAGAGTATCTTCGGAGTGGAGGTCGAGGAACCAATACGGCAATTGAGAAGGCTCCTTTACTGCGGAGAATGGATCGAGAGCCATTCCCTGCATATCTATATGCTCCAGGGCCCCGATTTTTACGGGTGTGAAAGCGCGTGGTCGGACAGGCAATACCTGCCGCTTGCCCGCAGAGGGCTGTCCTTCAAGAAACTGGGCAATCAGATTATGACGATACTTGGCGGAAGGCCAATTCATCCTGTCTCGGTGAAAGCCGGCGGATTCTTCAAAATCCCGGATAAAAAAACGCTCTCGGGCCTGCTGCCGGATATTGAAAGGGCCTATGAGCAAACCCTGGAGGCCGTCTCCTGGGCGGCAAGCCTGCCGTTTAACGATAATGACTGGGATTGGGAATGCCTCTCGCTTCGCGGCCCCAATGAATACCCTATGAATTATGGGAATGTCTCATCAAATAAAGGGGCTGAAAAACCGATGGCTGATTTCCTGGAGGACGTCCGCGAATATCAGGTGGCATATTCTACGGCGCTGCATGCGGAAATCAAAACAGAAGGGCCGCGCCCCTATCTGGTCGGGCCGGTCGCAAGGCTTAACCTGAACCATGACTTGTTGCCCCCCGAGATCAAAGCTGCCATCCGGCAATGCGGCATCCGGCTGCCCATGACAAACACTCACATGGGAATAATAGCCCGCTCGATAGAGCTGGCATATGCGTTCCATGAAGCCGTCAGGATCATAAAAACGTATGAGATGCCCGGCAGGCCCTCGGCCTGTTTTGAGCCGAGGGCGGGGCAAGCGGTATGGATTACCGAAGCGCCTCGGGGTATGCTCATTCACCATTATGAAATAGACGGAGAGGGATTGGTGAAACGGTGCGCAATTATTCCGCCTACATCGCAGAACCTGGGGCACATGGAAAAGGACCTTAACCATTTCATGCAGATGCATATGGGAGAGCCTGCCAATGTCCTCAGAAAAGAGTGCGAAAAAATCATCAGAAGCTACGACCCCTGCATCTCCTGCTCTGTCCACTGATTTGCACCGGATAAATTTCTACTTTGCCCTGACAAATGCCTTTTCGAATACTTGAATAAAAAACCTGTTTTACATATCCTAAGATTTATATGGCGAAGGCAGTGCTCATAAATCGTGTTTAAACGAATATCTCAGTTTGTGGGCTATCTGCTGGCATCGCTTGGAATCGGGATAGTGGTGGCGCTCGTAACCGGCAATCTCAACAACATGGTCGAGGAGCGGGAATTCAGGGAATCGGTAAGGATGCAGATTGAAAGCACAATCGCATCTTTCAAGGAGGCGGTCCCGAAGGCATCGGCAGGCCAGGTAATTTCTTTTTTGAAGCAATACATAGGCTCAGCGATGCAGGGGAAAGTCATAATTGCCAACTCTCCGGGGAAATACCCTGACAATAAGGGATTCAGGTATCTGTTCGCTTTTTCCGAAGAGGGGCAGGAACTGGACATTTACATAAAGAATTCCTATGTGCGGGCCGAGGTGGATGGGCCGGATGCTCCGGATTTCTTTGCTGGACTCTCGGCCACTGTTGCCGCTTTTACCGCAATAATCGTTTATTCCGAGAAAAAACGGCAATCCCTGCTTATGCAGCAGCATTTTGAAAACAGGAACGCGGAGCTGAAAAAAGCCCTGGAAGAGCACGAGGCCCTGGCGTTGCTGGGGCGGATGGCCGCAACGCTTGCCCATGAGCTGAAAACGCCCCTCGGCACAATCTCCAACCTCATCCACGTTTTGCCTTCACGGCGTTCCGACGAGCATTTCATGAGCAGGTTTAATGTGCTCATTAAGGAAGAACTGGACAGGACCCGGCAGCTTGTCGATAACCTTTTGGTCTATGGCAAGGACATTACCATCGAGAACTGCCAGTGGGTCCGCCTTGGGGATTTCGTCAGCGGGCTTTCGGAAAAGATGGGTCTGGGTCTTGCGGCTTGTCCTGATGCCGATATTTACACGGATGAATTCTACATAAGACTGCTGTTGGAGAACCTGCTCAGGAACAGTGCCCAGGCCGGCTCGGATGCCATATCCCTCAAAATCGGGCCGCATCAGAAAAACGATGCCTTTGCCACCCTTTTATACGAGGACAACGGTTCGGGTTTCCCGAAAGATTGCGACCTGGACTCACTGTTCGTGCCGTTTAATACAGGCAGGTCCAGGGGGACCGGACTCGGGCTTTTTCTGGCCCAGAAAATTGCGCTTGCGCACGGCGGCGGGATATCATTATACCGCCTTCAGAAAGGGGCGGGCATAGTGGTCACGCTGCCCGGGGAAAGGTTCCGTTTCAATGGGTAATGAGTTCAAGCCGCATCTGGCAATAGTGGATGACGAGCCCCATTTCAGCGAATCCCTGCAAATGGCCCTCGAGGACGCGTATGAGGTTTCCAAGGTCCATTCGCTGGCTGGCGCCAGGAGATTTCTTTTAAATGGCGGGGCCCCCGATGTCATATTGCTTGATATAAGACTTCCAGACGGCAGCGGAATAGATTTTTTGCGGGAGCTGAAAAATCTGAAGCCGATGCCCGTGGTTATTGTAATGACCGCGCATGCAACCGTTGACAACGCGGTTTCCGCCTTGAAAGAGGGCGCCGTCGATTATTTTACCAAGCCTCTTGATATTGAAAAACTGAAGAGGGAGATAGACGTCTATCTTGAGAACAGGGCGCTGCAAAGGGAACTGGCGGACCTGAGCAGAAAAATAAAAAATATAGTCCCCCCGTTCGTAACATCCGGCACGGGGAAAATGAGAGCCCTTGTCGAAAGGGTGAAGATGATAGCCCCTCTCAACATGCCTGTGCTTGTGACCGGAGAGACCGGGACGGGGAAGGAAAAACTCGCGGGCTGGATCCATTGCCTCTCGGGCCTGGAGGGTGAAATGGTGGCGATAAACTGCTCGGCGCTGCCAAAGGACATCTTCGAAAACGAGCTTTTCGGCCATGTGAAAGGGGCATTCTCCGGGGCTGTCTCCAATAAGGAGGGGCTTATAGAACGCGCCGAGAGCGGGACCCTTTTTCTCGATGAGATAGGGGAACTCCCGGAGCCGGTGCAGGCAAAGCTCCTCAGGGTGCTGGAAGACGGGGTTTATTACAAGATCGGGGACACCAAAGAAAGGCGGGTCAGGTTCAGGCTCATTTCCGCGACAAGTAAAAATATCTCCGGCATTTCGAGCAAATTCCGGGCCGATCTCTTCTACCGGATAAACGGCTTTACCTTCGAGCTGCCTCCGCTCAGGGAGCGCAATGAAGACATCCCCCTGCTGGTATCGGCATTCATAAAGGAAGCAAACGGTTCGTACAAAAAAAGTGTGACCGGGGTGTCTCCTGATGTAATGGAGCTTTTGATGGGACATGGCTGGCCTGGAAATATCCGGCAACTGAAATGGCTGGTCCACAGGGCTGTCGCAATCACTCCCGGGGAGATACTCGGGATGGATGAGGTCATGGCCAGCTCAGGCATCAGCGATATCCCGGTGGACAAGGAAACCGATTATTCGACACCGTTCCAGAAGGCCATGATGGAGCTGGAAAAAAAATATATCAGCAATGCCATCGTTTCAACAGGCAACAAAACCGAAGCCGCAAAACTCCTGGGCATCTCGGTCAGGGTTTTACATTACAAGGTAAAAAAATACGGGCTTTAATTTTTCTGCCTGCTCTGCAAAAATTGTATACGTCTTTTGCGCCGTTGCCCACCTTCTGATTTAAAAAGCAAACAAAAACAATACCTTAAAGCTGGCATGAAAATTGTTAAATTGTGTGCTGTGGATGAACCTGCTTATCTGATAGTGAACGCCGATGATTACGGATATTTCTCCTGTATCAGCCGGGGAATCCTCGACGGCGGGGAAAACGGGTTGATAACCGCAACCGGAGTAATAGCGAACAGCCACAATTTCAGTGAACATCTCCACCGGTTGAAAGCCGCGGCTTATCTTGATGCAGGGGTGCACCTGAACCTGTCTTATGGCAGGCCGTTGACCAACAGGATGGAACGCAAGCTTGGAAAGAGGGGCGGAAAATTTCCCGGAAAGTACCCTGTTTTGTTCGAATTGCTGACCGGAAAATTGACAATAGAAGACATTCTGGAGGAATGGCGCGCTCAGATCTGGCGTTGCACCGATGCCGGTCTTAAGATATATTTTCTAAATACGCATGAACATCTTCACGCCTTTCCAGCGCTGTTTGAAGCAATTATGCTGCTGAAGAAGGAGTATAAGGTCCCATATATCCGCTTTCCCGAGCCGGAATGGGATGCATGGGGCGGCGCCAGAGGCATGGTGAGGAATGCCTTGCTGCAATGTATTCGTGGTCTTAATCGCTTCAGTGCCCCGGAAGACGCTCCGCGGGTATTGGGCATCAGCAACAGCGGAAAACTGACACGGGCCTATCTCAAAAAAAGGCTGCTCTCGCTGGAGAAGGGGAAAATCTATGAACTTATGTGTCACCCGGGATATTTCGACCCCGCTGAGATAAAGGACAAGCGCCTGCGTTCGTACCATCGCTGGGAGCAGGAACTGGAACTGCTAAAAAGCCAGGAAGTGCGCGGCCTTTGCAACGCGAGGGGAGTCCGGGTTGTTCGATATTCGGACTTGCAGGGAAAGCCCCGGGCATGACGTCCTGGAATAATTTTATAGATGTATTGGTGAGTGTTGTTATTCCCGCATTTAATGAAGCGGAGGGCATCGGACACGCAATCGGTGAAATTCAGCGTGTGATGGATAAATCCGGGGTCAGATACGAACTGATTGTCGTGGACGACGGCAGCCAAGACGGGACTTTTGAAACGGTCCGGAATTTGGGGAGAAGCAATAAAAAACTGAAGGGCATGAAGCTGAGCCGCAATTTCGGCAAGGAAGCCGCACTGCTTGCCGGGCTTGAAGCGGCAGGAGGGGACGCGGTTATCACCATGGATGCGGACCTCCAACACCCGCCTGGGCTTATTCCAGAAATGCTTGCCAAATGGAAAGAGGGCTTCAAGGTTGTTCACGGCAGAAAAAGGGACCGCGTCAGCGATAACATGTTAGTCAGGTGGCGGGCATCGGCATTCAATTACATGTTGTCCCGGCTGGGAGGCATCGACGTTCAACACTCTTCGGATTTTAAGCTTCTCGACCGTGTGGTGGTGGATGTAATTATCCGGCAACTGCCGGAAAAACGCCGGTTCTTTCGCGGCCTGGCCGGCTGGGTCGGGTTTGAGCAGACTGAAATCCCCTTCTCGGTAGTTGCCCGGAAAGCCGGCAACGGCAAATGGTCCATGGCGGCCCTTTTCGAGCTTGCGGCCACAGCCCTCGTTTCGTTTACCACGGCCCCGCTGCGCATCGTAAGCGTACTCGGTCTTGTGACGCTGGCATTCGGCATGGTTGTCGCTGCGGATACCCTGTGGTCATGGTTCAAGGGAGAGGCGGTTTCGGGCTATTCCACAATTATCATCACGTTATTGATCCTCGGGAGTTTCATCATGATAAGTCTTGGAATCGTCGGCGAATACATTGCGAAAATGTATGAGGAAATCAAGGGGCGTCCCCCCTACCTGATTACCGCCAGATATGGTTTTAAGGAAGACCAAGCCGCGGCCGGGGACAAATTTTGCGCTGGAGAGAAAATGAGATGAAACCGGAGAAGACGAACAGGGCCACTCATTCGAGGCTGCTCCGGATTGCCCTGCCATGGGTCCTGTCCGCTGTCTTCTGCTGGCTTATTTACGGTGTGGCGCGGCGCATGCTCGGGTCCAGCGGCGGCAGCCTCAACCGCCGTTACAGGGATTTTCTGGAATTTTATTCCGGGGCGGCAGCCATGCTCAGGGGCGGCGACGTCTATGCCGCGGGATACCTGGGCTATATATATCCTCCCCTGTTTGCGTTTTTAATGCTCCCTCTGGCAAAGCTCTCCATAGCCAAAGCGGCCCTGGTGTGGATTGCAGTCAAAACAGGTTTGCTTGCGGCATGTGGATGGCTGGGCGCAAAAGAGGTGCGGAGCCGGTTCAGCCTGTCAACCGATTGGTTGTCTGTCGCGCTGGTCTTCCTGATCAGCGCGCTGCTGGATATCGACAAACTCCGCACAGAGATGAACATGCAGCAATCGAACCTGCTTATACTGTTGTGCTTTATACTTGCGCTGCGATGGCTTGACCGGCGCCCGTTGCTGAGCGGACTGGCGCTCGGGTTCGGCGCGAACATCAAATATGTGACGCTTGTTTCGCTGCCGTATTTGCTCGTAAGAAGGCGTTTCAAGGCCTTTTTTGCAACTATTGCCGGCTCCCTGTCCTGGGCACTGCTTCCGGCAACGATTCTTGGATGGCATAGAAACATGGAGCTTCTGGGAAAAGCGGTTGACGGACTCGTCAATCTTGCCCGGACGGACGCGGCTGCCGCCGGGAGCGCAAAAATCTTCGGGCCGCTGTTCGGGCTCTCTGTCCCGGCCTTTGCCGCAAGGTATTTCGGATCGGGTGGAGGCCATTCCGCCGTCAGCATAACAGTTGTCTTCGCGGCGGCGCTGCTTTTTTCTCTTGCGGTGCGGGCAATATATCGCGCAGCCGGGGTCCCGCTTTTCCCGGGGCGCGCCGGACAACCTGAAAAGCGGGGCCTGGCGGCCGGGGTTGTCGCCCTGGAATGGGCGGGCCTTATTGTTATCGTTTTAGCGTTCAGCCCGCAGACAGACAGCCCGCATCTCTCCATGCTCCTTGTCCCGTGTCTCGCTGCGGTATGTGTCCTGTCGATGCCTTACGGGCAGGTCTCCGGAACGCCTCTTGTTCTGGGCCTGGCAGTTATGGTTGCGGGACTGGTGCTGCCTCCGGGGGCGGTCGGACTCGACCGGGCCGTTCATTTCTGGCTCGACCTGTCGGGCCCCATCTGGTGCGTGTTAATAATGTATCTCACCCTGCTTTGGGTCGGGTTAAGGAGACTTAAGGCGCAGGCCGTGTCCAGGAGCAATGTTGATTTGGATTTTTGGCGGGAGTAATATAAAAATTATTCTCTTTTTGTTCATCTTTTCTGGTTATTAAAGGAATGGACAGACTTCGAAATGGCGTTTCCCCGGCTGAGGCTGCCGGCAACAGACTACGTGAATAAAAAACAGCTCCTCTTGCTGGTTGTGGTCCTGATTTTCCAGGGCTGCGCCGCTTATCAAGCCAGGCCGATTGACGAACGGGCGGTCTCACGGAGTCTTGCGCCACCGGATTTAAGGTCGGTCCGCATAAAGGCCGGGGAGATAAAACATCCCATCCTGAAACCGCGCAATATCGATTTCAAAAACGGCATCTCGGCCGGGGACGCGGCAATAATAGCCGTTATTGCAAACCCCGCGCTCCGGGCCGAGCGCGACCGTTCGGGGGTGGCCAGGGCCCAGCTTTTGCAGGCCGGCATCCTCCCCAACCCCACGTTCAGCTACAGTCTGGATGTGCCCACAGGGGGCAACAGCGCGGGGACTGTCAACGCCTACGGGCTTGGGCTGGACTGGGACATCAAATCCCTGCTGACACGAGGCGCAAGAATAGACGCGGCCCGCGCCGGGGAGGCCTCCGTCAGACTTGATATAGCATGGAAAGAATGGCAGACGGCAGAAGCCGCCAGGATGGGCGTTTACAGGGTTGTTTCACTTGAAAAAGAGCTGCATACAGCCCGGCAGGAGGAAGAAAGGCTTAAAAAGAACCTGGATGACATCAGGAAAGCGGTTGACACGGGCAATATGACAATTATCGATCTGGACGCCGTGGACGCTACTGTGAGGAAGACCCACGCCACGGTGCTTGACATCGAACAGAAGCTGGAACAGGAAAGGCTTGGCCTGAACGCCATCATGGGTTTTCCGCCCTTCAGCCGCATCCCCCTGAAGGAAAACATGGGTTTCCCCGGACCTGAAAAAAAACTCCCGTCGCTTGAAGACATCATGAGCGGGCTCGAAAACAGGCGGCTTGACCTGCTTGCCCTTAAACAGGGATATCAAAGCCAGGAGGCCCGTTTAAGGGCCGCCGTGCGCGCGCAATTCCCCGGCATAAGCATAGGGTTTGCGCATTCCAGAGACACAAGCGATGTGATAACCACGGGCTTTTCCGTATCCATAAGCCTTCCGCTTTTCGACCGCAACCAGGGCCGCATTGCTCTTGAAAAGGCAGGCAGGAAACAACTCTATGACGAGTACATGAACAGGGTTTTTCAGGCGAGGGCCGATGCCGCGGGCATTTTGGCAAATATCGGGGCGGTTGAAAAGCAGATAGACGCGGCAAAAAAATCAGTGGCGGCCCTGGAAAACCTTGTCAGCATCTCATATAACGGTTTTCTTGAGGGGAACATCGATGCCCTGAGCTATTACAATGAGGTGGACAGGCTTACATTGAGGCGGCTTGACGTCCTGAAACTCAAGCAGGCCCTGGCGGATTTGTATGTCGCCCTCGAAATCACCGCCGGAGAATACATTGGGGGCGGCAATCGGTGAGGAGGTGTTTTTAGGATGAAATTCCCCTTGCGGGGTATCCTGGTTGGGGTTGTGACCGTCTGTCTTGCGGCAGGCGGATATCTGGTTTTCAGAGATGGAACGCCCAAGGCGAAAAAGGGCCCTGCAACTGATGCCGGGCCGGTGGCGAGCGTCCGGGTCGCCCCCCTGAAGATGGCCTCGCTTTCAGCCGTTATCACGGCATACGGAGATGTGATTCCCGCGCCAGGGGCGGTGCAGGTCGTTTCCATGCCGTATGAAACAAGGGTAAGCCGCGTAATGGTGAGCAGCGGGCAGAAGATTTCCAAGGGTGACGCGCTCCTTGAGATAGAACCAAGTCCGGACACGCTCCTCAAGCTTGAGCAGGCAAAAAACAGTTATGAAATATCGAAGCAGAACCTCGACCACGTGAAACAGCTGTTCAGCCTGAAGCTTGCCACGAACGCCCAGATACTCAAGGCACAGGAGGTTTTCCGGCGGGCATCGCTTCAACTTGAAAGCCTCAGGAACAGGGGGGTGGACGGCAAGAGGGTCGTCCGCGCGAGCGCCAGCGGGTTAATCAGCAGTGTCCAGATACAGGAGGGCGCGATCGTACCCGCCGGCAACCCGCTAGCCGGGATTATCGCGCAGAACCGCCTCGAAGTCCGCCTGGGCGTCGAGCCCGGCGACACGCGGCGGCTCGCATCGGGCCGGCCTGTTTCTCTCTCTTATGTAAACGAGCCCGGCAAGGAAAAAGTCGAAGGCGGGATAAGAAAGGTATCGCGCGCCATCAACCCGGCAACGCGCCTCGTGGATGTGTTTGTCACGCTGCCAAAGTCCGCCGGGTTTCTGCTTGGAGAATACATCATGGGCAGGATAGAAACGGCTTCCTCGTATGGCATGACAGCGCCGCGCAGCGCGGTGCTCCCGGAGGGCGGAGGCCATGTCCTTTATACCGTCGTCAATGGGCGCGCCGTTAAACACATTGTGCAGACAGGCCTCGAAAGCGGCAACCAGGTCCAGGTGTCCGGCGGCGGCTTGAAGCCCGGCGATGAAGCCGTGGTCCTCGGCAACTATGAACTGGAGGACGGGATGGCGGTGAAGGCCGAGAACGTGCGATGACATTTACCGCATGGGTCCAATATCACCGGCGTTCAATCCTTTTCCTCCTTGCGGTCCTGATTCTTGGCGGTCTTGCGAGCAGCCTTAAACTCCCGGTATCCCTTTTCCCCGACGTGAGTTTTCCAAGGGTGGTTGCGGAGCTGGACTCCGGGGACCGTCCAGCCCAGCAGATGGCAAGCGAAGTGACCTGGCCCGTGGAGGAGGCTGTAAGGTCGGTCCCGGGGGTTGTCAGCGTCCGTTCGACCACCAGCCGCGGCAGCGCGGAGATATCCGTTAATTTCGGGTGGGGCAGGGACATGGTAGCGTCCATGCTTCAGGTGGAATCCGCGATAAACCAGGTGATGCCGTCGCTTCCGGGGGGCACAACTTTTTCCGTAAAACGGATGGACCCCACCGTTGACCCGGTGCTGGCGTACAGTCTGACCTCGGATTCGCTTTCGCTGACAGAGCTTCGTGATATCGCCTTCTATCAGCTCCGGCCCCTTCTTTCAACCGTGGGCGGGGTGGCAAGGGTCCAGGTCCAGGGCGGCAACGTGGAAGAATACCGTGTCACGGTCGATCCGGCAAAGCTTGCCTCTTATGGGCTTTCCCTGCCGGACGTGGCCAAATCTCTTTCAGCGGCGAACATCATAACAGCCGTTGGACGCCTCGAAGACCACTACAAGCTTTATCTCGTGATGTCGGACACAAGGTTTACGGGGCTTTCCCAGATCCAGGGCACCGTCCTCCGCTCCGGCAAGGACGGACTGGTGCTGCTTGAAGACGTTGCTGTTGTGAGCCGCAGCAAAGTGCCGCAGTGGACCCGTGTGACCGCCGACGGACATGATGCAGTGCTGCTTAATATATATCAGCAGCCGGGCGGGAACACCGTCCAGATAGCCCGTGAGTTGAAGGCGAAACTGGCGGCATTCCAGGGCCAGATGCCGCCTGGTGTGAAGATCGCCAACTGGTACGACCAGAGCCAGCTCATAGTGTCCTCCGCCGGCAGCGTCAGGGACGCCATCCTGATAGGCGTCGTGCTGGCGGCCCTGATACTCCTCCTTTTCCTGAGGAACATAAGAATTACGCTGATAACCGTAATAACGGTGCCGGGCGTGCTGGCGGCCACAGTGCTGCTCCTGAATGTCATGCACCAGAGCTTCAATATCATGACGCTGGGCGGCATGGCGGCGGCAGTGGGACTTATCATCGACGACACCATTGTCATGCTGGAACATATCATAAGGAGGCTGCGCGGCAACAGGGACGGCCAGGACCCGGAAGGCCACCACCAGAAGATAATGAAGGCCGCCGGCGAGTTTACCAGGCCGCTTATGGGTTCCTCGGCCTCCACTATAATTATCTTCGCGCCGCTGGCCTTTCTCTCCGGGGTGACGGGGGCTTTCTTCAAGGCCCTCTCCCTGACGATGGCGTCAAGCCTTTTAATATCCTATTTCGTGGCATGGCTTGCCGTCCCTCTCCTTGCCGGCCACCTGCTGGGACAGAAGGACGCCGACCAGAAAGAAGGCGGCTTTGCAACGGAAAAGGCCCACAAGGGTTATGAAAAGCTGATGGACCGCCTGCTGGCGCGCCCCTGGCTGATACTGGTGCCCATCATCCCGCTTGTGCTGGCGGGATGGCTGAGCTACAGACATCTGGGTTCAGGGTTCATGCCCAAAATGGACGAGGGCGGTTTCATCCTCGATTACAGGGCGGAGCCCGGCACTTCCCTGAGCGAGACGGACCGCCTGCTCAGGCAGGTGGAGGGCATACTTCGAAAGACGCCGGAGGTCGGGACATATTCCAGGCGAACGGGGCTCCAGCTTGGAGGCGGAGTTACGGAAGCATATGAAGGCGATTTTTTTGTGAGGCTGAAGCCGTTCCCGCGGAAGCCGATAGAAAAGGTCATGGACGATGTGCGCAAGCGGGTGGAGAGTTCTGTCCCCGGGTTGCATATCGAGATGGCCCAGCTTATGGAAGACCTCATCGGGGACCTGACGGCCGTCCCCCAGCCCATCGAGATAAAAGTATATTCGGACGACGGCAGACTGCTGGAGAAACTCGGCCCTGAAATCGCGGACCGGATAGGCAGGATCCCCGGCGTGGTCGATGTGGAC
Organism: Nitrospirota bacterium; assembly: GCA_021789215.1. Classification (GTDB taxonomy): domain Bacteria; phylum Nitrospirota; class Thermodesulfovibrionia; order Thermodesulfovibrionales; family JdFR-88; genus JAJYJS01. The sequence continues at coordinate 8,459 of JAJYJS010000006.1, read as the reverse complement.
AACGGGCTGGTCCTCGCGGGAGACGCGCTTGACATCAAGGTCGACCGCGCAAAGGCGGCCCTTGAAGGGGTGGACCCCGAATCCGTCACGAAGGATATTGGCGCCTTTTTGAGCGGCATCGTCACAACGCGGGTGCAGAAGGGACCAAAGATGATAGGGGTCAGGGTATGGGTCCCAAAGGACTCGAGGGCAACTGAAAAAGATGTGGCGCAGCTCCAGCTGCGCGCCCCTGACGGGCATCTTTTCCCCCTTGGCAGGATAGCCTCGGTAACCGCCGTTACCGGACAGCCGCAGATTATGCGGGACGACCTGAAAAGGATGATAGCCGTTACCGGGCGCATAAGCGGCAGGGACATGGGTTCTGTAATCCGCGATGTGAAGAGCGCCCTTGGGCGTCCGGGTCTTCTGCCCAAAGGCGTCTATTACAGCCTCGGCGGGCTTTACCGGCAGCAGCAGATTGCCTTTGCGGGCCTTATTGCCGTATTCGCCGCTGCGGTGGCGCTCGTTTTTCTCCTGCTGCTTTTTCTTTATGAAAGCTTCCGGGTGGCTTCGGCCATCCTGCTGACCACGCTGCTGGCGTTGTCGGCGGTGTTCATAGGCTTGCTGATTACCGGGACGGAAATCAATATCACGTCGATGATGGGCATGACGATGATAGTTGGCATCGCGACCGAGGTGGCAATTTTTTACGTGTCGGAATATTACGAGCTGTCGGAGGGCTTTTCGGACAAGAAGGATGCCTTTATACTTGCCGGGAAAAACCGCATGCGCCCCATCGCCATGACCACCTTTGCGGCGATACTGGCCCTGCTGCCGCTTGCGCTTGGCATCGGCCAGGGCGCGGCCATGCAGAAGCCTCTGGCCATAGCAATCATCTCCGGACTGGTTATCCAGCTTCCGCTGGTCCTGTTCGTATTGCCGGTATTGTTTCATATATTCCGAATCAGGGGGAAATAACGAAAGCGCGCGCCGAATGAACTGCCTGATTTGCTTGCGTCAGGATTGCCGCTTGAGCTTCATCTCCGCCTGTGAAAGGAGGCCGTGCAGCATCCTGAGTTCCCAGCCGGCTATCCCCGCCCTGCCCAGTATGTGCTTTATATTGCGGAGGATCGTGATTTCCATGTCCTTGTTCCCCCTCGGGACGTAATCGAGCATGTCCAGGGACTTTTCAAGCCTCTCGTAAAAATACTGCATCTCCTCGCGTGAGGCAAGCCGGGCAGGGGCCTTTTTCCGTTTTTCCCCTTCCCCCTTCGCAAAGGAAAGCTCGTAGGCAACAAGCAGCACCGCCTGTGAGAGGTTATAGGAGGGCATTTTGGCGTCGGCCGGAATATTGATGAGGAACGCGCATTCGCCGGTCTCCGCGTTCAGAAGGCCCCTGTCCTCCCGTCCAAAAAGTATTGCGGCCTTGTTCTCCCCGGCGTATTGCCTTATCTTCAGGGCGGCCTCCTTTATCCTGTAGACCGGCCCGCGCTGTTTGCCCGTGCGCCTCGTCGCGCCCACCACCAGGGTTTTCCCTTTAACGGCATCCTCAAGGTTTTCAAACACCTGTGTTTTTTCAAGCACGTCAAGCGCCCCGTGGGCAAACCATACGGCCTCATCGGAGGGGTATTTTTCAGGGGCCACAAGCCCCAGCCTCGAAAACCCCAGGTTTTTAAGCGCCCTTGCCGCGGCCCCGATATTGCCCGCCTCCCTGGGCCCCACCAGCACGAACGATATATTGTCTTTCCATTTTTTCATGTCCTGTTATTTTAAAACATGGCGGAACTCGTGTGTGGCTTTTACGTGATGCCCGCCGCCGCTGCATCTTTTTTCATGAAATCTTCAATATATACCGTTATCATCCATCATGAGCACTTTTTTATTTTTAAACCTTTCCAATACAGCCCTGTCCATATAAGCAGATGAACGGCGATATTAGGTTCATCGAGGAATATCTCGAAGGCGATGACGAGGCGGGCGGGGAGCTTGTGATGAGGTATCAGAGGCGGATATTCGCCTTTCTCTACAGGATGACGGGAGACATGGAAGAGTCAAAGGACCTGACGCAGACCGTTTTCATAAAAGCCCTTAACGGATTGAAGGACTTCAGGAAGGAGTCCTCCTTCAAGACATGGCTCTACCGCATAGCGGCCAACGCGGGGCTCAACCACATATCCGGCAGGCGGCAGGAGGCGGAAATCGACGAGACCCTCGCCTCCGGCGAAAAAGGCGCTCTGTCTGAGCTGATGGACAACGAGAAGCGGGAGATAATAAGGACGGGCCTCGACAGGCTGCCCGAAAGGCAGAGGACCGCCGTCATTCTCAGGGTCTACGAGGGGCTTAGCTGCAACGAGACCGCGCTCGTGATGGGATGCACGGAGGGGGCCGTGAAGGCCCATTACAGTTTCGCCGTCAAAAAACTTAAAGGGGTGTTCAGGGAGAAGGGGTATGATGTCAAGTCATGAGAGGATAAGCGGGCTCCTGCCCGAGTATCTTGCCGGCCTTCTCGATGACGGGACGAAGGCCCGGGTGGCCGCGCATATCGCCGGCTGCGAGGAGTGCCAGGAAGAGCTTTCAGTCCTCGACGCGCTCCAGGGGCTTGGGGCGCCGGACCCCGGAGAGCGCTTCTGGTCTGAAAACCCGAAGGCTGTTGCCGCCCTTGCCCGTGCGGCCCGGAGAAAAAGGCGGACCGGTTTCCTGCTTAAGGCCGTCTTGCCCCTGGCCGCCGCTGCCGCACTGCTGGTTGCCTTTGTCCTTCACTTTCCGGCAGGCAGGCGGGACGTGAACGTGTCGCAGGCCTTTTACACCGACCCGCTCTCGGCTGAGTTTGCGGAGACCGATATATCCGGGCTGGATGCCGGGGCCGAAAGAAGGATGGACGCCGCCCTTGATGATGAGCTTGCCCTGAGGGCAGGGGACGAACCGGGGTCTTCCGGCACCCCGGATTATATCTCCCTCAGCCCGGAGGATTTGGAAAGCCTCGGGAAGATATTGAATCAATATGAAAGGAGAGGTGGCATAAGGTCATGAGGAAAAAACTGCTAACAGGAACATTTTCTTTGCTGCTGGCGTCATCGGTTTTTCTTGTCTTTTTTGCCGGGGCCGTCATGGCGGCTGAAGGCGATAATTACGACCAGCCCCCGCCGCGCGGCCAGATGGAAAAAATAAGGGAGAAGATAAACACGCTCCGGATGTGGCAGCTCACCAGGGCGCTCAACCTGGATGAAAACACGGCGGCAAGGCTTTTCCCCATACTGAACGGCTTTGATAAAAAGCGGGCCGGTCTCGAATACGGCCAGAGGATATCCATGCGCGACCTGAGGGACGCCGTGCAGGGCGGGGATGAGGCCCGCATGAAGGCCGTCATGGACAAACTGGAGGCTTCCCATCAGGCCCTGGAAAGGCTGAACAGCGCCGAACGGGCACAGGTGAAGAGGGTTTTGACCGTGCAGCAGCAAGCGAAGTTCCTCCTTTTCCAGCATGAATTCAACAGGCGCTTAAGAAAGATGATAGCCCAGGCAAGGCAGGAAAAACGCCTTCAGGGCGGCAACAAGGAAGATTTCAAGTGGTAAGCGGGAGGAAACGAGGTGAGAGGATGAAAAAGTCTTTTTTGCTTCCGGCGGTATTGGCCGTATTGATAGCCGGTTCGGCAGGGTGCGTCGCCGAGGTGCGCACCCCGCCCCCGCCAATGAGACAGGAGGTGGTAGGGGTTGCGCCGTACCCAGGTGCAATATGGATAGAAGGGCACTGGGTGCGGAGGTACGGGGAATGGGTCTGGGTGCGCGGGCACTGGGCAAGGCGGCCCAGTCCGTACGCCGTCTGGGTGCCAGGGCACTGGAGGGAGACTTGGCGGGGCTGGAGATGGGCTCCGGGCCATTGGAGATATTAAAGCTTCCGCAAGGAGAGACTGAAATGAAAAAACTGTATGTGGCACTGGTCTTGCTGGTTGCCATGCTGGTGGCTGCGCCTGTAATTGCATCGGCCCAGCCGATGGGGATTAACGCAAGGATAGTGGAGCAGCAAAAGAGGATTCGCCAGGGGATAACCTCAGGCGAGCTTACAAGGAGAGAGGCGGGCATGCTGCGCTTCAATCTTCGCAAGGTGAAACTCGCGGAATCGGACATGAGGGCCCGCACCGGCGGATACCTTACGGACCGCCAGAGGATACGGCTTAATCATATGCTGGACGTAAACAGCAACATGATCTACAGGAAAAAGCATAACGGAATAAGACGGTTCTAGTGTGTGTTTTTTCAAGTCGTCATTCAGAGCGAAGCGAAGTGCCCCGCCGTGAGACCGCTTCGGGACCCTTGTCCCTCGCAACGGGGATTTATGTAACATGATGTCATTAAAAAGGGGCGGAAGAAAATAAGGCCGCCTCTTTTATTTTGTCTCAGGGGATATGCCAGGCAGAAGCGGGTTGAATGCCTTGTGCGGGATGCCCAGCTCGTCCATGAGGCCGGTTATCTTTTCCGCATGGCGCTTGCTGTCCAGGAGCAGTTTTTTAAGGACCGAGATGACTTCGGAATCCGGTTCGGAAGAAAACGCGTCCTTGAAATAGCTCTCCACAACCGATTCTTCAAGCATAAGGGCCGTTTCCAGCGCGTCGCGCATGGTTAAGCCCTCATCCTCAAGCCTTTTCCTTGCGCCTTTGACGCCATCGAGTGTTTCCTTTATCATGTCCATGGAAAGAGGGGCGAAGAACCCGGTCATCCTGCCCGCGGCATTGTATCTTCTGGCCGCGATAAGGACGAGCGCATGGTTTTCCTCTTCCCTGGCGATGGCCTCCCAGAACTGCCGGGCCCCGGGGAAGCGCTTTGCAAAGGCGTGGTAAATCTCCGCAGTGGATATCTCGATCTGAATGCACGCCTCTATCTTGGTGGAGTTGTAAAGCATTCCTCTCATTCTAAATCCAAGAAAATAATATTTTCAAATAAAAAAGTTTCAGGGGGGACCCGGAGCTTCGGAAAAAGGGGTTTTTTTAACGCCAATGCTGCATGGAGCTTTCCGCAGGTTTTTTGCCGCTGCTGAACCCCCCCATTCCCTTCATTAAGGCTGCTATCCTTTTTGCGTGGGACTGTTCACCGCTGAAGAGCTTTCTGAAAGGCGAATGCTCTTCCACGAGGGCAGCGCTCTCATAACCTTCCATCATGGATTTTTCCACGGAAAGGGCCGTTTCGAGCGCTTCTTCCAGTGGGATATCCTCCTGGCCCAGCCTCCTGCGGAACTCCCTCAGCTCCTCCAGCAGGCCCTCGAAAGAAGGCACCGATTCCGGTGTCAGCCCGCCATGCGTCCTGCCTTCCCTGTAAAGACCCCGCCCGACTATGAGAAGGAGCGCATGGTTTTCCTCGTCCATCGAAAGGGCCTTGCAAAGTTCAGCCGTCTGCGGGAAGACCCCGCCAAGCAGGCGGTAAAGCTCCGCACAGGCCATCTCTATCGCAATGCACCTTTCGATTTTCCGTTCAAATGCTTCAGGCATCGTTGCCGCCTTCCAGGGGTCATTCGAAGGTTAATACACCGGGGAATACAACCTGCATTTTTAAACCAGTTGCTTGTTATATTTTCCAATATTTCCGGGCCGCAGTCAATTGGAAAATAAGCCTGTGAACTCCTTAACGAAACGCTCTGGTATAATAATATGCTTGATATGGAAACGAGACTGCAAAAGATACTTTCAGATATGGGTGTGGCCTCAAGGCGGAGGGCCGAGGAGATGATAGCGGAGGGCCGCGTGACGGTGAACGGCCAGACGGCCGCTCTGGGGATGAAGGCCGACCCGGAAAAGGACTTCATAAAGGTGGACGGCAAACCGCTTTTAAAGCGGGAGCCCAGGGTTTACTTTGCGTTCCATAAACCAAGGGAAGTCATAAGCACCCTTGAGGACCCCCAGGGGCGCGCTACAGTCAGGGACTTCCTGGGGAGGATAAAATACAGGGTCTATCCCGTGGGAAGGCTGGATTACCACTCCGAGGGGCTCCTCCTGATAACCAATGACGGTGAGTTCGCAAACGCCGTGCTCCATCCGTCCAAAAAGATATCCAAGACCTACGAGGTGAAGGTGAAGGGAGTGGTGGAGCCGGAGGCCCTGGAGAAGCTCAGGCGGGGCATAAAGCTTGAGGACGGGATGACCCAGCCCGCCAAAGTGAGACAGCTCAGGAAGACGGAGGCCAACTCCTGGCTTGAGATAACCATCCATGAAGGCAGGAAACGCCAGGTAAGGCGGATGATGGAGCGGGTAGGGCATATGGTGCAGAAGCTGAAGAGGACGAGCATAGACGGCATCAGGCTTGGCGAGCTGAAGCAGGGCCAGATGCGCCCGCTGACGGCAGCCGAGATAGAACAGATAAGGCGCGAAGGAGGCACGAGGCAATGACAGGCAGAACGGGGTGCGGCGAGGCCCGCGAGGCTTTAATGGGCGCGGAGCTTAAGTTTGCCGGATGGGTTTACAGGAGAAGGGACCACGGCGGGCTGATATTCGCCGATTTGAGAGACAGGAGCGGCATTGTCCAGGTGGTCTTCAGCCCGGATGTCTCCGCATTCGCCCATGCCCTTGCCCACGACCTGAGAGCGGAATACGTCATAGAGGTGAAGGGTACGCTCAGGAAAAGGCCCGAAGGCACTGAAAACCCCTCCATCCCCACCGGGGCCGTCGAACTCTACGCCCTGGAACTGGTTGTGCTCAACGCCTCAGCCCCCCTGCCTTTCGGCCTTGAGGAAGGCGACGAGGCCACGGAGGCCTTGAGGCTCCGCTACAGGTACCTGGACCTGAGGCGCCCTGTAATGCAGAAAAACCTCCTCGCCAGGCACAGGGCCGTAAAGGCCGTGCGGGATTACCTGGACTCCAACGGCTTTATCGAGATAGAGACGCCGATGCTCACAAAGAGCACCCCGGAGGGCGCGAGGGACTATCTTGTGCCAAGCAGGGTGAACCCCGGCTACTTCTTCGCCCTGCCGCAGTCCCCCCAGCTTTTCAAGCAGATACTCATGGTCTCCGGCTATGAGAGATATTTCCAGATAGCCCGCTGCTTCAGGGATGAAGACCTGCGGGCGGACAGGCAGCCGGAGTTCACGCAGGTGGACTTGGAGACCTCGTTCCTGGGTGCGGACGAGATAATGCGGCTTACCGAGGGGATGCTCCAGGCCGCGTTCCACGCGGTGCTGGGCATAGACATAAAACCGCCTTTCATGAGGCTCTCCTACAGGGAGGCGATGGAGCGCTTCGGCTCCGACAAGCCGGACCTCCGCTTCGGCATGGAGCTTGCGGACATGGAAGGCCCGGCCAGGAAGGGCACATTCAAGGTATTTCTCGATGCCCTGGGCTCCGGGGGCCGCGTCATGGCCGTCAACGGCAAGGGGATGGCCGGGCTTTCAAGAAAAGAGGTGGACACCCTTACGGAGGAGGTCAGGACCTTCGGCGCAAAAGGGCTGGCCTGGATAAAGCTGAAGGGAAACGGGTTTGACTCGCCCATAGCAAAATTCTTCCCCGAAGAGGCGCTGAAGGAGATGGCCGCGCTCCTTGACGCCAGGGAAGGGGATATGATGCTCTTCGTGGCCGACTCGGAAGAAAAAGTCGTCCACAACACCCTGGGCAGGCTCCGGCTGGAGCTTGGCAAGAGGCTTGGCCTCATACAGGAAGGCTGGAAGTTCCTGTGGGTGACGGACTACCCTCTGCTTGAGTGGGACGGCGAGGAAGGCCGCTTCCGGGCGGTGCACCACCCGTTCACCTCGCCGGTGGACGAGGATGTCGAGCGCATCCTTGCGGGCGGTCTCGCGGACAGAAAGCTCCTTGGCTCCCTCAAGGCAAAGGCCTATGACGTGGTGCTGAACGGGTACGAGATAGGCGGCGGCTCCATCCGCATCCACAGGCAGGACATACAGAGCCGGATGTTCCAGATACTTGGCATTTCCAGTGAAGACGCCCAGAAGAAATTCGGCTTCCTGCTCGATGCCTTACAGTTTGGGGCTCCGCCGCACGGCGGGCTTGCGTTGGGGCTGGACAGGCTTGTGATGCTCCTGTGCGGGGCCGAATCGATAAGGGACGTCATAGCGTTCCCCAAGACGGCAAAGGCAGTTGACCTGATGAGCGGGGCCCCGTCGGGCGTGGAGCTGAAGCAGCTGCGCGAGCTGCATATAAAGCTGGACACGCCCGCGCCGGAAGCTTAGATTATTGAAACCTGTAATATTAATGCTCTATGCAGTCATTCCGGCGTTCCTTTAGCCGGAATCCAGCGGCTTTTGCCTTTCGAACATCCTTGAAGTCACTGGGTACCGGCTTCCGCCGGTATGACAGTCAAAAAAGAGGACATTAATTATGCAGTTTCCAATAGCAGGACGGGGTTGAAAAACTGCTTTGTTGTAAGCGTTCAGGTAACTACACGGGGTTCGCGGCTTCGAATTCGTTCTTATCCAGGTATAGCGGAGTAAGTTTCCGGTAATCTTCCGGTGTCGCTGCATAAGGCAGTCTATCGAACACAAAACGC
>JAJYJS010000025.1 GCA_021789215.1 Nitrospirota bacterium | reverse complement strand
CCTTCAGGCCCATTGCCTTCGTTATCGCCGCCGTCAGCGTCGTCTTGCCGTGGTCCACATGCCCTATCGTGCCGACGTTCGCGTGGGGCTTTACTCTTTCAAACTTCGCCTTCGCCATTTGAATGCCCTCCTATTTGCCTTTCACCTTTTCAATTATTCCCTCAGCAATTCCCCTGGGGACTTCCTCGTAATTGGAGAACTGCATTGTATACGTGGCCCTGCCCTGAGTCATGCTCCTCAGGTCCGTCGCGTAGCCGAACATCTCGTTGAGCGGGACAAGCGCCTTTATGATCTGGGCATTGCCCCTCTTTTCCATCATCTGTATCTTGCCCCTTCTGGCGTTGAGGTTGCCGATGACGTCGCCCATGTAGGATTCGGGCGTGACGACCTCGACGCTCATCACGGGCTCCATAAGCACGATGCTGGCCTTTTTGGCGGCTTCCTTGAACGCCATCGAGCCCGCTATCTTGAACGCCATCTCCGAGGAGTCGACTTCGTGGTAGGAGCCGTCGTAGAGGATGGCCTTAACGTTCGTGACGGGGTAGCCCGCCAGGACGCCCGAGTCCATGGCCTCCTTGATGCCCTTCTCCACGGCAGGTATGTATTCGCGCGGTATCGCGCCGCCCACTATCTTGTTCTCGAACTCGAAATTGGCGCCGTTTTTAAGCGGCTCTATCTCTATGTAGACATGCCCGTACTGGCCGCGGCCGCCGCTCTGGCGGACAAACTTGCCCTCGGCCTTGGAATTGGCCTTGATGGCCTCCCTGTACGCAACCTGAGGTTTGCCCACATTGGCCCCGACCTTGAATTCCCTTATGAGCCTGTCCACGATTATCTCGAGGTGCAGCTCGCCCATGCCGGAAATGAGGGTCTGCCCCGTTTCCTCGTTCGTGTTTATCCTGAATGACGGGTCTTCCTGCGAGAGCTTGGCAAGCGACTGGGAGAGCTTGTCCTGGTCCGCCTTGCTCTTGGGTTCTATCGCGACGGAGATGACCGGGTCAGGGAACTCCATCTTCTCAAGCACGACGGGATTCTTCTCGTCGGAAAGCGTGTCCCCCGTGAGGGTGTCCTTGAGGCCGACCGCGGCGACTATGTCCCCGGCCGAGACCTCCTTGACCTCTTCCCTCTTGTTCGCGTGCATCTTGAGGAGCCTGCCGATCCTCTCTTTCCTGTTCTTTGTGGAGTTGTATATGTATGAGCCCGCCTGCAGGACGCCGGAATAAACCCTGAGATAGGTAAGCTGGCCCACAAACGGGTCCGTCATGACCTTGAAGGCGAGCGCCGAGAAGGGCTCTGACGGGTCCGACTTCCTCACGACCTCTCCGCCCTTCACGTCCTTGCCTATCACCGGCGGCACGTCAAGAGGAGAGGGGAGGTAGTCCACTATCGCGTCCAGGAGCGGCTGAACGCCCTTGTTCTTGAACGCCGTGCCGCAGAGCACGGGGGTGATCTTCATCTCGATGGTGCCCTTCCTCAGGGCGGCCTTTATCTCTTCCTCGCTGACCTCCTGGCCCGCAAGGTATTTCTCCATTATGACCTCGTCCACGTCGGCCAGCGCCTCAAGCATCTTCTCGCGGTACTTGAGGGCGTCGGGCATCAGCTCGGCGGGGATTTCTTTTTCCTCGTATTCCAGGCCCATGGAGTCTTCCTTAAAGTAATAGGCCTTCATCTTCACTATATCGACCGGGCCGATGAAGCCGTCTTCCCTGCCGTTTGGTATCTGGATGGCGACCGGGTTGGCCCCAAGCCTCTCGACCATGCTGCCCAGACTCATGTAAAAGTCCGCGCCGACCCTGTCCATCTTGTTCATGAACGCGATCCTCGGCACGTTGTACTTGTCCGCCTGCCTCCAGACCGTCTCGGACTGGGGCTCCACGCCCGCAACGGAATCAAAAAGCGCTACAGCCCCGTCAAGCACCCTGAGCGACCTCTCCACCTCGATGGTGAAGTCCACATGGCCGGGCGTATCTATTATGTTTATCCTGCAACCCTTCCACTCGCACGTGGTCGCGGCCGAGGTGATGGTTATGCCTCTTTCCTGCTCCTGGACCATCCAGTCCATGACGGCCGTGCCCTCATGGACTTCGCCTATCTTGTACGTGACGCCAGTGTAATAAAGGATGCGTTCGGTGGTTGTCGTCTTCCCGGCGTCTATATGAGCCATGATTCCTATATTGCGTGTATTTTCCAGCGGATTCTTCAAGTATGACCTCTTTTATCCTGACTACCATCTATAATGCGCGAAGGCCCTGTTGGCCTCGGCCATTTTGTGGGTATCTTCTTTTTTCTTAAACGATGCCCCGGTGCTGTTGAATGCATCCATGAGCTCCCCTGCAAGCCTCTCTCTGGCGGTCTTTTCCCCGCGTGCCCTCGAGTAGGTTATGAGCCAGCGGAACGCGAGCGCCATGCGCCTGGTGGGCCTTACCTCGATGGGGACCTGATAGGTCGCGCCGCCGACCCTCCTGGGCTTCACCTCTATGACCGGCTTCACGTTCTCAAGCGCCTGCTTGAAGACCTTCAGCGGGTCCTGGCCGGTCTTGTCCCTCAGTATATCAAACGCCCCGTAGCAGGCCCTTTCGGCCGTGGACTTCTTGCCGTCCTCCATGAGGGCATTTACGAACTTGCTCACTATCTTGCTGCCGTACTTGGGGTCCGGCAGTATTTCCCTTTTTTCGGCTACCCTTCTTCTTGGCATTCCTCAAAAACTCCTATTTGGGTTTCTTCGCGCCATACTTGGACCTGCCGCGCCGCCTGTCGGCAACGCCGGAGGTATCCAGTGCGCCCCTGATTATGTGATATCTGACGCCGGGGAGGTCCTTGACCCTGCCGCCTCTGATCAGGACAATCGAGTGCTCCTGCAGGTTATGACCGACGCCGGGTATGTAAGCCGTGACCTCTATTCCATTGGTGAGCCTCACCCTCGCCACCTTCCTCAACGCCGAGTTCGGTTTCTTGGGGGTGGTGGTGTAAACCCTCAGGCAGACGCCCCTCTTCTGAGGGCAGGCCTTGAGGGCCGGGCTTTTCGTCTTACGCTCAAGCTGTTTCCTGCCATTCTTTACTAGCTGCGCAATAGTCGGCACTTTTCCTCCAAAAAACTTCTATAAACGGGTTTTACGCTACGACCGAAAGTGAAAGATTAACAGACTTACAAATTTTTGTCAAGCAGATTAAGCGCTTATAAGATTAATTATACAACAACTTTCGAAAATGTCCCACCGGGCCCCCGCGGGAAAAACCCCGTTCCTCAGCTTTTCCTCAGGAACGAAAGGAAAAAAAGGGCCGACGAGACCACGGCAATGGAGGCGCCGGGGGCCAGGTCGAAAAAATACGCCAGCGAAAGCCCGCCAAAAGTGGCCAGAAGGGCCGCGACGAGCGATATGCCGAGCATCCGCTGCCATCTGGCGGTGAGCCTCAAGGCGGTTGCGCCGGGGATGACCAGGAGCGCCGAGGCCAGCACGATGCCGACAAGTTTCACGCTGATAACGACCGTCAGGGCGATGAGGGAGGCCATGAGGTGGTCCAGGCTTTTCACCGGAATGCCGCTTGCAAGCGCCAGTTCGCGGTCGAAAGAGTCCATAAGGAGTTCCTTGAAGAAAACCCCGGCGGAGGCCAGCACCAAAAGGCCCACACCCGCCGCCAGCCAGAGGTCTTCATTCGAGACGGCAAGGATATTTCCAAACAGGTATCCGAAGAGGTCAACGCTGTATGCCTTCGAGAGCCCTATCAGGATGATGCCTGCGGCCATCGTGAGGGAGAAGAAGATGCCTATGACGGCGTCTTCCTGGAGCGCCCCCTTCCTGCTTGTGTAGGTTATCAGGTTGGCCACGGCCACGCAGAACACTATCGCCGTCCATCTTGGGTCCACGCCCGCCAGCACCCCCAGGGCGATGCCCCCCAGCGCGGAATGGGCGATGCCCACGCCGATAAAGGACATCCCCCTGAGCACTACGAAAAAGGACATGAGCGAAAGCACGATGCTGATTATCGCCCCGGCGAGGAAGGCCTTCTGCATGAACCCCAGGCCGAGCATCCCGCTCATCCTGCTATCTCCTGCTGCACGTGAGGCAGTGCTCGTCATGGACGAGGAGCCTCACATGCGCCCCGAAGGCCTTTTCCAGCATGGCCGGGGCGAGCGCGCCCGTGGGCTCCCCGTAATAGTGGATGTTCCTGTTCAGAAGGGCGACCCTGTCAACAACCGGGGCTATCATACCCACATCATGAGAAACGATAACCACGGAGATGCCCTTTTCACCCCTGAATTTCTCCAGGAGCCTGTAAAAACTCTCCTGCGCGACCACGTCCACTCCGGTTGAGGGCTCGTCGAGAAGGAGCAGCCTTGGCTCCGAAACGAGCGCCCGCGCTATGCCCACCCTCTGCTGCTGCCCGCCGGAGAGGTCTTTGAACGGCCTCGATGCAAGCTGCGCCATGTCCACCTGGCCAAGAGTATCCATTGCCTTTTCCCTCTCCCGCCTCTTTGGCCTCCTGAAAAGCCCCAGCCTCCCGTACATGCCCATCAGCACCACATCGAGCACCGTTACGGGGAAGCTGCGCTTGTAAGTCGATATCTGGGGGAGAAAGCCCATATCGTTTCTGGCCTCGGAAGGCGGCTTCCCCAAGACCCTGACCGTGCCTTTTTCTATATTCTTGATGCCCAGGATTACCTTTAGAAGCGTGGACTTGCCCCCTCCGTTGGGGCCGACCACCGCTACTATCTCCCCGGCGGAAAGGTCAAAATCTATGTCTTCCAGCACAACGTTGCCGTCATATCTAACCAGGACATCCCTCAGTTCGACCACCCGGCCCGCCTCCCCATTCATCCCATTACCTCTTTCATCCGGGCAAGGTTGAATTCCATCATCTTTATGTAGGAGTCCCTTCCCGGCAGGCCGCCGATTACGTCGAGCATTACCACCTTCACTCCGGCCTCGCCGGCTATGATCTGGGCGGGGCGCGGGTTCAACTGCTCATCCGTGAAGACCGCCCTTATCCCGTCTTCTTTTATTGCCTTTATCAGCGCCTCCAGCTTCCTTGGTGTGGGCTCCTTGCCCGGGGATCCCTCGACAACCCCGGCAATCCTCAAGCCGTATCGCCTGGCAAAATAATCCAGTTCGGCATGAAAGCTCACGAGGCTTTTTATCCTGAAGGCGGAGACCGTCCTTCTTACTTCGCTGTCCAGGGCTTTTAACCGCCCTATATACCTTGCCGCGTTGCCCCTGTAATAGGACGCGCCCGCCGGGTCCATGGCGGACAGCGCATTTTCAATCCTCCGCACCATCCCGATTGCAAGCACGGGGTCGAGCCAGACATGGGGGTTTGCCACACCGCCCGGGCCTTCGCCTATAAGCGGCATGCCCTGAGAGAGGACCACCTTCCGGATGCCTGACGGGGCGGCAGCCAGAAGCCTCTTTGCCCAGACCTCAAGCCCCGCCCCAATCATGAAAAATGCCCTCGCGCCAGAAAGCGCCTTGAATGCCGAGACCGGCGGCTCGTAAGTCTCCTCGTTCGCCCCGGGAGGCAAAAGCGTATAGACGCCTACACGGCTCCCGCCCACGTTTCTCACCATGTCCGCAACGGGGAAGATGCTGGCCACCACATCAAATTTTTTCGCGGAAGGTCCTTTTGCCGCCGCCATGCCCTCATGCGGAGCCATGAGCAAAAAGGCCGGGAAGATAAAAAACAGCAGCAGGGCAAATTGTTTTTTCACGTTTAAAAACCTCTCCTTATTCTGAAATCAGGAACTGCACCTCGGGCAGAGCCCTTCTATGAGGACCTTTTGCCTCTCCATCGTGAAACCTTTCCCCGGAGAGCCCTCCGAATAGACCTTCATCCCCTTCAGACAGGTGGTTGCGCCGCAGCCCCTGCAGGAGAAGTGCGGGTGGCAGTGGTCCTCGCCGCAACTGTCGGGAAGCTCGAAGACGGCATGCCTGCCGTCCATATATGCCTTGTGGATTATTCCGGCCTCAAGAAAGGCGTTCAGCACCCTGTAAACGCTGGCCCTGTCCAGCTTCAGCCGGGCCATTGCCATTATCTCCTTCTGGGCAATGGGCCGGCCGGCCCCGATGAAGAGCTTCAGCACCTCCAGCCGCCCCTTGGTCGCCTTGAGCCCGTTTTCCCGCAATATGCTCTGCGCCCTGTCCATGAAAGAACTTTATCATAAACGCAACTATGTTGCAATTGATAAATAAAACCGGGGGGGGAATCAGATTGCTTCGCGTCCCTCGCGATGACTGATATACAGCTTGCTTCAAGCCGGCCCCCTTCTTTAATCCGTCATTGCGAGGGTCTTGTCCCGAAGCAATCTCGTCTTTTGATTAAAAACCGTCGCTCGCAATGACAGTCAAAACAGTTTTTCAAAAAACATCCCGCCAAACTAATGGAAACTGCATAATTAATGTCCGCCTTTTTTGGCCGTCATGCCGGCGGAAGCTGGTATCCAGTGACTTTAAGAATGTTCGAAAGACAAGCCGCCGGATTCCGGCTGAAGGAACGCCGGAATGACTGCATAGGACATTAATATTACAGGTTTCAATAATGGCTGACCTGTCCATGAACGGGGATTTTTCGCGTTTCGCTGGCAGGAACCGGCCCTATCTTCCTCTCATCTGCTCGCGGTAGAGGGAGGCTATCATGTGCCTGGCCTTCGAGTACCCGGGGTCTATCCGGAGCGCACTCTGGTAGGAGCGCATCGCCTCCTCAGTCTGCCCCTTTTTGTAAAGCGCGTTGCCAAGGTAGTAATATGCGTCCGCGGAGGGTATTATCTGCAAAAGCGTGCGAAGCTCGCCGATGGCGGCGTCGAGCTTGCCCACTTTCATATAGGCAAGGGCCAGATTGCCGTGCAGCTGGGGGATGCGCGAGTCTATGCCAAGGGCGTCAAGATAAACCTTTATGGCCTCATCGTACATGCCCCTGGACTCGTAAGTGCCGCCAAGATTATTGTACGCGGCTACGAAGCCGGGCTTGATTTCAAGCACCTTTTTGTAAACCTCTATGGCCCTGTCCGGCTGGCCGGCATCGGCATATGCGTTTGCGAGATTGAAAAGGGTAAGCGGGTCTTCCGGGGATTTCCTGACGGTATCCGTCCATAGCGAATAATCGCTTTTCCAGACGGGGTTCCTCATGAAAGTGCCCGCTGAATAAAGGAGCGTGATTGCCGCAAGCGCCGTCCAGGCGAGCGCGGCCGTGCTCCTGCCTTTTAGCCTGAGCCTGCCCAGGGCAAAGGCCGCAATAAGGGCAAACCCCGCGGAAGGCATGTAGAGGTATCTCTCGGTAAAGGTATTTTCCCCGACCCCCGGTATATACAAGGCAGGCAGAAGGGGGACAACTATCAGGCAGAAGGAGAAAAAGATATCCGGCGCTTTTTTCCTCGAAAATAACAGGGCCGCCGCCAGCACCGCGGTAATAAGGACCGATGCCAGCACCTTCGCGTCAAAAAAGGACAGCGCGGGGATGAACTGATAGGACGCGTTCAGGTTTATGGGCAGGAGCAGCTTCCACATATATTTCACAAACAGGGGGAAGACGTTTATGAAATACTGGAAGGCGCTCAGCCCGGCATGGGCCTTTGCCGGGGCGAACTGCCCGCCCAGGGCGTACATCCTCAGGCCAAAATACACCACGAGCACCAAAAGATACGGATAATATCTCCTGAGAAGCCCCGCCGCAAAAGCGAACGGCTTCCGGATGCTGAAAGCGGAAAAATCCCCTTTCGCAAAATCGTACAGAAAAATTACGGCGGGAAGCGTTACGCCGGGTTCCTTGCAGAGGACGGCTGGCAGGAAAAAGGCCGCCGGCAGCAGCGTGCTTTTCCATCTGATGTATGCGTAAACCGAAAGGAGATAAAAAAAGGTGAAGGTCACATCCGGGTTCCCGGCCACCCATGTCACGGCCTCCGTATGGATAGGGTGCGCCGCGAAGAGAAGCCCGGCGGCGAGCGCCGTTACCGGCTCTCCAGACAAAAACAGGGCCATGAGGAACACAAGCGCCGAATTCCCGGCGTGAAAAAGGATGTTCACGGCGTGATAGGGCCACGGACTAAGACCGGCGAAATGATAGAGCAGGGCATTTACCGTGTGCATCACGGGCCTGTAATAGTTCGAATGGCCCAGCAGCCCCCCGTTGTAAAAGCCCCACACATCCGAGGTGAAAAACCGGGGGATGTTCCCAAGGCTCCTTATCATGGGGTTCCCAACGAGCTGCACCCTGTCGTCATAGACGAGGCCGTCACCCAGGGCGTTCAGATAGACGCTTATTGAAACGGCAATGACCAGGGCCAGAAAGAGGAAGTCTATCCGCCTGGATTTTCTGTTATTCTGGCCGGCCTCCCCGAACATGCATGATTATAACAATCCGCACCGGGCGATTCCAAATTGCATACCTGAAACCGTTTGCCCCTCTCCGCAAGTTTATCTAAACTTCCATTATGGAGCGGCCCTGGCATTCGAAAAGCGAAGAGGACACACTCGCGGCGCTCGATACAGACCCCGCAAAGGGGCTTGACAGCGAAGAGGCGCAAAAGAGGCTCCTTGAATACGGGCCAAACGAACTGAGGCCGGAAAAGGGGCGCTCTCCCCTGCTGCTTTTTCTTTCCCAGTTCAGGAGCACGCTTATCATCATACTCGTGATTGCCGCCCTGCTTTCGGCCCTTGCGGGCGAGGCGTTCGACGCCTGGCTCATAGTTTTGATAGTGGCCTTCTCGGCGGCGCTTGGCTTTGTTCAGGAGCACAAGGCGGAAAGGGCCATATCGGCGCTTAAAAAGATGCTCTCTCCCCGGATGACAGTGCTCCGGGACGGCAAGCCCGGCGAAATCCAGGCAAGGGAAGCGGTCCCGGGAGACATCGCCATAATCGAGGCGGGAAACAGGATACCAGCCGATTTGAGGATAATCGAGGCCCATTCGCTTTTTGCCGGCGAAGCCCCGCTGACCGGGGAATCCGTCCCGGTTGAAAAGTCTTCCGGCACCCTCCCGGAAGACACCCCGCTGGCCGACAGGAAAAACATGCTTTTCGCGGGCACGGCGGTAACGCAGGGGCGGGGGTTTGCCGTGGCGGTCTCCACGGGCAGGGAAACGGAGCTTGGGAAAATAGCCCTCGAAACCGCTCAGGTCAGGGCGGAAAAGACCCCCCTTG
The DNA here is from genome assembly GCA_021789215.1 of Nitrospirota bacterium. GTDB lineage: Bacteria > Nitrospirota > Thermodesulfovibrionia > Thermodesulfovibrionales > JdFR-88 > JAJYJS01. The sequence goes on along the minus strand of JAJYJS010000025.1, from coordinate 15,729 downwards.
AAAAAAGGACGGCGGAGATAGGCAGGTGGTTCGGCGCAACCGCGCTTGCCATATGCCTGATAGTGATTGGCCTGGGGCTCTTCCGGCAAAGGGGCGGCATCATGGCCGGGTTCGCCCTCGATGTAATCATGTTCACCGTGGCGCTGGCGGTAGCGGCCGTGCCCGAGGCGCTTGCCGCGATAGTGACCGGCACACTTGCGATCGGGATGCGGGAGATGGCAAAAAGGAACGCCCTGGTGAGAAGGATGCCCGCCGTGGAGACACTTGGCTCCGTCACGGTCATATGCTCTGACAAGACCGGCACGATAACAAAGGGCGAGATGACCGTCCGGGAGGTCCGCGCGGGCGGAAAGGCCGTGCGCGTCTCCGGTCAGGGCTACACGCCCGAGGGGGAGTTTTCGCCGCCAGGTGCCGCGGACGGTCTGGCCGGGCTCTTCGAGGCCGGAATCCTCTGCAACGACTCCCGTCTGGAAGGGCATTTACCGGAACCCGGGGGCGGATGGGGCATAAAGGGCGACCCTACCGAGGCGGCGCTCCTGGTGCTTGCGGCAAAGGCCGGGCTGGATGCCGATGAAATCAGGCGGGCCAACCCGCGCACCGGAGAGTCGCCATTCACATCAGAGAAAAAATTCATGGTTACGGTCCATCCGGCCGGGGATGGGAGGGAAAAGGCGTTCATGAAGGGCGCGCCGGAGGTGGTGCTTGCAAGGTGCTCACAAGAGGAAGCGGACGGGCGCGTTACCCCACTTGCCGGCGCCCGCCGGAGCGCCATAGCTGATGAGGCGGCCCGGATGGCCGCATCGGGGCTGAGGGTCCTGGCGCTTGCCAGAAAGGACTTTTCTTCTGGCGGGAGCCCGGAAGAGGAAATGACCTTTCTTGGCCTTGCCGGTATGATCGACCCGCCCCGCATGGAGGCGGTCGAGGCGGTCAGGGCATGCAGGCGGATAGGCATAAAGCCCGTGATGATAACCGGAGACCACATGCTCACCGCGATTGCCATAGCGAAAGAGGCGGGAATATACGAAGACGGCGATGCGGCGCTTACGGGGAAGGAGCTTGAGGCCCTTCCAGAGAGCGCGTTCGCCCGGGTGGCCGCGCGGGTCTCGGTTTACGCGAGGGTGTCCCCAATGGACAAGCTCCGGATAGTGAAGGCATGGCAAAAAAGGGGTGAAATAGTGGCCATGACCGGAGACGGCATAAACGACGCCCCCGCGCTCAAGAGGGCCGACATCGGCATAGCGATGGGGATTACGGGCACGGAGGTGGCAAAGGAGGCGTCGGATATGGTACTGGCCGACGATAACTTCGCCACGATACTCAAAGCGGTCGAGATGGGCAGGTGGATCTACGACAACATAAAAAAATACCTGACATACCTGCTGAGGGCCAACATGGTGGAGGTGCTTGTGCTTGGAGGGGCCGCGGCCATCGAGGGCCCGGAAGCCCTTCCGCTCCTGCCCCCCGCCGTGCTTTTCATAAACCTTGTGACCGACGGTCTTCCGGCCATGGCGCTGGGCGTCTCCCCGCCGGAGCCGGACATGATGCAAAGGCCCCCGAGGCCGCCGGGCGAAAGCGTCTTTTCATACGAGGTGGTGGCCTTCATCCTGCTTGCCCTTTGTGTGGAGGGGCCCATGTTTTTTTACGTGTTCTTTTCCGCCGGAAGTCTGGCGGAAGCCAGGACGGAACTCTTCTATCTCTTCATAGCGGCGGAGACGGCCATAGCGCTCAACTTCCGCTCCCTCATGTCGAGCGTGTTCAAGGCCCCTCCCCACAGATGGCTTGTGCTCTCGGCGGCTGCGGGCGCAATCTTCACGGCGGCGGCCGCACTCACACCAAAAATAAGGGCGGCCTTCGGCATCGCCTTTCCGGCCATCACGGATTTTGCTTACATGATTTTGGCGGCAGCGGCGGTCACCGCCTCCATTGAGCTTGCAAAGTTTTTTTTGAGAAGAAAGGCGGCGGCGTCATTGCCGCAAAGGTAAAAAATCATCTTGCCCATGCCACAAGGATAAAGAAGATGACCATGTCCGCAAACACATGGGTAACAAAGGGGGCAAGCATCCCGCGGGACCTGCGCCTGATGAAACCCAGCATTAAACCGTAGATAACAGCCATCACGACTCCGGCGCCGCCGTTGGGGATGCCGTGGATGTGCATCGCGCCAAAGGGCACGGCCTGAAGGATTACGGAAAGCCAGCCCGCCCCGAACGCGGCATCAAGCCCCTGCATGACAATCCCCCGGTAAACGGACTCCTCAAGCGCCGCGTTCAGTACGGCAAAGCCGATGCCTGTTGGGACAAGCAGGACGGGGCCGAAATCCGGAACCGCCCGAAGCCATTTCGTGAGGTCCGGCCTGAAAAGGAAAAACCATGATATGAGGCCCGCGGAAGAGACCAGCACGATGAAAGCGGAAAAAACCCATGTCAGCCTGTCCGGCCTTCCAGCCCGGAGCCATAAGGCGTTCCTGCGCAGGCCGCCCGTTGCCAAAACCGCCAGGAAATAGAGCGCAAGCGGGACCAGCAGGGGGAAGGGCCAGTGCGGATTCCAAAAAAGACCGTTCCATGTGATAAGGAAAACGATGATGGAGACCTGCAAGGCAAAAGGGTCTTTAAGCCCGGCGGATATCAGGAGCAGGGATAACGAGCCAATGACCGGGACAAGCAGATACGGCCAATGCAGCAACGGAGACGCGGCGTTCAGGGCGGCCGCGCAGACCGTCACGGCTGCCGCCCCGGACCGCTGAAGAAAAAGCCTCATTCCAAGTCATTGCGAGGAGCGAAAGCGCCGGCCGGGGCACGCGGCGAGGCAATCCCGCAAGCTGCCGGTCTGCCAATAAACGAGATTGCTTCGCTTTGCTCGCAATGACAACCAGAACAGTTTTTCAGCATCCTCCTGGTGCTCCATGGAGGCACAGGTAACGGGTTTTTCCTAGTGGAGGGGGCCGGAGGAGATTATCTTTTCCACCTCTACCTTTATGAGGGTCGATGGTATCCCCCCGTGTATCTTCGGGATGCCGTTTATAAGGACGACAGGGGCCGAGATGAGGCCCTGCTGGAGCAGCTCCCTTATCTCGGCAAAACTCTCGTCTTCGTCATCGAAGAGGTCTATATACTCGACGCTTGTGACCGAGGGATAATTGTAATTAAGCTCGTTCTTCAGCTCCTCGGCGATCATCTGGTTCTGGATGGGTTCGGCCGATTTGCCGGAATCGACGCTCCAGTGGACCGGGTTATCCAGTATCTGTATATAGACCCTTTGCAACATTTGCTTTATTGTAAACCATTAAAGACAAGGTTGTCTATTAATCTGGCGGCCCCGATTTTCACGCCGCCAGCCAGGAGCACTCCGGATTTTTCCACATTTTCAAGCTCTTGCAGGGTCTCCGGGTCGTATGCGGAGATGTAGTCCACCTCTTTCACCAGCGGCTCCCGTGCCAGGACCTCCCTCATTATCTCCCTTACCCTCGAGGCGTTTTTTTCGCCTTGTTTTATCGCGTCCGCGCCCGCAGCGAGGGCCCGGTAGAGGACGGGGGCGGCCTTTCTTTCCTCAGGGGCAAGATATGCGTTCCGGGAGCTCATTGCAAGCCCGTCAGCCTCCCTCACCGTGGGGCAAAGCACCACGTCCACCGGGAGGTGGAGGTCTTTCACAAGCCTCCTCACCACTGCTGTCTGCTGATAGTCCTTGAGCCCGAAATACGCCCTTGTGGGCTGGATTATGTTGAAGAGCTTCAGCACAACAGTGGCCACCCCGCGGAAATGCCCCGGCCTGAACGCGCCGCACATGAGGCCGGAAAGCCCCTCCACGTCCACGGATGTCGAATGGCCCTCGGGGTAGAGGGCGGACACATCGGGCAGAAAGAGCACGTCCGCAAGCTCCCTGATTTTTTCCACGTCCCCGCCGATGTCCCTCGGGTATTTTTCGAAGTCCTCACCGGCCGCAAACTGCGTTGGGTTCACGAATATGCTCACCACAGCGATGTCGTTTTCCTCACGCGCCGCCCTTATGAGGGCCATGTGCCCGTCGTGGAGCGCGCCCATCGTGGGCACCAGCCCTATCGATTTCCCCCTGCACCTCTCCTTTATGGCGGTGTCCTGCATTACGCGGGGGAGCCTTACGGTTTCCATTTATCGATCTCCTTCATCAACTCCTCGAGAAGCCTCTCTTCGGCAACGGTGCGCAGAACCTTCCCTTTCCTGAACAGTATGCCAATGCCTTTGGAGCCGGTTATGCCGAAGTCCGCCTCGCGCGCCTCACCCGGCCCGTTCACCGCACATCCCATTACGGCCACTTTTACGGGCTTGTCCAGCCCCCTTAATATCTTTTCGGCATTTTTTGCCAATTTCTGTATATTGATGCTCGTACGCCCGCATGTGGGGCAGGAGATTATCTCCGGCCCGCGCCGCCTCAGCCCAAGGCTGCCAAGTATCTGCCAGGCAACCCGGACCTCCTCCCTGGGGTCTCCTGTAAGCGATACCCTCATCGTGTCCCCTATGCCCTCGGAAAGCAGGATGCCAAGCCCCACGGCGCTTTTCACCGTGCCCACCTCCGGCGGCCCAGCCTCGGATATGCCTATGTGGAGCGGGTAATCCGTCCGCCTCGCAAACAGCCTGTACGCCTCGATGGTCGCGGGCACATTCGATGCCTTGAGGGAGACCTTTATAAGGCCGAAGCCCAGCTTTTCAAGCAGCTCCGTCTCGTTCAGGGCGCTTTCGACCATCGCGTCCGGGCACGGGTGGCCGTATTTTTCGAGCAGCTTTTTCTCAAGCGAGCCGGCGTTCACGCCGACCCTCACCGGGACTTCCCTTTCTTTAAGCGCCTGCACAAGCTCCCTTAATTTCCAGCTTGCGCCTATATTGCCGGGGTTTATCCTGAGCCCGTCCACCCCCTGCCTGAGGGCCTCAAGCGCCAGCCGCCAGTCGAAGTGTATGTCCGCTATTACCGGCAGCGGCGAGGACTTTTTTATCGCACCGAGCGCCCTGGCGGCATCCATATCGGGCACGGCTATGCGGATGATCTCGCACCCGGCCTTCCTGAGCGCCCTTATCTGCCTGAGGGTGGCTGCGGCGTCCCTGGTGTCCGTCTTGGTCATGGACTGGACAGACACGGGGTTCCTGCCGCCCCCTATACCCACCCCGCCAAGGTTTATGGCCCTAGTTTTTCTTTTTTTCATCCGTCCCGCTCGAGGCGTCCTGCTGCGCCTCGGATTCTATCTTCGCCTTCAGGTTCTCGACGGCCTTCAGGTGGTCCGAATAATTCGACGTGAACGTATGGGTCCCGTCGTGGTTCGACACGAAATAGAGATAATCCACCTTGGCCGGGTAGAGCGCCGCCTTTATCGACTTCAGCCCCGGACTGGCTATCGGCCCCGGCGGCAGCCCCCTTATGAGATAGGTATTATACTTTGTCTTCCTCAGCAAATCCCATTTTGTAACGCCCTCGCCGATTGGCTTTATGCCGTAAACGGCGGTCGGGTCCGCCTGGAGGGGGATGCCCCGTTTCATCCTGTTGTAGAAGACGGCGGAGATGAGCGGCCTTTCGGGGTCCACGACCGCCTCCTTCTCTATGATGGAGGCAAGCGTAAGGACGCTGTTGAGGTTGAGCCCAAGACTTGCCGCCCGCGCACTGAGATCGGGGTTGAACTCCTCCTCCAGCCTCTTGTACATTGCGGTAAACACCTGCTCCGGGCTCGTCCCCTTGGGGAAGCGGTAGGTGTCCGGGAAGAGGTAGCCCTCTATGGAGGGGGCGTCTATGCCAAGCGATTTCAGAAACGCCTTCCCGTAGGCCAGCCGGTCGAAATCCGAGGCGTTCATAAGGCCTCTCAGTATCATCTTCTGCCTTATCTCCATGAGGCTGTCGCCCTCAACTATCGTGATCTCCTTCTGGACGAGCAAGGCGTTCCTCAGCATCTTGAATATGGCCCAGGGGCTCATGGTGCCGTCCAGGTCGTAATAGCCCGGCCTCAGCCGCCTGTCGGCCCCGGTGAGCCTGCCCAGCAGGGTAAAGAGCCTGCTGTCCCGGATGAACCCGTCCGCCTCCAGGAGCCTCGCGGCCTGGCTGAACGTCATCCCGCTTTCCACATGCACCTCTTCCATGCCCTTTTTCGGGTCAACGGGCACGGCAAGCTGGACTATCATGTAAGCCGAGACAAGCCCCGCGGAAACAAAGGCGAAAAAAGGAAATTGCTTTTTCATTTTCCGTCCTCCCTGAGCCTGCTTATCTGCTTTTTCACATACTCTATGGGCGGTGCGTCCTCGATGGGGATGGAGGGGTTCCAGTATTTTATGTAAAGCTTGAATTCCTCTATCGCGGCCTTCGGGGCCCCCATGCGCTCGTATGTCATGCCCATGTTATAATGGGCCTTCGCGAATGCGGGGTCCAGCGAGAGGGCCTTCTTATAGGAGTCATAGGCGTCCGGTATCATCCCTTTTATCGTGTACACATTCCCCAGGTTGTAATAATACCCCGAATTCGACGGGTCTTCACCTATGGCGTCCTTGTAATACCTGAGCGCGAAGGTGTAATACCCCTTTTCCTTGCAGTTATAGCCAAGGTTGTTCAGTGCCTGCGCGAAATGCGGGTCTGCGTCCACCGCCCTCATGTACGCCTTTATCGCCTCATCGTAATTTTCCTGCTGCTCATAAACCGTCCCCAGCCAGAACCAAGACATGTAATCGTCCGCGTCCAGCTCCAGTTCCTCCGTAAAATACTTTATGGCCTGCGCGGGCGGCTTGAGCCACAGGGCGGCAATCGCCATCGCCCTGACCAGAAGCGGGTTTTTATTCCCTTCCTTTTGGAGCATGCCATCGAGCCTTGAGATGTTCCTGTCCCTCAGGCACTCCAGCATGACTATATTTATGCGGGCCTCCGCGTCATCCGGGAAGAGCGATTCTATTTTCTTCCATTCATCATACGAACGCTCGAATTGCTCTCCATTGAATAAAGACCATGCGAGGTTTTTCATGTCCTCGCGCGAAGGCTGCTTTTCGAGGGGAATAAGCCTCTCGTATTCCTGTGCGGCCAGTGCCCATCTGCCTTGCTGATAGTATGAGTCGGCGTCCTTCTTTCCTGCCGCCCCAACCGGATTGGCCAGGAGAAGGAAAACCAGAACCAGCCAAAACATATGCTATATTCTAGCAGATTTGAAACAAATAGCTGTTTTTTCCGGATTCCGTATTGACGCGCACGGGCCCATAATCTAAACTAGATATCCTATGCGGGCAATTGACATCATAAGAAAAAAGCGCGACGGAGAGGCCATCTCCAAAGAGGAGACCGCCTTTCTCATAAACGGGCACCTGAAGGGCGATGTGCCGGATTACCAGATGGCTTCCTTCCTTATGGCCGTTTACCACAACGGGATGGCCGACGAAGAGACAATAGCCCTTACGGAAGCCATGCTCGCCTCCGGCAGGAAAATAGATATGTCGGGCATACAGGGCGTCAAGATAGACAAGCACTCCACGGGCGGGGTCGGAGACAAGACAAGCCTCATACTGGCCCCCCTGATGGCCGCGATGGGGCTCAAAATGCCGATGGTCGCGGGCAGGGGGCTCGGCCACACGGGGGGCACGATTGACAAGCTTGCCTCCATCCCGGGGCTCCGCACCAGCATATCTGTCGATGACGTGAGGGAAAACCTGAAGACCGTGGGTTTTTCCATCATGGGGCAGAACTCGGAAATAGCACCCTCGGACAAGAGGCTTTATGCCCTGAGGGACGCCACCGCGACGGTAGAGTCCATCCCGCTGATAGCGGCAAGCATCATGTCGAAAAAGCTTGCCGAGGGGCTGGACGGCCTCCTGCTGGATGTGAAAACGGGCTCCGGCGCCTTCATGAAAGACCCCGAAGACGCGAAAAAACTGGCCAGGCTCATGGTGAAGATAGGCAACTCCATGGGTGTGAAGACGGTTGCGCTGATAACCGGCATGGATACGCCGCTTGGCAGGGCCGTGGGCAACGCCCTTGAGGTAAAGGAATGCGTCACGGCGCTGAAGGGCAGGTGCGCCCCGGACCTGATGGAGCTTACAATGGTCCTTGCCGCCTGGATGGCCCACATCTCGGACTCCATAAGCGAGGAGACTGAACCCCAGAAGATGAACGAGACCCTCCTGAAGCGCTACAAGGACGAGATATGGGACTACATAGAGCACGGCGACGCGTTCAAGAAATTCATCGAGTTCATAGACGCCCAGCACGGCAACCCCGATGCGGCGTTCGACCCCTCGCTCCTGCCCAGGGCGGAGCACATAATGCCGATACTCTCCCCATGGAGCGGGTTCATAAAGCGGCTTGACGCCTATGCCGCCGGACAGGCCTCCGTAATCCTCGGTGCGGGGCGCAACAGGATGGAGGACGAGATAGACCTTGCCGCGGGCATCGTCATCGGCAAGAAGCCCGGAGACCCGGTGGCCGCCGGGGAGCCCGTGGCAACGCTCTACACTAACGACGCCTCCTCGCTCGGCAAGGCGGAAAAGCTCTTCCTTTCGGGCATAGAGATATCGGACAGGGAGCCCGCAAAAGCAAGGCTCGTCCACGAGGTCATAACCCACGTCTGAGCAGCCGCAAGCCTCTATTAATCCAATCAAATAGTCGAGAGTTTATGAGTGGGCCAGGATAGCTGGCCGGAAGGACCTCTACAATTTCGCATGGCTGGACTGGAATGCGCGTAATTGCGATGCGCAAAAAAACTGCGGCCAAAGCGGAGCGGACTATAACCTTTATGTTGACCCACAGACCGGACAGACCTGCAATTCGGAATACCCTTCGAAATTCTTGATTTCAACGGATCCGCCCAGAATAAACACGGACCAAATAATCGCGGCGTTCCATCAAAACCAGAGCACGAGCTTTGCGGGCGCTTTTGATTCATGGACGCAGGCCAAGATAAACAGGGGCAATTCGTACTGGACGGAGCGGCTCAATACGGACCCGTGCTGGAACCATACCGCCCTCAAGGACTTCACCGTCGGGGCAACGGACGACGGCGTGTTCCACAACATATCCCAGGCCGGGTTCTACAAGCTCGTGGCCCTGGCCCAGGGGATACACAAGGCCCCGGTGGCCTTCATAGCCATCCCCGAAATCCGGCAGGCCGTGACAACGTCCACCTCAAGCAGCTTCATCCGGAAGAAGGTCAAGACCACGGTCTCCTATTACCTGCACCCCAACTGGGTCATATCCACCCCGGCCGTGTCCGGCACCCATACGGATGTGCTCGACCCCATAACCGGCGGCCTCATAAACCCCACTCAGGAGGCGGGCGGGGAGTACGCCATGGTCAATGTCGTGGGGCACCATACGTTCCCGGTGGACGAGACCCTGATATACCAGTGGTCGAAGACCCAAAGCGGGTGGACGGGGCTTTTCGTGTTCGTGGCCTCCATTGCGCTAGGGGCAATTACAGGCGGGGCTTTTAGCCCATTGCTGGGTAACCTATGGCAGTGCGCTCTCGCGGGATCCGGTTTTGGAGCGGTTGGAGGCTTGGTAGCAACAGGTTTCAGCCCCACTACCTCCACTACAGCTCAAATTACTCCATTTGCATATTCGGCTTACCAACTTAACCCATCAACCGCTTGGTCTGGAGACCAAAAGCAGATAGCGAACAACACCTATAGCCAGTGGCTCAGCCCGGACGTGTTTTCCACGCCTCCCATCGGGGGAGGAGTTCAGCTATTTGCCACGAAAATAGACTTTCGAAAAGCCTTAGCATGCGGCGGGGCATCCCAAGCCACGGATGCCTGCACTACAGCGGCTATAACATCTCTGCCGATGAGCGACCCGCGATATAACTCAGTTTTTGGGGAAATGTTCAATTTTCCGCAGAGGGACTTGCAGAAATATAATTACCCATACACAACAAAATAAGAGAAAGCAGATAGGGGATGGCTGGTTAATTACCAGCCATCCCGGTTTTTGCAGGTTGGTTTTCGCCTACAAACTTCTTGATCTGCTTGGCGATATCGGTGCAAGCCCCTTTATAAACTTGGTCGTCATGTGACCAACGGAATGGGCCTGTGTATTTGAGTCCATTGACCTCATATTCTTTTCCATTTAGCGAAAGAGCCGTTTTTATTCCGCAGTTCTCGCCATGCAGATTTCCCCAGAATCGCACTTCGTTGATAGTCACAAAAATTTCATTACTTTTATGGTCGCTGCCAATGAGTATTTTGGAATTTCCAAACTCTTGCCTTAGGGCATCGGCCACACAGTAAGCAGCATCTCCAGTCCTGCGTGGAGTCCCCGGTTCCGTATAGCCCCAGTTAGCCTTAAATCCCACATTAAACTCATACGGTTTCACCACAAACGTCAAATCCGCCTTTTCCGGATTCCTGAGGTTGAGCGCCTTCACGCACTCTTCCCTTGTGGTGCAGTCGGTGCCCGTAATGGCCTTGTTGAGGTTCACCGTCCCGCACCCCATCACAACCAGGCCTGCCGCCGCAACCGCCGCCAGCTTCAAAACTCTTTTCATATTTTTTTACCCTCCTTGTATTTCATTGCTGTATAGTTATACGTTTTGGGCGCGCAAAAGGCAAGGGGGGAAATGGGGAAAGAGGCATTCTGCATTCCTCTTGTTTTCTGCCCAAAAAGCGGAAATCTGCTACGATTTTGCGACAGCCGATTGATTGTGGTGGCGGTTACCTCACGCCTCATTTATTAGCTTCGGAAATACTGCTTCGACAAATTCTGACGGACCTACTATTTCCAGGCCATATTCGTTAATGTCTTTTAATCTGACAAAATCCTTCTTATCACCCGTAATAAGATACTGTGCCCTGCATGCCAAAGCAGAGGCGAGGACGGGGATATCTTTTTCAGCAATGGCCCCTGCCATGCTCATGATTGTCTCTTTGGATGGGAGGGCAACGATTTCAAGTCGGAGCTTAGGTAAATACGTTTGATATACAGGCAGGGCTTGCGGCATTTTTTTCTTCAGGTTCCGTTCAACTTCCATAAGATTGTACTGTCCGGTTGCCCCTTCCAGCATCGGCAGACCAATCGTTAGAAGATCGAGTATGATTCTCGGTGCCCCTTTATCCGAGAAGATGCCAGATAAAAGAACATTGGAATCGAGAAATACTTTATGCCTTCTTTTTAGGGCCATAAGTCTCTTTAAACAGAGCTTCTCTTTCCTCCTTGAGCCCCTCGACGAGTTCCTCTACCGTGAGACCGGAAGCCTTAAGAAGCCTTCTCATCTGTCTGCGCGCCTCGTCAAGCTCCAGCCGCTTGGGAGTAATAATCAGCGCATCGCCTGCCGGTAATATGGATACAACACTGCCTTCTTCAAGATGGCTTGTTTCACGTATCTTCTTTGGGATAGTGAGCTGTCCCCTAGACTTTATCTCGGCGACCACTCCTTTAGCTCCTTCCATGTCACACCTCCGTCAATGCAAATATTCTGAAATTAGTATATCAGAATTCAGTAAAAATGTTCATTACTGGCTGCTTGCCTCACAGTCGGGCGGGCAGTTGTGTGTCCCGGCAAGAGGGGCCGGGCTGCCGGGGGCTGTCTGGCTTGGGTTGGGAGATTGGGCCATCGGACGGCCCTTTTCTTCTTGGGGTATGGACGGGGCTTTTCGTGTTCGTGGCCTCCATTGCGCTCGGGGCAATTACGGGAGGGGCGGGAGGATTAGCACTCAGTGGGGGATTCGATTTTACAAGTGTCGCTGCTGGCGCAGCAGTTGGCGCAGTTGGTGGCTTGGTAGCGACAGGTTTCAGCCCCACTACTTCCACTACAGCCCAGATTACGCCTTTTGCATATTCGGCCTATCAACTCAACCCATCAACGGCCTGGTCTGGAGACCAAAAGCAGATAGCGAACAACACTTATAACCAGTGGTTAAGCCCAGATGTTTTCTCCACGCCTCCTATCGGTGGAGGGGTCCAGTTGTTTGCTATAAAAATTGATTTTAGAAAGGCTCTTGCTTGTGGTGGGGCATCCCAAGCCACGGATGCCTGCACTACAGCGGCTATAACGTCTCTCCCTATGAGCGACCCGCGATACAACTCAGTTTTTGGGGAAATGTTCAATTTTCCGCAGAGGGACTTGCAGAAATATAATTACCCCTATACGACGAAATAGAATGTGAAGCGAACATACACACACATAATCCAAAGGGGAGGCTAATTTGCCTTCCCTTTGGTAACTGCGCCATTGCCCTCAAGTGCTTCACGTACCTGTCTCGCAAGAATTGCACAAACTTGCGGATACTGCTTTCGCGCTTCGTGATCATTATTCCAGAAAGACTCTGTATCCGTTTTTGCTGTCAAAGAAATATTTTTTCTATTACTTAGAATCTGATAATCAATTTTCATGTAGAGACTCACCGGGTAAACGCCATGCGCTACAACATTATCTATTTTTATTAAAATGGAAGGCTGTCCAGCTTCGGCCTCTTTAAAAAATATTTTAATATTACTACCAAACATATCTTTCAGGGCTTTAGCTATACAAAGTTCGACATCGCCGTGATAAACTGGGCTATTAAAAGCAGGAGTACCAATCGGAGCTTTCCCTCTCTCGTTCATCGTATACGGCTCGACCACGAAAACATACTCCGGTTTCTCCGGATTGGGCAGATTAAGGTCCTTCAGACATGCCTCTCTTGTAGAACAAGCCGTACCTGTAACTATCGGGTTAAGCTGGAGAGTCCCGCACCCCAGGACAACCAGGCTTGCCGCCGCAACCGCCGCCAGCTTCAAAAATCTTTTCATGTTTTTTTACCCTCCTTGTATTTCATTGCTGTATAGTTATACGTTTTGGGCGGGGAAAAGGCAAGGGGGGAATTTTATGAATTTTTAGCACAACGGCAATAGATGCGGGGTCGCCGTCTTGGGGCAATTACAGGCGGGGCGGAGGATAGCACTCAATGGGGCATTCGATTTTACAAGTGTTGCTGCCGGTGCAGGAGCCGGAGCAATCGGCGGTCTTGTAGCGACAGGTTTCTGGTCTGGAGATCAAAAGCATATAGCAAACAATACCTATAACCAGTGGTTAAGCCCGGACGTTTTCTCCACGCCTCCTATCGGTGGAGGGGTCCAGTTGTTTGCTACAAAGATAGACTTCAGGAAAGCCTTAGCATGCGGCGGAGCATCCCAGGCAACGGATGCCTGCACTACAGCGGCTATAACGTCTTTGCCGATGAGCGACCCGCGTTATAACTCAGTTTTTGGGGAAATGTTTAATTTTCCTCAAAGGGATTTACAGAGGTACAATTATCCGTATACAACGAAGTAGGAATTTGGCGTGGCGCCAAGGAAGACTATTTTGCCTTCCCTGGCTCTATTATTGGATTCGCGCTGTCTTTATCCAGTATTTCATGCACTTGTTTTGCGAGAATTGTACAAACCTCAGGATATTGCTTTCTGGATTCGGAATTACCATTCCAGAATGTTTCAGCATTGGTTCTTGCGGTAAGGGCAATTGATTTCCCATTTTCCATTAATTGATAATCCATTCTTATATACATCTTGTAAGGGTAAACGGATTGCGCATAAATGTTTTTAATTTTTATCGTAACACAGGGTTCAAGTTTCTCTGTAAAGAGAATTTTCGCGTTATTGCCAAACTCATCTTTGAGAGATTTTGCTATACAAAGATCTACATTGCCATAGTAGACTGGGCAGTTAAGGCATGATCCCGCTAAGATAGCTTTGGGCTTCTCATCCATCGTATACGGTTCGACCACGAAAACATACCCCGGCTTCTCCGGATTGGGCAGATTAAGGTCCTTCAGACATGCCTCTCTTGTAGAACAAGCCGTACCTGTAACTATCGGGTTAAGCTGGAGAGTCCCGCACCCCAGGACAACCAGGCCTGCCGCCGCAACCGCCGCCAGCTTCAAAACTCTTTTCATGTTTTTTTACCCTCCTTGTATTTCATTGCTGTATAGTTATACGTTTTGGGCGCGCAAAAGGCAAGGGGGGAATTCAGAAATCCAATCTTTTTTCTCTCTCTGCCCGGGTCCTCAGTTTTTATAGACATCGCCTCTCGGCGCGAAATTAACTACCGCTATTATCCGGATGTCGTATAACAGGGCAAAGATAATTCGGAAATCACCGACTCGGAGCCTGTAAAAACCTTTTAGTTCGCCCGTCAGGGGTTTAACGTCCTGATGCTCAATCGGATTTTCGAAAGCAGAAAGTTCCTCAAGTGCCTGCTTTGCTCGTTCTCGCATTTTTTTATCGAGCTTCTTATAATACTTTTCTGCTTTCGCTGATAATTTAACGCCCCAGGGCACTAAGAAATTTTCCTTTGCCTGCCTTTATTTCTTCGAGACCTTCCCGGCATTCCGTTAAAAAGTTCGGAATGTTAAGCATTTCAAGAGTTTCCTTGTGCCTGACTATATATTCGTCTGCCATCTCCGTGAATATGTCCGCGAGTGATCTATTTTCATAGCCTGCAATTGCCCGGATGATCTTTAGCCGTTCTTCCGGCAGTCTTAATGTGGTTGCTCTTTTGCTCATATTCCACCTCCAGCTATAAGATACAAAAAAACGAATTATGATGTCAAGATATTATAATATTAAAATGATTTCTTTTTAAAGAGAGGTGGCCGGGTTTGTTTGGACGTTGTGGGCGGGCAAAAGGCAAGGGGGGATTTCTTCAGCGCCCGGCCGTGATATGCAGTTTCAGTCCCAGGGCTTTTGCCACCTTTAGCATGGTTGCGAATTCCGGATTGCCTTCGGGAGAGAGGGCCTTATTCATTTCCCTTGGGGCCCCTCACCTAACAGCCTATCGACCCAATACCGCGGTTCTCTATGCAGATGGGCAACCGCAACAACAAGTATGATATTTGAATCAATGCCGTAGATAACGCCATAAGGAAAACGCGAAAGCAGACAACGCCGTAACCCCGGTCCGATTTCCGAGCTGGCAAGAGGATACGCTTTAATCCTTCGGATTACCCGGTCAAGGTCGTCCAAAAAATACGTTCCCATGCTCTGCGACTGCGATTGATACCATGCCACGGCATCATCCACCTCAGCTTGGGCAGGTTTAAAAAAAAGGACCTTCATCTGGCCCGGTGTTTTCCCATTACCTGTTCATAAGGTACCGCCTCCAATTTGCCGGCCTTGTAAGCTTCCCATCGTTTGCGAGCCTCGTCGGCCCATACACGATCAATTTCGGGATCGGGCCTATCCAATTGCGTTAAAATCGAGTCAACAAGCTCTATTTTTTCTGTGTCCGGGAGAGTTTTAATCTTCTCCGCCAGCTCTTTACTAATTGCCCCCATAATGCATACTCCTTTCAAATAAGATTATCAATTAATCCCACAGGTATTGTATCTTGCGGGATATCAAAAAACAAGTTTGGGACAAAGATCCATTACTGGCTGCTCGTCTCACAGTCGGGCGGGCAGTTGTGTGTCCCGGCAAGAGGGGCCGGGCTGCCGGAGACCGTCTGGCCTGGGTGGGATGATTGGGCCGCCGGACGGCTCTTTTCTTCGGGGCTTTTCGTGTTCGTGGCCTCCATTGCGCTAGGGGCAATTACGGGAGGGGCGGGATGGTTAGCAGCTACTCAAAACTTTACTTTGAATGCGGCACTTGTAGGGGCAGGAGCGGGTGCAGTAGGGGGCTTAGTTGCGACAGGCTTCAGCCCAACTACAGCGGTGGCCGGGTTTGTTTAGACAGCCGGAAGCAGTTTTTAAGTGATAAGCCGCTCTGCCTCATGCCGCTACCTGCCCGGGAGGTAGTGTAGTCCAGTAAACATCATCGGGAGTCTTGTCGTCA
>JAJYJS010000024.1 GCA_021789215.1 Nitrospirota bacterium | reverse complement strand
GTTTCGGGCTTCCAGCCTGCAAGCACCTTAAGGCCGCTTGCGAAATACCCGCCTTTGCCGGAGTATTTTTTTAATCTCCTGTTTACCATATAGACGGCCTCGGCGTCGAACCCCACCCCGGCCATGAGAAAGAATTTTCTCTCCACGCCGTCAGGAAATGCGAGCTTCGCCAGAAAAATCTCTTTCGGTCTGCAACTGAGTATGCAATCTACGGCGCCATTCACGTCCTCCGGTATGCCAAGCTCCTTTGCAAGGACGTTTGTCGTGCCAGTAGGAAGGATCGCCATCGGGACTTCCCCTCCGGCAAGCCCGTTCATCACCTCATTGAAGGTCCCGTCGCCGCCCGCGGCTATGACAACCGAGGCCCCGCCAAGTGCGGCCTCTTTTGCAAGCAGGGTGGCATGCCCCCTGGCCTCTGTTTCCAGCACATCGACCCTGTGCCCGGCCTTTTCAAGCAGGGCCGTTGCGAGCGCGGTCTTTTGCCGGGAGGCCTTCCTTGCGGCCGGGTTTGCGATTATTGTCAGCTTTGATTTCATAGAAGGGGATTATACCTTTCACCGGGGCTATTTTTCCAACCAGCACGGGTGTTTTCTCCATGAAATCCGTGATGATCGCGGCTCGCGCGCCTTCCTTCACAAAGAAAACCCTCCCTCCCTTCGGAGAGCCTTTCCGTTTGATATCGGGCAGGCGGAGATATCCGGTCTGCCTGGAAGCGATGTAGCCCGTCGTGTAATCGGGGTTGTCCGAGATGCAAAACTCGGCCTCGATGAATGGGCAGGCCATCACCTTGGAGGCCACAATCAGGGCCTCCTTTACCCTGATGTTGTCTATCCCCCTTTCCTCAAGCCTCCCTGCAAGGATCTGGAGCGCTTTCTTTGTTATGCCAATCCTCGATGCGCGGGTGCCCCTTTTTTTGTCGGACTCCATCCGCCTGCCTGTTTTAATATCCACCAGGGCGGCCCCCCTCATCCCCGGCCCGGCCAATATCCTGAATGCCGTCTTGACAGCCCTTTGGGATATGCCAAGCCAGAGGAGCATTTCCGCGGCCTTCCGCCTTGAGTCCTCCATGCCGTTCACCTCCAGGGTCGAGACGGGCAGGGAAGTTATTATGAGGGGCTTTTTATCGAGGAGTTCCACCTTGAGGCTGACGGCCTCCGGCCTGCCCTTTGGGTGAGAAAGCGCCCTTTCGACATAAAGGCGTGCCGCCTGGGAAATTTCGTCTTTGCCGGAAAATATCCCCTCTGCCCCGGAGATGTGGCGCGACTGCCTCCCGGCGCGCATCCGGACGGAATAAAAGATCCGCCTCATCCGGCCCTCAGGCCGTACCTTGCTATCAGGTCCAGGTCCGCCGTGGGCGGCATCCCCTGTTTTGTGAGGTAATCCCCCGTGAGCAGGCCGTCGGCCCCCGCCATGAAGACGAAAGGGTTGAGGCTGCCAAGGCACTGGAGTCTTCCGCCGCAGATGCGGATCTCCCTGGAGGGCAGCAGGAACCTGTAAATGCTCACTATCTTGAGCGCCTCAAGCGGGGCGAGCATCTTTCTGCCCGAAAGCCCTGTGCCGGGTATCGGGATAAGAAAATTGACGGGCACGGAATCCGCGCCAAGCCTTTCTATTTCGAGTGCCATGTCTATGCGGTCTTCCCAGTCCTCGCCGAGTCCGAATATGCCGCCAGAGCACAGGGAAAGCCCCGTCTCTTTCACGGCGGAGATGGTATCGAGCTTTTCATCGTATGTGTGGGAGGAGCAAACCCGGGGGAAAAACCTCCTGGACGTCTCCAGGTTATGATGATAGCGCTCAAGCCCAGCGTCCCTGAGCAGTTCCAGGTCAGAGCGGTCAAGAAGGCCCAGCGTGGCGCAGGGCAGCAGCCCCGCCTTCCTTACAGCGCCGACAGCCGATGCTATATCCGAAAGCTCCTTCTGGCCGGGCTTCCTGCCGCTTGTGACTATGCAGAACCTCTTTGCACCGGATTCCTTAGCCCGGCGTGCCGCATCGAGTATCTCGCCTTCCGGAAGGAGCGGGTATCTGCTGATGTCCGCCTTTGCCGATGCGGATTGGGCGCAATATGAGCAGTCCTCCGGGCAGGAGCCGGATTTGGCGTTCACGATCGAGCACAAGTCTATGATGTCCGCCCTGAAAGCACTCCTTATCCTGTTTGCGCCGGCAAAAAGCCCGAAAATGTCCGGGCCTTCCAGTGTGGAAAGGCGTGCGGCCTCATCTTTGGTGAGGCGGCCGCCCGAGATTATCCTGTCTGTCAGGGAAGCAAGCATGGGCTGTATTTTCGCGCTATATTGGCCCTGTTGTCAACCGTAAAATCAGGAGGGGTTTACAAAGAATTGAACCGGAAACGGGAAAAATCAATACCTGACGGAAAAGCCCCTGAACTCGCCGCTCCAGGGCTGCCATTCCACCTTCACATCCTCGACGTGCGCCCCGTAGGGGCCTGTGCGGCACTTGTTTACCGCCTCTTCGACGGAAGGCTTGTCTCCCTCGAAGACTGCTTCCACGGA
This sequence comes from Nitrospirota bacterium, assembly GCA_021789215.1. Classification (GTDB taxonomy): domain Bacteria; phylum Nitrospirota; class Thermodesulfovibrionia; order Thermodesulfovibrionales; family JdFR-88; genus JAJYJS01. Next base: position 23,077 of record JAJYJS010000024.1, on the reverse strand, counting down.
GCCGTCATACAGGTTCCTTACCCATCCGTTCACGCCCAGCAGACTGGCCGTTTTCTGGGTAAAGGACCTGAAGAACACCCCCTGCACACGTCCCCTTATGATGAGATGCGCCCGCACTTTTTCCATGGAGAGATTATAACAGAAGCGCCTTTTCTTCAAAACCGGGTTTTTCGGGCACAACCTGGAAGCGCTTGCATTCGTAAAAATCCGCTGAGATAATCTGGGTTAAGGGTAAAGCCTTTCTTTAAAGAGGGGGACTGCCATGAAAAAAAATACCGGACTGAAACTCAGGTTTCTGGTTCTCTTTGCCGCGGTGCTTTTGTTTGGGCTGGCAACGGGTTTTAATCTCGGGTATGATTCCGGCCTGACCGAGGCGGGGAAAAAAGCTAAATCGGAGTACGGCAAACTATACCAGGATTTTATCAGGAACATGGAGCAGGGCAACATCTTCCGCCTGTGGGGCGTAAAGGTCGTCCCGACCGGTACCGCGAGCCTGCGGATTTGCAGGGATGGGAAGTTCTGGGCAGGGGCAAAGGATGTAAAGGGCACCCGTCCTCAGGACATCAGGCGGTATACCAGAAATGACGTTTTTTCTTTTGAAGGGCAGGACTAGGCCCCTTCCTGGGCAAGCTTTTTCTGGATGTGGATGAAAAGCAGGGTCAAAACGGCGATCGGGTAAAGCACGTTGCCCAGGAGCACCGGCAACGCGCCCGGCGCCAAAAGGCCGCCGGAGAGGATTATTCTCTTTAAATGGCCGTACGCCGAGCCGGCGGAGAATACGGCGTAGCCAATCCCTGTGGCAAGCCAGAAGTTCCACTTAAGCCACAGGCAGAGGATTCCCAATACGCCGAATGCCAGGTCCGCCGAAGCCGCCTCCGCCCTGAAAAAAAAGGCGCTCCCCGCCGGTGAGTCCGGGCCCGCGGGCATGAGGGCGGGCAGGAACGCATGGCCGATGAAGGTCACTAAATCCTGTACGCCTATGGCCACGACGAACAGGTAAATAAGATAGAGTTCCAGCACCCGCTCGCCTGAAAGCCTCTTTTTGTTCATAAGCGCATGTATGGGAGGGCCAAGGACGACGACTCCCAAAAGGATGTAAAACATCCGAAAAACCTCCTTCCGGAAAAGAGGAAAACTCTTTTAAGCCATGTCCGTTTTAACCGGTATTTTAATTGTAGCAGTTTGGGGAAATCAGGCAAATCAGGGGATATACATTGACATTTTGCCGGACATTTGATTAAATGGAAAGCAAGCATCAGCTTGCAGGCGCCCGCATAAGGGCGTAAAAGGGAATCCCGTGTAAATCGGGAGCGGTCCCGCCGCTGTAACCGGGGACAATAGCCTCCGTTAGTCCACTGTGCCTTCGGAAAAGGCATGGGAAGGAGGAGGTGAGGATGAGCCGGGGAGCCAGAAGACCTGCCTGCAAGTAAAAAGAAGAAAAAAAGGCTTCCCGCGGAGGAGGCAGGACGGCGATGGTAAAACCGTCCAAAGGGATGAAGTAAACTGGGTGCAATCCCGATTGGCTTACAAGGCCGTCGGGATTTTTTATTTTGGGCGCTGATTTAAGTTATTTTTTACGGAGACGAGGGAAAAAATTGCTCGTAATACCTGGTACGCACAGCGGATGCGGAAAAAGCACGGTAACGCTGGGCGTCCTCTCCGCGCTGAAGCGGATGGGGCACACCGTCCAGCCGTTCAAGGCGGGGCCGGACTTCATAGACCCGGGGCTGCACGGGATGATAACGGGCCGTGCCTCCCGCAACCTGGACATCTGGATGTGCGGAAGGGATTACGTCCTGCGCTGTGTAAAAAAACACTCCGCGGGGGCGGATTCAGCTGTGGTCGAAGGCGTCATGGGGCTCTATGACGGGGCGGAAAGGAGCACCGCCGCGCTTGCCGGAACGCTTGGGGCAAACATAATCCTTGTCGTTGACGCATACGGCATGGCTGAAAGCGCCGGGGCCGTCGTAAAGGGCTTTTGCAGTTACGGACAGGAAAAAATAAAAATATCCGGGGTGATATTTAACAGGGTCTCTTCAAAAAGCCATTACGAGAGGCTCAGGGCGTCCGTAAAGAATGCGGAAGTTTTGGGGTTTCTGCCAAGGGACGCAGGGTTCTCCATACCTGAAAGGCACCTTGGGCTTTATGTCGCAGAGGAAGACCCGCTTGGCGGGGCCGGTCTCGGACGGCTCACGCAAATGGTCCTGGACAACGTGGACATGGAGGCTGTTTACAGGCTCTCCCAGGTGGACCCCGGTGCAGGGGACCCGCCCCGCACGGCAGGCGGCGGCTTGAGGATAGGGGTGGCTCGGGACAAGGCATTCTGTTTCTACTATGAGGACAACCTGGACATGTTGAGGGTGGAGGGCGCGGAAACGGTCTCTTTCAGCCCCTTGCTGGACGAAAGGCTTCCTGATGGTATCGACGCCCTCTACCTTGGCGGGGGATATCCCGAACTTCATGCCGGTATGCTCGCCAAAAATTCACCTATGCGGGAGAGCATAAGGAACTGCATCGAGGAGGGTATGCCGGTGTATGCCGAATGCGGGGGCCTTATGTACCTGGGGGAGGGGATAAACATAAATGGTGAATTTTACCCGATGTGCGGGGTTTTCCCTTTCAGGGCTTTGATGAGAGAAAGGCCCGTGCTTGGTTACAGGGAGTTGACCGTCCCGCATGCCTGCGTACTTGGTGAAAGGGGAGACGTGCTCCGGGGGCACGAGTTCCACTACAGCGAGGTGGAGAAAAACCCGGTTGAGACGGAAAGCGTCAAATACAACGTGTTTGGCGAGCGGGACAGGATTTGCTCGGCTTCTTACAAATCGGCGCTTGCAAGTTATACGCACGTGCACTTCGGCTCGAAGCCGGATACGGCTGTGAAATTCATCCAGTTCATAAAGGGGAGGCGCAAAATACCGTGGAGATAGTGATCATTGTCGGGCACGGCAGCCCGAAAAAGGACGCAAACAGGATGGATGTCGTGGGCGGCCTCCTTCACGGCCTGCTGCACCCTGGCTGCGGTTCCAGGTGCGTGAGGACGGCCTATTTGCAGTTCGAGCAGCCGTCACTTCCTGATGTCCTGAACGAGGCGGCCAGCGAGTCCCCTGAAAAGATAATCGTCCATCCCTTCTTCCTGAATTCGGGCATGCACGTCACGAAGGACATACCTGAGATAATCAGCGAGGCCGCCGCGCGCTATCCCGGCATAAAATTTGTCTATACGGAACCCCTTGGAATATCGCCTGAAATAGTTAAAGTGGTCTCGGAGCGCATACGCGAGGCGGAGGGCATCCCCCCTGAAAAGATAGAGGCGGTGAGCTTTGAAAAAATATCCGGCGAACTGGATTTTTCCGGCTTGCCGGAAGAAGTGAGACCGGTTGTCAAAAGGGTCGTCCATACAACGGCGGACTTCGAGTTCAGGAATTCGCTTCTTTTCCATCCCGATGCCGTCAGGGCGGGGATTGAGGCTGTAAGACAGGGGATGGACATAGTTACGGATGTCGAGATGGTGAGGGCAGGGATCAACAGGAAGCTGCTGTCCGGGTTCGGCGGGGAGGCGGTATGCCGGATAGGGGACGTTGAAGACACCGATTCCCGGACGACAAGGGCCGAGCGGGGCCTGCGAATGGCGCTGGACGGCAACACGGGGATAGTCGCGATAGGGAACGCCCCGACGGCGCTATACTCCTGCATAAAAGCGATAAACGAGGGGTGGATAGACCCGAGGCTTGTGATAGGTGTGCCCGTGGGCTTTGTAAGGGCCGCTGAGTCCAAGGCGCTCCTTGCCGCGCAAAAATTCCCCTTCATAACGAACGCGGGCAGGAAAGGCGGAAGCACCGTTGCCGCCGCGATTGTAAACGCCATTATCAGGATGGCCCATGAGGACGGAAATGGGAACAAAAACGAGAAATAAAAAGGCGGTAATATTTGTTTTTCTGCCGGTCCTGCTGCTCCTTCCGGCGGAAAACGCCTTTGCCATGCACATCTCGGAAGGGATACTGCCGCTGGGCTGGGCGCTCATCTGGTATGCGGCAAGCGCGCCATTTGTCTTCTACGGGCTTTGGAGGCTGAAGAAGGTCTCCCGGCTGGACATCGCTTTCAAGCCGCTTGCGGGGCTCCTTGCGGCGATGGTGTTCATCATATCGGCCCTGCCTGTGCCTGTGCCAACTGCCGGGACGTGCTCCCACCCGTGCGGGACGGGCATTTCGGGCATACTCCTTGGCCCAGGCATAAGTGTGCTGGTGGCTACCGTCGCCCTTCTCCTCCAGGCGCTTTTTCTGGCGCATGGCGGGATAAGCACGCTCGGGGCGAACGTTTTTTCGATGGGTGTGGCGGGCTCGGTTACGGGATATGTGGTCTTCAAGTCGATGAGGCGGCTGGGCATCGGGCTGATGCCATCCGGATTTGCCGCGGGGCTTCTGGCCGACTGGGTCACCTATCTTGCAACCTCATTTGAGCTTGCCTCGGGCATCCGGGGCGGCGAGCCGCTGGGGCCGCTTTTTGCTAAGATAGCAATTGCGTTCATACCGGCACAGCTCCCAATCGGGATACTGGAGGGTTTCATGACGGCGGGGATGGTCGTCCTGCTTTCAAGGAAGCGGCCCGACATACTTGTAAAGCTCAACGTGATACGGAAGGGGGAAGCCCTGGCATGAGGAAGCGGGCTGCGGCTTTCATCCTGTTTCTGGCCCTTCTGCTCCCCATGGTTTCGTTTGCCGCTGAATGGAAAGGGGTTGACGAGGCTGTCGTGGAAAAAATCGCCGGGGAGCACGGCAGGGAGGCATCGCCGCCCCTGATAAATACGGACAAGGGCGACCTGCTTTTATTCATGTTCACCATATCCGGGGCCATCGGCGGCTTTGCCGCGGGCTACTTCTTCAGGATGCTGTTTGCCGAAAAGAAGGAAGACGGGGAAGACAGGTGAAAGGCGGCGCAGAGAAAAAGAAAAAAAATTTTTCCCTCTCAGACCCAAGGGTGAAGATTATCCTGCTTGCGGGCATGCTTGGGCTGATAATAACCAACAAGGGCTGCCTCTTCCAGATAGTGGTGCTGACGGGCTCATTTATTGCCTGCGCAAGGGCCGGCATCCCGGCCAGAAAGGTCCTCCACCGCCTGGGGGAGCCGCTCTATATCGCGGCGGTGCTACTGCTGATAAAGTCGTTATCCGGCCGCGAGGCCATCGCCGGTTTCGGCATCATGGGGCTGGAAATATCCATTTACAAAGACGGGATGCTTGCGGGGCTCAGGCTTGCCTTAAGGGTGCTCGCGGCCGTGGGCGTGCTTTCCGCCGTGAGCCTTTCCACCCCTTTTAACGAGATGCTTTCGGGGCTTGGCTGGTTCAGGTTCCCAAAGTCCCTGATAGAGATAGGCCTTTTCGCCCAGCGGTACGTAAAGGTCTTTTCCGGCGAGGCGCAGGCGATATTCCATTCCCAGAGGAACAGGCTGGGCTATTCCAGCCTGAAGCGCACGTTCAATTCCTTCGGCATCCTTGCGGGAAGTCTTACCATAAAGGCGTTCGAACAGGCGCAGGCGACATCTCTAGCGATGGTGCAGAGGGGATATGACGGGAACCTTCACCTGAGCACGCTTGAAAGGAGGCCAGGGGGCAGGGAGCTTCTTTTCGCCGCCGCCCTCCTTTCCCTGACGCTTTTGGCATGGACAAAGCTCCCGTAAGGGTCTCGATAAGGGACGTCTCGTACAGCTACCCTGAGGGCATGCCAGCGCTCTCCGGCGTTAGCCTCGATGTGCATGAGGGCGAGTTTATCGGCATACTGGGGGCAAACGGCTCCGGAAAGACGACCCTTCTCAAGCTTGCAGACGGCATTATAAAAAACTATTCGGGAAGCGTCCTGCTGGACGGCTCCGATGTCAGGAAACTGAGCCCCAGGGACATTTACCGCAAGATGGGCCTGGTGTTCCAGAACCCCGACGACCAGCTCTTTGCGCCGACCGTCTTTGAGGACGTGGCCTTCGGGCCTCTGAATATGGGCTGCTCCGGCCCTGATGTGGAGGGGCGGGTGATGAAGGCGCTTGAGGCCGTAGGCATGGGAGAGTGCGTCCGCCGCAACATAAACCACCTGAGCTACGGGCAGAAAAAAAGGGTCTCCATAGCTGGGCTTCTGGCCATGGGGCATGAAATCCTCCTTATGGACGAGCCCACGGCGGGGCTGGACCCCATGGGCGAATACCGGATGATGGAGCTTCTCACCAGGCTCAACCGCCAACGGAACGTGACCATTGTAATGGCCACAAACAGCGTGGAGCTTGTGCCGCTTTTCCTCCACAGGCTCTATATACTGAGCAAGGGCGTTTTGAAGCGCGGGGGGAGGCCAGAGGAGGTCTTTACGGCCCCGGGGGAGATGGCGGACGTAAAACTCCGGCTCCCGCAGATTGCGGAGCTTATCTGGAAGCTGAAAAACGAAGACGGCGTGCCGTTTGAGAAGGTCCCCCTTACGGTCGGGGAGGCGAGAAGGCTGCTGCTTGGCATGCTGAGGGAAACCGGATGAAGAGGGGTGCGAGGCCTCTGCGTTCCGGTTACACGACGGGGGCCTGCGCGGCTGCCGCCGCCAAGGGCGCGGTTATGATGCTGCTTGGCCTGGGTGCCGGTGAGGTGGAAATCCCCTTTCCGGACGGCGGCAAGGTATTGTTCAGGCTCCATGAGTGCGAGTTGAAAAATGAGTCGGCAACTGCGTCCGTGATAAAAGACGCGGGGGACGACCCCGACGTCACAAACGGCGCCCTGATACTGGCTGAGGCAAGATTTATTCCGGGCGTGAAGGGAGGCGTCTTAATCAGGGGCGGAAAAGGCGTAGGCATGGTAACAAGGCCCGGGCTTGCGGTGCCCTCCGGCGGGCCCGCAATAAACCCTGTGCCGCGCAGGATGATTACGGAGGCGGCAAGCGAGATATTGGACAAAGCGGGCAAGATGAAGGGCGGAATCGAGATAACGATCTCCGTGCCGGAAGGGGAGAGGCTTGCAAAAAAGACGCTGAACGCAAGGCTTGGCATTATTGGCGGCCTCTCGATACTTGGCACAACAGGCATCGTAAGGCCACTTTCAAAAGAGGCATGGACGGCAACAATAACGGCCTCGATGGATGTGGCGCGCGCGCTTGGGCTTGAGGAGGCCGTGCTTTCTTCGGGCAGGACGTCCGAGCTTGCGCACATGCGCGAATTCGGGCTTGCCGAGACCGCGTATGTCATGTCAGGGGATTTTGTGGAGTTCAGCCTCGTCGAGGCGAAAAGGCACGGGTTCAAAAGGCTGCACCTTTGCGCTCAGTGGGCAAAGATGCTTAAAATAGCGATGCGCACGCCGGACACCAACGTGCGGGCCGGGGTCATAGACCTGAAAAAGGCCGTCCGGTTCCTGGAGGCAATGGGGTTGGCGCTGCCCGCGCGTAAATACAACACGGCAAGAGAGATTTTTGACTTCGTGCCGAAAAAAGGTGCATGGCTTGAAAGGGTCTGCACGGAGGCCGGGGTATACGGGCAGGGCGTCTCCGGCATCCCGGTAAACGCTTATCTGATTTCATATGAAGGGAAGATAATAGCCAGGAGTGGCTGGTAAGATTTTTGTCATAGGCATAAGCGGGATTGGTTTTTCCGCCCTGGGCGCAATGGCGGAGGCCCGGCTAAGGGAATCGGAAGCCATCCTTGCATCCGGAAGGCTTTACGAGGTCTTTTCCGGGTACCCCTGTTTTGACGGGCTGAAGGGAAAACTGAAGGTGATTGACAGGATAGAAGACACGGTCTCGTATATTAGAGAGGCAGCAGATGCGGGCGTCTCGGTCCTCGCTTCCGGGGACCCGCTTTTCTTTGGAATCGGGCGGGTGCTGCTTGAGGAGTTCCCCCCTGAAATGGTTGAAATCCATCCTGCCGTCTCATCCGTTCAGCTTGCCTTTGCCAGGGTGAAAAAGACGTGGGAAGACGCCCTCTTCATAAGCCTGCACGGGAAAAAATTGCGGAAATGGGAGGCCCGCGACCTGCCGCTGCTCCTTTGCACCCACGAAAAAATTGCGGTGCTTACCGGTGGGGAGAACACGCCTTCAAAAATCGCCGCATTCCTGCCGGAAAACGCCATTGTTCACGTGCTCGAAAGGCTTGGCTATGCGGATGAAAAGATGACCACGGCTGCGCCTTCGGACATCGTAAATATGGAATTCGGCGAGCCGAACCTGATGGTCGTTGAGGACAAAAACAAAAAAACGGGGCAGGCCATAACCGGGCTTAAGGAGGAGGAGTTCCTTCACGAGAGGGGGCTCATCACCAAGGACGAGGTAAGGGCCATTGTCCTCCATAAGCTGAGGCTTCCTGTCCAGGGGGTGTTCTGGGACATCGGTGCGGGTTCGGGCTCTATCTCGATAGAGGCAAAGAGGCTCTCCCCCGGCCTTAAGGTTTACGCAATCGAGAAAGACCTGGCGAGGGCAAACGATATAAGCGTCAATGCGGAAAAACTTTGCGCCGGGGCCGTCAACGTGATAACAGGCGGTGCGCCTGATATGCTGGCCGGGCTTCCCGCGCCTCAGAGGGTTTTTATCGGCGGGTCTGGCGGCATGCTGGAAGAATTGATAGAGGCCGCGGCGCGGGTGATGGAGGGCGGTATAATCGTGGTTGCGGCCATAACCATTGAGAGCCTTTCCGGGGCCGCCGGGGCATTTAAAAAACAGGGGTTTAAATACGATATCTGCCAGGTATCGGTTGCGAGGGCTGAACCAGTTTCGGGAAGGGACTGCATGAAGGCGCAAAATCCGGTTTTCATACTTAGGGCTGTCATATGACGGTATGCGGGAAAATTTATGCCGTGGGTATCGGGCCTGGCGACCCTGAGCTTTTGACCCTGAAGGCCGTGAGGGTGCTGCGTGAATGCAGGCACATCGCCGTGCCGCGCGGCAGGCAGGAGGGCGAGAGCCTTGCCCTCTCCATAATCGGAAAAGCGGTCGGGCTTGGCGGGAAAAACATCCTGAACATCCATTTTCCGATGGTGAAAGACCTGCGGCCAGAGGCGCTGGCCCCTGTGGCCGCAGGGGTGCTGGACATCCTTAAAAAAGACGAGGACGTGGCGTTTGTCACGCTTGGAGACCCGACCCTGTACAGCACATTCTTCAGGCTTTACGATGCACTTTTGGCAATAGAGCCAGCTATCCATGCCGAGGTCGTCCCCGGAGTAACGTCCGTTACGGCCTCAAGCGCAAGGGCGGGGCTCCGGCTTGCGCTTTCGGGCGAAAGGGTGGCCATATTGCCCGCGGCATATATAAAGGACCTGAAGGACGTGCTTTCAAGATTCGAGACGGTCGTGCTCATGAAGGTGCACAGCGTCCTGCCGGATGTGAAAAAGGCCCTTGCGGAATCCGGCCTGCTTGAAAACGCCGTATACGTGTGCCGGGCGGGGCTCCCGGGCGAGATAGTGAAGCCGCTTGGCAAGGTAAGCCAGGAAGACCTCGATTATTTCTCTACGGTAATAGTAAGGAGAAACGGAAAGTGAAAAAGGGCAAGGTCTGGTTTGTGGGCGCCGGCCCCGGAGACCCGGAACTGGTTACGCTTAAGGGCAGGAGGCTTCTTGACGAGGCGGATGTCATCGTTTACGCCGGAAGCCTCGTCAACCCCGGATTGCTCAGGGGCGTGAAGGCGGAACTGCACGATTCAGCCGGGATGGAACTTGAAGAGATAACAAATGTCCTTGTGAAAGCGGCTTCCGGCGGGAAGCTTGCCGTAAGGCTCCATTCGGGGGACATATCGTTCTACAGCGCCATTTCGGAGCAGATAGACGTCCTTAAAAAAGAGGGCATCGCTTACGAGGTCGTCCCCGGGGTCTCATCGCTTGGGGCCGGGGCGGCTGCTCTGGGACAGGAACTGACCATCCCGGAGGTCTCACAGTCCGTGATAGTCACCCGCATGGCCGGGAGGACCCCTGTGCCGGAACTTGAAGGGATAAGGGCGTTTGCCTCGCACAGGAGCACGATGGTTGTCTTCCTCAGCGTTGGCATGATGGAAAAACTGACGATGGAGCTTATTGATGGAGGCTATCCCGCTGACACTCCTGTGGCCGTGGTCGAGAAGGCCTCCTGGCCCGGACAGAAAATCCTGAGAGGCAGGCTTCGCGACATAGCGGAAAAGGTAAAACAGGAGGGAATTACGAAGACGGCCCTCATCTATGTGGGGGAGGCAATCGGCGCTCCCGATGGGAATATGAACAAGGGGAAAAAATCCAGACTCTACGATAAAGATTTCAGTCATGGGACAAGAAAGAAAAAAGAAAGAAAATAAAAAAAGCAAAAAAACGGGGCTTTTTATCTTCCATGTCACCCCCGGCGGGAAGAGGCTTGCCGACGGGCTTAAAAACTCCGTCTTTCCCGAGGCCTGTCTGGTCAGGTACCGGGGAGGCGCGGTGGAAGGCATATGGGAGCGGGCGCGGGGCCTCGTTTTCATAACGGCTGCCGGGATAGCTGTGCGCGCAATAGCGCCTTTCGTGAAGGATAAAAAGGAAGACCCCGCGGTCGTGGTTATCGATGAGAAGGGGGAAAATGTTGTAAGCCTTCTTTCCGGGCATCTGGGCGGCGCGAACGCGCTCGCAAGGGAAATAGCCGCGTTTACAAAAGGCAACGCGGTCATTACCACGGCAACCGATGTGAACTCCCTTACGCCCATAGACCTCTTTGCCATTGAAAACGGTCTTGTGATGGAAAACCCTGAGGCCCTGCCCCAAATCTCTTCAAGGCACCTGGGAAAAGGCAAGCTCAAGATATATGCCGGGAAGGGGTTCAGCCTGCCGATGGATTACGAGAGGGTGAAGAGCCCAGGCCGGGCCGATGTGGTCGTCAGCAATAAGGTCATGGGCGGCGGGAAAAAATATTTCCACCTGCGGCCAAAAAACCTTGTGCTTGGCATAGGGCTGAATTCCGGCACAGGGGCCGATGAGATAGAGGGGGCGGTCGCCTCCGTTTTCAGTGAGAGCGGTCTTTCCATGAGTTCCATAAGGTTCATAGCCACGCATGAGAAGAAGGCCGCTGAAAGCGGGCTTGTAGAGTTTGCCGGAAGGCGGGGGCTTGGGATAAAGGGGTTTGGGAGCGGGGAGATAAACTCGGTCCCAGGCGTGGCGCAGTCCGATGCGGCAAAAAGGGCGCTGGGTGTTCAGGCCGTCGCGGAGCCTGCCGCGGTTATCGGGGCAGGCGGGGGCCGCCTTATCGTAAGGAAAAAGAAAAAAGGCAACCTCACGGTGGCCGTTGCGGAGATGCCGGAGGGGGGAAAAAACCTTTATGTTGTTGGTACCGGCCCAGGCGGGCTCAGCCACATTACGCCCAGGGCACTTGAGGCTATAAGGCGGGCCGATGTGATTGTGGGATACAAGACTTACCTTGAGCATATAGGGCCGCTTATAAAGGGCAAGGAGATAACGGCATCTTCCATGACGGAGGAGGTCGCGCGGGTAAAGGCCGCCGTGGAGCTTGCCGCGACTGGCAGGAGGGTGTGCCTTGTAAGCGGCGGCGACCCCGGCATATACGGCATGGCGGGGCTCGCGATAGAGGTCGCGCTGGCCGGAAAATTTCCTGTCCGCATAGAGGTGATACCCGGCATATCGGCCCTTAACGCATGCGCTTCCCAGATCGGCGCGCCCCTTATGCACGACTTTGCCGTTGTCAGTCTCTCGGACAGGCTCACGCCCTGGGACGTAATAGAAAAGAGGCTCGAAGCGGCGGCGCGCGCCGATTTCGTGATAGTAATCTACAATCCAAAAAGCGGCGGCAGAAGGACGCAGATAGAAAAGGCAAGGGAGATAATACTAAGGCACAGGGCGGCCGGTACGCCGGTTGGCATTGTGCGCTCCGCAACGAGGGAAGACGGGGACGCCGTAGTGACGACGATTGAGAAGATGCTGGAGCACGAGATAAACATGCGCACCACGGTGATAATCGGCAACTCCATGAGTGTGAGGACAGGCGGCTATATGGTCACGCCGAGGGGATATGAAAGGAAATACACCCTCTAGGGCAGGGCTCCTCTGGGACGAGTCCTTCATATGGGGGCTTATTTCCTTCAGGGCGCTCCGGGAAAAACTCTCAGTTGATTTTGAACTTCTGACTTCGGCTGACATAAGGGCCGGAAGGCTTTCCGGTCTGGGCCTCCTCTACGTCCCCGGCGGCTGGGCGTCCAACAAGATGAAAGCCCTCGGCAAAGAAGGCGCAGGCAGCATAAGGGAATTCGTTGCCGCTGGTGGTTGCTATATGGGCATCTGCGGCGGGGCCGGGCTGGCGACCTCAGAGGGGCTGGGGCTCCTTTCAATAACTAGGCGGCCCTTAAAAGAAAGGGTGCCCTCATTAAGCGGCCGCATACGCGCGGGGATATCGCCCCACCCGGCGTGGAACGGCATCAGGGGAAAAAAGCCGGAGTTCCACATCTGGTGGCCTTCGCAATTTGTGCCGGAAGACCCTGCCATAAAGGTCCTGGCGAGATTTGAAGGCGCTGCGGACGATGCCTTCAGCTCGGACATCAGCGTAAAAGACGTGCAGGATTTCGCGGCCCTTGAGGAGGTTTACGGGCTCAACCTGGACCCCGGAAGGATGCTGAAAGACCCTCTTGTGCTTGAGGGGGGCTGCGGCAGGGGAAAAGTTTTGGCCTCCCTTATACATTTCGACACCCCCGGAGACAGAAACGGCCTCAAGGCGCTTGGGAACCTGTTCGATTACTTTGGCGTGGGCAGGGCCAAGGTCAAGGACGCAAAAAAAATCCCGCGGCGGAGCGGAAAAAACGCCGGAAAAAACCTCGCGTGGGAACTGATGGCCCCTGTGGAGGATATTTTCCGGTTTGGCGAAAGGAACTTCCTCTGGTTCAGGCGGGGCTGGCTGATACAATGGAGGCGTGGCGTGAGGGGGCTTGAATACTTCACCCTTTATGAAATGGCCAGGGAATTGGCGATGAGGCTTGAAGAGGACATGCCAGGGGAATACGTGGATGAGGTCCTTTCCCTTGCGGGCGGGCTCTCCGGTTTCGGGCGAAAGGCAAAAAGGCTCTTGATGCTGGAGAGGATGGCGCTCCAGGAAGGTGAAGCGCTCACGTTCTCACGGGCGGAAAACCCTGAAATCCAGGGACTGAGGATGGAGATGTTCTCCAACTCCAAAAGCCACGGCGGGGAATTCAAGGCCCTGCTCGATAAGGCGGACCGGCTCCTGTACGCGCTCCTGAAGTGAGAAAAATCAGCGATAGCGGGTTCTCTGGAAACCTTGCGGCCGTTAACGGCCTTTCCTTCAAAAAATGGGTGTTTGAGCCGGGCATGCCCTTTGGGTCCGAAATGAAATGGTGGGGGGACAAGGGCCCGCGCGGCGCAAGGCATAACGGGCTGGACCTGCGCCTTTACGAGAGGCCGGAGGGAAATCCCGTGCCTCTCGATGCGGGTGCGAAAATTCCCGCGATATGCGATGGAACGGTCGTGAAAATCGTCAGGGACTTCCTGGGGCACAGCCTTTTCGCGGAGACGGGGATACGGGAGAAAGAAAAACGGCTTTTCACGGTTTACGGCCACGTCCGTCCTGTTGAGGGGATTGCCTCCGGGGCCAGCTTTAAAAAAGGGGAAATTATAGCCAGGCTCGCCGGGAAGAATGAAAGCGGCGTGCCGCCCCACCTGCACATCACCCTTGCGCTTGTGCCAGGGGATGTGAGCGTGGAAGGGCTCTCCTGGGAAAAACTTGATTCGCCCGCTGATATAGTCCTTTTAGACCCGATGGGAATCATTTACTGAAGAAGGCCGGTTTTCAGTCTGAAAAAGAGGAGTTCTTCCCTGATGCGTCGTGGTGCAGGCCTATTGCATGGTCAAGCTCGTGCCCGATGACATAAAGCCCCTTCCCGTCGCTGTACATCTCGCCAGCATACCATTTGCCGTTTCGCCAGATATCGTTGCCGGACCATTTGGCCAGCTCGTCTCCGCTCATAAGCGTATGGGGCGGATAGTTGTATGCGGGCTTGGAGTATCCGCTCCATGCGGCATAGATGCAAGCCTCTATGAGGGGCCCCTCGTAAAGGCCCACGGCAAGCCCCGATGAGGAAGCCGGTGTTTTCAGCGCAATCTGGTCGATGATGATAAACCGTTCGCCCCTTGCCACGCGGTCCAGCTCCGCCGGGTCCTTTTCCGGATGGGAGCTTACCCATTGGGAAACCCTTGTATCCACCCACGAAAGCACGGTGTCGGTTATCTGGTCCCTGCCGGTTATTGTGGAGTTGGCCAGATAAAGGCCGTGCTGGTAAAGGCTGTCCGGGATTGTTACTGCATGCCCCTCCGGAGATGTGTAATCGGTCGAGTTGGCCGGAACATCCACTTGTACACCAGAGCCGCCGGAACCGCATGCTGCAAGAAAAACAATAAAGGCAAAAAAAGCAAATAGCAGGTAACGCTTCATCCAGGCAAAAAACCTCTCGCTAAGTCACTGCAAGGCTGCTGGATTATCTTAACCGCAAGAGGGGCCTGAAATATGTGAGCGGGCTCACACCGGTTTTTTGCCTGATGAAGGTTTTTTTTTCTGTTCTTTAAGCGGGACTAAAGAAGCGACTTAAACGGCACCAGTGCGGAATACTCGTACAGCGTGGACATTGCCTTGCTCTTTGCGGGGATGTCCAGTTCCTCAAGCGCGGCCAGCGGGTTCAGCCCGCCGATGATGGCCATGCCGGCCCTGTCCAGCCCGACAGGGACTTCGAAAAGCGCGTTGTTAGGCTCTCCTATCCGCATCACCCCGCCGATGCCTTTTTTCTTCAGCTCGTCAGCCACCTTGCGGGCCTTGTCTATGCAGACGGTGGGTATCTCCCTGAAGCTTGCAAGCACCTTGCCCTCTCCAAGCCTTACTGCCCCGTTCACGTCTGTCATCCGCCCGCGGATGAAGACCTCAAGCGGGTCCAGCGAGGAGCCTTCATAGCTTATGAGCGAGACGAAGCGCCTCGGCTGTTTCCCCTCTATCTCAAGCACCCCCCCGAACCTGGAAGTCACCGGGATGCCGGCCTTCAGGAATATGCCGTTTATCGTGACGCTGCAAACGGAGCCGAAGGCCACATTGCCTTCGGGCACGTAAACGTCTCCAATCATCTGTCCGCCGCGGGCGATTGCCACCTTGCCGCTCATGATGTACGGGGAGGAGAACACGGGTTTCATCTTCTTCAGTGCCTCCTGAAAATGCCTCTCCGGGATGTAGGAGACGTTCAGGATTATCCTGCCGCTCATGGAGTCAAGGTCCAGGCCGGTAAGATAGGAGAGGGTGTCTATCCTGCTTATCACGAAGCCTATCTTGTCAGAGACGAGGGCCTTTGAAAGCTCCTGCTTGCCCTTTTCCGTTATCTGCCTTCCCTCCTTGCCGAACACCCTTGTGAAGCCGCGCTCGTCAAGGAGCTTCAGGTGATATCGCACGGTGCGCTCGGAGAGGTTCACGCCAAGCTGCTTCAGCTCCTTGGCTATCTCCCTGGAGCCTATGATGGTGTCCTCGTGCCTGCCAAGCACCTTCAATATGCTTATGAGAATTCTATTCATGACCTTCTATTATAACATCCCGCAGCCGCGCGCTTGCGGGCGCGGAGTTTGCGGGCCTCCCCGCCGCCCCTTTTTTTAGCGTTCAGATCCAAACTCGCATCTCCTTGTTTTTGTGGACTTTTCCACTGTCTTTTTGTTCAACGTGTTCAAACAGCCCAACGTGTTTCCTCCTTTCCGGGCCGCCGGAAAACCCGGCCAATTGGCTGGTTTCTCTACCGGACCGCCGCGAGCCGGCAGCATGGTTTCCGCGAGCGGTATCCAACCTCGCGGGCAATTTTAACCTGCAACCGCAGACACGGGCAAGATGACATGTGACTGACACTATAAACCGTGTCTGCCCTGGGATTTCCGGCAGGCTTCTGGGAAGGCAGGAATACGTCCAGAACACAGAACGAACTTAGGAGAACTTTCGATAGCATACTTCGCCCTCAAGTTCGCGCCGAAAGATGGCTACCGTTATGCGGTTTCCCGGTTGAACTATTCTAAATATGGACTGATTAGATTTAAGCCTTTATCGGGCGATCTTCTTTTTTATCCCATCCCTGAACCATTTTATGCACTCTTCCAAGCTCCCAGTCCAATCCTCATTAGGCTTTTTTGCCACGGGCTGGAATTTGAGCAGAAGGTCTTCATTATCACTCCTAGCAATGAGCCAGTCTGCAACGGTATACCCGAAATCATTCCAATCGCCTGTGGAAGGGTGCATTGCGACTGCCAATATGTCGAATTCTCCGAATCGGTAAGGCCGGGTATCGGAGTTCGTTTTCTTGTCTTTACCGCCCCTTGTCTTTTGGGTCTCAACGGCATATTTATCAGAAGAAAGAAATTTATATCCCTCGTTAGCCATCATGGGCTTTTTATTTTTAAGTCTTTGCATTTTTACTTGTATACGCACTTGCCCTTTGGAATCATCCAACAAAAAATCATAGGGCGCTTCGCAAGGTGGGGTTATATCACGCCAGCCTTTCAGATGGCTGACTACATACTGTTTGAATGCAGCTTCCGCGATAATCCCTCGCACGCCTCTTTGAGTTAGGTCGCCCGCTCGCGCTATTGCCTCAAGTATTACCTCGGCAGTCGTGTTTAATTGCTTTTCGATTGGATGTATGGGGAATTTGCTCCGCAAGTATTCAAAAACCAGGTGTTGCTCGTCTTCGGAGCAGCGACTAAGCTGGTTTTTTATCTCATCAACTTTCGACATTACGCTTTCTTTTTCCGCCCGGAGGCCTCTTTGATAAAAGACAGGACTGATGATTTCTTTACCAGCGTATATCCGGCAATTTTAAGAGTTTCCAGTCTTCCGCGCCTCACAAGATTCGAGATTGCCTGCCTGGAAATATGGCGAAGCCGGGCAGCCTCTGCAATGGTAATCCAATCTTCGGGATCGATTAAAATCTTCTCCATTTAAAATATATTGACAATGTCAACCAATTAATGTTATGTTTAGTAAATCAAGCCTCTATTAGGCTTGGAACTTTCAAACGTAAATGGTATAAGATAGCATATCCGAGGAGTCAAAGATAAGAGCCAAATGAATATTCAGCGCCAAATTCGATTTAGTGAGGCAGACCATGATATTCTTTTGCGTAATTTCACACCCTACTACAAAACTGAATATGGTTTGGCTTATCTAGCCGATTCTCTGGCGATATTGAAGGACTTGCCATCTGATTCCTTAAACCTCGTCATTACTTCACCGCCATACGCACTCCATTTCAAGAAAGAGTACGGAAATCCGGCAAAGGACGCTTATGTGAAATGGTTTTTGCCGTTTGCCGAAGAGATCAGGCGCGTTCTGCGCGATAATGGAAGTTTCGTCCTTAATATCGGCGGAAGCTACAACAAGGGACAGCCTACTAAATCGCTATATCATTTCAAACTTCTTATAGCCCTCGTCGAAGAAATTGGCTTTTATCTTGCTCAGGAGTGCTTCTGGCATAATCCCGCCAAGATGCCCATGCCCGCTGAATGGGTGACTGTACGTCGTGTGAGGATAAAAGAGGCAGTCGAATACGTTTGGTGGTTTTCCAAGACCCCGCATCCCAAAGCCGATAATACAAAGGTGCTAAAGCCGTATAGTGCCGATATGATAAGGCTCAACAAACGAGGTGTGAAGGAAACCATCAGGCCCTCTGGCCATATTATACGCACTAGCTTTAAGGGAACTGAAGCGGGTGGTTCTATCCCGTCAAATGTAATCGAGGACAACGATCAAACAACTAATATGCTCCGTTTTGGAAACAATGCGGCCAATGATAAATATACCCTGCGTTGCAAGGAGAAGGGCTGCAAGGTCCATCCCGCCAGATTCCCTGCGGCGCTACCAGAATTTTTCATTAAGATGCTTACGAGTGAAAATGATCTTGTCTTTGATCCGTTTTCGGGCTCGAATGTCACGGGCTTTGTAGCAGAGAAATTACAACGCCGATGGATAGCCGTTGAGTGTGTGCCTGAATATATAGAAGCTAGTAAACTGCGTTTCGATTCGATATCTTAGTTCGTGTTGGGCTGAGTCTAATGAAGCCAACACTTCTTTATTTTCCTATGCTCAAAATGCAAAAACGCATTTATGAAATTGCCGGACTTCCTCAGCCCTGCCTACTTTTCTATGGCGATGGGGCGTCTCCACGCATTTTCATACATCTTAACGTTCTTTTAAATAAAGACGCAGACACATTGCACTCCAGATAAGAATGCCGATGAGCGAGGGAATAAAAGCGTAGCAGGAACCGGGACTGGTTTTGAAATGGTCTATAATCGGCCACGCAACGAAAAAGCCTACAAACGAAAAGAGCGCCGCCCCAGCCAGGTAAAAAAGTGCGAAAAGGATGTGATACCATTTGACCCATTTAAATGAAGGCATAAACGATGGCACCGCCTATGACCATTCCAACATACCAGGCAATCATGTCTGAGTCTGACACGAATGAGCTTTACCCTTCTTTTGCTCTGAGCAGGACTTGCAACCATTTCATCAAGCGGCGCTTTTAAATTTAAGCTATACCGCGAAAAATAGTTGAACGCATCGAAACCCCAACATTTTCCTTGTTGAGTTCGATGCTCTTCAGGCATCTCAGACCAACCCTGTATCTACATAAATTTTATTCTGCTTGTACTATGCACATTTTGGCAATTGTTTTCAAGGTGAGACTTCAGGGTGTATTTTAGCATCAGCCGAACCGGATCAAAAGTAAATAATCGAAGGGGTAATCATCACTTATTCTCGTCTTCTTCCGGGCGTTCACTTTATTCACCCCTCCACGATATCCAAAACGCAGCGCCTCAATTTTTCCAGGTGCGCGAGGAATTCACCCTCGTCCTTATGTCCCATGAAGAGCGCGGCCAGGCGGGTAAAGCCAGCGTCCTTTCCGGCCATCTTGTCGTCATTCAGCCTGCCAAGGGTCTCAAGCCTCCGCATGTACCCGTATGCCCCGATAAGAGCGTCATGCCGCTCTCTCTCAAGCAGGCCGTATCTGTAGAGCCGTTTTATCGCGGCTGGCGTGTTCTGGATCATCAGGCCGGGAAATTTTGCACAGTTTTCAAGCTGAAGCCACTGGACGTGGAACTCTATGTCCTCTATCCCGCCCGGGCCAAGCTTTATGTCCACCGCTCCGGGGGCCTCTTCCGAGAGTTCTTTCACAATCCGCGCCCTCATCTGCCGTATCTCGCCGCGTTTTATCTCCGGCGCCCTCTCCCGGATGACTTCCCCGGCCATCTTCAGAAAACCCCTGCACAATTCCGGTGCGCCCCCTACCGGTCTTGCCTTGAGCAGCGCCTGTATCTCCCAGTTCCGCGCGTGCTCCAAATAATACTGCCTGTACCCTTCAATGCCGTTTACAAGAGCCCCCTTGGTGCCCTCTGGCCGGAGCCTCGCATCAACCCTGTACAGTTCGCCCTTCGGGGTGTATGCCGATATCGCCTTCATGAGCGCTTCGGCGCGGCGCGCCCCGTCCGGTCTTCCGGCGAGGAAAATGATGTCCAGGTCCGAGCTGAATGTTATCTCCCTGCCGCCAAGCTTCCCAAGCGCTATCACGGCCAGAAAATCCCCTGCTTTTTCGGTGTGGAGCAGCAGCCGGACAGCGGCGTCAGCCATGTGGGACAGATACCTTAGCAGGTTTCCCGTCTGCAATATGTTCGAGAGGAACAGCATCCCCAGGCGCATCTCCTCGTATCTCTTGTACTCCCCAAGAATGGACGGCAGGCCTTCTCCCGCCTTTAGCCTGGCGAATTGCTCAAGCGCACGTTCGAGCCTCGCCATGGGCTTTCTGATAATCCCTGTTTCCTCTATCATCAGTCCAAGGTATCCGGGGCCCGCAAGGAAAATCCTCGTGAGATACGGGCTGAGCGAGAACATTTTTACGAGCCCGTCGCGGAGGTTTTTCTGCTCCATGATGCCTGTCAGATATGCCTCCTCCACACCCAGTGTGTTCACAAACCCTTCCAGCCCGGCAAGGGCCTTGTCAGGGCTTTCCGCACGGAGGGCCTTTTCTACCAGCTCGGGGATTATCCTCCTTGAAAGCTCAAGCCTTTTTCCTGTCGGGAAAAGGGCCAGTCCTTCGCCGATGTTTTTAAGGCTCGAAAGCGCTGAGGCCGCATCCTCCACACCCCTGAACAGAAGATAGCCGCGCAGCTCGCCGTCCGTGTGCTCGCCGCTCACGAGAGCAAACGCCTCGGCGTATACGTCCTCTTCCGTGCCAAGCAGGGTGTTGTACATGCTTTTTATCTTCATCCGCCTGAGCCGCAGGTCTGAAAGGAACATGTAACCGGATGGGTAGCCCATATTCCTTGCCAGGGGCAGGATTTCCTCGTCGGAGGCCGGGACGGTGTGGGTCTGGAGGTCGTCCTTCATCTGGAGGTAATGCTCCAGCCGCCTCAGGTAAAGGTAGTTCTCCCAAAGGGTTGTCAAATCCGCATCGGGTATTGTGCCAAGCTGTCTAAGGGCCTCTATCGCGTCAAAGAGCCTGTGTGTGCGCAGCGATGTCCTGTCCGCGCCGAAAAGGAGCTGAAAGGTCTGGACGAAAAACTCCGCCTCCCTCAGCCCGCCGTATCCGCGCTTTATGTCGTTTCTGGAAAATATCGTGTCGATCTTTTTCTTGAGGGAGCGTATCTCCTCTATCTCCGAATAGTCGCTGGTCCTCCTCCAGACGAAAGGCCCGATCGCCTCCAGAAAGACCCTGCCCAGTTCAAGGTCGCCCGCCGCGGGCCTTGCGCGGATGAGCATCATGCGCTCCCACGTGCGCCCCCATTGCTCGTAATAGGACTTGAAGGCTGCAAGCGGCAGGGCTATCTCCCCTTTCTGCCCCTGCGGGCGGAGCCTGAAATCCACCCTGTAGGCGATTCCGTCCTCGGTAGGCGTGGACAGAAGCCTGCCCAGAAGCTCCACTGTCTTGGAGAAGAACTCGTGGCTGGTTATGCGGTTCATGACGATGCCCGAGGGGCCTGGCGAGCCCGATGTCATTCCCTCCTCCGGGGCGTATACGGCCATCAGGTCCACGTCGGAGCTGTAATTAAGCTCCTCGCCGCCAAGCTTTCCGAGCGCAATGATGGCGAGCCTTTCGCCGTCGGGCGTCCCGAACCTGCGGCGGTTGACCTGGAGAGAGAACCGCAGGGCGGAATCTATTATCACCTCCGCCAGGAAAGAAAGCTCTCCCATCGAGCCCCTTATGTCCGTTTCGCCGCCTAAATCCCTGAGCGTAATCAGGAGGAGGCCGCGTTTCTTCGAGAGCCTGAGGGCCTTCATGAAACCCGCGATGCCGGCAGCATCGGCCTCCGTCAGTGCCGGGTTTGCCTTTTCCGCGAAATAAGCCTTTGTCAGGGTCTTTTTGTTTTTATTTATGTTTTTCAGCTCTTCCAGGGCGGCAAGCAGTTCGCCGGGGTTGGAGATGCAGAAATTCGCAAGGAACTGGCTCGCCGAAAAGAGCCTCGCAATCTCATCCATGTGCGAAAGGAAGGCTTTTTTTTGTTTTTTTTCTTTCTCCACCCCGTCCGCGCCGTCCAGGGACTCAAAAAACGATGTGAGGTTTGCCCCGGCCCGCGCCGGTTCCGGCGTGCGCTCCGATGCCAGGCGTATGCGTTCGGCAAGGGTCTTTTTTATTGCAGGCTCCACAAATAAAAATAATAGGCTGAAAAAACAGCTTCCCAATAAAAAGAATAACATTTTTGTATTAAAATAGATTATCCGGAAACAGCTTTTTATTTTTAATCCGGGGACATGAACGAGGAGGGATTTGGCCCTATGAAGATGATTTCGGCCGTAATCAAGCATTTCAAGCTCGATGACGTGAGGAAGGCGTTGGTCGAGGCTGGTATTCACGGGATGACCATAACCGAGGTCAAGGGGTTCGGACGCCAGAAGGGGCACATCGAGCTTTACAGAGGGGCCCATTACGAAGTGGTCTTCCTGCCCAAGATAAAGGTGGAGGTCGCCGTTTCCGACGACAAGGCCGAAGACATCATCAAGGTGATAACGGAGTCGGCCAGGACGGGGGAGATAGGCGACGGCAAGATCTTTATCTACGACCTGAAGGACGTCGTAAGGATAAGGACCGGGGAGAGGGAAGAAGGCGCCCTGTAGAGGCGGGTTTCTTGTACGGGTATCTCGCTGACGCAGTCGTTATCGCACACTTCCTCTGGATAGTCTTCCTCTTTGCAGGGGGCATCTGGGGCAGGAGATATAAAATTGTGAAGGCCGTCCATCTGGGCGGCCTCGCGTTCGCGCTGATGATCCAGGTCTTCAACTGGTATTGCCCGCTTACCATCCTTGAGGTCTACCTGAGGCAGAAGCAGAACCCGTTCCAGACGTATTCCGGCTCGTTCATAGTCCATTACGCAGAAGAGCTTATCTATATAAACCTTTCGCGCACGCTGATTTTTGCGCTTACGATAGTGCTGATTGCCGCGAATGCGTGGTTCTATCTGGCTAGAAAGACCCGCCAACCCCGATGAAAATGGAAGGCATGAAATAGGCCCTCCGCTCTCTGCTGTACAGGCGGAGTTCCAGCGCCTCAAGCACCGGGTAGCTGTATTCCAGTTCGTCTATTTTGCCTTTCTCGACGCCTTCAAGCCGTCCTGCCACCGTTATCAGACGCCCCCCGGCGTAGACCGCCGGGTCGAGGAATTTCGAAGTGGCCACTATGAACCTCCCCTGGGTCTCATCGGTGGACTTCACCATGTCTTTCTTGTCGAGGGGGTTTTGCAGGACCTCTATTCGCGAGCCTTCTTTAACCGTGGTGGTTTTCACTATAGTGCCGCCCCAGATGAAGGTCTCCCCGGTGTACATGCCGGGGTCGGAGACGACCCTGCCGAAGGGCGCTGACGATGCCCTCTGCCTCAGGTCCTTTGATATCAGCGCGTGGGCGCAGGCTGAAAACGCCGCGCAGAGGACCACTGGCCATAGCAGTTTCATACTTCTTTTATATCAATTTTCCCCTCCCGCCGCAACCGGCGGCTGCCAGAGCTGGCCGGACGAATTTGGACAGCGACATAAGTGATAAAGCTGCTCTAAAATAGGAAACCTGAGGG
Organism: Nitrospirota bacterium; assembly: GCA_021789215.1. Taxonomy (GTDB): domain Bacteria; phylum Nitrospirota; class Thermodesulfovibrionia; order Thermodesulfovibrionales; family JdFR-88; genus JAJYJS01. The sequence continues at coordinate 57 of JAJYJS010000024.1, read as the reverse complement.
TATCAGACATCAAGTCGATGCCTGATCGTCCCGCATAGGGCAAATGGCAAAGCCGAA
>JAJYJS010000045.1 GCA_021789215.1 Nitrospirota bacterium | reverse complement strand
CATTCATGAAAATCCTCTCCGCATCGCCTGGGGACAGGAAGGCGCTCCAGAGGTTCGAGGAGCTGAAGATGCTCATAAAACTCCTTGGCAGGCAGGGCGAGATAAAGATATCCATGCTGGACGGTTTCCTCGGGGCCGTCGAGAGGAAAAGGGATGAGTTTTTCGGAAATCCTTAAGGAGATGACATCGAAGGTGGACGGGGCCGTGTCCGCAATGATAATAGGCACGGACGGGATCCCTGTCCAGGAATATGCAAGGGAGAAGCTCCTTGATCTGGAGGACCTCGGGGCCGAGGCCTCCCAGATGATTAAGGACATCAGCCTGGCGGCCGAAAACCTGGGCATCGGGCAGGCAAGGGAGTTTTCCATCATCTCCGACACCTGCGGCATCATAATGCGGATGATCACGCCGGAATACTATCTCGCGCTCGTAATCAGGCCGGACGGAAACTACGGAAAAGGCAGGTTCGTCCTGAAATCGGCTGTGCCAAAAATAGAGGCGGACTTCTGATCCGCAGACCTGCTCGAAAAAAATTAATTAAAATTAAAAATTCGATTTTAAATTTTTTAAAAAAAGGCCGTTCAACAGGAGGGACTGACAATGGCTGAAGTCAAGATAGAGATCGAGGGCATGAGTTGCCAGCACTGCGTGATGGCGGTGAAGAAGGCTGTAACCCAGCTAAACGGGGTGACGGGCGCCGACGTGGAGATTGGCAGCGCGGACGTCAAATTCGATGATACCAAGGTCAGGCGCGAGGACATAGAAGCCGCCATCACCAAGGCGGGCTACAAGGTGGTCAAGCCCTAGATGCCAAGAGTAAAGGTAATACACGGCCCGAACCTGAATATGCTTGGGACGAGGGAGCCGGAGGTCTACGGCTCGAAGACGCTCACCGAGATAGACAGGTGCATAAAGGCTGAGGCCAGGACGCTTGGCATCGAGGCGGAGACTTTCCAGACAAACAGCGAGTCCGCCATAGTGGACGCCATCCAGAGGGCCGACTACGACCTTCTGATAATCAACCCCGCGGCCTATACCCATACGAGCATCGCTATCAGGGACGCCATTTCGGCGGTCGGCAAACCCGTCATCGAGGTGCACCTTTCGAACATCCACAAAAGGGAGAAGTTCCGCCGCCATTCTTTTATCGCCCAGGTCGCAACGGGGCAGATAAGCGGTTTCGGGCCGGAGGGGTACCTGCTCGCGCTCAGGGCGGCACGCGGCATACTGGGCGGCGGGGAGAAAGAACCCTGCAATTGAACCTGAAGCCTTTCCATGAGAGGAGGCTGGCCTCTCTAAGGGCCGCCATCAGGGGCGTTCACGGTCTGCTCGTGAGCAATATCGTGAACGTCCGCTATCTGACGGGGTTTACGGGCTCTTCAGGCTACGTCCTTGTGACCGGCAAAAACGCCCTCTTCATCACCGACCCGAGGTATGGGAAAGATGCGCTCGGAGATTCCGCGGACCTGTTTGAGACCGTAATCATCAGGACCGGACTCGACAGGGCCGTAAGAGACCTTTGCCGGAAGCTTGGCGTAAAAAAGCTCGGGTTTGAGACGACGGCGTCATATGGCTTTTACGAGCGGCTGAAAAAAACAGGCGTTGAACTCCGGCCGCTGGGTGGAGTGGTCGAGCCGTTGAGGGCGGTAAAGGACGGGTACGAGCTGGAGTGTATAAAAGGCGCCGTAAAGAGGGCCGAAGAGGCGTTCAGGGAAATAAGGCCCGTCATCAGGGCCGGCGCCAGGGAGCAGGCGGTGGCGCGCAGGCTGGAGGAAAAGATGACGCGCAAGGGCTCTCAGGGACTCCCCTTTCCGGCGATAGTGGCCTCAGGCCCCAATTCGGCCATCCCCCACGCAAGGCCCACTGAAAGAAAAATGGCCCCCGGCGATCTGGTCGTGATAGACTGGGGGGCCGAGTTCGACGGCTACTGTTCCGACATGACCAGGACGCTCCTGATAAAAGGGGGCAGGGGTGCCGATGTCACGAAGAAGAAAAAGATTTATGAAACGGTGCTCAAGGCGCAGCAAAAGGCGATTGCCTTTATAGGCGCCTCCGGCGGCAAGGATGCGAAAAATATTGACAATTCGGCCAGATATGTTATAAAACAGGCAGATTACGGGGAGTATTTTACGCATGGGCTTGGGCACGGAGTGGGGCTGGAAGTGCACGAGCTTCCGGGTATTTCAAGCCGTTCGGCCTGGAAGAGACCCGTTTCCGACGGGATGGTAATTACAATAGAGCCGGGCATATATGTGCCGGGCGTGGGCGGGGTGCGCATAGAGGACATGGTCTTTATTGAAAAAGGCCGTCCCGTGGTGCTTACCGGCTTGCCCAGGCAGTTATTCTAAATAAAAGTTTTTATTTTACCGGGGAGGTTTTCAAGACAGTGATCTCAACCAGCGATTTCAGAAAGGGCATGAAAATAGAGTTCAAGGGCGAGCCCTGCGAGATAGTGGATTTCCAGCATGTGAAGATGGGCAGGGGCGGAGCCGTGGTGCGCACCAAGATGAAGAGCCTTAAATCCGGCAACGTACTTGAGGAGACGTTCAGGGCCGGAGAGAAGTTCGAAAGGCCGGAGCTTGAGGAAAAAAGCATGCAGTACCTCTATTTCCAGGACGGGCTGTATTATTTCATGGACACGGAGACCTACGAGCAGATACCGTTCACCGAGGTCCAGCTGGGGGATGCAAGGCTTTACCTGAAGGAAAACACCGTGGCGACTGTGCTGTCCTACAAGGGGCAGCCTCTGGCTGTGGAACCCCCTACCTTCGTGGAACTGGTCGTGGCCGAGACCGAACCCGGCTTCAAAGGCGATACGGCCTCCGGCGGCAGCAAGCCCGCGAAACTGGAAACCGGCGCGTCGATAAGGGTCCCGTTCCATATCAACCAGGGCGATATCGTGAGGGTGGACACCAGGACCGGCCAATACGTCGAAAGGGTCAAGTAATGGAACTCGAAGACATAAAGGCGCTTATAGATATACTTAAAGACACCGATATCACGGAATTCCAGATCGAGAAGGAAGGATCGAAGGTCAAGATCAGGAGGGGCAGGTTTTACACCTCGATAGAGCTGCCGAGGCTCGGCGCCCAGGAGCCTGGGATGCTCCAGCCGCCGCAGATCAAGGCGGAAATAGAGGAGGGCACGCAGAGGCTGGTGAGCGTGACGGCCCCGCTGGTGGGCACGTTTTACAGGGCATCCAGTCCCGAGGCTCCGCCCTTTACCGAAATCGGGTCTAAGGTGAGAAAAGGCCAGGTGCTCTGCATCATAGAGGCCATGAAGCTCATGAACGAAATAGAATCTGAGATTGACGGGACGGTATCGAGGATATTGGTTGAAAACGGCCAGCCTGTGGAATACGGAGAGCCCCTCTTTCTCATAGAACCCCTTTCCTGACATGTTCAAAAAAATACTGATAGCAAACCGGGGAGAGATTGCCGTCCGCGTAATCCGGGCCTGCCGCGAGCTTGGCGTGCGCACGGTGGCCGTTTATTCCGACATAGACAAGGACTCCATGCACGTGAGGCTCGCGGACGAGTCGGTCTGCATAGGGCCTGCCGCGCCGGACCAGAGCTATCTGAACGTGCCCGCCATACTTACGGCGGCGGAGCTTACCGATTCCGAGGCCATACACCCGGGTTACGGCTTCCTCTCTGAAAATCCCCAGTTCGCCGAGGCCTGCGCCTCCTCGGGCATTGCCTTCATCGGCCCCTCGCCCGAAAACATACGGCTTGGCGGGGACAAATCAAAGGCAAGGCAGATAATGAAGAAAAAGGGCGTGCCCGTGGTGCCCGGAAGCGACGGGCCTGTGGAAAGCGCGGCAGCCGCCCTCAAGGTGGCAAAAAGGATAGGCTACCCCGTCATCCTCAAGGCCTCGATGGGCGGAGGAGGCAGGGGCATGAAGATAGTGAACGCCGAGGCGGAGTTTGATGACGCCTTCCTGATAGCCCAGAGGGAATCGCTTACCGCATTCGGCTCCAACGAGCTTTACCTGGAGAAATTCATCCAGGTCGTAAAGCACATAGAGGTGCAGGTGCTTGCCGACGCAAAGGGCAGGGTGCTGCACCTTGGCGAGCGCGAGTGCTCCATCCAGCGCAGGCACCAGAAGCTCATAGAGGAATCCCCCTCGCCCTTCGTCGACGAAAAGCTCAGAAAGAAGCTTGGCGAGATTGCCATTAAGGCCGCCAAGGCGATCAAGTACAGGAACGTGGGCACGGTGGAGTTCATAGTCACCCCCGAGCAGGAAGTCTATTTCATGGAGTTCAACACGCGGATACAGGTGGAGCACCCTGTCACGGAGATGGTCATGGGCATCGACCTGCTCAAGGAGCAGATAAGGCTTGCCGCAGGGGCGGCGCTCAACATAAAGAGGTTCCTGAAGCCGAGGGGCTGCGCCATAGAGTGCAGGATAAACGCCGAGGACCCGGAGCGCTTCATCCCGTCGCCGGGCAGGATAGAGGCCTTCCAGCAGCCGGGCGGCCCCGGCGTAAGGGTAGACACCGCGGCCTACAGCGGATGGACCGTCCCGCCCCATTACGACTCGCTTATCGCCAAGCTCATCGTGCATGGCAAGGACAGGCAGGAGGCCATCGCACGCATGAAGAGGGCACTGGACGAGTTTGTCATCACCGGTATAAAGACGACCATCCCCTTCCATAAGCTTGTGCTGAATGACAGGAACTTCATCGAGGGCCGGATAGATACGGGCTTCATAGAAAGGCTTAGAAACCCCGAAAAAGCCGCCGTCTGACGCCTTGGGGCAGTTTTTTTTTAATGTTAATAAAACCTGAGGGATTATATCTTGGCGGGATTTGCTTTTTAACGGGAAAACATCCCGTGCTGGATGCGGCGGGTCAGGCCCGCCTTGCGCTGGAGGGGGGCATAATGTGCATCCAACTGAGGGAAAAAGACGCACCGAGGCGGGAAATATACGCCCTTGCGGTTGAGCTTCGAAGGCTTACCCTGGAATACGGCGCGGCGCTGATAATTAACGACCACCCTGATATCGCCCTTGCGGTTGATGCCGACGGAGTGCACCTGGGGCAGGACGATTTCCCCCTTGCCGGGGCGAGAGAGATCATGGGCAAAAAAATAATCGGTATATCCACCCATGATTTCGGAGAGGCGGCCGGGGCATACCGTGGAGGTGCTGACTACATCGGTTTCGGCCCTGTCTTTGAGACCTCAACGAAGGACGTTGGCCCGGCAAAAGGGCTTGATATGCTCAAAGAGATTAAAAGGTCGGCCGGAATCCCGGTGATGGCGATAGGCGGCATAACCGCGGAGACCGCTTCCGGTGTGA
>JAJYJS010000044.1 GCA_021789215.1 Nitrospirota bacterium | reverse complement strand
CCGGTTCCATCGCGGACACCGTGCTCATCAACGACAACGCCATAAAGCTCAGGGACTATTACGAGCAGGAGGGCTACGGCCTGGTCGAGGTGACCCCCGTCCTGGACTATATCAGCAGCTCGGAGGTGTCCCTTACATACCTGATAAAAGAAGGCCCCAAGGTAAAGATAAAGGAGATAGACTTCGAGGGCAACAAGGCCTTTTCGGCGGGCAAGCTGAGGAAGACGGTCAAGAGCTCCGCGCGGGGCTTTTTCTCCTTCATCACCAAAAGCGGCTATTACAAGAGGGCCGACGCCCTTGGAGATGCCGAACTTGTAAAAGACCTTTATTACAACAACGGCTACATACAGGCCACGGTTTCGGAGCCTGTGATAAAGTTTTCCTCGGACAAAAAGTGGGTGACCGTCCTTTACAGGATAAACGAGGGGCCGCAGTTCAAGGTGTCCTCGGTGGAGTTCGAGGGCAACAAGGTCTACACGGCCGCGGAGCTTAAAAAGGTCCTCAAGACAAAAGTCGGCGAGCCCGTTGACAGGCAGGCCATAAGGGACGAGGTCGTTGCCCTTACCGAGAAATACGCCGAAAAAGGCTATGCCTTGGCGGGCATTTCCCCGGAGATCGTGCCGGATACGGCGAAGAAGACGGCGGCGGTCATCTACCATGTGGAAGAAGGCGACATTTATCATATCGGCAGGATAGAGATAACAGGCAACGTCAAGACAAGGGACGTCGTGATAAGGAGAGAGGTCCTCCTCAGCGAGGGCGACATCTTCAACAGCCAGCTGCTGAAGAAGAGCTATCAGCGCATCAACAACCTTAACTTCTTCGAGAACGTCTCGCTTGAGCCGCAGCCTGTGCCCGGCAAGAAGCTTGTGAACCTGGACATAAACGTGAAGGAAAGGCCCACCGGGTTCCTCAGCGTGGGCGGCGGATACAGCTCCATAGACAAGCTCATCGGCATGGTGGACCTCTCGCAGGGCAACCTGGGGGGCAGGGGCCAGTATGTCAAGCTCTCGGCTGAGCTGGGCGGCAGTTCGTCCTTGTATGAGTTCACGTTCAAGGAGCCCTGGCTCTTCGGCCGGAAGCTTGCTTTTTCGGCATCGGTTTACAAGCAGGACAGGCAGTACCTGGATTACACGAGGAAGGCCACGGGCCTGGAGCTTGGGCTAAGCAAGAACGTCATAAACGACGACACATGGGTAAGCGCCACCTATACCCTGGAGCAGGCGGACATAACCGACGTGCTTGCGACCGCTTCGCCGGAGGTCAAGGACCAGTTGGGCCAGAGGCTTACAAGCAGCATTACCCCGGGCATAGTCAGGGACACCAGGGACAATTACCTGGACCCCCATACCGGCTCGCGCAACAGCGCCTCCATCACCTTTGCGGGCCTGGGCGGCGACAACAAGTTCTACAAGCTCATCCTGGAGTCCGCGTGGTTCCTGCCTGTTTCGGAGAACACCACGGTGTCGTTAAGGGGCACCTACGGCATGGCCAACGGGATATTCGGCCAGCCGCTGCCGCTTTACGAGAGGTTTTATGTGGGCGGCATATACACCATCCGCGGGCTTGGATACGGCGAGGGCGGCCCGAGGGACTCCAACGGCGAGCCGATCGGCGGGAAAAACGAATTGGTCCTCAACGCGGACTATATCTTCCCGCTGCTTCCGGCCATAAAGCTGAAGGGGGTTGTGTTCGTCGATGGCGGGACCGCGTATGACGGGATGACGCCCAGCAATTTCAGGTACACTGCGGGAACCGGCATAAGGTGGATATCGCCCATGGGGCCCATAAGGCTCGAATGGGGATACAACCTCAACAAGAAGGCAGACGAGAAGAGCAGCCGGTTCGAATTCGCATTTGGAACGTTCTTCTAAAAAATAAAAAGTAAAACCCAGGAGGAAAGATGAAGAAAATCCTAATCACTGTGCTGGTCCTGTTGCTGCCCGTTGCGGCGTTTGCGGCGGACATAAAGATAGGGTATGTGGACCTTCAGAAGGCCCTTAACGAGTCGAATGCGGGCAAGGAGGCCAAGACCGATCTCGAAGACGCCATGAAGAAGATACAGGGGGACATAGACAAGAAGGTGGCCGAGAGGGAAAAACTGAAGGCCGAACTCGACAAGCAGGCGCTCGTCCTCTCCCCTGAGGCAAAGAGGGAAAAGGCGGACCAGATAGACAAGCTCGAAAGGGAAACCGAGCGGATGATAAACGATGCCAACGTGGAGATGCAGAAGAGGCAGAGGCAAAAGGAAGTGGCGATACTCCAGGGCATCAAAGGCGTCATCGACAGCATCGGCAAGAAGGAAAACTATCTCATCATACTGCCCGCCGACGTGATCCTCTATTCAAAAGGCGGCATAGAGCTTACGGACAGGGTGATAGACACCTACAACAAGGAAACGGCGGCTGCCCCGAAGGGCAAAAAATAGCGGTTTTTTCCCGATGAAGCTGGGAGACATTTCCGCGCTCCTTGGGGGGAGGCTGTCAGGCAATCCGGATGAGGAGATAACGGGCGTGTCGGGGCTTGAGGACGCCGGGCCCGGAGACATCACCTTCATCATGAAGCCCGCCCTTGTCCCGAAGGCGGCGGCATCCGGGGCGTCCTGTGTCCTGGTGAAAGAAGAGTCCCCGGAGCTGGGCAAGAGCCAGATAGCCGTGGAAGACCCGCAGATGGCCTTCGCCAGGCTCCTGGCGCTGTTTTACCCGAGGCCGCATCCCCAGGCCGGGATCAGTCCGCTGGCCCATGTGGCGCAAAGCGCAAGGATTGCCGCGGACGCATCCATCTCCCCGTTTGCCTGCATAGCCGCCGGGGCTGAGATCGGCAGGGGCAGCATCATATACCCCGGAGCATATGTGGGCGAGGGCTCCGCGATAGGGGAGGACTGCATCCTTTATCCGAACGTCACGGTCCGCGAGGGCGTGCGGATAGGAAGCAGGGTCATAATCCACTCCGGGAGCGTTATCGGGGCTGACGGCTTCGGATACGCCTTCAGGGGGGGTGTGCACGTGAAGATACCGCAGGTTGGAGGCGTCATAATCGAAGACGGCGTGGAGATAGGCGCCTGCTCGACCATAGACCGCGCGACGACCGGCAATACCGTAATAGGCGCCGGCACCAAGATAGACAACCTTGTCCAGATAGCCCATAATGTGAAAATCGGCAGCGGCTCCATAATAGTGTCGCAGGCGGGCATAGCGGGAAGCTCCAGGCTGGGCAATTATGTCATAGTGGCCGGACAGGCGGGTATCGCCGACCACGTGGAGATAGAGGACGGCACGGTCATAGGGGCCAACTCCGGCGTGATGCCGAACTCGAAGCTCGCCAAGGGCGCATACGCGGGCTCCCCCGTGATGCCGCACATGCAGTGGCTCAGGGTAAACGCGATTTCGGCAAAGCTGCCCGAGCTTAACAAAACGGTCCAGGATATGGAGAAAAGACTCAGGGAAATCGAAAGGAGACTCCAGGATGATGAACGTCAGGGAGATTGAGAAGATACTGCCCCACCGGTACCCCTTCCTCCTCGTTGACAGGATAGTGGAGATTGAGCCTAATGTGAAGGCGGTGGGGCTCAAGAACGCCACGATTAACGAGCATTTCTTCGCGGGGCATTTTCCGGGGAACCCCATCATGCCGGGGGTGCTGATAATAGAGGCGCTGGCCCAGACGGCCGGGGTGCTGGCGTTCAAGTCCGGCATGCAGGGCGGGGCCGTTTATTTCATGAGCATAGAAAAGGTGAAGTTCAGAAAGCCCGTGACGCCCGGCGACCAGGTCCGCATGGAGGTCCAGGTGCTCCAGCAGAGGGGCAAGGTGTGGAAATTTTCCGGGCAGGCGATGGTGGACGGGAAGGTAGCCACCGAGGCCGAGTTCACGGCAATGGTCACGGACAAGGAGATTTAAAAGATGTCCATCCATCCGACAGCGATTGTGCACGAAAAGGCCGTCATCGCCGCAGATGCCCGGATAGGGCCGTTCTGCATAATAGGCGAAGGCGTGAAGATAGGCCCCGGCGTGGAACTGCATAACAATGTGGTCCTGGAGGGTGACACGGAGATAGGCGCGGGGTGCGCCATATACCCCTTCGCGGCCATCGGGCTGCCCCCGCAGGACTTGAAGTACCACGGCGAAAAGACCGGCGTGAGGATAGGCAGCAGGAACATCATAAGGGAATACGCCACCATCCACAGGGGCTCGGTCGGGGGCACCGGGTTCACGGCGATAGGCGACGACAATTTCATAATGGCATACGCCCACATAGCCCACGACTGCCGGATAGGGAGCAGGGTCGCGATGGCCAATGCGGCCACTCTTGCCGGGCATGTCGAGGTGCAGGACGATGCGATACTCGGCGGCATCATAGCCGTCCACCAGTTCACGCGCATAGGCGCCTTCTCGATGGTGGGCGGGTTCAGCGGGATAGGCCAGGACATACCCCCTTACACCACGGCCTCCGGGCCGAGGGCAAAGCTCTACGGGCTCAACCTGGTAGGGCTCAAGAGGCACGGGTTTTCCAAGGAGACCATAAACGAGCTGAACAAGGCCTACAAGATACTCTTCAGGAGCAAACTCACACTCAAGGAAGCGATAAAAAAGGTGCAGGAGGAGCTTCCGTTCACGGATGAAATAAGCCGTTTCATGGAGTTCGTCAAGGGCTCCAAACGCGGCATCTGCCGGCCCACCGCTTCCAAGGCAATACCCTTCTGAGAGAAAAATTGAAGACCGTAGGACTTCTGGCGGGCATGGGAGACCTGCCCGGCATAATAGCAGAGGACGCAAAAAGGCGCGGTTTCAGGGTTGTGGCGATCGCGCTTGAGCCCGTGGCCGACCCTGGCGCGCTTGAGCCGGTTGCGGACGTTGTCGAGCGGATAAGCGTCGGCAAGCTTGGAAAGATATTCGACGCCCTTAAAAAGCACGGCGTGAAAGAGGCCGTGATGGCGGGCAAGGTCCCCAAGGGGCTCATCTACAAAAACAGGGTCACCCCGGACATGCGGGCGATAAAACTCCTCTGGGAGCTTAAAAACCGCAACGACGACACCATCCTCCTTGCCCTCACCCGCGAGCTTGAGAAAGAAGGCGTAAAACTGCTTGAGACCACGTCTTTCTGCGGGGAGATACTTGCCCCCGAAGGCGTGCTCACCCGGAAACAAAAACCCTCGAAGGGGCAGAGGAAGGACATCGAATACGGCTTCAGGATGGCAAAGGAGATGGGCAGGCTGGACGTCGGCCAGACGGTTGTCGTGAAGGGGATGGCCGTGATGGCCGTAGAGGCCATAGAAGGCACGGACGAGGCCATAAGGCGGGGCGGCAGGCTGGCAGGCGG
>JAJYJS010000023.1 GCA_021789215.1 Nitrospirota bacterium | reverse complement strand
CACCCGTCCGCCACTATGATACAAAAAGGGTTGCCCCTCCCTGTATCACCGTCCGACTTGCATGTGTTAAGCACGCCGCCAGCGTTCGTTCTGAGCCAGGATCAAACTCTCATCCGTAACTCAAAAAATTTCACTGAATTAACCAGGCACTACGCACTTTTTAGGCTTGTCAAAGAGCAACTTTATTACCTTACATGAAGATGCGGAATTTGTCAACCTTCCGTTATTAAAAACTCGAAAAAAAGTTGCATCGGGCCTAAAAAGGCCGGAAATCGGCTCTTTTCCGGAGGGAATCCCCAAATTGATTTTTTAAGCACCTTTCTATAAAATCCATTTCATATGATCAACCGTATCCTCAAAAACCATTCTGCCCAATCCGTTAAATGCTGACAGAAATAAAGGCCTGCGTGGAGCGGGTGACCTTTTATAACCCGGACAACCACTATGCCGTGCTTAGGGTGGATTCCTCCGGCGAGACAGTTACCGTAACAGGCAATTTCGTTTCCGTATCAGAGGGGCAGATGCTCCTGATAAAGGGGAAATGGGAGGAGCACCCCAAATACGGCAGGCAGTTCAAGGCCATCCATCACGAGGAACTCCCGCTGCCCACGGCCCAGGCGGTCGAGAGATATCTTGGCAGCGGCCTCATAAAAGGGATAGGCCCGGTGATGGCAAAAAAAATCGTGGAGAAATTCGGCAAAAAGGCACTCGAAATAATAGATAAATACCCTGAAAGGCTTTCCGAGATAGAGGGCATAGGGACAAAGAAACTCGCCGGGCTCAAAAAATCACTGAATTCCCAGAAGGATTTGAAGGACGTCATGGTCGCCCTTCAGGAATATGAGATAACACCCGCTTATGCCATGAGGATATATAAACAGTACGGCAGGAATTGCGTCCAGATATTGAAGGAAAACCCTTACCGCCTCGCGGAGGACGTATCCGGAATAGGCTTTATCAAGGCAGACCAGATAGCGGCCAGGACCGGCATCCCGAAGGACTCCCCTTTTCGCGCCGAAGCGGGCCTCCTGTATCTGCTTGAAAGGCTTTCGGAAGAAGGCCACGTATTCTATCCATATAATGAACTGCTGGCGGAGGCTGAAAAAGGCATTTCCATATCCAGGGAAAGCCTTCTGAAAGGGATAGCCGCCCTCTTTGAAAAGAAAAAGATAGTAATGGAGGAGCTGCTGACCGAAAAGTCCGTTTCAAGCAATAACAAGGCCGTTTACCTGAAACGCCTGCATGACGCCGAAGCGGACACGGCCCACGGATTCAGAGGCCTGCTCAAGGCCCAAGCGCCCCTGGAGGCGGCCCCGGAAGACGCGCTGGAATGGGTGCAGAAAGAACTCTCGTTCAGACTTTCGGCCAGACAGTCCGATGCCGTAAAAGGCGCGTTAAAGGAAAAGGTATTCATCATCACCGGCGGGCCCGGCGTCGGCAAGACCACAATCATAAAGGCGATACTGAGGATTTACCAGAAATGGAAAAAAAGGGTACTGCTTGCCGCGCCAACGGGCAGGGCCGCAAAACGGCTCTCGGAGCTTACGGGAGAGGAGGCGAAGACCATACACCGCCTGCTCGAATACAGCCCGGTGGAGCAGTCGTTCAGGAGAAACGAGATCTACCCGCTTCAGGCGGACATGATCATCCTTGATGAAAGCTCAATGATTGATATAATGCTCATGTCCAGGTTTTTGAAGGCGGTGCCCCGCGGGTGCGGGCTCATACTGGTGGGCGACGCGAACCAGCTTGCCTCGGTGGGCCCCGGAAACGTGCTTAAGGACCTGATAGAGTCTGGCAGTATACCGTCAGTGCGGCTGGATGAGATATTCAGGCAATCAAGGGAGAGCCTGATAGTCGTGAATGCGCACAAAATAAACAACGGGGAGATGCCTTTTACACCCCATTCGGGGGCGGGCGATTTCCATTTCATACAGATGGACGACACCCAGGCGGTCCTGGACAAGATAATAGAGCTTTGCACCAGCACGCTCCCTCAGAAATACGGGTTCAACCCCTTGAGGGACATACAGGTGCTCTCCCCCATGCACAAGGGGCTGGCTGGAGTGGCGAACCTCAACCGGACCCTCCAGGCAATACTCAACAGGCGGGAGCCGGGCAGCGCCAGCCTTGCCGCAGGCGACAAGGTGATGCAGGTGAAGAACGACTACGAGAAAGACGTGTTCAACGGGGACACGGGATGGATAAAGGAGGTCCGTAAGGGGGAAGTCCTGGTCGATTTCGACGGCAGGGACGTGGTTTACGAAAACGCCGAACTGGACAAGCTTCAGCTTGCCTACGCCGCATCGGTCCACAAGTCCCAGGGCAGCGAATACCCGGCGGTCGTCATGCCCATCGTGACGGAACATTTCATCCTGCTCCAGAAAAACCTGCTCTATACCGCGGTGACCAGGGCAAAGAGGATGATGGTGCTGGTAGGCTCGAAAAAGGCGCTCGCAATAGCAGTCAAAAACTCAAAAACCGCCTTGAGATACACGGCCTTGAGAAGGAGGCTTGCCGGCTCGTAATGACCGCGGTTTTAATGTTATATTAAAAATTATGGTCCAAATACTGCTTAAAAAAATCTTTGGTACAAAAAACGAACGCGAGGTAAAAAGGCGGCTCCCCATAGTGGAGCGCATTAATGATTTTGAAACGCAGATATCCGGGCTGTCTGAGGCCGCGCTCCGGGGCAAGACGGATGAGTTCAGGAAGAGACTGGAAGCCGGGGAGACGCTCGATGACATCCTTCCGGAGGCGTTTGCCGTAGTCCGCGAGGCGTCCATGAGGGTGCTTGGGATGAGGCACTTCGACGTGCAGATGCTTGGCGGCATAGTCCTGCACGAAGGCAAGATAGCCGAGATGAAGACCGGCGAAGGAAAGACCCTTGTGGCCACTCTGCCCGTTTATCTGAACGCCCTCGATGGCAAGGGCGCTCATGTGGTGACGGTGAACGATTACCTTGCCAAAAGGGACGCGCTCTGGATGAGCCCCCTTTACAATTACCTGGGGCTTTCAACCGGCGTTATAGTCCACGGGCTCACAGACCAGCAGCGGCAGGAAAATTACGGCGCGGACATAACATACGGGACGAACAACGAGTTCGGGTTCGACTATCTCCGCGACAACATGAAATACGACATCTCCCAGTATGTCCAGCGGGAGCTTAATTTCGCCATCGTTGACGAGGTGGACAGCATACTGATAGACGAGGCGAGGACCCCTCTCATCATATCCGGGCCGTCGGAGGAATCCACAGACAAGTATTACAAGATCAACCGCATCATACCAAGCCTCAAAAAAGAAGCAGACTTCACGCTCGAGGAAAAGACCAAGGGCGTCGTCATGACGGATGAAGGAAATTCCAAGGCCGAGCGCATGCTGGGCCTTGGCAACATGTATGATGCGGCCAACATCGAAATAGTCCACCATGTCCTGCAGGGGCTCAGGGCCCACCACCTTTACAAGAGGGACGTGGATTACGTGGTAAAGGACGGCGAGGTGATAATCGTGGATGAGTTCACGGGCAGGCTGATGCCCGGCAGGAGGTGGTCCGACGGTCTCCATCAGGCCATAGAGGCCAAGGAGAACGTGAAGATAGAGAACGAGAACCAGACGCTGGCAACCATCACTTTCCAGAACTACTTCCGCATGTACAACAAACTCTCTGGCATGACAGGCACAGCAGACACCGAGGCCGCGGAATTCGCCAAGATATACAACCTGGACGTGATGGTCATCCCCACCCACAGGCCCATGGTAAGGGTTGACAGCGCCGACCTGATATACAAGAACGAGAAGGCAAAATTCAATGCGATAGTCCAGGAGATAGAGCAGCTCCATCAAAAGGGCCAGCCGGTGCTGGTGGGCACCATCTCGATAGAAAAATCGGAACTCCTGAGTCATCTGCTCAAAAAGAAGGGGATAGCGCACTCCGTCCTAAACGCCAAATACCACGAGCGCGAGGCCGAGATAGTGGCGCAGGCCGGCAGGTACAACGCCGTCACCATCGCGACCAACATGGCCGGCAGGGGCACCGACATAGTGCTTGGCGGAAACCCGGAGGGGCTTGCCAGGGATTTTCTTAAAGGCAAGGACACCCCCTCAGATGAAGAGATAACCCAGGCCAGGGAGCGGGCGAAAAAGCTCTGTGCCCAGGAGAAGGAGAATGTCATACAGTCCGGAGGGCTCTTCATACTCGGCACCGAAAGGCACGAGGCAAGGCGCATAGACAACCAGCTCCGCGGCCGTTCCGGCAGGCAGGGAGACCCCGGGGCCTCGCGGTTCTACCTGTCGCTTGAAGACGACCTCATGAGGATATTCGGCTCCGACAGGCTCTCGGGCATAATGAACAAGCTAGGCATGGAAGAGGACGTGCCGATAGAGAACAAGCTTGTGAGCAAGGCGGTAGAGAACGCGCAGAAGCGGGTCGAGGCCCACAACTTCGACATCAGGAAGCACCTCATAGACTATGATGACGTGATGAACAAGCAGAGGACGGAGATTTACGACTTCAGGCGGGAGATACTCACCGGCGGCGAAGGCCTGAGGGAGCGCATCAGGAACATGATGGAAGACTCCGTGGACGAGCTTCTCGACACATATTGCCCGGCGGACAAGCATCCTGCGGAATGGGACATGAAGGCGCTGAAGGATGCCGTGTACGGCACGTTCTCCGTCCCGGTGGAGCTTGAGCCCGACGGCGCAAATGAGCTGCGGGAGAAGATAATGTCCGCCCTGAGGGCCTTTTACGCGGACAAGGAAAAGGAAATAGGCCCGGATATGATGGCCTACATCGAGAAGATGATACTGCTCCAGGTGGTTGATTCCCAATGGAAAGACCACCTGCTTGCGATGGACCACCTGAGGGAAGGCATCGGCCTCAGGGGATACGGCCAGCGCGATCCCCTTACCGAGTACAAGAAAGAGGCATTCACGCTTTTCGAGGAGATGTCCGTAAGGATTGCCACGGAGACGCTGACCAGGCTCTTCAAGGTGCAGATAAGGACAGAGCAGCAGGTGGAGCGGACACACAGGCACCAGAGCCTTTCCTACAACAGGGGAGACGGCGCAGAACAGACCGTGCGGAAGGAAAAAAAGGTGGGCAGGAACGATGCCTGCCCTTGCGGGAGCGGCAAGAAATACAAGAAGTGCTGCGGGGCAAATGGATAAGATCCTGTTTCTTATAGGGGAAGAGACCCATTCGCTTGCAAAGGTCCTCCCCGTTAAGAAATACAAGGTCCGGAAAATAGAGACCGTGGAGCGGGCCATCCCGGACGTGTCGGAGGCCGCCATGATGATCCTGGACCACGGCAGCAGGGATTCGCTCAAGGAACTTCTCTCTTCGTCAAAAGGCATCCCGAAGATAATCATCTCCAGGGAAGAGAAGTTCACCGCGATAAGCACAAAAAACCACCCGCTGATTTACCAGCTCCACAAGCCAAACGGCAAAGAGCTGCTCAAGACGCTGAAGCTGGCCGGCGAGGAAAAGAAGCTCTATGACGAAAACAGGCTCCTAAGGGAGCGCAACAGCGCGCTTGAAAAAGAGATAAGGTTCTTTGAGGACCTGAGCCACTGCCTGACGGTGGAAGACGGGCAGACGGACGTGCTTTTGATGCTCATAAACAAGATAAGCCAGAAGACCGATGCCGACAACTGCACCATCTACCTCATAAATACCGAGACCGGGGAACTGGCGATGGAAAAGACGGTGGGGCCGCTCAGGAGCCCCGGGGACTGGAAAGACCTCTCCCCTCCAGGCGAGGGCATAGCTGGCTGGGTGGCCAGGGAAGGCAAGCCGGTCCTGATAAAGAGCATCTACAAAGACTCCCGTTTCTCCCAGAAACTGGACAGGCATATCCGCCACAAGACAAAGACCCTCATCTGCATGCCCATCAAGAGCAAGTCCAAAATATTAGGCGTACTGGAATTAATAAATAAAAGCGGCGGCCGCGAGTTCACCCAGGGCGATTTCGACGCCATAAGCCGCTTCATAGACTATGTGGCAATCGTTATCGAAAGGGCCACGCTCTTTGAGAAGATGCAGGAGCTTGTAATAACGGACGACCTGACGAAGCTCTTCAATACCCGGTACATGACCAGGACGATAGAGACAGAGGTGCTCAGGAGCAACCGTTATCATACCTCCGTAAGCCTCATCTTCATGGACATAGATTATTTCAAGAACGTCAACGACAACTACGGCCATCTGGTAGGCAGCAAGGTGCTCGTGGAGATGGGCCAGCTCCTGATAAGGCACCTGAGGGAGCTTGACATCGTCGCCCGCTACGGGGGAGACGAATTCGTTGTGATACTTCCGCAGACACCGCCCCAGCGCGCCGTGAAGACCGCCGAGAGGATACGGCAGACCCTGGAGCAGCACACGTTTCTTAAAAAAGAAGGCTATAACCTCAAGCTCACGGCGAGCTTCGGCGTGGCCTCCTACCCCGAAAGCGCCCAGTCAAAAGAAGAGCTTATCCGTTTCGCGGACGAGGCCATGTACAAGGTGAAGCATCGTACCAGAAACGGCGTATATGCTATAATTGGTAATGGCTCTGTTTAATTACGCCTCGAAGGAACTGACCCTGAAAGTCGTTTATTACGGACCTGGACTCAGCGGAAAGACCACCAACCTTCAGCACCTGCACGCCACGATAGCGCCTGAAAAGAAAGGCAAGCTGCTTTCCCTCTCGACTGAATCCGACAGGACGCTGTTTTTCGATTTCCTCCCGGTTGAGCTTGGCAAGATAAAGGATTTTACAGTCAGGTTCCAGCTCTACACCGTGCCCGGCCAGATAAGATACAACGCCACAAGGAAACTGGTGCTCAAAGGGGCGGATGCGGTTGTTTTTGTGGCGGACTCCCAGAGGGCCATGGCCGGCCAGAACACCGAAAGCCTGGACAACATGCGGGAAAACCTGAGGGCAAACAACATAAACCCGGACGAAATCCCCGTTGTCATGCAATACAACAAGCGGGACCTTTCCGATGTCATGCCGGTAGAAGAGCTTGACAGGGACCTCAATGCCGGGGGACATCCGGTATTCCTTGCCGAAGCCGTAAACGGCAAGGGAGTGGAGGAGACATTTCAGGCCCTCATCCGCATACTGATAAAGGACTTTGCAAAAAGATACAACGTCCATTTCGAGAAGGGGGCAAAGGAAAAAACAGTGCAGCCCAAACCGGAGAAACCAGAAAAGGCCGTCCGCACGCCGGAGCCGGAGAAAAGACCGCAGACCCTTTTTGAAGGCGCAGGCAGGGAATTCGAACACGAGGCCCCCGAGGTCTCAAGGGCGGAAACGGCGGAAATGCTTGAGAGCTTTTCGGTAGAGCGCTTTGAAAGGGAAAGGCCGCCCGAAAAGACAGCGGCCGCGGAGCCGGTCGCGCCCGTGGTTGAGGAAGCAAAAAAGCCTGTCCCGGCGCCTGCCGTTTCCAATAAGGCAGAAGAGATGCTCGAATCCCTCGTGTCCATCGCGGGAGAACTGAACGCCTCCGTCTCGAAGCTGGCCTCGTCCATGCAGTCCCAGAAGGGTCCGGCGCCGCAGGTGGAAAGCCACATGCAGGAGATGAGGGAGTCCCTTTCAAGGCTCACTTCATCGCTTGACGAGATAAATAAAAAACCGGCGGACCCTCAGCTGAAAAACGCGATTACCGAGCTTTCAAACGCCGTGCGGGAGACGGGCAGGCACCAGGAAGAGATTGTGGCGCTGCTCAGGGAGCTTATCGTCGAGGTCAAGACCTCCAAAAAGAAGGGGTTCTTCGGAAGGTAGGCGTAAGACTTTTCTGTTTTAAATCTTAAAAATAATCCGAGCCATTTTATTTGACCCCACCCGCCCCGCCCTTATCGGTTTGGGGCTCCGCCCCAAGACCCCGTAAAGGCAAAAAAGTCCATGAAGATTACACCCGACAAACCTAAACATCCAGCAAACCAGACTTATTCCTCATCACTTTTCCCGTTTTCTCCCATTGAAACCTCTACACGGCCAATGGTTGGCGCTTCCACAGTTGCTTTTTTGAGGTGAGAGAATTTTTCGAGCACAGAGGAGGCCGCTTCATGGAGAGGCGTTCCGTGCACCTCAGACAAGGCTATTCCGTGAAGTAATTTTTTTCTCATTCGACTTTCGGGGTCATGGGGGCGGAGCCCCTATACATTGAAAGGGTGGGCGGGCGGGAACTAAATAAAATGCCGTCCCCTAATTATTCCTCAGCTCCGTAAACCCAAGCTCCCGCGCCGCGGCTTCTATAAGAGATTCGTCTATAACCCCCCTGCCCGCTCCAAAGCCCTCCAGCAGCGCGGTCGTGGCAAGGCTGTTTATAATCCTCGGCACCCCGCCCGAGTAGCTGTAAAGGGTTTTAAGCGCGCCCTCCGTAAAAAGCTGTTCGCTCCTTCCGGCAACCTGGAGTCTGTGGTCCGTATATCCCCTCATCTCTTCGGGGCCGAGGGGGCCAAGGTGAAAAAAGAGCCCTATCCTCTGCCTGAGCGGCTGATAAGCCTTGTGGTTAAGCCTTCTTCGCAGGTCTGTCTGACCCACGAGCACCAGGCTTATGAGGTTCGTGTCATCGAGCTGGAAATTGGTAAGGAGCCTTATCTCCTCGAAGGTGTCTTTATTGGGTATGAGCTGGGCCTCGTCGATAATTATAACCGGCGTAATGCCCGCCTCGTAGTCCTCGTAGACCTTGTTGTATATGGCCTCAAGAAGGTCGTCCTTGCTGCTTGAGACCTCTATCTCGAAACGCCTGGCCACCACCCGCAGGAACTGTGAAGGGGTGAGCCGGGGGTTTATTATGAGCACCACGCGGTGCTTCTCTCCCAGGGAATCTATGAGGGCGCGGGTAAGGGTTGTCTTGCCGCAGCCTATCTCGCCCGTAAGCACCACGAGTTCTTTTTCCTCCACGGCGTACTGGAGCCTCGCAAGGGCCTCCTCGTGGCTTCTGCTCAGAAAGAGAAAGCGCGGGTCCGGCGTCTTGCTGAACGGCTTGACCTCAAGGCTGAAAAACTCCTCAAACACGGAGCACCCCCTTTTGCCTCACGAGGGATTCCTCTATTATCGCCTCCACGTCCATCACGAGGATGACCTCGTGCCTTCCTATCTCGGCCGCTCCGGCAAAGCCTTTTGTTCCCTTGAAATAGTCGCCCATGGATTTTATGACTATCTCCTGCTGGTTGAAGAGCTCGTCAACCGCAATGCCCATCCTGCGCTCTCCGAAGCCCACTATCACAATGAACGACCTCCCGGAGCCATCCGGAGCAATATCGAATATATCGGATATCCGGGTGACAGGGAGCAGTTCCCCCCTCAGGTTATACACCCTGCGGCCCTCTATGCTCTGAAGCTCCGGTTCCTGGATGGCGTGCGTCTCTGAAATGGCCGTGAGGGGGATTGCGAAATGATGGCCGCCCACGCGCACGATCAGCGCCTTGATTATGGCCAGAGTTATGGGGAGCGTCAGGATGAAAGTGGTGCCCTCGCCCTCCAGCGTCTCGACATCCGAAAACCCTCCCATGGAGGAAAGCTTGTCCCGCACGATATCGAGCCCCACGCCCCTGCCGGACACCTCGCTCACTGAATCCTTGGTGCTGAAGCCGGGGGTGAATATCAGCTCCAGCAGTTCCCTCTTCTGGAGCACGGCGCCTTTTTCGATTATCCCCTTGGCCTCGGCCTTCTGCCTTACCTTCTCGAAGCCTATGCCCTTGCCGTCATCGGCCACCTCTATGACGACATGGTTTCCGCGCTGATACGCCTTCAGGGTTATGGTGCCCGCAGGCCTCTTGCCAATGGCGGCCCTTTCCTTATTGCTCTCCAGCCCGTGGTCTATCGCGTTCCTTACGATATGGACAAGCGGGTCTATAATCTCCTCGGCAAGGAACTTGTCTATCTCCGTGTCCTCGCCGAACATTACCAGCTCTATCTGCTTGCCAGCCTCGCGGCTGTACCGCTTTATGACCTGCGACAGCCTGCTGAATATCTGCCCGATAGGGACCATCCTTATCTCAAGCACCTGCTCCTGAAGCTCGAAAAGCCTCCGCTCAAGGCTCTGCGTTATCTTGTGTGCGTCTATCACAAGCGCGGAATGGCCGAACTGCGCCCGCAGCTCGTCCGTTATGCGGCGCACAGCGGATTTGATGAGCGTAAGCTCGCCCACGGTGTTCAGTATCCTGTCCAGTTTTTCTATATCGACCCTTACGGTCGTCGACGTGCTCTTGAGCGAGGCCGCCGCGGCCTGCGGTTTTTTGGGTTCCTTCACCTCGCCCTTTATAATCACTTCCGGCGCCCCCCCGAGGGATTCGGGCAGGGATTCCGCGGGTTTCAGTGTCGCCAGGAGGAGATTGAACCCGATATGATCCGGAGGGAGCCCCTCCGATGTGGGGAGCGTGCTTATCAGTTCCCCGATGGATTTTATGGCCTTTGTGCTGGCCTCCAGGTCGATATCGAAACTGGTAAAGGGGAATATCTTTTTAAGGAGGTAAATCCCCTTGCCTTCCTTTATGTTCGCCTTGAGCCTGTGCTCCTCGTATTCGGAGAGTATCTTAAGGATGGAGTCGTCTATCATCCCCTTCAGCGAAAAGGATTCGGCGGAGCCGGAGGCCCTGCGGCGGAAAGACTCTATCTCCTCAAGGTAGCCGGACACGTCGGCTTCCTGCTCGTTCTTGAGGTCCTCTATCGTCCTTTTCAGGTTGTCGAGCTTGCCGAAAAGGAAGTCCACCGCTTCGGCCGAGTACGGAATCTTGCCGAGCCTGATTTCATCGAGGACGGATTCCAGCGCATGGCTGAGCTCGGTTATCCCTTTGTGCCCGAAGAGTCCGGAAAGCCCCTTGAGGGTGTGGTACATGCGGAAAAGCGCGTTTACGTTGTCGGGGTCGAAACCGTTTTCCTGAAGCTCTACCAGAAGCCTTCCGGCCTCGTTGAGGAGGTCTTCGGATTCGGCAATGAATTCCCTGTCCGAGGACTTCATGACCCGATGACCTGTTTTATCGTCTCCTGGAGGTCTTTGGCCTTGAAAGGTTTTGTTATGTAGGCGCTGGCCCCCATCGCCAGCCCCCTCTTCCTGTCCTCCTCGCTCTTCTCGGTGCTGATGATGATCATCGGGATGTGGTTGTAGCGGGGGTTGGTCTTTACAAAATTTATGAGTTCCAGCCCGTTTATGTCGGGCATGTTTATGTCCGTGATTATGAGGTCGAAGCTGCGTGCGGGCAACTGCTTCAGCGCCTCGAAACCGGTGGCCGCCTCGGACGTGTCAAACTCGCCCGCCTCATCTATCACCGCCCTGATGAGCGACCTCGTCGTAGCCGAATCCTCTACTATAAGAATGGCCTTCATCGGTTGGAAGATTTTAGCAGATAAGCCCTTAAAAAGTCACTATTTATTATCTTTGTCTTTCTGGAAGTCCTGGAGCCTTCTCTGGAGGAGCGCCTTCTCCAGCGCCAGCCCCGCCTGGCTGATGAATATCTCAAGCCCCTCGCACTCCGGCATCCCGCCGGAGTCTACATTGTCACAGTAAATAAGGGCGACCACTTTCCCTTCCGCTGTCAGGGGGAAGAACGCCGCCTCGGGAGGCCACTTGCCGCCAAGCTCGGTCACGAGGGACTCCGTTATCCTGTCTTTCTCTATGGCCCCCCTGTAAGAGTGCGCGGTCTTAATGATTCCGGAAAGGAAAGGGCTTTCGCGGAAATCAAGGCGTATCTGCCTTATCCTCTCGTCGGCGTTTTCGATGTCCAGCCCGAACTGGCCAAGCCCGGCCATTTCGTCAGGGCCGGTCATGAAGAGCACCCCGCGCTGGAAGATGTCGCTTGCGAACCTCAGGATAAGAAGCGTTATCTCCGAGGCGGAATTGGGGAACCTTAGCTCCTGGGTAAGGGCCTTCAGCGAGCTGATGTCCTTGCGTGACCCGCCCTCCCCCCAGTCGTCGTCCCAGCCGGAGTCCTCCTCCCGCCCCGCGTCTTCACCGGTTTCGGGCATGATGAACCCCTGGCCGGACTCGTCGTGCACCCTGGCGCCTTCCATGAGGAGGTATTCCGGGGAGAGGCCACTGGAAAGCGTCCAGCCCTCGCTGTCAAGCGGCCGTGAGCCGTTCATTTCCTCATCCAGCTCGAACTGAAAGTCCCCTTCCTGCCAGTTCATGACCTCAAAGACGGCCTTTTCGATCCTCTTTCTGGCGGCCTTCTCCAGCATCTCCTTTTTCATGGCGCCAAGCTCAAGCAATATATCAATTATGGATTTTTCAGGCAGGGTCTTCTTCACCAAAAGGGCAAGCTCAAGAGTGGAGGGTTTTACCAGGCCCGCTTTCACCAGATCGTCCGCCAGCCCGCCCTCAAACGCGGATGTGTCCGCCCTGATTATCAACCCGTCCCTGAACCTGATCCCGGCTGCGGCTTTCAGGGTGCTTATGGCGAGGGTGCCAGTCTTCTTTCCTATCCCAAGTATCTGAAATATGTCGGAAATGCCCAGGTCTTCAAGTCTGCCGACGAGGCCCATTTGCTCCTCTTGCGTATAAGGTCAAATCCCTCAAGGTATTGGAGTATATCAGCAGGAAACAAGGGGTGTCAACGAACCGCGGCATGTTCCCCGCGTATCCTCCTGAGGCGGACAGGACAAAATATTTGTTTTTTTATGCCAAAAAAGTTGACAAGTGGACGTTTTTTTGATTATCTTATACAATTCTAAGATGATTGAGGAAGGTGGACGATGAAAACCCGGTTTGCCAGGAAAGACGAAATAGAGCGGAAATGGTATGTAGTTGATGCCAGCGACCTTGTCCTGGGGAGGCTGGCTACGAAGATAGCGACCTACCTGAGGGGCAAGCACAAGGCCATATTCACCCCGAATGTGGACACTGGAGATTTCATTGTTGTAATCAATGCGGAAAAAGTCCGGCTTACCGGAAAGAAGATCGACCAGAAGGTATATTACAGGCATTCGAATTACCCTGGCGGCCTCAAGGAAGAGACCGCGAGGAGGCTCCTGGAGCGCAAGCCGGAGCGGGTGATGGAGAGCGCGGTCTGGGGAATGCTGCCCAAGAACAGGCTGGGCCGCCAGATGATAAAGAAACTGAAGGTTTACAGCGGGCCGGAGCATCCCCATATGGCGCAGCAGCCCGAAACCCTTTCCATACAATAAGGAGATTTATAACGGCATGGCAGAAATAACATATACCGCGACAGGCAGAAGAAAAAGCTCCGTAGCCAGGGTAAAGATGCTCCCGGGTTCGGGCCAGATAAACGTGAACGAAAAGACGCTTGAGACGTATTTCCCGCGCGAGACGCTGCGCATGATGATAAAGCAGCCCATTGAGCTTTGCGGCCTCACCGGCAAATACGACATAACCGCCACCGTGGAAGGCGGCGGGATGACCGGACAGGCCGGCGCGCTGAGGCACGGGATTTCCAGGGCCCTCACCCGCATGGACAACGACCTGAGGCCCAGGCTTAAAAAAGAAGGCTTCCTGACCAGAGACCCACGGCTTAAAGAGAGAAAGAAATACGGCCAGAAGGGCGCCAGGAAGAGATTCCAGTTCTCCAAGAGATAATCCGCCGATGTTAAAGGTTGCAATCTGCGGCGCAAGCGGTTATGCAGGCGCCGAGCTTTTGCGCATCCTCTCAGGCCACCCCCTGGTGGAGGTCGCAACCGTTACAAGCGAGAAGTCCCAGGGGATGAGCCCGGTTGCGCTGTTCCCGCAGCTCACGGCATACGCGGGGCTTGTCTTCGAGCCGCTTGAGGCCGAAGCCCTTTTAAAAAAGGCGGACCTCTTCTTCCTTGCGCTCCCGCACAAGACGTCCCAGCCCGCTGTTGCCCTCTTCCACAAGGAAGGCAAAAAGGTAATAGATCTTTCTGCTGATTTCAGGCTCAAGGATGCGGCCGTTTACGAGGAATGGTACAAGACACCCCATTACCACAGGGGGCTTTTAAAGACCGCTGTTTACGGGCTTCCCGAACTGCACAGGGCAAGGATTAAAAAAGCGAGGCTCATCGCAAACCCCGGCTGTTACCCGACAAGCGCGATACTGGGCATCTATCCCGCGCTTAAAAACGGCCTTGCCGGGGCGGAAAGCATAATAATAGACTCCAAATCCGGCACGTCCGGGGCCGGGAGGCAGTCTGACGCAAGGTATTCCTTCTGCGAGGTGAACGAGGATTTTTCCGCTTACGCCATTGGCTCCCACAGGCATACGCCCGAAATAGAGCAGGAGATTTCGCTGGCGGCCAAAAAGCCCGTTAAGGTGAGCTTCACCCCTCACCTGCTTCCCGTGAACAGGGGCATACTTACGACCATCTATCTTTCAGCCGCAAAGGGCCTTACGACCGAAAAGGCGCTTTCCGTTTACAGGAAGGCATATCAGGGAGAGCCTTTTGTGCGGGTGCTGAATGCGGGCGAACTGCCACACCTGAAATTCGTAAGGGGCACTAACCGCTGCGACATCGGGCTCGTAGCGGATGCCCGCACAGGCAGGCTTATCGTGGTCACGGCAATCGACAACCTCGTCAAAGGCGCGGCAGGCCAGGCAGTGCACAATATGAACCTGATGATGGGCTACCCCGAAGAGACAGGGCTCGGCGCCCTGGCCGTAGCGCCGTAAGACACCAAGCCAAAGGCTTTTTTCACTTTAGTCCCCGCCCGTCCCGCATAAATGCTCACAAAAACGGCACACGCATGTAACGCTATCAGGAGCGGATAACGTCCAGAACTCGTGAGTCGTTGAACGCTCAGATTAGGCGCGGAGTACGGCCATTAACTTGCGCCACCGTATTGATCAGCACAACGAGGATTTCTGATTGAATCATTGATTTGTCCCCGGATTTTTTCCTTTAAAGCTATGTCGCCGCAAAAGTAGAAAACGGAAGTGGCTCCTTATGTTGGGTCTGCTGAATTAAATTCCATAAAAAAGACTACTTGGGAGAAAATTATTATTTTTGTCCGTGGATATGAAAATCCATAAATTCCCTTATTCTTTGAAAATCTCTTTCATTTCGTGTGAAGACAAATGCGCCAATCCCACGTGCTGAACAGGCAATAAGAATGTCATTTTGGAGCCGCGAAAGATATCTGGTTTCATATCCATATTTTTCTCTCAGTTTGGAAATGATGCTGCCTGTTTGCCGCCAATCACTATCACCGGGGGCAACAAGTCTTCCAACATCATGAAAGGTACGGTATAGCTTATCGAGAAGCTTGATAGAAATATGGTCATGTGCCCCGGCGTATAGTTCTGAAAGAACAACAGCACTCATATACAGCACTGGCGAGAAAAACTTTTCGGAAAACACCGGATGCGCAATTCCCTGATTAATAAAGGGAATATAAACTGATGTGTCGCAAACAGCCTTAAGCGGATACCCGGCCAAAAATATCCTCTATTTTGCCCTTGCCTTTTACTGCCGCAAGCGCCTTCTGGATTTTTTCGTTCGCGATTACCATATCCAAGGCCCTATTAATTGCCTCTGTATCATTTGATGCATGTGTGATTTTTTTTACCACCCGGATTTTACCTGGATCGAGAAGAAACTGCTTACGCACTTTTTCGGCGGACTGCATAGACGCCACCTCCTTATGTGTATATAATACAATAACATACACATAATTTTCAATGCTAAAAAAGGAAAGGGCATGGGAGCGGAGAAATGACAAATAAAAAAAGTTTTTCAGCACCAGTTGGAATGGGTCTCTTTTTCCCGGTTTCCGGGGGCGGAGGGGCGGGGCTTGGCGCAGTCGCGCCCACAATACATCCAAGGGGCGGGCGGGAACTTAATAAATCCGCCCTTCGGAAAGTGATATAATATTTTTTGTTTTGAACCCCGATTCCGGAGGCGGGAAACATATGACACCAAAAGGTTTTCTTTTTTCAACTGAAGAGGCCGCTATCAAGAAGCCGGGCCGGAAGGACCTGGCCCTCATCTACTCGGAAAAGGACGCTGCGGCGGCCGGGGCATTCACCACAAACAGCGTAAAGGGCGCGCCGGTGCGGCTGTGCCTCGCCCGGATATCCTCCGGCAGGGCGCGGGCCATAATCGCAAACAGCGGCAACGCCAACGTATGCACCGGCAAACAGGGCGCGAAGGACGCGCTGGAGATGGCAGGCCTCGCGGCAAAGGGGCTTGGGATAGATGAAAACCTTGTTTACGTCTGCTCCACAGGCGTTATAGGCACTCCGCTTCCGATGGAGCGGATGAGGCCAAAAATAAGAAAGCTGGCGGAAAGCGCGGGCGGCGCCAGCCTTGAGGACGCCGCGCGGGCGATCATGACCACGGACACGTTCCCAAAGCTCATCTCAAAGACATTCAGGATTTCGGGCAGGGAAGTGCGCATCGCCGGGATAGCCAAGGGCTCCGGCATGATACATCCCAGAATGGCCACAATGCTGTGTTTCATAATGACGGACCTGAACATCGGCAAGGGGCTGCTTAAAAAAGCGCTCAGGGAGTCGGTAGAAAAATCCTTCAACCGCATCACCGTGGACGGGGACACCTCCACCAGCGACACGGTGCTGATGCTGGCAAACGGCCTTGCGGGAAACCCCTCTGTCGCGGCCGGTGCGAAGGAATATAAAACATTCAGAGGCGCGCTCGATTCCATGACACAGGAGTTCGCCCGGATGATAGTGAAGGACGGCGAAGGGGCGTCAAAGCTTGTAGAGGTTGTGATAAAAGGGGCGGCCTCGGCCCGCGAAGCCCTCCAGGGGGCCTTTGCCGTGGCCCGCTCTCCATTGGTCAAGACCGCCATCTGCGGCAACGACGCCAACTGGGGCAGGATAATGTGCGCGCTGGGCTACTCCGGCATAAAGATGGACGAGGGCAAGGTTGATATTTCCATCGGGGGCCTTAAAATTGTAAACAAAGGGACGGCCACGGGGAAAGACAGCGAGGCTGGCAGGCTGCTCAGCGAAAGCCGTGAAATCACCCTCGTAATCGAGCTGCACGCGGGCCTTTTTTCTGAAAAAGTGCTCACATGCGACCTCACGGAAGAGTACGTGAGGATAAACGCGGAATACAGGACATAAAAAATGGAAAGGTACAGGGTTTTTACCTGCCCTTTTTGCGGCAGGGTCCCGGAATCCCCGCAGAAGATAGACATGCAATTCGGAGAGACTTGCGGGGGCCGGTGCGAGTGCGGCGCAATCTATGTGTACGACGAAACGGGAAGGATGCTTGGAGAGGCGTTCGTGGACGCGCTGGCGCTGCTCTATGGAGGGGATTACGACGCGGCCTTTTCCGCCTCCGAAGACGATTACGAGGAGGAGGTTATCTCCTTCGACAAGCGCACGAACAAGTACATACAGGGCGGGAACGTTTTGAGCAAGGCCAGCAAGTTCCTTTTCCTCAGGAAAAAATAATATAATAAAAGCATGGCTTTAATCAGGATAATAACCTATCCGGACGAGGTACTGAGGAAGAAGACGGCCCCAGTTAAAAACATAGACGGCAGCCTCCAGCGCCTTATCGACGACATGATAGAGACAATGTACGCCGCACCCGGCGTGGGGCTTGCCGCCCCGCAGGTGGGCGTATCCAAAAGGCTTGCCGTTATAGACGTGAACGTGAGGGAAGGACAGACGGAAAAACTCCCGCTGTACGTGCTTATCAACCCGGAAATAGTCTCGGCCGAGGGCGAGGTGGAAAGCGAGGAGGGATGCCTTAGCCTTCCCGGCCTCACGGCTGAAGCCGCAAGGGCGGAGCGCGTTTTCGTCAAGGCCTTGGGCCGCGATGGAAAACCTTTTGAGATAGACGCAACAGGGCTTCTCGCCATAGCGCTGCAACACGAGATCGACCACCTTGAAGGCACCCTGCTCCTGGACAGGATATCCCCGCTAAAGAGAAGTTTTTACAAGAAACGGGCGCTCAAGAAGAGTCTCGCCAGATAAGATAATGGCGATAATATTTTTCGGGACCCCCGAGTTTGCCATCCCCTCGCTGAGGGCGCTTCACGACGCCGGAGAAGACATAGCCGCGGCCGTCACGCGCAGGGACGCCCCGAAAGGGAGGTCCAGGACCCCCTCCCCCCCGCCGGTTAAAGAGCTTGCGCTCGGGTACGGGCTGAAGGTGCTCCAGCCGAAATCCATGAAGGACCCCGGATTTGCGGATGAGCTTGAAAAAATGAAACCGGAGTTTCTGGCAGTGGTGGCATACGGCAGGATTTTGACCAGCGAGATACTTTCGATACCCAAAATCGCCCCAGTGAACGTGCATGCCTCGCTTCTTCCCCGCTACCGGGGCGCATCTCCGATAGCATGGGCCATCATAAACGGCGAGCGTGAAACGGGCGTGACAACGATGGTCATGGCCCCCGGACTTGATGCCGGGGACATCCTTCTCCAGGAAAAGACGGCGATACTGCCCGGCGACACTAAAGAGGGCCTTTCCCGGAGGCTTTCGGAAATGGGTGCGGAGCTTCTCGTGAAGACGCTCCGGGGGATGCGAGAGGGCAGACTCAAGCCGGTACCGCAAGGAGGCGGAGCGACTTTCGCCCCTCCCTTGAAGAAAGAGGACGGCCTCATAAACTGGAACAGGTCCGCCAGGGAGATATTCAATTTTGTCAGGGGGACTTACCCGTGGCCCGGGGCTTTCTGCTTCCTTGGGGGCGAGCGGATAAAGTTTCTGAAGGTGGAGCCTGTCGTGAATGAGGGAAAAAACCCCGGCGCAATTGAGAAGGCGGACGGGGAACTGCTGGTGGGGACCGCCAGCGGACTGCTCCGCATCCTGAAGATACAGCCAGAGGGGAAAAGGCCGATGTCAGCCAGGGACTTCCTCCAGGGGCGGAAAATAAAAAAAGGAGACGTGTTCTCAGGTGCTGTACAGGTTTCTTAGGGCCGTCGTCCTGAAGGTCCTCTACCCCGTCCTGATGCTTGCCGGAGGGTTGTCCAAAGGCCTTAAGGAACGCTTCCAGGCATTCACCATTTCGCTCAATAACAGGCTTGTGTTGAGAGAGCGCCCGGCGGTAAAGACCCTGCTCCTGCTCCTGCCGCACTGTCTCCAGACCGATGAGTGCAAGATAAGGATAACCAGGAACATATACAACTGCGCCCGGTGCGGCAAGTGCGGGATAAAGGACATCATCGGGATGGCCGACGAGTTCGGGATAAAGCTGTTCGTTGCGACCGGGGGAAACCTCGCCCGCAGGATCGTGAAAGACGTCGGGCCGGACGCGATAGTGGCCGTGGCTTGCGAACGCGACCTTTCCAGCGGCATATCCGACAGTTTTCCCCTGCCGATATTCGGGGTCTGCAATGAAAGGCCCTTCGGGCCATGCCTGAATACCAAGGTCGACCTGGTTAAACTGAAGCAGGCCATTCTGGTTTTTTCGGGGGAAAAACCCGGCCGGGGGGCAAATTCGTGACGGCAGATTTTTTTGGCTTTTTTGGAAATCCGGGGCGCGGCATGAAGAAAAAAACCCTCACCCCGGCCTTCTCCTTAAGGGAGAGGGGGCAGGGAAGCAGAAAGTCCGGGGTTTAAGGGGATTATTGTCCATGCAAAAGATGACATTCATGTCCCGTTTGCGCTTAATTGTTTTTGCCCTTCTGGTATTTCTTCTTGCTGCGGCCTCACGCTCCGGGGCGGCGCTGGTCGCCATAGACGCGGGCCATGGGGGCTCTGACGAAGGCATCGTCTATACAACGGCCGGCGCGAGGCCGGTCAAGGAGAAAGACATCGCCCTTTCGCTCGCGAAAGCGGCCCAGGCCGCACTCAGACAGAGGGGAATACCGGCTTTTCTCGTCAGGGAAGTGGACCGGAACATGGGCATTTCAGAGCGGGCATCCGCAGCCAACGAAAAATCCCCGTCGCTTTTTTTAAGCATCCATGTCTCCTCAAGAGGAGATTTCAATATCTATGTAACGTGGATGCCGGCGCAGGAGCCGGACGTGAGAAAGCTCTACCTTTATTCCCGCAGGCAGAGACCCTATATCGCCCAAAGCAGGGAATTCGCAGCCTCGCTGGAGCAGGCTGTAAAGGAGGCGTTCCCGGGCAAGGGCGTTTCCTATATAGAAATGCCTCTTTCCCTGCTCAATGAGATATCGGCCCCGGCGGTGATGATCGAAGTCCCCTATCCAGACAGCGTGGATTATGGCAATCAGCTGAACAGGCAGCGTTTCGCGGCCGCCATCGCAAATGCCGTCACGCTTTATCAGAACATTAAACCGGCAGGTGCAAATGCCCGCTGAGAAGATAATGGAAAAAGAAAAAGGGGAAAAAACAGGGAAAAAGATGTTTTATTTTCTTGCGGGCCTGCTTGCGATTTTCGCAGGGGGGGTGGCGGCCAGCTATCTTTTAATCTCAAAAGACCTGTTCAGGGGGAAAACGCCAGAGGGGCAGGAGTCTGCAAGCTTGCAGGAGACCGGGGCATCGTATGTGAAAATTTATTACCCGGTGGGCGGATATCTCCAGATGGAGGAAAGGAGGGTCCTGCCGGGGTTCATTGACAGGAAAGGCGAGGCCCAGGCCGTCATAAACGAGTTCCTGCAAGGCCCCGCCGGGGTGCCCGGCTCCCCAGTCCCGCGCAATGCGAAACTGCTCGGCCTTTATTTCGGCACCGACAATATCCTTTACGTGGACCTTTCGGACGAGTTCAGGAGAGGTTTTCAGGGCGACGCCCTTTCCGAGTTCCTGCTGCTGAGGGGCCTTTACGAGAGCCTCATGTCGAACGTGGCGGGCATAACGGACGTGAAACTGCTTATCGACGGAAAAGAGATAGAAAGCCTTGGCGGGCACATGTTCGCCAACAGGGCTCTTGGAGAGCTTACACGCATGGACAAGGGGGCGGCTGTTTCAAATGGGCAATAACGCGCCGATAGGGGTATTCGACTCCGGACTGGGCGGGCTCACCGTCCTCAAGGAGATTATCAGGAACCTGCCTTCCGAGGGCACCATATATCTTGGCGACACGGCAAGGGTGCCTTACGGGATAAGGTCGCCGGAGGTGGTCACCAGGTACAGCTTCGAAAACACCCGGTTCCTGCTTTCAAGGGGGATAAAGCTCCTGGTCATAGCCTGCAACACGGCCAGCGCCATAAGCCTTGAAAAACTGAAGCAGGACGTGAATATTCCGGTAATAGGCGTCATAGAGCCTGGCGCGCGCGCCGCTTTAAAGGCCACAAGGAACGGCCGCATAGGCGTGATAGGCACGGAAACCACCATAAGGAGCGGCGCTTACGCAAGGGTGCTTGCCTCGCTTCAGCCGGAGGTCTCCGTATTCTCCCGCCCCTGCCCTCTTTTCGTCCCCCTTGTTGAGGAGGGATGGGTGGACAACGAAGTCGCCCTGCTTGCGGCGAAACGGTACCTGGCGGGCCTGGTTGAAGAGGGCATTGACACGGTTGTGCTCGGGTGCACGCACTACCCGCTTTTGAAAAAGACCATTGCGGAGGTAATGGGCGGCGCCGTGGCCCTGATTGACTCGGCCAATGAAACGGCCCGCGAGATAAAGGAAGTCCTCGCCGGGCAATCGCTGCTGAACGGTGCGGCAAACGCGCCCATGAGGGAATTCTATGCCACGGACGCCCCGGAGAGGTTCAAACTGCTTGGAGGAAGGTTTTTAGGCCCTGACGCGGATTACATAAATAACGTGAAACTGATGGAGGTATGGGATGAGACCCGATGGACGCAGAAATGACGAGTTGAGACAGGTAAAGATAACGAGGAATTTTATCAGTTCGGCAGAGGGCTCCGTTTTCATAGAGATGGGCAATACGAGGGTCATATGCACGGCGACTATCGAGGAAAAGGTCCCGATGTTCCTCAAGGACCAGAAAAAAGGCTGGGTCACCGCCGAATATTCCATGCTCCCCCGCTCCACGCACATGAGGACCATCAGGGAATCGTCAATGGGCAGGGTTGGCGGAAGGACCCACGAAATACAGCGGCTCATCGGCAGGAGCCTGCGCTCCGTGGTGGACCTGGAAGCCATGGGAGAGCGCACCGTCTGGCTGGACTGCGACGTCATACAGGCCGACGGCGGGACGCGCACGGCGGCCATCACGGGGGCGTTCATAAGCCTCTGGGACGCACTTGATTTCGCGCTGAAAAACAAGGTCATTTCCCGCATGCCCGTAAGGGACTATCTGGCGGCGGTGAGCGTCGGCATCATAAAGGGCGAGCCCCGGCTGGACCTCTGCTATGCGGAGGACTCCTCGGCTGAGGTGGACATGAACGTCGTGATGACCGGTGGCGGGAAGTTCGTCGAGGTGCAGGGGACCGCCGAAGGCGCCCCGTTTGGGAGGGGTGAACTGGACAAGCTCCTCACGCTTGCCGAGTCCGGCATCAAGGAGCTTGTGGAAATCCAGAAGGCCGCCATCGCCGCGGGAAGATAGCAGGCAGCCTTCCATAAATCAAAAAGGCTATAATATAGAGACCAAATAAAGTTGTATGTTAAAATATCTGAGGAGGTATCCAGATTAAATTGAATATAGCCAGAGGTTTGTTCGTTTGGCTCCTCATTGGAGTCCTCATGATACTGCTGTTCAATCTGCTCAATACGCCCAAGAAAAACAGCGAAAATATAGTGTTTTCCGACTTCATGCAGAAGGTCGCGGCCAGCCAGGTGGATGAGGTCGTCATAAAGGACAACCACATATCGGGAAGGCTGAAAGACGGAAAGAGCTTCAAGACCTATACTCCCGCGGGCTATGGGGACCTGGTCAATACCCTCATGCAGAAGAACGTAAAGATACAGGCCAAGCCGCCGGATGAAAACCCGTGGTATGTGAACGTGTTCTTTTCCTTCGGACCGATACTGCTGCTTGTGGTGATCTGGGTTTTCTTCATGAGGCAGATGCAGACGGGGGGCAACAAGGCCCTGTCCTTCGGCAAGGCCAAGGTGAAGCTGATTTCAGACAAGGCAGTCAAGGTTACCTTCTCCGATGTGGCCGGCGTAGAGGAGGCCAAGGAGGAGGTAACCGAGATAATAGATTTCCTCAAGGACCCGCACAAGTTCTCGAAACTTGGCGGAAAGATACCTAAGGGCGTGCTGCTTGTGGGCTCGCCGGGTACGGGGAAAACGCTCCTTGCCAAGGCCATCGCAGGCGAGGCGGGGGTGCCTTTCTTCAGCATATCGGGCTCGGACTTTGTGGAGATGTTTGTAGGCGTGGGCGCTTCGAGGGTCAGGGACCTTTTCGAACAGGCCAAGAAGGGGGCCCCCTGCATAATCTTCATAGACGAGATAGACGCCGTGGGAAGACTGAGGGGCGCGGGGCTAGGCGGCGGACATGACGAGAGGGAACAGACGCTCAACCAACTCCTTGTCGAGATGGACGGCTTTGAAGGCAAGGAAGGCATTATCGTCATAGCGGCCACAAACCGCCCAGACGTGCTCGACCCGGCCCTTTTGAGGCCGGGCAGGTTCGACAGGCAGGTGGTCGTGCCGCTTCCCGATGTGAAGGGCAGGGAATCCATCCTGAAGGTGCACAGCAAGAACATCCCGCTTGACGACAACGTGAAGCTGGAGCGGCTTGCCAGGGGCACACCCGGGTTTTCGGGCGCGGACCTGGCAAACCTCGTCAACGAGGCCGCGCTTTTTGCGGCCAAGACGAACAAGAGCAAGGTCGGGATGGAGGATTTCGAAAAGGCCAAGGACAAGCTCCTTATGGGCGTTGAGAGAAGGAGCATGATTATAAGCGAAGACGAAAAGAAGAACACCGCCTTCCATGAGGCGGGGCATGCCCTTGTGGCCAAGCTGACGCCCGGCACCGACCCGATCCACAAGGTCAGCATCATACCGCGCGGGAGGGCGCTGGGCGTTACCCAGCAGCTGCCGATAGACGACAGGTACACATACTCCAAGGATTTCCTGTTCAAGACCCTGCGGGTGCTGATGGGAGGCAGGGCCGCTGAGGAGATAGCCCTCGACCATATGACGACAGGCGCTGGCAACGACATCGAAAAGGCGACCGAGCTTGCCCGCAAGATGGTGACCGACTGGGGGATGAGTGAAAAACTGGGCCCCCTCACCTTCGGCAAGAAGGACGAGCAGATATTTCTGGGCAGGGAGATTGCCAAGCACAAGGACTACAGCGAGAAGACCGCCGAGGAGATAGACGATGAAGTGAAGAACTTCGTGATGGACGCTTATGAAGACGCCAGGAACCTCCTCCAGAAGAATGCCGCGCTGCTGGAAAAATTCGCGCTAAAACTCCTTGAGCGCGAGACGATGGACAACGACGAGATAGAGGCCCTTATAAGCGGCCATCAGGAAATACAGGCCCAAAGCGCCTGATGCGGCTTTTTCCATCCAGCCCCGCTAAAGAACTCGATTTTTCAAAGCGCACCTGCATAATGGGCGTCCTGAACGTGACGCCCGATTCCTTTTCAGACGCCGGGATGTTTTACAGCGGGCAAAAAGCTGTCAGCCACGCGCTCCGGATGGCCGGGGAAGGCGCCGGCATCATCGATATCGGAGGGGAATCCACCCGTCCGGGTTCGGAGCCCCTTCCGGCAGACGAAGAGCTGAAGCGCGTCATCCCAGTCATCGAGGCGATAAGAAAACAGTCCCCTGTGCCCATTTCGATAGACACCTACAAAGCGGACATCGCCCGCCGGGCCGTGGAGGCCGGGGCCAGCATAATCAACGACATAAGCGGGATGCGGTTCGACCCGCTGATGCCCCAGGTGGCAGCCAGCCTCGGCGTGCCGGTGGTGCTGATGCATATAAAGGGGACCCCCCGCGATATGCAGAAGGAGCCCGTCTATGAGGCCCTTATACCGGAAATACTGGACTACCTGCGGGAGTCCATCCGCATCGCTGAAGACGCCGGTGTCCATGCGGACAGGATTATAATAGACCCCGGCATCGGGTTCGGAAAGACTTTTGACCACAACCTGGAGATATTGAAAAACCTCGGGCTTTTTACCGGGCTTGGAAAGCCTGTGCTGGTGGGGGCCTCCAGAAAGGCGTTCATCGGGCGCATACTGGGGGGAGCCCCGCCCCTTGAAAGGCTGGAAGGCACACTCGCCGCGCACACGGCCGCGATATTGAACGGGGCCAGCATAATAAGGGCGCACGATGTGAAGGAGGCTGTGCGGGCGGCCAGAGTGGCCGACGCCATAAAGAGGGGCCGGATTGAATGACCCCGGCCCTAGATAAGACCCCTTAGCCGGCCCCCGTTTTCCCTGAGCAGCCGGGCGGCTTCTTCCCTTGACGCATTCTTCTTTATCATCACGACGGCCGTTTTCGGGTTCATGCCGGATTTTTCCAGATATTCCATGGAAGTCTTATTCCCGGCCCCCGTGCAGGCCGAGATGATGCGCACGGCCCTTTCCACCAGCTTCTTGTTGGCGGGCTGGACGTCCACCATCAACCCGTCATACACCTTGCCGAGCTTTATCATGGTAACGGTTGAAATCATATTCAGGCAGAGCTTTTGCGCCGTTGCGGCCTTAAGCCTTGTAGAGCCCGCGACGATTTCCGGGCCGGTAAGGAGCGTTACGGCCCCATCCAGAAAGGGATACCGGACGGCATTGGATGAAACAAGCCATGCGGAGGCCCCCCTCTGTTTTGCCTTTTCGAGGAACGCGATGACATAAGGTGTCCGGCCGCTTGCGCTTATGCCTATGGCCACATCCTTCCCGGTAAGCGACCCGGCCGCTTGCGCCCCCTTCGCCTCATCGTCCTCCGCGCCTTCAACCGCCTGTGTAAGCGCGGCACCGCCGCCCGCTATGAAGGCGATGAAGTCATCGGAGCTGAACGTGGGCCTCACCTCGGCGGCATCCATCACGCCAAGCCTTCCGCTTGTACCCGCCCCGGCATAAAACACCCTTCCACCCGCGCCTATGGCGGTCGCGGCGGACTCTATCACCTTCTCTATCTGAGGCAGGGCCCTGCCCACCGCCTCGAACACCTCCCTGTCGCCGGAGTGCATGACCTCAAGAATCCGGCCCACGGAAAGCGCGTCGATCCCTTTTGATGCGGGGTTGGCCCTTTCGGTCTCTCTCATCATTCAAGTATAAAACAAACAGACACCATAAATGGAGCGAAACGGAAGCTTTACTTGGGCCAGGCCTTTCTGTTAAGTTACAATGTCAGGATCAGGGGGTACGTTTAGAAAAAATATGCTCAGGAAGACGCTGATTTTGTGTTTGATTGCCGCCGTGGCGTCATGCGCCGGCGTGCAGACGGAAAAAGAGGCCGACCTGCATTACAAGCTTGGCGTTTCCAGCCTGAAAGACGGGAAATATCAGGCCGCGTTTGTGGAATTCCAGAGGGCGCTCGAACTGAATAAACATGACAAGGACATCTATAATGCCCTGGGTTATGTGTATATAAAATTCGAGGACCTGGACAAGGCAAAGCAGTCTTTCGAAAAGGCCGTAAAGATAGACCCGGAATTCTCCGATGCTTACAACAACCTCTGCCTTGTCGATTACGGCAGGAAGGAGTTCTCCGAGGCGGTCTCCAGTTGCCAGAGGGCGCTTTCAAACCCGCTTTACGCTACGCCGGAAAAGGCATTCTTCAACCTGGGCAGGGCATATTACAGGCTTAAGGATTACGACGGGGCCGCTAAGGCTTTTAACAGCGCCATTATCAGGGCGGGCGATTACTACCCTGCCTACTATATGCTGGCGCTCGCATATAATGCCAAAGACGATTTCGGCTCCGCGTCCGACGCGCTGGACAAGGCTGTAAAGTTTGACCCCCATTACAAGGGAGACCTGTCGAAGGCCGAAAAGGATTTCAGGAACGGGCTTAACCTCCCGGTGGAAAAGGCGGACGCCAGCCAGCTTGTCGAGATTTTTAAATACTGACCCGGAAAAGACA
>JAJYJS010000043.1:2609-5723 GCA_021789215.1 Nitrospirota bacterium | reverse complement strand
GCTTGCATTGGGGGTGCTTTTTGCCTTAAAATAAATAGATATCAGAAGAAGGAGGATTGCGCCTTGAAGGAAGGAATACATCCAAACTATA
Organism: Nitrospirota bacterium; assembly: GCA_021789215.1. Taxonomy (GTDB): domain Bacteria; phylum Nitrospirota; class Thermodesulfovibrionia; order Thermodesulfovibrionales; family JdFR-88; genus JAJYJS01. The sequence continues at coordinate 5,632 of JAJYJS010000043.1, read as the reverse complement.
AAGAAGTCAAGGTAATCTGCGCCTGCGGCGAGACTTTCACCACCCGCTCCACCCTCCCCGAGATCCGCGTGGACATCTGCGCCAAGTGCCACCCGTTTTTCACCGGGAAGCAGAAGATAGTCGATGCGGAGGGCAGGGTCGAGAAGTTCAAGAAGAAATACGAAAGAAAAAAGAAAGAAAGCTAACCCAAAAACAGAGGGCTGCCCGCGCACATACGCAGGCGGCCCTTTTTGCGTTCATATGCAGGCAATAGGCGGACAGGCAGTAATCGAAGGGGTGATGTTCAAGTCCCGCAGGGGCTGGGCGGTTGCCGTCCGGGGCCAGGACGGCAGCATACGGCTGAAACTGGAGCCCCTCACCACGCACAGGAGCGAGAAGGTGCCGCTGCTGAGGGGCACTTTCATACTGTTCTACACGCTCCTGCTGGGGATAAGGGCGCTGGAGTTTTCCGCCCAGGTCTCGTCGGACGAGGAAAAACCCGTCTCGCCGCTTGCGATGGGGCTGACGCTTTTCCTGTCATTTGCGGTCGCAATAGGGCTCTTCCTGTTCCTGCCGCTCTACCTGACCAGGCTCATCGGCTTCATATTCCCGCTTGTGGCCAAGACCGGATGGCTCTTCAACCTCGTAGACGGGCTTATAAGAGTCGGCCTCTTCCTGCTCTATATAGGTATCGTGGGGCTGTGGAAGGAGATGGCGCGGGTGTTCGAGTACCACGGCGCGGAGCACAAGGTGATCCACGCCTATGAGGCGGGCGAGCTCTCCATGGAGCGCATAAAGGCGCAGAGCCCCCGGCACCCGAGGTGCGGCACAAGCTTCCTGCTTATAGTCATGGTGGTGAGCATACTGGTGTTCTCTTTCATACCGCAGCACTGGCCGCTTTATTTCAAGTTTCTTTCGAGGATAGTGCTCATACCGTTTGTGGCGGGGATATCATACGAAACGCTAAAGCTGAGCGCCAAGTACCAGAAAAACCCCCTGATGCGCCTTCTGGTGCTGCCGGGGCTGGCCCTTCAGAGGCTCACTACAAGGGAACCCGATGAAAAACAGCTTGAAGTGTCGTTGAGGGCTTTCAAGGAAGTAATGTCGCTAGAGGGACCAAATGAAACTGCTTGACAACCTGAAAAACGTTGAAAAAAGATACGGGGAGCTGACCGGGGAGCTGTCAAGCCCCTCCGTGCTCTCCAACCGCGAGCTGTTCCAGAGGCTTTCGCGCGAGCAGTCGGAGCTTTTTCCCGTTATGCAGGAGATAGAAAAATACAAAAAACTCCTTTCCGACATGGAAGGCGCCGAGGAACTGCTTGAGGCTGGCGACGAGGAACTGAGGAAGCTTGCGGAGGCGGAGCTGGAGGAGCTTAAAAAGGGCCTGCCGGAGATGGAAAAGACCCTGACGCTGATGCTCATACCCAAGGACAAGAGGGACGAGAGGAATGTAATACTTGAGATAAGGGCCGGTACGGGCGGCGAGGAGGCGGCGCTCTTTGCGGCCGACCTCTTCAAGATGTACTCCAAGTACGCGGAGTCCCGCCGCTGGAAGATAGAAGTCATAGACACCAGCATCACGGGGCTTGGCGGCATAAAGGAGGTAATCGCCTCCATACAGGGCAAGGGCGCTTACAGCAGGCTCAAGTACGAAAGCGGCGTCCACCGCGTCCAGCGCGTGCCGCAGACCGAGGCGTCGGGGAGGATACACACCTCCGCCGCGACCGTGGCCGTCCTGCCGGAGGCCGAGGATGTGGACATAAAGATAGAGGAAAGAGACCTGAGGATAGACACATTCTGCGCGTCCGGCCCCGGCGGCCAGGGCGTGAACACCACCTATTCCGCAGTGAGGATAGTGCACATACCAACCGGCCTCATCGTCCAGTGCCAGGACGAGCGCTCCCAGATAAAGAACAGGGAAAAGGCCCTTAAGGTGCTGCGCGCAAGGCTTTACGAGCTGGAGCAGGAAAGGCAGGAGCGCGAGCGGGCGCTTGAGCGCAAGACACAGGTGGGCACCGGCGACAGGAGCCAGCGCATAAGGACTTACAACTACCCGCAAAACAGGGTGACGGACCACCGCATCGGGGTGACCCTCTACAAGCTGGACCGCTTCCTCGAGGGCGAGACAGACGAGATGATAGACGCCCTTATAGCGCATTTCCAGACAGAAAAACTCAAAGAACTCTCCGCGCTTGAGAGCGCGTAAAAAAAATGCTGCCCCCCAGGGCACTTGAGGCGCTGAGGCTTGCAACCCGGTCCCTTAAGGCCGCCGGCCTGCCAGACGCCCCGAAAGAAGCCGGGATGATTATGCGGGAAGGGCTTGGCCTGAACGTCCTCTCCATCTACAAAGACAACCCCCGGCTCACCCCCGCTCAGGAAACAAGGCTCGCTGAAATGCTCGAAAGGCGGAAGAAACGGGAGCCCCTGCAATACATACTGGGGTTTGTCTGGTTCTACGGGCTTAAGCTTAAGGTGGGCAGGGGCGTGCTCATCCCCCGCCCGGAGACGGAAATCCTCGTGGAAGAAGCGCTGAAAAGGGCCGCCGGGAATAAAGATAAAAGGCTGAAAATCCTTGACCTCTGCACCGGAAGCGGCGCGATAGCGCTTGCGCTTGGCAAGAACCTGCCCGCCTCGGAGGTGCTGGCCTCCGATATCTCCGAAAAGGCGCTCTCCTTTGCCGGGGAGAACAGGGCCGCAAACGGCATTGAAAACGTGCGCTTTCTTTCAGGAGACCTCTTTGCCCCCGTGGAGGGGATGCGGTTTGATATCATCACCGCCAACCCGCCCTATATAAAGGCAGCCATCATAGAGACGCTTGAGCCGGAGGTCGCCTGCTGGGAGCCCCTGAAGGCCCTTAGCGGCGGAGAGAGCGGGCTGGAGCTTATAGAAAGGATAATCTCCGGCGCCCCGGGGCATCTCGCAGAAGGCGGAAAACTGCTCATGGAGATAGCGGGCGGGATGGACAGGGAGACGCTCTTCCCCCTGGCGGAAAAAGCGGGGCTCCACCCGGAGGAAATCGTGCGCGACTTTGCCGGGCTGGAGCG
>JAJYJS010000043.1:0-2509 GCA_021789215.1 Nitrospirota bacterium | reverse complement strand
GCAATGGAGCCGCCAGAGGCCCTGTGGCGCGAGGCATTCGGCGAAAAGGCGGTTGCCGCGCTCTCAAAAAAAGGGCTTTTGGCCCCCATACTTAAAAAGAGGATAACGGACAGCGGGATGGCCCAGGCGGAGGCGATCGTAAAAAAACACGCCCCTGACGCGGTGGACGCGGTGATAGCGCTCCCGAACTATTCCACCACCCATACAACCTTCCGGAAGCTGCTCACGAAACAGGGCGGGGCAAGATATGCGAGCATGCCGCTGTTTGACGAAGGCATGCTCGAAGGGCCGCTGCACGTGGACTACAGGGAAATGAAAAGGCTGTCCGCAGGCATTGCGAAGGCCGTGAAGACGGCCGTCTCCATCGAGATAAAGACCCCGAACGGGACCGATATCGTCATGAGGCGCGGCAGACGCGCGGTGATGGAGGACACGGGGGATTTGAGGAGGCCCGGCTCCACAAGCAACCTGCCTGCCGGGGAAGTCTATCTCGCCCCGGTTGAGGGCTCGGCAAACGGGACGCTCGTTTTGGAATGGGGGCCCACCCGCAAGCTCAAAAGCCCCGTTACGCTGGTTGTGGAAGAGGGCAGCGTAGTGCGGATAGGCGGGCGCGAGCCCTTTGTAAAGGAGCTTGCCCGGAGGCTTTCCGTTGCGCCGGAGTGCGCCAACATAGCGGAGCTTGGGATCGGGACGAACGCCCTTGCCAAACGCCCGGACAACATACTGGAGTCCGAAAAGATACTGGGCACGGTGCATATTGCGCTTGGAGACAACCACACGTTCGGCGGCAAGGTGAAGGCCCCCTTCCACCAGGACTTCGTCTTCTTCAATCCCACCCTGACGCTCGTTGACGGCAAAGGCGGAAGAAAAACAATAATAAAAAAAGGCAGGCTGGAAACAAAAGAGGTGCGGAAATGAAGGACGAATACATAGTTGTGCTCGTTGCGGCCTCCAGCGAGGACGAGGGGGCCGCGATTGCCAAGGTGCTGGTCTCGGAGACCCTGGCCGGATGCGTGAACATCGTGAAGGGGGTAAGGTCCATATACTCCTGGCAAGGCAGGGTGGAGGACGAGCAGGAAGTCCTGCTGATTGCGAAGACGAGGCGGGAGCTGTTTGAGAAGCTCGCCGAAAAGGTCAGGGAACTGCACAGCTACGAGGTGCCGGAGATAATATCCGTCCCGGTGGAGGAAGGCTCTGAGGCCTACCTTAACTGGCTCACGAATGCGACCAGGATTAAAGCAGCCCCGAAACACGGCTGAGGCAAGGGCCATACAAAAGGCCCTGAGGGAGAGGATACGGCTTGAGCCCCTCCGGAAAAGCCCGGAGCTGATAGCGGGGGCGGACGCCGCCTTCAGCGGCGAGATGGTCGTGGCCGTGGCATGCCTGTTCACCTTCCCTGAGCTTGAGCTTATTGATGAGAAGACGGTCATCAGGAAGGTCACGTTCCCTTACATACCGGGGTTCCTCACGTTCAGGGAAGGCCCCGCGGTGATAGAGGCGGTCCGGAAACTCGGGCAAAGGCCGGACCTGCTCCTCATAGACGGCCAGGGCATCGCCCATCCCGAGCGCATAGGCATCGCCTCCCATGTGGGGCTCGTGCTGGACATCCCGACGATAGGCTGCGCCAAATCCAGGCTGGTGGGGGAGTATGAGGAGCCCGGATTGAAAAAGGGCAACTGGTCGGAGTTAAAATATAAACAGGAGAGGGTCGGGACCGTCCTGAGGACGAGAGACAGGGTGAGCGCGATGTTCATCTCGCCGGGACACAGGGTAAGTTTCGAGGACTCCGTCCGGATAGCCCTCTCCACGGTGCGGAGTTCGAGGGTGCCGGAGCCCACAAGGGTTGCCGATGTGAAAACCAAAAAAATGAAGAGAGAGTATGAAGCGCAAAGAATACACCGAAGTGATCTGTAAGAGCCATTGCGACCGTTACAAGCCGGAAGACAGGCCAAAATGCGGAGCGTACGAGTTCCTTTCCAGAAACCTGACGGCGGGGGAATTGGCCGGGATAAAGACGGGCAAAAAACCGGCGATGGAGATGGATGGCGCAATCCGGGCGCTGGCCTGCGACAAATGCCGTTTCCTCTCCGGCTGCGGTTACCGCTCCGGGCAGGGCGGGAAGAATCCCTGCGGCGGCTACAAGGTGATGGAAAGGCTGCTTAGCAGGTAAGGTGAAGGGCCGCGGCGGCCCTCACGCCTTTAAGACGGTTGAATATCTCCACCGCCTCCGCGGTCTTTGCAACGTGGACTTCCCTTACGCCGCTTTTCCTGACAGCCTGAACGGTCTCCTCGGGGACCCGCATCACCCCATCGTGGCCGGTGCCGATAACCAGCACCTCCGGGAGGGGTTTGTTTTCAAGCAGCACCGCCAGGTCCTCCGGCTTCAGGAAATGGCCCTCCATGCGCCACCAGTCGCCCTCTATCCCGCCCGGATGGATTATCAGGTCGCGGGTATAGGTTTTTCCGTCAACAGTTATCCTGCCAAACGAGTAAGAGGTTATCTCCATGA
>JAJYJS010000022.1 GCA_021789215.1 Nitrospirota bacterium | reverse complement strand
TCCAGAATAAGCTCTTCCGGACGGCGACATCAAAAACCGCTGCCAAGGGAAACAGCAATTTCGGTTATAATCCCAATGAGGCAATCAATAAGCATTTCGTTTAGATTTTTACGTGAGGCAACGGGGGTGCAAAGGGCGGAACAGGCCCGTGCGGGGGTTTTTTGGTTTTTTGTCCCCGCACGGGTTTTCTTGTCAGCCTTCAATAAGCCATTTTTTCAGCGTGTTTATCTCGTCCTCGCTCAGTTCAAGACCGGGGGTGGCGCCTTCGCCTGTAAACTCCGACATCACCTTCCACATCTCGGTCTTGATGATGCCGTAGTTGTCCGCGAACCTTTCAAGGCCTGCTTCCATGTCCGGGACGACGTCCCTCAAGTCCTGCGATGATTCATCCAGCTTGCCCGAGCGGGCATAGGCGATGGCCCTTGAAAACCTCGCCGCCCCCAGCTGCGGGTTCAACTCCAGGGCGCGGGAGAAGTCCTTTGCCGCGTTTTCATAGTTATTTTTCACCATGTAGGCCATCCCCCGGTAATAAAACGGTCTTGCGTTGTTCTTGTTCGCCTCAATGGCGTTGCTGAAATCTTCTATCGCGGCATCGGTCTCCTTGAGTCTCAGACGCGCGGCCCCACGGCTGAGATACGCCATGAACGGGTCTGCGCCAGCCTCAAGGGCCCGTGAGAACGCATCTACACTCTCTTTCAGCTTGCCCTCCAGAAACAGGAGCTGGGCCTCTTCAAAAATGCTCTTGAAATCGACAGCCTGCTTTGGCATTTCATATACCTCCTTTCCCTTATATTCAAAGCATAGTTCAGATGTGCGCCCCGCGCAATAAACCTTCCGGGGCGAAGGCCTTCTCCAGCGGCTTTTCCGGTTGTATCATGTGAATATGAAGGCCGCTCAGACGATATTGGTTACAGGGGCCAACAGGGGCATCGGCCTGGAGATTGCAAGACAATACGCCCTTGAGGGCTGGAAGGTGCTGGCCTGCTGCCGCGACCCCGAAAACGCCAATGAGCTTGCAGGCATTGCCGCCCAAAGCAAAGGGGCGGCCGGCATTCACCGCGTGGATGTCACGGACGCGAAGCGGATAAAGGAGCTTGCCCGGGAACTGTCAAGGGAGACAATAGACATACTATTCAACAACGCCGGGACAAGGGGGCCGGAGGAGCAGGGTTTCGGGCACGTTGACGAAGATGGCTGGCTGGAGACCATCAAGGTGAACACAATGGCCCCTTTGAAGATGGCCGAGGCCTTTGTCAATCACGTCTCGCGGAGCAGGCGCGGGGTTATTGCCTCGATGAGCAGCATAATGGGCAGCATCGCCTTGAACAGCACGGGAGGGTACTACGCCTATCGCACGTCAAAGGCAGCGCTGAACATAATAGTCAAAGGCCTTGCAGCTGATTTAAGGGGGAAAAACATAATATCCGTCTGCTTTCATCCGGGATGGGTGAAGACCCGCATGGGGGGCGCCTTTGCGATGATAAGCGCTGAGGAAAGCGTTGCCGGCATCCGCAGGGTGCTGTCAGGGCTGACCGGAGAAGACAGCGGAAAGTTTTTCAGCTACGAAGGCGAAGAGATACCGTGGTAAAAAACCGCCCCGGTCAGGGGATGACTTTATTGAGCTGGTATTCCACTATCCCCGTTGCGCCTGCGCGCTTGAGCCTGGGTATCAGCTCCCTTACGGTCTTTTCGTCGATTACGACGTCTATGTCGTACCATCCTTCCACCGTAAGCTGGGAGATTGTCGGGGAGTGCATGGCTGGCAGCGTCTTCAGCACCAGCTTCAGCTTCTCGTCGGGGACGTTCATCTTGAGCCCCACTTTTTCCTCGGCGGCAAGAGCGCCCCTCAGGAGCAGCACTACATTTTCCATCTTCTGCCGTTTCCAGCCGTCCTTCCAGGACTTCTTGTTCGATATGAAACGGGTGCTGGACTCAAGCATCACATCCACTATCCTCAGGTTGTTCGCCCTGAGAGATGTGCCGGTTTCCGTAAGCTCCACAATGGCGTCGGCCAGGTAGGGGGGCTTCACTTCCGTTGCGCCCCAGGAGAATTCCACGTCGGCCTTTATGCCCTTCTGCTTGAGATATCTCTTTGTATATCCGACAAGCTCGGTCGAGATGCGCTTGCCGTTTAAGTCCCTGAGCTTCTTTACCGGCGATTCGTTTGGCACCGCAAAGACCCATTTCACGGGCTTCAGCCCTTCCTTGGCGTAATTCAGCTCCGCTATCTCAAGGATGTCCGAGTTCTGTTCAAGTATCCAGTCCTTGCCGGTGAGGCCGCAGTCCAGGATGCCTTTTTCCACATAGCCTGCCATTTCCTGCGCCCTTATGAGCATGGCCTCTATCTCCACATCGTCAAAAACGGGATAGTAAGAGCGCGAGGAGACGGATATGTGGTATCCCGCCTTCCTGAAGAGTTTCAGCGTCGATTCCTGAAGGCTGCCCTTGGGAAGCCCTATTTTCAATGTCTTCGCGGCGCTCATGGCTTTTTAGGATATCATACGGGGCACTGTTATTTCAATTTTCAGGGCCCGCTGACGGTGCCGGCCCTTGCAGGACCTCCATGGAGGAGAGCCATGATGTGGATTTCTCTCCCGTGTTGTCGGAGTCGTCCATGAATGCTACCTGAGCATCGTGCGGGGGCATCTTCCCGAATGCCTTTTTGTAGTCGTCCAGTATATTGATTTTCTCCTCGCGCCACTGCCCGACGTACTTTCCCCCGGCTTCAAGGATTATGTATTTTATCTGTCCAAACGAGGGGCTTGGGATAATCGCGTCCCTATGCTCCCTGCTGGCCCATATATAGCAGAGCGCGCTCTGGGGCGGATACCTGCCGTATATCTTTTTTGCCAGCGCGTATTTAATGCGCGTGAAGAAACCGGCTTTTTGGGGGTTGTACCTGAACATCACAAAGAGGCGGGCAGGGGAGTCGTTGCCCTCTTTTGTCCGCATATTGCTCTTTTCATAGATGTTGCTTATTTTCCACCTCCATCTGACTACCGGGTACTGGTAAACATCGAACTCCTTCTTGCAAAGGAGCGCGGAGGCCGAGCAGTCGCTGTCGGCCTTCAGGCATCTGGAACCGTCCTCATCCGCAAGCGAGTAGGCGGTGTCTTTTTTGCTCTTGTCAAAACGGAGAGGCTCCCAGTCGTTGAGGTTTTGAAAATCCTCATGGATGATAACGTTACCTCCGTCCAGGGCGCGTGCCTGGGTATGGGGAAAAAGGGGAAGGGCCAAAAACACGAGGGCCAGCAAAAAAATCTTTTTCACGGCTGAATAATGAAACCTCTTTTATTTTTTTTAAGGAGCGGGTCCGTGATGCCGGCCTCCTCAAACCCCTTTGCCCTGAAAAGGCAGCTGTCACACCTGCCGCAGGTGCGTCCGTCCGGCTGAGGGTCGTAGCAGCTCCATGTGAGGGAGTAATCAACTCCGAGCGCGGCGCCTGCCTTGATTATTTGGGCCTTTGTCATCCGCAGCAGCGGGGCGTTTATCCTGAAATGAAGCTTTTTCCCCTCAACGGAGGCCTTTGTGGCCAGGTTGGCCATCTGCTCGAATGCCTCAAGGTACTCCGGCCTGCAATCGGGGTATCCGCTGTAATCGTTTATGTTGGCCCCGATGAAGATATCGGGGGCCTCCAGGACCTCGGCCCATCCAAGCGCGAATGAAAGGAACACGGTGTTTCTTGCGGGCACGTATGTTACCGGTATGGGGCCGCCCTCCGGCGGCCTTTCGCCCTTTGGCACATCTATCGGCGCGGTGAGGGCGGAGCCCCCGATCTGCCCCATGTCGAAGTTTATGACGAGGTGCTCATGGATTCCAAGGCTCTTTGCCACCGCTTTCGAGCTTTCCAGCTCCCTCAAGTGCCTCTGGCCGTAGCTGAAGCTCAGGGCGTGCACCTCGAAGCCCTGGCTTATGGCGATTGCCGCCGTTGTGGCGGAATCGAGCCCGCCGCTGAGGAGGACTACTGCTTTCTTCATCAAATTTTTCCCTTAATGGATATCGTCCGCCGTACCGGCCACTCCGTCCGGGCCGGCGGAAGAGAGAGTGAACCCTTCCGCGTTTGCCTTGTAAACATAGGAGCGTCCCCAGGGGTCTGTGGTGCTCCCTATCCTCTCCAGCCCCTCCGGGTAAATGCCGTGCTCCACTTTATAAACCTCTATCAAAAACCTGAGGTTGTCAAGGGACTCTGATGCCTCCGCCTGTCTGGTCTTCCGGGGGGCCTCTCCTGAAAAGTAGAAAAAGAGCACCGATATCACAAACAGCGCCGCGATTACGGATTCGATAAGGCCGGCCGGGATGGCCCTGGCCTTTTTTCTTTCCTTTACTCCGGCCCTGGCCTCTTCAGGGGCCTTCAGCCTGTCCACCAGGCCCTTTTCGTAAAGGCTCAGGAGGACCTTCGAGACCTGGAAATTATCGAGCCCGCTTATGCTTGAAATGGTGCTCACGTCGTTTTCGGAATCGACAAGCCCGTAGACATTTTCCTCCTCGTCAGTGAGGGCCTCCGGCACGCTGGCCCCGGTTTTTGTGAATATGCTGTCCAGCGTGATCTTCCCCTCGACCACTGACCATTCATCAAGCACCCTCAGCCCTTCCATCAGGATGTGCTGGGTGTCCAGCGAGATGGGGATGTCCTTGTCGATGGGGATGCCCTGGGGCGCGAACTCGTACCGTCCCTGCCTCCACGTGAAGACATAACTCACAAGCTCGGTGAACTGGTTCGTAAGGGTGTCTTTAATGTCGTCCCTGGAGATGGCCCCCATGCGCAGCAGGATGTTTCCCAGCCTGAGCCCGTTTGTCTTCTGCTCCTTCAGGGCCGTATCGAGCTGTTCCTGTTTTATGAGGCCCTTTTTCATGAGGAGCTTGCCCATGCGGCTTTCGCCGCGCTTGCTGGACTCGGCAAAAACTATATTGCCTTCGTAAAACAGCAGCCGCACCCGGTCGAAGCCCCCGTCCACCGTGAGGACGCCCGTCTTCCTCTGGTAATAAATGAGCTGGAGGATATCGGCTAGCCCGAATTCCTTCAGCGTCCCTTCTAGCGCCATGCTATCCTTGCTCCCTTTACAGCCATCCCTTGCCCTGCCTCCTCCTTATCCCGGCAAATGAAATGATATAGAGCAGTATGGCCCCGGCTATGGAAACCGCGCTCAGCCAGCCGTGGTTGAGGGTTGAAAGCCCCGTGCCAAACAGCGGGTTGGCGGCCGCGATTATCGCGAAAAAGGAGAAGCCCCACAGGAGCAGCGCGCCCCAGAGGATATTGCCGCCGTATATGTGGGCTATCCCGGGAGGGGCGAAGCCCAGCGCCTTGATGAGAGCGGCCCTCCTCAACTGGTATCCGTGAATCCTGAGGAGCCTCGAAACCCTCTCCTTGGGGTCCAGCGCCTCCAGCTTGACGAGGCTCTGGTAGCAGTCCTTGCACATCCTGCCCCAGTAGAGCTCATGCTCGCACCTGCTGCAAAGTATCCTGCTGCACCGGGTGCACCTGAAGGCCCGGAGCCTGCCCTTTCTTATATACGCGAAGAAGATGATTATCCAGAGCGCCGACAGCGCGATCATGAAGCCGCCGGAGACCCCAAACGGGAAGAGCATCGATTTCCCGCGCCGCATCATGACGGGAAGGAAGTCCCCCATGCCGAGGGTCTGGTCCATAAGCAGGTTCTCTCCGGGGAGACTCTCGCTCCTGTTAATGAAATCGGACACCCTGTCCGGGTCCAGCTTTGCCGCCTGCCTGTAAAGTTCGTCCCCTTTCGAGAAGTTGAACCGGCCCCTGTAGAGCTGGGCCAGGTCGAAAAACGCCTCGGCAGACGGCCGGGCTGCTATTGCCTGCTCATACAAGCCGCGCGCGGCCTCCTGGTCTCCGGAAAGCAGGTAGCAGTTGGCGAGGTTTACGCGGGCCCTGGGGTCTTCCTTTTCAGCAAGCGCCATTTTGTAGGCGTTTATTGCCTCGGGGAGCCGTCCTTCGCGCTTCAGGGCAAGCGCATACGAAAACAGGCCGGGAAAGTCCTTTTTCCCCGGGAGCGCCTGAAGCGCGAGGGAGTTGTCCATGCCCTCGTTTACCGCCACAACGGCCCTCAACTCCGGTGTCGAAGAGGAATAAACGCCGTGGAGCCAATACATCGTGAATGGCACCGCGGCGAAAAAAGCCAGCGCCAGATAGACCAGCACGCGGTTTTTCCTGGAGAAGTAAAGCCCCAGAAAAAGGAGCACCGTGGCCAGGAAAAACCCCGGCCCGAAGAAGGCCGCGGGCACAAGCAGGAACAGCAAAAAAAGGTGCTTTTTGTCTTCTGCAATATCATGCTTCAGAAGCGGCAGCTCCTTTGGCAGCCTCAGCAGGACCGTGACCGCAACAGCTATGTAGAAGGAAGCTATCAGTGCGAAGGCTATCAGCCCGGAAAGGCTGATGGCCCACCACCAGTTCCTGCCGTATGCCTTGAAGCCCTCGATGAAGTAATAGGACCACGTGAAAAGCCCCGAGGGCATGTCTTTCAGACTCTGCCCGGATATCCTGAAATACACGGGCGGAAAGGCCGGGGATGCCTTGAGCGCCTGGCCAAGGAGGCCGTCCTCCGCGGCAGGGTCGTTGCCCGCCCTCTGCATGAGGGCGAAAGAGAGGGGCTCGTAGTTGGTGAGACCTTTTGCGAACCTATGTTCCAGATTTGGCTGTGGGGTATTGGTGGAAGGGAAGACGTATGATGAAAACAACATTACGAATATGAATACGAGGACTGTAAAATGGTTATGCCTTCTCACCGATTCTCCGTTCTTTCCCCGCAATCAGCCTTTTTATATTGCCTGTATGGCTCCAAAGAATCAACCCCGCGACGGCAAAGAGCAGGTACCCTGGCGTTTTGTCGGGCTCGATTATCAGCGTGACAACCGGGGCCAGCATGAAGGCAAGGAGCGCGGAAAGAGATGAATATCTTGTCATGAAGGCCGCAAGGAGCCATGAGGCGACAGCTATAAGACCGGTAAGCGGGACATAGGCGAACATCACACCGAGTCCGGTGGCGACCCCTTTGCCCCCCCTGAACCCCAGGAAGACCGAGAAGTTGTGGCCGAGCACGGCGGATATCCCGGCAAGCCCCTGCCCGAGCGCGCCCAGGCCCAGGAGCCTTGCGGCCGCCACCGCCGCAGAGCCCTTGAGGGCGTCTCCCAGAAGGGTGAAGACGGCGGCTTTCTTCCCAACGCCCCTCAGGACGTTGGTCGCACCGATGTTGCCGCTGCCCACGCTTTTGATATCGATGCCCCTCGCCCTGGAGATAAGGACCCCGAAAGGCAGCGAGCCCATGAGGTATCCCGCGGCAATTACAAGAAAAAGCCTGAGCCCGTCAGACATGGGAAATTAAAGCGCCTTCCAGAAAGAAATAGTGTATTTTACCCCCGATGTCACCGCGAGCACCAGCGCCGTATACATGAGCACCATTCCCAGGTCGTAGAGGTCCAGGCCCAGGAGTTCGCCGCCCAGTATAAGGCATACAATCGCGATATACTGGAGGGCCGCCTTTATCTTGCCGCCCGTTTCGGCGGGGATTATTATCCCTTTTGAAAGGGCCACCGCCCTCAACGCGGTAACGAGGAATTCCCTTATTATGAGCGCAGCGGCTATCCAGACCGGAAGCCTCACCATGTCCACAAGCAGCACGAGCGCGGATATGACGAGGAACTTGTCCGCGATGGGGTCCATTATGATGCCGAACTTGGTTACCGCGCCCATCCTGCGCGCGAGATAGCCGTCGAACCAGTCGGTAACCGAAGCCAGGGTGAAGATCACCGCTCCGGCGGCCGGGTGCTCCGGGGCGAGCACTATGAAAACGGGTATCATGAATACCCGGCTAAGCGTGAGGATCGTGGGTAGGTTAAACCTCAATGTAGGAGTTGATGACATCATTCCAGACCCCTTTTGCCTTGAGTATCAGCTCGGCGGCCTCCCGCGCCGCGCCGGAGCCTCCCTTTGCCCTGGTTATGTAAAGGGCGTATTTTTTCGCGTCTTCGTGGGCATCGGCAACGGCCATCGGCAGGGCCACCCGCCGGAGCACAGGTATGTCTATGATGTCATCGCCCATGTAGGCCGCCTCGCTGCCGGTCACGCCAAGGTTTGAGAGTATCCGCTCGTATGCCTCCTTTTTGTTGAGACAGCGCTGGTAGACCTCTTTTATGCCAAGCTCCCTGGCCCTTTTCTCGACCACCCTTGAATGCCTTCCGGTGATGATGGCCACTTCGACCCCCATTATCTGGAGGAGCTTTATCCCGTGCCCGTCCCTTACGTTGAACTTCTTGTATTCGTTGTCGTCGCCGTCAAGGATTATGCCGCCGTCGGTGAGCACTCCGTCCACATCCAGTATCAGCACCCTGACCCCTTTGGCCCTTTTTTTAAGCTCGCGCGGCGTTATTTTATTTTTTTTGTTTCCGGCCTTCAAGCTATGCCTTTCTTCAATATGTCGTGGATGTGTATTATGCCCTCGGCCCGGCCGTGGGCGTCAAGCACGGCAAGCGCCGTGATGGAGCGGGCCTCCATTATGGAAAGCGCCTTTGCGGCAAGCTCACCGGCTGAGATGCTCCTTGGGTTTCTGGTCATGACATCTTCCGCCTTCATGTCGAAGAGCTCCTTGCCGAAGCGTTCTATGCCCCTTCTCAAATCCCCGTCGGTGATGATGCCGCAGACCACGCCCTCGAAATCGGTCACGAGCGTCAGTCCGAGCCTTTTGGAGGATATCTCCACAACGGCCCTGGTCATGCCGGCCGTCCCGGAAACCCTTGGCACCTGCGCCCCCGTTATCATCAAATCCGCGACTTTTATGAGGAGCTTTTTCCCAAGGCTTCCGCCCGGATGGAAGAAGGCGAAGTCTTCCTCCTTGAACCCCCTTTTCTTTATGAGCGCGACCGCGAGCGCGTCGCCCATGGCAAGCGCCGCCGTGGAGGACGCCGTGGGGACGATGCCAAGCGGGCAGGCCTCCTCTTTCACGGCTATGTTTATGTGCAGGTCGGCGCTCCGTGAAAGCGTGGAGCCGCTGTTGCCGCTCATCACCACAAGCGGCACGTTGAACCTCTTCAGGTGCGGCACAATCGCCAGCAGTTCCTCGGTCTCGCCGCTGTTGGAGATCGCAAGCACCACGTCGGCCCTCGTCACCATCCCAAGGTCTCCGTGGATGGCTTCGGCCGGATGGAGAAAGCCGGAAGGCACGCCCACCGAAGAAAAAGTGGCCGCTATTTTCTTTCCGACCAGCCCGGATTTGCCCATCCCTGTGATTATCACCCTGCCGTTGCAGGCATCCAGCAGGTCAACGGCCCTCGTGAACTGCTCGTCCAGGGCGTCAATCATCGAAAGCAGGGCCTCCGCCTCCACCCTTAAAACCCTCTTTGCCTCATCCAGTATATTGCTCATTTTATTTCCGATATCCTCTTCAGCGTTTCAAGGAATTGGGGCAGCAAATCCAGCGGCAGCATGTTAGGCCCGTCGCAGAGGGCCTTGTCCGGCTCCGGGTGGGTCTCGATGAAAAGCCCGTCCACGCCGGCGGCCGCTGCGGCCCTGGCCAGCGTCCCGGCGAATTCCCTCTGCCCGCCTGAGGACTCGCCCTTTCCGCCCGGCAGCTGCACGCTGTGAGTGACATCGAAGACCACGGGATGGCCCATGCCTCTCATTATGGGCAGCGCCCGCATGTCCACGACCAGGTTGTTGTACCCGAACGTGCTCCCGCGCTCGGTCAGTATGAGTTTTCCGTTGCCCGTTGACGTGAACTTCCCGATTATGTTTTTCATCTCCCATGGGGAGAGGAACTGGCCTTTTTTTATGTTCCCCGGCTTCCCGGTGTTCGAGACGGCAAGGATGATGTCGGTCTGGCGGCAGAGGAAGGCCGGTATCTGGATAATATCGAGCACGTCTTTAGCGGCCTCCACGTCCTGGACCGAGTGCACGTCGGAGAGCACGGGTACTCCGAATCTGCTCTTTACGTCGGACAATATCCTCAGCCCCCGCTCCAACCCCGGCCCCCTGAAGGACTTTATCGAGCTCCTGTTGGCCTTGTCATAGGAGCTTTTGAATACGAAGGGGAGCGAAAGGCTTGCGCATGTCTCCTTCAGCTTTTGGGCCGTGTGGAAGACGGTCTCCTCGTTTTCGATGACGCAGGGGCCCGCAATAATCACGAGGGGGCCGCCCCCGCCTATGGATTCCGTAGCTATATGCACCTTCGCGGTATTCATGAGAAAAAAGAAAAATAAACCTCTTTATCCCTGCTCCTTGCCGGGCTTCATCGACATGTAAGGGAAAAGAGAGCGCTTTTCCCTGAGCGCCGCCCCTATGAATGCCTTGAACAGGGGGTGCGGCCCGGTCGGGCGCGACTTGAATTCCGGATGGAACTGGCAGCCCAGGAACCACGGGTGGTCCGGAAGCTCGATTATCTCGACAAGCTCCCCGTCAGGGCTGGTGCCCGCTATGCGGAGGCCGTTTCTGGTGAGTATATCGCGAAACTTGTTGTTGAACTCATAGCGGTGCCTGTGCCGTTCCGAAAGCTCTTTTGTGCCGTAAGCCCTGAATGCGTTGGTGTCCTCCTCCAGGACGCAGGGGTAGGCGCCAAGCCTCATCGTGCCGCCCTTGTCCGAATGCATGTCCCGCACCTCGATGCGCCCCTTCCTGAAATCGAACCATTTTTCCATCAGGTATATGACGGGGCTCTGGGAATCGAGGTCGAACTCCGTGCTGTTGGCCTTCAGTTTGCAGATGTTCCTTGCGAACTCGATGACAGCGCACTGCATTCCGAGGCAGATGCCGAAGAAGGGTATCTTTTTCATCCTCGCAAACCTGATGGCCTCTATCTTGCCCTCGATGCCCCTGTAGCCGAAGCCGCCCGGCACAAGGACGCCGTCCACTTCGGTGAGGTACTTGTCCGGGCCGTGGGCCTCTATTTCCTCCGCGTCCACCCATTCTATCTGCACGGACGAGCTGTTGGCTATCCCGCCGTGGGTAAGCGCCTCGGTCAGGCTCTTGTAAGAGTCCTTGAGCCCCACGTACTTGCCCACAACGGCTATGGTGACCTCGTTTTTGGGCTCTTTGAGGTTCCTGACCACATTGCTCCATACGGCGAGGTCCGGGGTCTTGTCGCCAAGGCCGAGCCTCTTCAGCACATAGGCGGAAAGCCCTTCCTTTTCGAGCGTAAGGGGCACTTCGTATATGTGCTCCACATCGATGGCGGATATGACCGATTCCGGGTCGACGTTGGTGAACAGCGCTATCTTTTTCTTGACGCCCTCGGGCAGGGGGCGCTCCGTCCTGCATAAGAGGATGTCCGGCTGGATACCTATCTCCCTCAGCTTCATGACGCTGTGCTGCGTGGGCTTGGTCTTCAGCTCGCCCGCCGTCTTTATATACGGCACGAGCGTAAGGTGCATGTAAATCACGTTCTCCCGGCCCATGTCGTAGCGCATCTGCCTTATGGCCTCAAGGAAGGGGAGGCTTTCGATATCGCCCACGGTGCCGCCGATCTCCACGAGCACGACGTCGTTGCCGCCGGCCACGGACTTTATGGCAAGCTTTATTTCGTCGGTGATGTGGGGGACGACCTGAACGGTGTCCCCAAGGTAGTCGCCGCGCCTTTCCTTGGTGATGACATTGAAGTAAATCTTCCCCGTTGTGTAGTTGTTGTTCTGCGTATTGCGGGTGTGCGTAAAGCGCTCGTAGTGGCCCAGGTCCAGGTCGGTTTCCGCCCCGTCGTCGGTGACGAAGACCTCCCCGTGCTGAAAAGGGCTCAGCGTCCCGGGGTCGACGTTGATGTAAGGGTCCAGTTTCTGGAGCGTGACCTTCAGCCCCATGCTCTCAAGCAATGCGCCCGTGGCCGCCGCCGCTATCCCCTTGCCGAGCGCGGAGACCACCCCTCCCGTTACGAATATGAATTTAGCCATCGTTCCACCTTTACGAGATCTCCGGGGGTATCCACCCCGATTGTGTCGAAAGCCGTCTCTTTGACTTTTATATTTATTCCGTTCTCAAGAGCACGGAGCTGTTCGAGCTTCTCGGTCTCCTCAAGCACGGTGGGCCCGAGCCCGCACAGCCTGAACAGGGCGTCGCGCCTGTAGGCGTATATGCCGATGTGCTTGAAGGCGTGCAGGCCCCGGGCTGGAACGCCGTCGCGGTGGCAGGGAATGGGGGAGCGCGAAAAATAGAGCGCGTATCCATCCGCGCCAAAGACCACCTTGACGACATTCGGGTCCGAAAACTCCTCCTCCAGGGTGATGCGCCTGGCGAGGGTCCCGATGCCTGCCTTTCCATCCGCCATGAGCATTATAACATCATCAATCATTTCAGGTCTTATGAGTGGTTCGTCGCCCTGCAAATTGACTATTATTTCCGCCTCCGGGAGCTTTTTCCCGGCCGCCTCGGCTACCCTGTCCGTGCCCGAGGGGTGCGCCGCGGATGTCATGACGGCGTCGGCCCCGAAGGAGCGGGCCGCCTCAAGTATCTTCTCGTCGTCCGTGGCTATGAGCACCCGGCTTGCAAGGCGGGACGCTGCCGCCTTCTCGTAGACGTGCGCGATAAGGGGCTTGCCTTTAAGGGGCACGAGGGCTTTACCGGGGAAACGGCTAGAAAGGTACCTGGCAGGGATAACCACCGCTGCTTCCATAACTGCTTATTATAACATTATCTTAATTGCGCCTGTTCCGTCCTTGAGATTATAATATAAAGGTGAGAAGAGTTTTATGGGGGATGGGCCTTGTCCTGGCCGGTTTCTTGCTTGGCGGGCTCGTTTTTTTCAGTTTTCAGGGGCTTCACTCAGCCGGGACGCGTTTTGGCGCGGCGTCCAAGGCCGTATTCCGCCTGAAGGACACCCAAAGGGCGTTTGCGGGCATAGTCCGGGCCGTTTCGCCCGCCGTGGTGAACATATCGAGCCGGAAGATAGCCAAAGGAGACGGCAACACGAACGAAGACCTTTTCAGCCCGTTTTCCGACCAGCCCAGGACCTGGAGCGAGCAGGACCTTGGTTCCGGGGTCATTGTCTCGCCCGATGGCTACATCATCACCAACAACCACGTCATCGCGGAGTCGGAAGACATACAGGTGACACTGCTCGACAAGAGGACCTTCAGGGGAGAGGTCATCGGGACGGACCCGAAGACGGACCTCGCGGTGCTGAAGATAAGCGCGAAGGACCTGCCGGTCATAAAATGGGGCGACTCCGACAGGCTTGAGCCCGGGGATTTCGCCGTGGCAATAGGGAACCCGTTCAGCCTGAGCCACACCGCGACGATGGGCATAATCAGCGCGGTCGGAAGGGCCAACGTGGGGATAGCCGACTACGAGGATTTCATCCAGACCGATGCGGCCATAAATCCCGGCAACTCCGGCGGGCCGCTGGTGGACGAAGACGGGGAGGTCATAGGCATCAATACCGCCATATTCTCCAAAAGCGGCGGCTACCAGGGGATAGGGTTTGCGGTGCCAAGCAACATGGCCCGGCTCATTATGGACCAGTTGATATCAAACGGCAGGGTGGTAAGGGGATGGCTTGGCGTTACCATGCAGGAGCTTACGCCGGACATAGCGGGGAAATTCGACGTGGCAAAGCCTGACGGCGTGCTTGTGAGCGATACCAACGCTGGCGGGCCGGCATACAGGGCCGGGCTAAAGCGGGGCGACATCATACTGGAGTTCAACGGGAAGCCCGTGAACGACCCCGCCGCATTCAAGAACATGGTGGCCCAGTCCAGCCCCGGCATGGCCGTCTCGCTTGGGATCGTCCGGAACGGGCAGAGGTTCCGCATAAAGGCCGGCATCGGGGAATATCCGTCCGAGCCTGTCAAGGCGGAACGCAGGCATCAGGCATCATACGAGCGCCGGAACGCATTCGCCGGACTTAGCGTAATGGACCTGACGCGGGACATCGCCAGGCAGCTTGGGCTGCCCCAGGACGAAAAAGGGGTTGTGGTTGCGGATGTCGACGAAATGAGCGCCGCCTCGGACTCGGGGCTCAAGAGGGGGGACGTCATCGAGGAGATAGACAAACGGCCCGTCAAGTCTCTTTCCGAATTCAACCGGCTTGTTTCCAGGGTGCAGGCGAGTGAAAATACCGTCCTGCTGCTTGTGAGCAGGGCAGGCAAGAGATTTTATACTGCCTTGAAGCAGTACCAGGACTGACCGGGTCCATAAAAAAAAATTTTAAAAAAACCGATATTCATAAAAAACCAGTTGCAGAGGTGAAAAAAACATGCTTATCATATTCAGGCTGATAATAGTGCTCATATTCTTTGCCGCGGGGCTCTTCCTTGGCCGGAATTACGGCCATCCCGTGCCGGGGGCCCTGGCCGGGGCGGGGTTCGGCGTGATTGCACTGGTAGTGGAATCCCTCGTGAGAAGACTTTCCCTCGGGACCATCATAGGGGGCCTGATAGGGCTTGCGGTGGGCCTCCTGTTTGCAAACCTGTTCCTCGTGCCGGTCATAGGCATAATCCCTGTTGACTCAAGAGAGCTTTTCCGGTTCGCCGTTTCGGGCCTTCTGGGGTGGGGCGGGCTTGTGATAGGGCTTAAAAAGGGGCAGAACCTCACCGTGCCGGGGCTTTTCCGGATATTCCGGGGCGAGGCCGAGGAGCAGAATATAAAACTGCTCGACACCAGCGTCATAATCGACGGCAGGATCGCCGACATTTGCGAGCTTGGCTTCATAGAGGGGAGCTTCATCATACCGCAGTTCATATTGCAGGAGCTGCAACACATTGCGGACTCCCCGGACCCGCTGAAGCGCGCCCGCGGAAGACGGGGGCTCGATATACTCCACAGGATGCAGAAGATGGCCACCCTGACCATAAAGATCGTGGAGGAGGACTTCCCCAAGATAAAGGAAGTGGACTCGAAGCTCGTGGCGCTTGCCAAGACCAACGGGGGCAAGATAATCACCAACGACTTCAACCTGAACAAGGTGGCCGAGCTTCAGGGCATCTCCGTGCTGAACATAAACGAGCTTGCCAACGTGCTGAAGCCTGTCGTCCTGCCCGGCGAGACGATGAGCGTATTCATCATAAAGGAGGGCAAGGAGTCCAACCAGGGCGTGGCCTACCTTGACGACGGCACGATGGTCGTTGTGGACAACGGGCGCAGGCTCATAGGAAAGCACGTTGACGTGGCGGTGACGAGCGTCCTGCAGACCACCGCGGGCAGGATGATATTCACCAAGACCAAGGAGGATTACGAGCGGGAGGAAGTGAAGGCCGTGAGGTGATGCCGTAATGAAATCGGTCGCCATAGTTGCCGCCGCGGGCATCGGTAAACGGTTCGGGCAGGACAAGACATTTTTCCCCTTCAGGGGGAAGCCCGTGCTCCTCTGGACTCTGGAGGCCCTGGAGGGCGTTGACGGGATAGAGGAGATCATACCGGCCCTCAGGGAGGAAGACATCGGCCAGGCAAGGGAACTTGCAAGCCGGGCCGGGCTCAGGAAGGTAAAACGGTTTGCAAGGGGGGGGCTTGAACGGCAGGACTCCGTTTACAACGCGCTGGGGCTTGTCCCGCCGGAAACGGACATCGTGCTCGTGCACGACGGCGCAAGGCCCTTTGCGGACGCGGCTTTCATTAAAGGACTTATCGCGGGGCTTGATGACGTTTTTTTTGACGGGGTGGTGCCCGGCCTCATGCCCAAAGACACCATAAAGCAGGTAAACGCATCAGGCTTCATAAGCTCGACCCCGGAGCGCAAGGGACTGGTGGCCGTTCAGACCCCGCAGGTGTTCCGGTACGATGCCCTTATGAAGGCATACGGGGCCGCGATGCGTGCGGGGTTCTACTCCACGGACGACTCGGCGCTGGTGGAGTCTGCTGGCGGGAAAATAAAAGTAGTGCCCGGAGACGCCAAAAATATTAAAATAACAGCGCCGGAAGACATAATTTACGCGGAGGGCCTTTTTAAAAGACCTTGAGGATGGGGTCCTGTTGAGGATAGGGTTCGGGTACGACAGCCACAGGCTTGAGGCAGGCAGGAAGCTGATGCTGGGCGGCGTGGAGATACCCTTTGAAAAGGGGCTCCTGGGCCACTCCGACGGGGACGCGCTCATCCATGCCATAATCGACGCCGTGTTCGGGGCGATTTGCGCTGGCGACATAGGGAGGCATTTCCCCGATACCGGCGAGCGTTTCAGGGGCGCCTCCAGTCTGGGATTGCTGAAAGAGGCCGTAAGCATCGCCGGTAATGCGGGATACAGGGTTTTGAACGTGGACTCCACCGTTGTTGCCGAGGCCCCGAAGCTTGCCCCCCATATAGAGCGGATGAGGGAAACGCTTTCAGCCGTGCTGGGGACCGGCGCGGTGAGCATAAAGGCAAAGTCCAACGAAAAAATGGGTTTTACCGGGCGCGGGGAGGGCATTGCGGCATACGCGGTCTGCCTGCTGGAGAAGAAAAAAACGTAGCTGCCGGAGAGGTGCGTCCCAAAAAGAACTAACCTGAGCGGGGGAAAAACATGAAAGTGCTGTCAAAGGACATAAACGAGCCTGACTGCGAATGCGGGGCATTGGTCCTGCCCTGTTTTGAAGGCGAGGGGATAAAATTTTATGAGGATATCGACCGCGCGCTCGACGGGGTGCCGTCGGGCATTTTCGAGTCCGGGGAATTCCGGGCAAAGGCCGACGGGAAAAGCTATGTTGTCCAGACCTTCGGGAAGATAAAGCCCGCAAGGCTCCTCCTGCTTGGTCTGGGCAAGAGGGACGCGTTCGGCAGGGACAGGCTGAGGCAGGCCGGGGGCAGGGCGGCCTCAGCGCTGAAGGGGCTTGGGATAAAAGAGGGGGCTGTTTCCACCAGGTTGATGGCGGACGCGGACCTGGACCCGGCGGATTTCGTAGAGGGGGCGCTGCTTTCCCAGTACCGCTTCGGCGCATACAGGAAAGAGGAAAACGGCGGGAGGGAACTGGAGGGCCTCACCGTGCTCACGAAGGAGGACCTGGAGGCCCGTATCGGACGTGCCGGGATTATCGCCGGTGCCGTGAAGTTTGCGAGAGACCTGGTAAACACCCCCGCCAACGACATGACCCCCTTGGTGCTCGCGCGTACAGCCATGCAGTTTGCGGGTGAGTCCGTAAAGGTGACCGTGATAGAGAAGGACGAAGCGGAAAAGCTTGGGATGGGCGCTTATCTTTCGGTTGCAAGGGGCTCGCTGGAGCCGCCCATGTTCATTGTGCTCTCGTATCTGCCGGTAAAGGATTCAGCGCCTGTGGCCCTCATCGGAAAATCCATCACCTTCGACAGCGGCGGGATATCCCTGAAGCCAAGCGACGGGATGGAGAAGATGAAATACGACATGGCTGGAGGGGCCGCGGTGCTTGGCGTCATAAAGGCCGCCTCTGAGATGAAAATGCCCGTGAACATAATCGCCGTATTGCCCGCGACGGAAAACCTGCCCGGAGGCCACGCGACAAGGCCCGGAGATGTGGCCCGCACTGTCGAGGGCAAAACGGTCGAGATAATAAACACCGATGCCGAGGGCAGGCTTGTGCTCGCGGACGCCATCGGGTATTCGAAGCGGTTCAACCCGAAAGCCATGGTTGACATAGCAACCCTTACAGGGGCGTGCTCCATCGCACTGGGCAACGAAGCCATAGCCATGATGGGAAACGACGAGCAGTTGATCGGAAGGATGAAGGCCGCATCCGATGAGACGGCTGAGCGGGTCTGGCAGATGCCGCTTTATGAGGAGTACGGGGAATATATAAAAAGCGACATAGCCGACTTGAAGAACACGGGCGGAAGGAGCGGCTCTTTGGTGACCGCGGCATACTTCCTGAAAGAATTTGCCGGCAAGACCCCGTGGGTGCATCTTGATATAGCGAGCACCGCCTGGACGGACAAGGACAAGCCCTACATACCCAAAGGTGCAACGGGCATCGGCGTGAGACTTCTGCTGGAATTCGTGAGGGGCGTTTTTGCTCTTTAGCGTTTGGGGAACTTGTGGCATTTGAAGCAAGAGAACTTTGGCGGGTGCGCGGCTTTCAAGGGGTATTGCCGGCCCGGCCCGTGGCAGGCCATGCAGGCCTTTTCGCTGGTTATCGCGGCGTGCCAGGGGTCGTCAGGGATTGGCGGGTATTTCCTGCCGGAAAAGACCAGGAGAAAGACGACTATGACCGCCGCGAACAATATGAACCCCATGGCGCTTTTCATTAAAGGATTTTAACACGGCGGGGGGGAGTTTTTTATGTATTTGCCTCGACTGCCGCTTTCAGCGCATCGAGGGGATAGGGCTTTCTGAGGAAGGACTTCACCCCCATCCCGCGCATCTCTGCCTCATCGGAGTCCGTCAGGTTGCCGGATGAGACTATCACGGGCAGCCCCGGCCTCAGGGCCTTTATTAAAACGCAGGTCTCTTTACCGTGCATGCGCTTCATCTTCATATCCAGTATCACGAGCCCTATGTCCTTCTCCCGTTTCAGGACATCGAGGCCGGTATCGCCGTCATCCGCTTCATGCACCTCATGGCCGAGCTTTGAAAGAAAGCTCCTGAGCAGAAGCCTTATATTTGCGTCATCGTCTATTACAAGTATTTCCATTTTTTTTCAGCCCTGACTTACACTCTAAGTCCGGGCAGGTAATGATGTCAAGTATAAGATAACCTAAAATTCCAACTTTAAAAAGACTATTTTTGCAATCCCTTCGCAGATTGTTCCTGGCATATGGGATGGGGCTTTATTTCATTTTAAATTCTGATATGATTCATAGAGGGGAAAAGGGTTTTTCCCCTCTAAAAAGCATGATAAACGAAACCATTCCCGATGCGGTTGATAGAATAAAAAGGGCCTTGAAGTCATTTGAGGACATGCTCGATTGCACCCCCCTCGTGCTGGTCGGCCATGACGGGCACTGGCTGAACGGGCCGGCAAGGGAATTCCTCAGGCGCAGGGGGTTGCAGGGGGATGAATTAATCGAGTGGCTGGGCTCGGGCCCGATGCCTCAGACGCCCAAATGGCGCGGCCTCGAATTCGAGAGGTTCAGGCTCCCGGGGGGGGACAGCCTCTTTACACTGAGAAACGGCGCCTCCGAAGACGGACTCCAGGCGAAAAAACTTACCCGCAAGGAATCGGAAGTCCTGGGATATCTGGTAAAGGGCCTGTCCAACAAGGAAATAGCATCGAAAATGAACGTAAGCCCTGGAACAATCAACACCCATCTGGACAATATCTACAGGAAATTCGGCTGCTCCAGCCGCCTTGCCGCCTGCTTTATCGCCATGAAAAAAGGCATCCACACTGTAAAGGTTTAAGACCCGGTTTCGCCGCTTCCCCCCGTTGTCCTGCTAATCCGGCTAATATTGTCCGGCCTTAATACTTGACTGTTTTAGTCGGGCAAATACTTGACAAAATTACTAAAGTATTATAAAAAAGAATATGCTTAGGTTGTCCACCAAAGGGCAGTATGGAGTGAGGGCCATGTTCGAGATAGCCAAGGGGTATCCGGGCGTGCCCATAACGATAAAAGAGATATCCGCGCGGCAGGACGTTTCCGTGGCCTACCTGGAGCAGATACTGAATACCCTTAGAAAATCGGGGCTCATAGCGAGCGTAAAAGGGCCTGGAGGAGGATACGTCCTCGCCCGCATTCCCGGCGAGATACGCATCGGGGAGGTGCTCCGGGAGCTTGACGGGCCGATAGCGCTCACGGCATGCCAGGACCCTGGCGGATGCGTGAGGGCAGACGGGTGTGTCACATCGCTTCTGTGGAGGGCGCTCGGAG
Organism: Nitrospirota bacterium; assembly: GCA_021789215.1. Lineage (GTDB taxonomy): Bacteria > Nitrospirota > Thermodesulfovibrionia > Thermodesulfovibrionales > JdFR-88 > JAJYJS01. The sequence continues at coordinate 8,337 of JAJYJS010000022.1, read as the reverse complement.
AGAAAATAGAGGGGTTCCTTGACACGATCACGCTGAACGACCTTCTGAACGAAAAGTCTCTGAGGAAGCATATAAAGAGGGTCGAGGCATCGTGAGTCTCAGGTTTGTTGCCGGGGTAAAGGCCGATGTGACGGCCGATATCGTTTACATGATGTGCCCCATGCACCTGCTGAAACTGGAAGAGATGATGAAGACGCTTGCGCCGGGGCAGGTGCTTGAGATACTTACGGATTACGACGGAGCGCTTGAGGACATCCCCGGCTGGTGCGGCAAAACGGGCAACGAATTCATAGGGGTGGAGGAGACCTCGGACTTTTTCAAGTTCTATATAAGGAAGAAAGAAAGGTAGGTTTTTGGGACATGCGTTATTTTGACCATATGGCGACCAATCCGCTCAGGCCGGAAGTCCTCGATGCGATGATGCCCTATCTCAAAGAGGAGTTTGGCAACCCCATGAGCCTTTACGCGCTGGGCCAGAAATCCAAAAAGGCACTTGAGGAGGCTAGGGGCCAGGTGGCCGCGCTCATCGGCGCCAAGCCGCAGGAGATCATATTCACGGCCAGCGGGGCCGAGGCCAACAACATGGCCGTAAGGGGCCTGGCGATGGCCAGCAAGGCAAAGGGCAGCCATATAATAGTGTCCAAGATGGAGCACCACTCCGTCCTGAACCCGGCAAGGATGCTCGAAAAAGAGGGTTTTGCGGTGACCTTTCTTCCCGTGGACAAATACGGGATGGTTGACCCCGGGGCCCTGGAAAAGGCGATAACGAAGGAGACCGTACTTATATCCGTCGTCCATGCGAGCCCGGAGGTGGGCACCATAGAGCCGGTGGAGGAGATTGGCCGGATAGCGAAGAAACACGGCGTCCTCTTCCACACGGACGCGGTGGCGAGCGCCGGATATCTGCCGGTGGACGTGGAGGCCCTGGGTGTGAGCGCGCTGAGCCTTTCGGCCCATGAGTTCTATGGGCCAAAGGGGGCGGGGGCGCTCTATCTGAAGGGCGGCACCCGGATTGTGCCCCTCATTTATGGCGGCATACAGGAGAGCGGCAGAAGGGCCGGCACGGAAAACATACCAGCGATAGTGGGGATGGGCAAGGCCGCCGAACTGGCAAAAGCCGGGCTTGCCGAACGGGCCGGGAAACTGGCAAGGCTCCGCGACAGGCTTGTGGCAGGGGTGCTTGAAGGCATCGGCCATGTCTATTACACGGGGCACCCGGAGCACAGGCTGCCGGGGCACGCGAGCTTCTGCGTGGAGTTCATCGAGGGCGAGGCCATGCTCCTCATGCTTGCGGCCAAGGGAATTTACGCGGCAAGCGGTTCGGCATGCTCGTCAAAGGCCCTCAAGGCCTCCCCCGTGCTGCTTTCAATGGGCATATCCTCCCAGCTTGCGCAGGGTTCCATTGTGTTCAGCCTGGGTACGGACAATGCGGAAGATGATATAGAGTACGCCATCCGGGAATTCCCCGCGGTGGTGAAGAGACTGCGGGAAATATCGCCCTATGCCGGAGGCTGGGGCGGAGTAAAGGAGACAGGCACATGTATTCCGAAAAACTGATGGACCATTTCACAAATCCGCGCAACGTGGGCGACATACCCGATGCGGACGGCGTTGGCGAGGAGGGCAACCCCACATGCGGCGACGTGATGAAGATCAGCATCAAGGTGCAGGACGGGCGCATTGTTGACGCAAAGTTCAGGACTTTTGGCTGCGGCGCGGCCATAGGCGTCTCCAGCATGGTCACCGAGATGGTAAAGGGCAAGACCCTGGAAGAGGCCCTTTCCATTACCAAAGAGGCCGTTGCGGAGGCCCTGGACGGGCTGCCCCCCCAGAAGATGCACTGCTCCAACCTGGGGGCGGACGCGCTTAAAAAGGCCATAGAGGACTACAGGAACAGGCAAGGGGCAAAGTAAATCCTGCCCCTGCCGCCCGCAAGCTGCCGGGCTGAAACATCCGGTTTCAGCCCGCGCCGGAGCGGTCTTTAATAATTGATAATCCCAACCCATGAATATTAAAAGGAAAACTTTTAATCAGGCCGCTTTGATTGACACTGTTTTTTCAACTTTGATACCATAAAGGCTATGTCTGACAAGGCTTCAATTATCAAAGAGGCTCAAAAATTCCTCGCCAAGGGCCAGATAGACAAGGCCATAACCGAATGGGAAAAGCTCCTGCAGATGTCTCCGGATGCCGCCAGCTTCAACTTCGTCGGCGACCTCTATCTTAAAAAAGGCGACAAGGCAAACGCAACAGAGAAGTTCCACAAGACCGCCGAGATATTCAGGACGGAGGGTTTTTCGCTCAAGGCCCTTGCCATTTACAAGAAAATCCTGAACGTAAACCCCTCGGACGCCAGGTCCCTTTATGCGCTGGGCGAGCTCAGCGAGGAAAAGAACATAGCCACGGACGCCATAAGGTATTACCTTGCGGCGGGCGACCTCTATATAAAGGACAACAAAAAAGGCGAGGCCTCCGCTGCCTACGGCAAGGTGGCAAGGCTTGCGCCCAATAACCTTCAGCTGAGAAAAAAGATCGCGGAACTGTATTCAAAGGAGGGCTTCGCCGAGGAGACCTCAACCGAGTACGCCGAGATAGCCCGGATACTGGAAGACCAGGGAGATATTGACGAGGCAATGGGTTATCTTGAACGGGCGCTCGAGATAAAGCCCTCCAACCGGGACGCCCTGCTGCGGCTTGCCTCGCTGCATGAAAACCGCGGGGACTCCGGGAAGGCCGTCGAATACCTGAAGCTTGCGATAACGAGGACCGGCAAGACGCCGGAGCTGATACTCCGGCTTGCCAGGCTTTGCATGGGGGAGGCGCTCTACCAGGAGGCAAGGGAATACGCTCAGGCGCTCATGCAGGCCAACCCGCAGGACGCGGACGCAAAACGCATCATTGCGGAGTCGTTTTTCAGGGAAGGCAACGTGGAGGCCGCATGGACGGAATACTCCCCGGTCCTGGACGAGCTTATCTTCAAAAACGAGCTTGACGAAGCCGCGCAGATACTCGGGATGTTCAAGGAGGTCGAGCCGGTCGAGGCGGGCAGGAAACTGGTCACCCTCTACAAGAAGAAGGGCGATAACGGAGCGGCCGCCCGCGAGCTGGTTGAGCTTGGCGAGATGCTGGAGGCCGGTTCCATGCAGGAAGAGGCCCTTGGCTGCTACAAGGAAGCCCGCAGCATAAACCCCGGCGATGAATACGTTGCCCGGAAAATAGAGGAGCTTGAGCCGCAGGAAGAAACAGGCGAAGGGGCCGCCGGGGAGAAGACCGCCGAGGAGGTGCTTGCCGAGGCCGGGGTATTCCTTGGCTACGGGCTTTTCGAGGAGGCGAGGGCGGTCCTTGAGCCGCTCAAGCTGAGAGAGCCGGGCAATATCGAGCTGCACCTGAAGCTGAAGACCATATATGCCGGGACGGGAGACACGGAACAGGCCGTGACCGAATGCATAATTCTTTCCGAGCTGTACAAGAGGGCGGGTGAGACCGGTAAGAAGGAGGCCATAATCAAGGAGGCCTTTGCGCTGGACCCCGCGGACCCGAGGCTGGTCGAGCGTTTCGGCCCCGGCCAGGCGGCCCCGGTAGAGGAAGTACCGGAGGCGCCAGGGACAGGCGCGGAAGAGCAGACCGGGGTGGATGAGGATTTCGCCGTCCTTGGGAACGCCGCCCCCGGAACGGCCGGCTCCGGCGACTATGGCGAGGAGCTTGCCGAGGCGGACTTCTACAAGGAGCAGGGCCTTTACGAGGAGGCGGGAAAAATATACAGGAGCTTCCTCTCCCGCCAGCCAAACGATGAAACCCTGAAGGCAAGGCTGGAAGAGCTTGAGGCCCTGAAGGCGGATGCCTCCGTCCATGAGACGGTGGCCTCCGGAGCGGAGCAGTCATCCGCATCCGCTGACAACGGCCTGACGGCAGATGGAGACCTGGCGGAAGGAAGCCGGGAAGAAGCTGGCCGCGTGGAGGCGGAGGCCGGTGCGGGACAGGACTTCCAGAACATGTCTCTTGAGGACGCCCTCAATGCCGAGGACGTCCAGGAACCCGCGCTCGACAACGACGTGCTTGAGATATTCCAGGAATTCAAGAAGGGGCTCGAAAAGGAGCTTGAGGTCGAAGACACCGAGACCCATTACAACCTTGGGATAGCCTACAAGGAAATGGGCCTGATAGACGACGCGATAAGGGAGTTCCAGATTGTCCAGCACGACCCCAAGCTGTTCATAAACGCCAGCACCATGCTTGGCATCTGTTATATGGACAAGGGGCTTTATCCTCTCGCTGTGGAGGCCCTCCAGAGCGCCCTCATGAAGGTCGGCAAAAAGGACGAGGCACAGTGGGGGCTCAAGTACGACCTGGCCCTTGCCTACGAGAAAAACGGCGAGCCCAAGGCGGCCTTCGAGTTCTTCATGGAGGTCTACGGGCACGATTCAAAATTCCGCGAAGTGGCCAAAAAGATAAATTCCCTGAAGGAAAAAACCCCGGGCGCGGCGGATGATAAACCTGCCCCCGAAAAACATAATGATACACAGACTAAGAAAAACAGGGTATCATACATCTGATGGACTACCTCGAATACTATAAGCTGAGGGAGCACCCGTTCTCGAATGTGGTGGACAGCCGCTTCTATTACAGCAGCTCCCAGCACTCAAATGCCATCGTGAAGCTGAAGCACGCCATTGACGCCAGGCGCGGGCTCTCGGTCGTCATCGGCGACATAGGCGCAGGAAAGACCACTCTTGCAAGGAGGCTCCTTGAGGAACTGGAGGAATCCGCCTACGAGGCCGCCCTGCTGGTGATAATCCATTCGTCGGTAAGCTCGGACTGGCTCCTGAGGAAGTTCGCCATCCAGCTTGGCATAAGGGACCTGAGAGAATCGAAGGTGGATGTGCTGGGCCAGCTCTATGCGAGGCTCTACGAGATATATGAGCAGGGCAAGACGGCGGTCGTCCTCATGGACGAGGTGCAGATGCTAAAGTCCAGGGAGATAATGGAGGAGTTCAGGGGGCTTTTGAACATGGAACTCCCGGAGGGCAAGATGATAAACCTCATCTTCTTCGGCCTGAGCGACCTTGAGGACGTGCTGAGCCTGGATGAGCCCCTGAAGCAGAGGGTTTCCATGAGGGTAAGGCTGACGGCCTTTTCCGAGGAAGACACGAGGCAGTATATCCTGCACAGGCTTGGCGTGGCCGGCGCGGAGGAAGAGCTTTTCTCAAGCGACGCGATAAGCTCCGTTTACAGGTTCTCGAAAGGCCTGCCAAGGCTTATCAACACCATCTGCGACAACGCCCTCCTCGAGGGCTTTCTCTTCAAGGCCGGGAAGATAGACGGCCGGATAATCGACGCCGTCGCAATAGATTTGGGCCTTACCGCTGAAGGGTAAGCTCCATCTGCTTTATCCTCAAATCAAGGGAGTTGCGCGAGTAATCAATCCTCATCATGTGGGGATACCATAGCCCCTCAACCGGCCTGTAATCCGAATAGGTTATGGTCACGTAGGCCTTTTCAAGCTTTATCTCCTGTCTCACGGGCAGGTAGGTCTTTGCCGCGAGCGTAAGCTCTCTGCCGCCGGTCGAAAGCACCACGCCGCCCGGCACGTCCTGGACGGTATAGTCCTCGATGTCCCACCAGAGGAAGGCGTGCTTCAGGGCCTTTTCAAACACGATATAATCGCCCCCGCGCTTGCCCGCAAGCTTGTCCAGGTCCCCCACATAAATGCCCATCCGGTAAAAACCCATTTCCAGCGTTTCGGGCCCCATCCGGGCGACCGCCTCCCCGGCAAGCGTCTCGCCGCTTCTCTTTGTGAGCTTAAGCTCCATGCCGCCGTTAAAAGAGTTGAACCTTGAAGAGGTCTCGCTTATGAAGTCCCGCACGCCGATTGTGTATTCGGGCGCTTTTATTACAGTTACTTTTGGCGCGCAGGACGCCATGGCCAGCAGCAAAAGGCTAAATAGAAAGGGCTTCCAGGGCTTCGTGCACATTTTTTACTCCCGTTATCCTGAGGCCGGGTATCTTCAAGCCCCTGAGCCTCTCCAGGTTGATCCCAGGTATTACGGCCTGCCTGAGGCCGATCTTCGCCGCCTCTTTTATCCGGGCCTCGGCGTGGTTCACGGCCCTTATCTCCCCGGAAAGCCCTATCTCGCCGAAGACGAACATGTCGGGGGCAAGGGGCCTTTCCCTCAGGGACGAAACAACCGACGCGGCAACCGCCAAATCCAGCGCGGGCTCTTCCAGCTTGAGCCCGCCCACCACGTTCAAAAAAACGTCCGTTGCCGCAAGGTGAACTCCGGCCACCTTTTCGAGCACCGCAAGTATGAGGTTCACCCTCTGGAAATCGATGCCAAGCGAGGAGCGCCTCGGGACGCTGAACGTGCTGGGTGTCACAAGCGCCTGCATCTCCACGAGCACGGGCCTTGTCCCCTCCATGCTTGCCGCCACGACAGAGCCCGACACCTTCAGGGGGCGTTCGGCCAGAAAAAGCTCCGAGGGGTTTTCGACCTCCGAGAGCCCCGCGTCCGTCATCTCGAAGACGCCTATTTCGTTCGTGGAGCCAAAGCGGTTCTTGACCGTCCTCAGTATCCTGAACGAATGGCTCCTCTGGCCCTCGAAGTAAAGCACCGTGTCCACTATGTGTTCAAGCACCCTGGGGCCCGCTATCATGCCTTCCTTTGTGACATGACCCACGATGAAGACCGGTATGCCTGTTCCCTTTGCGAAGTGCATGAGCTTTGCCGCGCAGTCCCTCACCTGCCCGACGGAGCCCGGGGCGCTCGAAATCTCCTCCGTGTAGATGGTCTGTATGGAATCCACAATTATCGCATCAGGCCCGGTCCTTGCAGCATCTTCGAGGATGTTCTCAAGGGATATCTCGGCCAGCACCAGGATGGAGTCCGTGAGGATGCCGAGCCTTTCGGCCCGCACCTTTATCTGCTCCGGGGACTCCTCCGCCGAGATGTAGAGGGTCGTGCCGCCAAGCCTTGCCGCGGCCTGAAGCAGCAGGGTGGATTTGCCTATGCCGGGGTCTCCCCCGACCAGCACGACGGAACCCCGCACTATGCCGCCGCCCAAAACCCTGTCCAGCTCGGCCATCCTCGTGGTGGCCCTTCCGCCCTCCGGCGGCTTTATCCGGCTGAGGGGTTCCGGGTCCCGGGCGGGGCCGGACGCCATAGTCCTGCCCGCCGGGGCCGGTCTTTCTTCGGCAAGGGTGTTCCACTGGCCGCAGTCAGGGCACCTGCCAAGCCACTTGGGGGTCGCATGCCCGCAGGCCTGGCACTGGTAGAAGGTCTTTTTCTTTGCCGTCTGCTTTTCGATGACCGCTTTTCCCTAAATCAGTATTCCCATGCCGGAGCCGGGATAAAAGGCATTCTTCACGGCCTCCGTTATGAACTCCTTCGCCTGCCGGGCAGCCTGCTCCGGTGTCCTGCCCAGCGCCAGCCCCGCGGTTATCGCCGCGGAAAACACGCAGCCAGTCCCGTGAAAAGAGCCGGGAAGTTTCCTGCCCTCAAGCCTTATTGTAACCCTTCCGTCATGGAAAATATCAACCGCCTCGTCTTCCAGGTGTCCGCCCGTGATTATCACGGCGGCAGGCCCCATCTCCTTGAGTTTCCTGCACGCGGCCTCCATTTCCCCGGGCGTCTCTATGCCCATGCCCGTAAGCACCGACGCCTCGTAGATGTTCGGCGTGATGACGGAGGCCAGCGGGAAGAGGATGTCCCTCATCAGGTCCATGCCGCCTTTTTCAAGCAGCTCCCTGCCGGAGGAGGAGACCGAAACGGGGTCTATCACGAAGTTTTTTCCAGGCGCATATTTTTTCACCATCTCTGCCGTTACGCGGATGGCGTCGCGGGTCAGGAGCATGCCGGTCTTCATCGCGTCTGGCTTGATGTCGGCCAGAAGGGTCTCGAACTGCTCCTCCAGAAAGGCCCTTTCCACCCCGAGCACCGGGCCGACTTTCGCTGTGTTCTGCGCGGTAAGGGCGGCGGGTATCGAAAGGCCGTGCACCCCGAACGCCTTGAAGACCTTGAGGTCCGCCTGGAGCCCTGCCCCGCCGGAGGGGTCGGACCCGGCCACGGTGAGAGCGGTTTTTACCATATGCAGATTATACAGGCCGCGCCGGACTTGAAACAATGCCTGTTTTTCCGCATGCCTTCCCCCCTCTTTTTTAAGTGTTCAGACCCAAATGCGATTCTCCTTGTTTTTAAAGGGCTTTTAGCCATTTTTTTGATGATTATTGAGAGCGACCTCCTCTGGATGTGATAATCGTATCGCATTCGGAAATATCACTCAAAGGAGGCCGCAATGACATTTTACTGTGGAATCGATCTGCATGCAAAGAAGTCGCAGCTC
>JAJYJS010000021.1 GCA_021789215.1 Nitrospirota bacterium | reverse complement strand
ATACAGGGGATTTGACCTTGCCGCATTTTTTATGCTTAAATAACATTACCTTTAAATTTAGCCCTGTGAGGCTAACAAGGTAGGAGAGATTGATAAAAAACAGCATATATAGGAACCTTCCCGGCCGAAAGGGAAGGTTTTTTTATGCCCTCGGCTGGGAGGCGCGCCCGGAATGAAGAAATCCCTTCTGGACAGAAAAGAGATAGACAGGACCCTTACGCGGATGAGCCACGAGATAATAGAGAAGAACAAGGGGGTCGAGGACCTCTGCCTTGTGGGCATCCAGCGCGGCGGGGTCTACCTGGCCGAAAGGCTTGCAAAAAAAATAAAGGACTCCGAGGGCGCGGATGTGCCGGTGGGCTCGCTGGACATCTCATTCTACCGCGACGACATAAGGATACGCCTCCCTGCGGTAAGCCGCACGGAGATACCCTTCAGCGTGGACGGGAAAAAGATAATCCTCGTTGACGACGTGTTCTTTACGGGCCGCTCCATCCGCGCGGCGCTGGATGCGATTATGGACCTGGGGAGGCCGGACCTCATACAGCTTGCCGTCCTTGTGGACAGGGGCCACAGGGAACTGCCCATACGGGCCGACTATGCCGGAAAGAACATCCCAACTTCCAGGGACGAGCGGGTGGATGTCCTGCTTGAGGAGGACGGGCACGAAGACAGCGTGGTGCTGCTTTCAGCCGGAGAGGCCGGGAATGGACGATAACAGCAGGAAAAAACATCTGCTCGGGATGAAGGAGCTTTCCAGGGAGGAGATAATGCATCTGCTGAACCTGGCCACATCCTTCAAGGACGTCCTGAGGCGCGACATCAAGAAAGTGCCGACTCTGCGCGGCAGGACGGTCGTGAACCTTTTTTTTGAGCCCTCCACAAGGACGAGGACTTCATTCGAGCTTGCCGCAAAGAGGCTGAGCACGGACGTCATAAATTTTTCCGCGCCCTCAAGCAGCATCCTGAAGGGCGAAAGCCTTCTGGACACAGCGCTGACCGTTGAGGCGCTCGGGGCGGACATAATCATCATCCGCCACTCGTCATCGGGCGTGCCCCACATGCTGGCAAGGCATCTCAAGGCCTCAGTCATAAACGCGGGCGACGGCACCAACGAGCACCCCACGCAGGCGCTGCTTGACGCCTTTACGATAATCGAGAAAAAGCAGGAGACCAGCGGGCTCCGGGTGGCAATCATAGGGGACATAATTCACAGCAGGGTCGCAAAGTCCAACATATACTGCCTTAAAAAACTGGGGGCTGATGTAAGGCTCATAGGGCCTGCCACGCTCCTGCCCTCCTGCTGGAAGGAGATGGGCGTGGAGGTCTTCACCGACATGGACGAGGGCCTGAAGGGCGTGGATGTGGTAATGATGCTCAGGCTCCAGCTTGAAAGGCAGGGTAAGGCCTTCTTCCCGAGCACGGAGGAGTATTTCAGGCAGTGGGGGCTGTCGAAGCGCAGGCTCCTTTCCGCGAAGCCGGACGCCATCGTAATGCACCCTGGCCCCATGAACAGGGGGATAGAGATAGCCTCCGACGTGGCCGACGGGAACAACTCCGTGATACTGGAGCAGGTCACTAACGGGCTTGCCGTGAGGATGGCGGTCATGTACCACCTGGAGGAGAAAAAAGAGCTATGAGCATCCTCATCGTAAACGGGCATGTCATAGACCCTTCCCAGGGCCTGGACGGCAGGGCCGACATCCTTGTTGAAAACGGCACTGTAAAAAAGCTGTCGGCAAACGGCATAAAAAACACAAAAGGGGCGGAAGTGCTGGACGCCAAAGGCATGTACGTCCTGCCGGGGCTCATAGACATGCACACGCACCTGAGGGAGCCCGGGTTTGAGCACAAGGAGACCATCAGGACAGGGACGCTTGCCGCGCTCAAGGGTGGTTTCACGACCGTATGCGCCATGCCCAATACCAACCCCGTCAACGACAACGCCGGGATAACGGAATACATACTTAAAAAGGCCGACACCGGGGGGGCCGCGCGTGTGCTGCCCATAGGGGCCGTAACGAAGGGGCAGAAGGGCGAGGAACTGGCCGAGCTTTACATGATGCGCAAGGCGGGGTGTGTAGCCTTTTCCGACGATGGAAAGCCTGTTTCCAATGCGCTCATAATGCGCCGGGCGCTTGAATACGCAAAGGGCCTGGACGCGCTTATCATCTCCCATGCCGAGAACCTTCAGCTCTCGGGCGGGGGCGTCATGAACTCGGGGTTCCTTGCGCTTACGATGGGGCTTAAGGGGTCTCCGGCCGTCGCCGAAGAGGTGATGGTTTACAGGGACATAGCGCTCGCGGAGCTGACCGGGGCAAGGCTCCACATAGCCCATGTCTCCACTGCCGGCTCGGTAAGGATAATAAGGCAGGCGAAGGAGCGCGGCGTGAGGGTCACCGCGGAGACATGCCCGCACTATTTCAGCATCACGGAAGCGGCGGTTGCCGGATATAACACCAGCGCCAAGGTCAACCCGCCCCTGAGGTCCGGAAAAGACGTTGCCGCGATCAAGGAGGGCTTGAGGGACGGCACGATAGACGTTATAGCGACCGACCACGCCCCGCACAGCCCGGAAGAAAAAACGCGGGAGTTCGACAGCGCGCCTTTTGGGATATCGGGGCTTGAGACGGCGCTAAGCCTTGGCTTCAGGCTTGTGGAAGAGGGCGTTCTGGATTTGCCCGGGCTTGTTAAAAAACTCACCTCCAACCCGGCCGGGATACTGGGTATCGAAAGGGGCACGCTAAGGGAAGGGGCCGAGGCCGAGATATGCGTCCTCAACCCGGAGAAGGAATTCGCGGTGAACGCGGCAGAGTTGATATCGAGGGGGAAAAACACCCCCTTTGACGGCTGGCGGCTGAAGGGCGCGGTTGAGGCCACCGTCTTCCGGGGGAGGCTTTCCAGATGGGCTTAGGCGTCAGGAAATCCAAAAAGGCGCTGCTTGTCCTTAAAGACGGCGTGGTTTTCGAGGGCAAGTCCTTCGGGGCGGAAGGGGAGGCCATCGGCGAGGTTGTCTTCAATACCTCGATGACAGGGTACCAGGAGATACTTACTGACCCCTCTTACAAAGGGCAGATAGTTACGATGACATACAGCCAGATGGGCAATTACGGCGTGAACGGCGAAGACCCGGAGTCCCAGGCGCCCTGCGCCGAGGGGTTCATAGTCAGGGAATACCTGCCGTTTCCAAGCAACTGGCGTTCCGGAAAAAAATCCCTTGGCGATTATCTGAAAGAGCACGGGATAGCCGGCATCGAAGGCATAGACACAAGGGCGCTTACGAGGCACCTCCGTGAACACGGGGCGCAGACGGGCGTGATATCGTCCGTGGATCCGGACCTTGAAAGTCTGCTGGAAAAGGTGCGGGCCTTCCCCGATATCGGGGCTTTCGATTTTGTAAAAGAGGTCTCTTCAAAAGAGGCCTTTGGCTGGAGGCAAGACCTGTGGAGGTGGCCGGAGGGCCTCGCCCTGCAAGGGGAAAAAGCGGACGGACGTAAAAAAGTTGTGGCCTATGATTTCGGGATAAAATTCAACATACTGAGAAATCTTGTGCACGCGGGCTTTGATGTGACTGTTGTCCCGGCGCAGACCCCGGCGGAGAAGGTCCTGGAACTGGACCCCGACGGCGTCCTTTTAAGCAACGGCCCCGGAGACCCGCAGACCGTGACCTACGCGGTTGAGGCCGCAAGAAAACTCATGGGGAAAAAGCCGGTATTCGGCATCTGCCTCGGCCACCAGATACTGGGGCTCGCAATGGGCGGGAGCACTTACAAGCTCAAATTCGGCCACCACGGCGGCAACCATCCGGTCATGGACCTGCTCACCGGCAGGGTGGAGATAACCTCCCAGAACCACAATTACTGCGTGGACGTTAAGAGCCTCAAGGGAAAGGTGGAGCTTACGCACAGGAACCTCTACGACGGCACCGAGGAGGGCATGAGGCATGTGGAGTTTCCGGTCATGTCCGTGCAGCACCATCCGGAGGCGGGACCCGGCCCCAACGACGCCTCCCACATATTCAGCAGGTTCAGGAGGCTCCTGGATGCCCGCTGAAATGGGGACTCATGATTATGAGGGCTCATGAAGGGGCCGGATACAAGCTCATGATTACAGGGGACGGGAAAAAGCTTTTGTTCAGGACGCCCAGCTACCGTGTTGAAAGGGGGAGCATCCTCAGCGCGGGGATTTATAACCTTGAGCTTTCCTCGATGATTGCGGCGGCGGTGCCCGCGCTTGCGGCCCTTGTCCTGCTGGCAGGGCAAAAGACCGCGTTTCAGTATGCGGCCGCGATACTGGCGTTTGTCGCGGGGTTCCTCCTCTTCAGGGTCTTTGTATTCAAAAAAAGGGAACTTGAGCTGATGATGGACAGGGAGAACGGTTCGGCCTTTCTGCACATCCCCTTCAGGGGCGAAAAGGCCTTCAGCATGGCGGATGTGGAGGGCGTTTCCGCCGGCAGGCAGAGGCTTGGCGGCAAAAACCCCGAAGGCATGGAGCTTGTCGAAAAGATAGCGCTCCACCACGGGACGGTCGTCCCGGACTTTGGCCAGGAGATGGAAATCTATACCGTTGAAATGAAGCTCAGGGACGGCCGGTCAATGGTGATTTACTCCGGCAGGGAAAAAGACGCAACGGCCGAAATAACCATAAAGATAAAGGAATTCCTGGAAAGCGGATTTTTTCATGCCCAAGAGAACTGACATAAAGAAGATACTCATAATCGGCTCCGGCCCCATCGTAATCGGCCAGGCCTGCGAGTTCGACTACTCCGGCACGCAGGCTTGCAAGGCATTGCGGGAGGAGGGGTACCAGGTTGTGCTCGTGAACTCGAACCCCGCGACCATCATGACCGACCCGGAGATAGCCGATGCCACATACATAGAACCCCTTACCGCGGACGTCCTGGAGATGATACTCGAAAAGGAGCGGCCCGATGCCGTGCTGCCCACCATGGGCGGGCAGACCGCGCTGAACCTGGCGGTGGAAATCTGGGAGAAGGGCGTTTTCCAGAGGCTTGGGATAGAGCTTATCGGGGCCAATTTCAATTCCATAAAGAAGGCCGAGGACAGGGAGCTTTTCCGCGAGGCCATGAGGAACATAGGGCTTGAAGTGCCAGGCAGCGCAATCGTCCTGAGCCTGGAAGAAGGGATGAGGCACATAGAGGAGATAGGCTTTCCGGCAATCCTCCGGCCTGCCTTTACGCTTGGCGGCACGGGCGGCGGCATCGCCTACAACATGGAGGAATACAGGGAGCTGCTTGAAAAGGGCCTGAAGCTGAGCCTTAACCACCAGGTGCTTGTGGAGGAGTCCGTCCTCGGGTGGAAGGAATACGAGCTTGAGGTCATGCGCGACAGGGCCGACAACGTCGTCATAATCTGCTCGATAGAGAACTTCGACCCGATGGGCGTCCATACGGGAGACTCCATCACGGTGGCCCCGGCCCAGACCCTTACGGACAAGGAATACCAGAGGATGCGCGACGCCTCGATAGCCATAATAAGGGAGATAGGCGTGGACACTGGCGGCAGCAACATCCAGTTCGCCCTGGACCCGCAAACGGGCAGGATGACGGTCATAGAGATGAACCCCAGGGTCTCAAGAAGCTCCGCGCTTGCAAGCAAGGCCACGGGCTTCCCTATCGCCAAGATTGCGGCAAAGCTCGCCGTGGGGCTCACGCTCAACGAGATACCAAACAGCATCACCAGGGAGACCCCGGCTTCTTTCGAGCCCACTCTGGACTATGTGGTCACGAAGATACCGCGCTTTGCGTTCGAGAAGTTCCCGGAGGCTGACCCTACGCTCACCACACAGATGAAATCGGTGGGCGAGGTGATGTCCATCGGCAGGACGTTCAAGGAATCCCTCCAGAAGGCAATCCGCAGCCTCGAGACCGGCAGCTACGGCCTCGATGTGTCCGGCTTTACGGACGAGGAGTTTTTTGAGACCAAACTGAGAAGGCCTAATAACGAGCGTCTGTGGGCCGTCGCCCACGCCATGAGGAAAGGAAAGAGCGTAAGCGAAATACATGAGCTTACGATGATAGACCCGTGGTTCCTGGAGAACATAAGGCAGATAGTCGAGGCTGAAAGGGAACTGGAAGAGGCGGGGGCGAAAGCAAAGGATATCCTTTCTGACAGGGAGGCCCTTAACGGGCTTAAGGGCATGGGTTTTTCCGACCGCAGGCTTGGGCAGCTGCTTGGTATCGGCGAGGACGGGATAAGGAAGGCCCGGAAAGAGCTTGGCCTGAGGGCCGTTTACAAGATGGTCGATACCTGCGCCGCCGAATTCCAGGCATTCACCCCGTATCTTTATTCGACATACGAAAAGCCTTTTTACAGGCTGGCCTCCGGGGAAAAAACCGGCGTCAATACGGAATGCGAAGCGGCCCCCAGCGGGAGGAAGAAGGTCGTGATACTCGGCTCCGGCCCCAACCGCATAGGGCAGGGGATAGAGTTCGATTACTGCTGCGTGCACGCGGTCTTTGCCCTGAGGGAGCTTGGCTATGAGACGATAATGGTCAACTGCAACCCCGAGACGGTGAGCACGGATTACGACACGGCGGACAGGCTTTATTTCGAGCCGCTCACGATAGAGGACGTGCTGAACATAATCGGGGTGGAAAGGCCGGAGGGTGTGGTAGTGCAGTTCGGCGGACAGACGCCGTTGAAATTGGCCATCCCGCTTGAGCGTGAGGGAGTAAAAATATTCGGCACGAGCCCGGATTCCATAGACCGTGCCGAGGACAGGAAGAGGTTCAGGGAGCTTCTGGACAAGCTTGCCCTCAGGCAGCCCCGGAGCGATACGGCATTTTCGGTCGAGAAGGCGCTTGAGGCCGCGAAGGTCATAGGCTATCCCGTGATGGTGCGGCCTTCGTATGTGCTGGGCGGGCGGGCGATGGAGATAGTCTACGATGAAGACGCGCTGGCGGGCTATATGCGCCGCGCGGTAAAGGCCTCGCCGGAGCACCCGGTCCTGATCGACAAGTACCTGGAGGACGCAACCGAGGTCGACGTGGACGCGGTCTGCGACGGCAGGGACGTGTTTGTGGGCGGCGTCATGGAGCATATAGAGGAGGCGGGCATACACTCCGGGGACTCGGCCTGCTCTCTCCCCCCGTATTCCCTTGATGAGGACGTGGTGAACGAGATAAAACGCCAGACGGCGGCCCTTGCGCTGGAGCTGAACGTCATAGGGCTCATGAACGTGCAGTTTGCGATAAAGGGGAAGGACATTTACATCCTCGAGGTCAACCCGCGCGCATCGAGGACGGTGCCCTTCGTGAGCAAGGCCACCGGGGTCCCCCTCGCGAAGGTCGCGGCAAAGGTGATGGCCGGGAAAACCCTGAAGGAGCTTGGGCTTGCGGAAGAAAGGAGCCCTTTCAGCCACATAGCTGTAAAAGAGGCCGTCTTCCCGTTCGACCGCTTCCACGGAGTCGACCCCATACTGGGCCCGGAGATGAAATCGACAGGCGAGGTCATGGGCATAGACACAAGCTTCGGGCTGGCCTACGCAAAGGCCCAGACCGCATCGAGGAGCAAGATACCCACATCGGGGAAGATATTCTTCAGCCTGAGGGACAAGGACAAGCCCGCCTCCGTGCCAATCGCCAGAAAACTCCTCGAGATGGGCTTCGGCATAGTGGCCACCAAGGGCACGGCTAAAAACTTCGAGGAGCACGGCCTTAAGGTGGAGAGCGTGAACAAGCTCATGGAGGGCAGGCCCAATGTGGTTGACCTGCTTAAAAACCGGGAGCTGAGTTTCATCGTGAACACGATAAGCGACGCGAGGGCCCACAAGGATTCCTTCTACATAAGGCAGAACGCGATGCAGTACGGGGTGCCCTACACGACCACCATTTCAGGGGCGAGGGCGGTGGTGGAGGCGATTGAAAGCCTCAAGAAATCAAAAAGCCTTTCGATAAGGCCGATACAGGACTATCACAAAAGCCCAAGCTCCAGGGCATAGCTCCGGAAAAGCTCCAGCCCCTTTTTGGCGTTATCGTCCAGGCCGTAGTGCAGGCACTCCCAGTAGGCGACAGTCTCCGCCGGGTCCAGGTCCTTAAGGGGCGAAGCGTTTGCGGCGTCCTCAAGACGGGCCGTGGCATAAGCCTTTGCCGTATCAAGCGCTTCCTTCAGGCGCTCCACCTCCCCGTGATTTTTCAATGCCCAGTCCCTCCGGGCTATCCAGAGCGCGAATACGAAGGGAAGTCCCGTTTTTTCGTGCCATATGGCGCCCAGGTCGTAAGCCGCGCATCCGGCGGGCCAGCCGTTTCCCTTCAGCCTTTCCTTGTCGGCCAGAAGGGCGTCATCCCCGATGGAGAGATAGGCCCCGAATTTTTGGACGGCATCACGGGCGGGAAGCCTCGTCTCTTCGGGCCTGAAACCGAGTCCGTAAAATTTCCTGAGGACTATTTGGAGGAGCGCGGCGGAGGTCTCGGTCTGGTGGGTCACGCCGACCGTCGAGCCGTCCAGCGTTTCAACGGGGCGCTGGCTGAAAAGGAGTATGCTCCTGACCGGCCCCTCCGATGTTATCGAATGCCCTTCGATGTATTCAAACTCGCCTGGGTTTTTAAGGTAAACGATTGAAGAGGAGGGGCTTGCGTCGACTTCTCCCCGACGGAGCATCCCGTTTACCATGGCCGGGTAGCCGTCCATATACAGGTAATTCGCGCCGGTCTTCCGGAGCCCGTAGAAGACCGGGAACAGGTTGAGATAGGATATCCTTCCAATTTTCATTCTTTTTTCAGTTGCTCCTGTAAAGGTAAAGTATGATGTCGCCATTGACGATGCCGCCGCTTATCTCGAAATCGCCTGAAAGCGTGCGGGCGAAATCCCGCATTTCAGACAGGTTGTAATATTGCAGGGTGAAGTCCTTTGCCGGGGCGGAATCGGAAAGGGCATCGAAGAAAAGGGCCTTTTTCGTGACGTCCCAGACCTTTCTTACGGCGTTTTTTGCCGATTCCACGGCGTGTTCGAGCCTCTGGTTGAAAACACCGCATATGACCGAGAAATCGTAGCTGCGGGCAAATTGGTCCTTCCCGCTATCAAACACCCCGAAACGGCAGGCGTTTCCGTCTGTTTGATAGCGCCTTTGGGCAATGCTGACAAGTTTGGGGTTTATGTCGAGGCCCGTAAAGTCTAGGCGGGGGAACCTTTCGCCCAAGAAAGGGTAGAGGTCGCCCATCCCGCAGCCGAAGTCGAGCACGGATGAGCCGTCGGACAGCCCCTTCATCCGCAAAACGGCATTGTACCGCTCAATCTGCCCTGCCTTTGTCCAGCCAAGTGCGGCGGGAGTTTCCCCCAGCGTGCCCATCAGTTTTGAGTAATGGGAGATGAGGTATTCCTTTTCGAGTTCATCCATCGCTGAATATTGATTTTAACAGGAAGCGGGACAAATGGACAGCAGGTGCATTGCCGCGCGGCCCTGCCGCCGGGATCAGATGAGATTACAGCGGGGCCTAATCGCCCGCATTGTTGACGCTGGCCGTTCCGTTAGGGGAAACCCTTACCGTGGTGTCCGTATCGTAGTCGTACTGGTAGCGGTAAGGGGCGTGTTTGCGCAAGGTATACTGCGTCCGGCTTGCACACCCCGAAAAGATGGCTGGCGCAGCCAAAAGCGAAATCAGTACAAGTCCCTTTAGCAAGAGTTTTTCCATGTCAACCGGCTAATAATATCATTTTTAATCCCCGAAAGAAAAGACACGCACCGGTTGTGGCCGGCGGAAACTGTAAAAAATAATAAAGTTGGAGGCTGAGTAATAGAGTTGGGAACTCTTTTTTGTCAAAGGCGGGTATTTTGCTGTCTTAATCTTTATGACCACTCAGGACTGGAAGTTTCTTCCGGGAAGAAACACTTTTGGGGCAAGAGAGGTGGGTTCGGACTGCCCCTTCCATTCCTTGTTTTCGGAGGTATGGTTCTGATACCAGGATGCGCCCCGAAGTCAGCATAGGCGCACATCCCAACCAGTATGAAAGTTACGACTCGGAAATTTGTCTTCCTCAAAAAAAGACAATTGACAATAATTAACAATATTGTTAATATTATTAATGAGCTGGTCAGTCGTTTTTGACGAAAGATTGGAGAAATGGCTCAATGATATTCCGGCAGACATCAAGGCCAGAATAATAAATATTACAGATTTGCTTATTGAGCACGGACCTCAAAATGTAAGAGAGCCTTATGTGAAGCATATACACGGAAAGCTCTTTGAAATCAGGGCCAAAGGCAAAGACGGGATAGCAAGGGTGTTTTATTTTACGATGACTGGTCAGCGGATTGTTTTGCTGCATGGGTTTATCAAGAAAACGCAAAAGACACCAAAAAAGGAAATAGATACGGCTGCTGCCAGGATGAATGAAATATTGGCGGTTAAATAGACTCACAAAAAAGGAGAGGACAATGGCGAAATTAAAAGATTTCAAAAAAATAAAAACCGAATGGCTCAAGGATGAGGGGGTCAGGAAAGAATATGAGGCCCAGAAAGAAGAATTCCAGATTGCAAACGAGGTCATCAGGGCCAGGACAAAGGCCAGGATGACACAGGCCCAGCTCGCGCAAAAAATCGGCACAAAGACCCCTGCCATTTCAAGGCTCGAATCGCCTGGTTATGGAAAAGCTTCATTTACGACTCTCAAAAAAGTCGCTCATGCTCTGGGATATGAAGTGCAGGTCAAATTCGTGCCGAAAAGACGCGCACAAGGTATTTGAATGAAGGATTTTAGTGAGCTATGACAAATCACGATAAATTCCGGGGACGCAATATTTAATTCACCTGTAAAGACACGGCAACGACGAGATTGCCACAGGGCGCAAACAGCCGCGCCCTTCGCAATGACTCAATACTGCGCTTAACGGGGGCTGCGGCTGTTTTCAATAATTCAGCCAGTATTTATCACTATTACAGTCTGCCAGCCAGCGCGGGCTTTGGGCTGAAACATGCTATGGAACTTAGCAACTGCCGGGGTTCGAGTACTGGACGCAGTTTTGCCCGGTCAAGATTCAGGGAAGACGCCGCGTTTCTGTCCGTAATTGTTTTTCGAGTGTGCAACTTTATTCAGTCAGGACAAAAGGGCCGGAGCCTGGCAGCCCGGACTTATGCCCCCGGCCCCTCTCCTGGAGGAGGGGGGCAGGGGGTGAGGGGAAAAAGCCTGTTTTACCTGGACACGTGCAGGTACAGGACGGCATCTCCGCTGAAGGGCGCTGAGAACGAATCGCTGCCGCCGCCTGATGTCACGGTGCCGGTCCCGGCAACAGCTCCGGTTGCGGGGTTGAACCATTCGTAATTGTAAGTGCCGGCGGCAAGGCTTACCGTGAAAGAGGAGCCGGAAGAGGGCTGGTAGACCAGATACTCCGAGCCGGGGTTTGCCAGGCAGTAGCCCGTTGATGAAAGGTTTTCCTGCGGAGTCATCGCCGCAAGGTCCATCTTTTTGGCGTATTGGAGGCTGTAACCCATATTCTTGCGGGATGTCAGGTCGATTGACGACGGCGAAACGTACCCGTCCATGTATATGGGGTTGAGCCCCCGGGTGAAGCTCTTCCAGACCCACGCCTTGTCGGGGGTGCCAAGGTGGTCCGTATCGATAAGGATTACCTTGCTGCCGTCCCCGGCGGGAGGGTTCGATAAATAGCTGGAAGACGCAGGCGATATCCAGTCTGCGGGGCTGGCGAAGAGCGTGCTGTCACTCCCCCCATCATACTGGAATGTCATTCCCACGGGGTGCTGTTTGGGTTTTGTGCTTTCATAAGACTTTATGAAATTTATCATGTGGTACTGCCAGCCGGTAGAGTACGGGCCGGACTCGTTGGCCACCTCCCAGAGTACGTTGTCCAGGTCGTCAAGGGTGTCTATCATCTTCTTTACATAGGCTTCCTGTATCGCCGTGACGGCCGGTATCTGGAGCGTCTGTATTTCCAGCCCCTGGCCTGTCCCGTTGGGGTCTCCGTTGATGCCGTTTATGTTGTTGCTCGAATTGAACGGATGCCCTGCCCAACGGAGGGAGGCGGGCTCGAACTGCAACCCCCATCCTTCAAACAGCATCACCGAGACATAGATGCCCCGTTGCCCGGCTGCTATGACCCTGGCCCTGATGTTGTCAAAATATGACTGGTCAAACTGGCTCAGATCGAATTTCGGTTTCCCGTCGAGGGCGGTGCCCGGCCCCGTCCTCAGCCATGGCTGGGGGGTGTAGGTGCCGTCGGAGTGCATGGTCAGCTCCCATTGCCAGCCCCTCATGAAATTATGGCCGTTGCTCTGAAGCAGGTCCAGCCAGGCGTTGTAATCGAGATAAGAACCATTGTATTTTCCAACGTCTTTCAGGTCCGACCACGTATGGGAGCCGGTGAGGTAAACCACATTGCCGTTTCCGTCCGTGAAATACCGGGGGTTGGAAGGGTCCACCCGGAGAGGCCCCATCGAGGCGACCGTGGCCGAAGGCCCGGAAGGCGATGAAGGCCCGGAAGGCGCCGTCTGGCCTGGCTGGGTTGTCTGTCCCGGGGTCTGGCCCGGTTGTGCTGGCTGGTTGTTTGAGCCGCCAGGGGCCGGATTGACTGTCCCTCCGGTGTCCGGGCCGCCGCCGATTGCGCCGGCGGATGTGTTTGAAGGATTGGTTGAACCGCTTGAGGAGCCCCCTCCTCCGCACCCTGCAAATAAAAGCAGGGCAAACAGGGCCGGAACCCATGTGCGCCTTAAAATGCTTTTCATTCGAAAAAAACCTCCTTGCAGCGGAACAGGCCTGCGGTTTTTTTGGGGCAGGCCTGTTTCCTGATTCGGACTTCCAGGGAAGACCATCTGTTTTGTGGGAACAATCAAGTTTAAACATTGAAGGAGGAAAGAAGATGTATCAGGAGTCACAAAGAAAAAAATCCTGACGGGGAGAGAGGACAAGAGGCTAAGGAATTGGGTAAACAGGGCTTTTTTATACGCCCTTGGAAACCTGTAATATTGATGTCCTACGCAGTCATTCCGGCGTTCCTTTAGCCGGAATCCAGCGACCTCTTTTGAACTCTTAAAGTCACTGGATACCGGCTTTAGCTGGTATGACGGACAAAAAAGCGGACATTAAATATGCAGTTTCCAATAGCTGGTAAGATAATGGGCGCGCAGAGAAAAAATCAGGAAAAAAGCTCTTTTATTTTTTCGGTAAGCTCTTCGGGGCTGACTATTGCGCCGCCCGGGCGGCCATGGAAAAGGACAGGGGCCTTGCCGCCCACAGACAGCCTTACGTCCTCGACCATCTGCCCGGCGTTCAATTCGAAGACAAGGAATTTTTTCCCGGCTTCCCCGGATAATGCGGAGAGTTCTTTTCCGGGAAACGGAAACAGGGTAACGGGCCTGAAGAGGCCTGCCTTGAGCCCCTCTGCCCGCAGCGCGTCAACCGCCGAACGGGCGATGCGTGCGGCAATCCCGAACGCCACAATGACGATTCCGGCGTCTTCCGTCAGGTAGGAATCGGACATGGCCTCATTGGCTGCCATCCGCCGGTATTTTTCCTGGAGGAGGGCGTTTCTCATCTCAAGCTCGCCGTCGCCCATGTAGAGGGACTTTATCACGTTTGGCTGCCTGCCTTCGCAGCCGGTGAGCGCCCATTTCTTGGGAGGAAGGTCTGGTCTGGCATATGGCGTCATCGAAACGGGCTCCATCATCTGGCCCAGTATGCCGTCGGCCAGTATCATGACGGGGTTCCTGTATTCATCGGCCTTGTCGAATGCCCGCATCGTGAGGTCCCTTATCTCCTGCACGCTGTAAGGGGCATAGACCAGCAGCCTGTAATCCCCGTGGCCGCCGCCCTTCACGGCCTGGAAGTAATCCGCCTGGCTGCCGGATATATTGCCCAGCCCGGGGCCGCCCCTCTGCACATTGGCTATCACCGCCGGAAGCTCCGCCCCGGCCATGTACGATATGGCCTCCTGCATAAGACTTATTCCGGGGCTGCTGGATGTCGTCATTGCCCGGACGCCGGTCGCCGCCGCCCCGTAAACCATGTTTATCGCCGCAAGCTCGCTTTCGGCCTGAAGGAACACGCCCCCGGCCCGGGGCATGCACCGGGCCATGTATTCCGGTATCTCGTTCTGGGGAGTGATCGGATAGGCCGCGTAAAAACGGCACCCCGCGTCTATGGCGGCCTGTGCTAGCGCCTCATTGCCCCTGGAAAGTATCTTTTCCGGGTTTTTCATTTCAGGTCGAACACCTTTGGAGCGATATTCTGGACACGGTAAACGTCATGTTTCATCGCCTCTGATGCAATGATGTTGTCGATATCGCCGTTTGGGGCCAGGAGCCTCGATGCCAGGCTGCTGTTGAGCTCGGAGGGCGAGACGTCCGAGAGTTCGGGCACCAGATAAACCCCGTTTATGCCGAAGTCGTCCGTGAAGCTGACATAGAAATTCTCCAGGCAGCGCCCGATATATCCGCCCCCTATGAGTATCCTGTCGGGGTTGACGCCCGCCAGGAAATCAATCAGGGCGGCCAGGTCGTCGTCCTTCAGATAGCCCCTCATGGGGGACCTGGATTCGAGATACAAAACGGAATCAGACTCGTTTGTCACGTCATTGATGAAGCGGGTGTATTCGTCCGGGCCGCCCCGGTAGGCATAACCCGAAAAATTCTTGTATCCTCTTGGCAGGATGAGTATTATCAGCTTCTTCTCGGTGGACTTGTATTCAAGAAAGTCCCTCATGCGCCTCTCCTGCGCCTGGAGGACCGCCATCCGGGCGTTGTTGGCGGGCTCGGCAAGGAACCTTTCGACCGCGTTCATGCCTGGGGGGCCGAAAATCCTTTCGGAGTTGAAGAAGGTGTAATAAGCCGGATGCACTATTATGTAGACGGTGCCGTTGTCAAGGAAGCTCTTGTAAAAGCTATACTCATGGCTGGACACGTTCCGCAGGCTCCTTATCCTGAGCCCTTCGTAGGAGTTTTCTATCCAGGCGGGAGAGGACTCGATCTGTTCAGTGCGTTCCTTTATCTGGCGGAGCACATCCTTCCGGGCCGGGTCTGAACCCGTCCCCGGCAGAGAGGGATTGATCTCATCAGGCGCTAGCGCGGTCTTCGGCACTGTCGCACACCCGTATAAGATTATTAAAGTTATTGAAAAAAAGAAATAAAAAAAACTTTTAGGCAATCTTCCCATTTCGAACCGTTCAAAAATTTTAACATACGGTTTCCGCATTTGGCAAAAAGGGAAAAGGGGGGGGGTTTTTCTTATTGACAGAATCCGGCCGATAAGGTTAGTGTCAAAATCTGAAAATTCAAAAAGTGAAAGGAGGCGGCAGGAAATATGCCTTTTGTGAAGATCAAACATGCCGGGGGAATGCGTTTTTCCGGAGAGACATCCACCGGCCACGATGTGGTCATGGACGCGGGCCCCGAATTCGGAGGGGAAAACAGGGGCGCGAGGCCGATGGACGTGCTGCTTGCAAGCCTGGGTGGGTGCACCGGCATGGACGTCATCTCCATACTCAGAAAGAAAAAGCAGGACGTTACCGGCTTCGAGATAAACATCAACGGGCGGAGGGCGGAGGAGCACCCCAAGAAGTATACGGACATCGATATGGAATTTGTGGTAAGGGGCCGCAATATCAGCCCGGAGGCGGTGGAGAGGGCCGTTCAGCTCTCAATGGAGAAATACTGCTCGGTAAAGGCGACCATTGAGGGCGTATCCAGAATAAGCTACCGGCACACAATCATAAACGAGTGAGCGGCCCCGGCTTCAGGGATTCCTTTCTGAGACAGATGGCCACGATTACCGTGGTCGGCTATGCGCCCTTTGCCCCCGGCACATTCGGCACCCTTGCTGCCGCCCTGCTGGTTTTTCTGCTCAGGCCCGGTATGCCCGTGCTCGCCACGGCTGCCGTTTTTTTCAGCATAACGGGGGTCTTTGCGGCCGGGAAGGCCGAGGAGACGCTTGGCAGGGACTCAAGCCGCATAATAATAGATGAGTTTGCGGGCTACCTGATAAGCGTGCTCTTTTTGCCGCTCTCAACGGGCTTTATTGTGGCGGCATTCGCGCTGTTCAGGCTGCTTGACATACTGAAACCCCCGCCCATAAGATTTTGCGAGAGGCTGCCCGGCGGCATGGGCGTAATGGCAGATGACATCGCGGCGGGCATAATAGCCAATCTTATCCTTCAGGGATGGAGGTTTTTATTTGTCCGATGAGTGATATCAGGTGCTTTGTGTCTATCGAGATTCCGGAGGACGTAAAGGCGGTTATAGAGGCTGAAACCGCCAGGCTCCGCCGGTCGGGGGCCGATGTGAAGTGGGTGGCGGCCAAAAACCTCCATTTCACCATAAAGTTCCTGGGGGATGTGCCCGAGGAGAAGCTGCCGGAGCTGGCCTTGCTCCTGGCCGGGTCCGTGCGCGATACGGGACCGTTTGAAATGGAGCTTTACGGGACCGGGGTCTTTCCGGGTGAGCGTTCCCCGCGGGTGGTCTGGATAGGGGTCAGGGACACTGTCAAGATGGACGATGTCCGCCTGAATGTGGAAAATACGCTTGAGAAGGCGGGGGGCTCCCCCCGTGAGCGGAAGCCCTTCGTCCCGCACCTTACGCTTGGCAGGGTGAAGAGCCTCCGGGGAAGGCCCGGACTGCTTGAGGGGCTTGCTACACTTAAGGACATCTTATTTGGTAAGATAATGGTCGAAAATATCTATCTTATGAGGAGCGAACTCAAGCCGGGCGGACCTGAATATTCGGTGCTGAAAAAGATACCCTTCGGGGCAGGTCTTTAGTCAAAAAAGGAAAACCGTTCCGGTGGAGAATTTAAAGGGAGGAGAGGGAGAATGAGCAAGGACGGCAAGGAGAACAAGGACAGGGCAAAGGCCCTCGAGATGGCGATAGCGCAGATAGAGAAGAATTTTGGCAAGGGCGCCATAATGAAGCTTGGCGCTGACGGGGCGGCGGAAGGCGTTCAGGCCATCTCGACCGGCTCGCTCACCCTCGACATAGCCACGGGGGTCGGCGGCTTCCCGCGCGGCAGGGTCATCGAGATATACGGGCCGGAGTCCTCCGGCAAGACGACCCTCGCGCTCTCGGCCATAGCGCAGGCCCAGAAGGCGGGCGGGGTCGCCGCCTTCATAGACGCGGAGCACGCCCTCGACGTGAACTACGCCAGCAGGCTTGGCGTGAACATAGAAGAACTCCTCATCTCCCAGCCCGACACGGGGGAGCAGGCGCTTGAGGTCGCAGAAACCCTCGTGAGGAGCGGCGCCGTTGACATCATCGTGCTGGACTCCGTCGCGGCCCTGGTGCCCAGGGCGGAGATAGAGGGCGAGATGGGTGATTCGCTTCCGGGGCTTCAGGCAAGGCTCATGAGCCAGGCGCTGAGGAAGCTCACCGCGGCCATATCCAAGTCCAACACGATGGTCATATTCATAAACCAGATAAGGATGAAGATAGGCGTCATGTTCGGAAACCCCGAGACCACGACGGGGGGCAACGCGCTCAAGTTCTATTCCTCCCTGAGACTTGACATAAGGAAAATAGACAACCTGAAGGAAAACCAGGAGGCCATCGGGGGCAGGGTCCGCGTGAAGGTCGTCAAGAACAAGGTTGCGCCGCCCTTCAGGCAAGCGGAGTTCGACATCTACTTCAACGAGGGCATATCGAGGGCCGGAGAAATTGTTGACCTGGCCGTGGACAGGGGCATAATCGAAAAGGCCGGGGCCTGGTACAGCTACTCCGGCCAGAGGATAGGGCAGGGCAGGGACAACGCGAAGGAATTCATAAAGGCGCATCCCGAGGCCGCCGCCGAGATAGAGGCGAAAATAAAGGATGCGGTGAATACGGGGAAAAACGGGAATGGAGATAAATGACCTCTTAAAGAAGGCGGCCGGGGCAGGGGCCTCGGACCTTCATATAAAAGTCGGCAACTCGCCAATCTTCAGGGTCAACGGTTCGCTCAGGATAATGGAGTCGGAGCCGCGCATAACCAAGGACGAGGCCATAAAGCACGTCCTTTCGGTCATGAACCCCGCGCAGAAGGAGGCGTTCAAGAAAGAGGCCGACCTGGATTTCGCATACAGCGTCCCCGGCCTTGGCAGGTTCAGGTGCAACGCCTTTCTGCAAAGGGGCACCGTCGGGATCGTCTTTAGGGTGATACCGACCGTCATACCCAATGTCGACGACCTGATGCTGCCGCCCGTGCTCAAAAATATCGCCCTTGAGGAGAGGGGGCTTGTGCTTGTGACCGGGACCACCGGGAGTGGCAAGTCCACTACGCTGGCCGCGATGATAGACCATATCAACGTCATGAAGACGGCCAACATCGTGACCATCGAGGACCCGGTGGAGTACCTGCACAGGGACAAGAAAAGCATAGTCAACCAGCGCGAGGTCGGGGCGGACACCAAGAGCTTCTCCAAGGCGCTGAGGGCCGCCCTCAGGCAGGACCCGGATGTGATACTGGTGGGCGAGATGAGGGATTTTGACACTATACAGACGGCGCTGATGGCGGCCGAGACGGGGCACCTGGTGCTGAGCACCCTGCACACCCTGGACGCGCCGGAGACGATAAACAGGATAATATCTTTCTTTCCGCCGTATCATCAGCAGCAGGTGAGGATACAGCTTGCGTCCGTCCTGAAGGGGATAATCTCCGAGAGGCTGGTCCCGAAGGCGGACGGCAAGGGGAGGGTCCCGGCTGTCGAGGTGCTCATGTCCACGGCCACCATAAGGGACTGCATAACCGATTCCAACAAGACAAAGATGCTTACGGACTTCATAGCCCAGGGCAAGCTGCATTACGGGATGCAGACGTTCGACCAGTCCCTGCTGGAGCTTTATCAGAACGGGCTGGTTACATATGAGGAGGCGCTGAAGCAGGCGTCCAACCCTGATGACTTTGCCCTGAAGGTCAAGGGGGTCAACAACACGGCCGAGATGTTCGAGCAGAAGCAGTCAAAGGACGGGGGCGGCCCGATGATAGAGAGGTTCGCCAGGTAAGAGGCGGAAAATCGGCAAAAAAAAAGCGCCTCCTGACGCCTTTCAGTACGCACTCAGGCTTTTAAGCTACAGGGGCAGGAGCAGGGCCGAGCTTTACGGCAGGCTTGCAGAGAAGCATTACCCGCCCGGAGAGGCTGGCCCCGCGATCGAGAGGCTGGAAAAACTTGGCTATGTAAATGACGGGGCGCTTGCGGAATCCCTCCGCAGGCAGGCGGAGGGGGTAAAATGCCTGGGCAGGCGCGGCGCGATGGCTTATCTGCTTGCGCGGGGAATACCCGCCGGGCTTGCAGAGGAGGCCCTCCGCGATTATGATGAATCGCGGGGAGCAAGAAAACTTTACGAAAAAAAACTGAGGAGCACGGGCGGGCTGGCCCCCGAAACCCGGAAAAGAAGGGTTTTCGGGGCCCTTTCAAGAAAAGGGCATTCGGCCCGCACAATAAGGGGCATCCTGAAAGAAAACAAGGAGGACGAGTATGAATAAATCCGGCAAAAAAATTAAAGGAAAAAAAATTCTGTTCGTGTCGGCCCTGCTGATGGCGGGCGCCCTCCTGGGGTGCGCCCAGGAGATCAGGTATTCGCCTTCGGAGATCAGCCAGTACCCACCGGACATACAGAGCCATATCAGAAACGGCGAGGTCATGATGGGCATGACGCCGGAGCAGGTTAGATACGCCTGGGGCGCGCCGACCGACGTGAACATCCTTCAGCCCCAGAACGGCAAGAGCAGGGAGGAATGGATATACAAAAGCCTCGCCTCCACAATGACTGTCGAGTTCACCGGCGGAAAGGTCTCGGAGATAATGTCATCCGGGATAGGCGGCAGGAAATACAGCCAGCCTCAAGAAACGGGCAAATGAAGAGCCAGGACATCAGGAAGGCCTTTCTGGAATTTTTCAGGGAAAACGGCCACGAGGCGGTCAAAAGCTCCTCTCTTGTGCCTGCTGACGACCCAAGCCTCCTTTTCACCAACGCGGGGATGGTCCAGTTCAAGCGCGTGTTCCTTGGCGAGGAGACGCGCCCTTACCGCAGGGCCACTTCCTGCCAGAAGTGCATGCGCGCGGGCGGAAAACACAGCGACATAGAGAACGTTGGCTACACGGCCAGGCACCATACGTTTTTCGAGATGCTGGGCAACTTCTCCTTTGGGGACTATTTCAAGCGCG
This sequence comes from Nitrospirota bacterium, assembly GCA_021789215.1. Classification (GTDB taxonomy): domain Bacteria; phylum Nitrospirota; class Thermodesulfovibrionia; order Thermodesulfovibrionales; family JdFR-88; genus JAJYJS01. The sequence goes on along the minus strand of JAJYJS010000021.1, from coordinate 8,607 downwards.
AGGCGATAGGGTTTGCCTGGAAGCTCCTCACGGAGCGCTTCGGGCTTCCTGCTGAAAAACTCTGGGTGACCGTCTATGAAGACGACGACGAGGCCGGGCTTCTGTGGCAGGAGGTCGCCGGGGTGTCCGCAAACCGGATTGTAAGGCTTGGGGCAAAGGACAACTTCTGGCAGATGGCGGACACCGGCCCCTGCGGGCCGTGCTCCGAGATAATCATAGACCAGGGCGAACACATAGGATGCGGCAGGCCCGATTGCAAGGTGGGCTGCGACTGCGACAGGTACCTTGAGCTGTGGAACCTTGTGTTCATGCAGTACAGCAGGGACGAGTCCGGCGTGCTGAACCCGCTCCCGAAGCCCAGCATAGACACCGGCATGGGGCTTGAGCGCATTGCCGCCGTGCTCCAGGGCAAGAACAACAATTTCGACACCGACATATTCGCCGGGATAATCTCCTCCATCGAGGCCCATTCCGGGGCGGTCTACGGCAGGGACGCGAAAAAGGACGCAGCCATCAGGGTCATAGCGGACCACCTGAGGTCGATAACTTTTCTCCTTTCCGACGGGGTGATGCCTTCCAATGAAGGCCGGGGCTATGTGCTGAGGAGGATAATCCGCAGGGCCTCCCGGTATGCCAGAAAGCTCGGCATGGAGGGGCCGGCGCTCTGGGAGATGGTGGACGCGGTCGTTTCGGGAATGTCCGGGGCGTATCCGGAGCTTATCAGGGAGCAGGACAGGGCCGAAAAAGTGCTCAAGTTCGAGGAGGAGAGGTTTTCCCATACGCTTGAGCAGGGGATAAGGCTGCTTGACGACATGCTGGTGTCGCTTAAGAAGGACGGCAGGCAGGTCATCCCCGGCGCGGAGGTGTTCAGGCTTTACGACACGTTCGGGTTCCCGATCGACATAGTGCGGGACGTCGCCGCCGAAGAGAATTTCGTGGTTGACGAGGAAGGGTTCAACCGGGAGATGCAGGCCCAGCGTGAGCGGGCACGGGCCTCGTGGGTGCAGGAGGAGGCCGCGGCGGAATCCATTTACCGGGAGCTTGCCTCCGAGTTGGGGGAAAAGCTCTCTTTCCTGGGTTATGAGGCCCTCAATTCCGAATCGGTGGTAAGGGCGATAATCAGGAAAGGCCATGTCACCGAGGAGGCGCGGGAAGGCGAGGAGGCCGAGGTCATCCTCGACAAGACCCCGTTCTACGGGGAAAGCGGCGGCCAGATAGGCGACAGGGGCATGCTGTTTTCCGACGGGATGATAGCGGACGTGCTCGACACGAAAAAGCCCGTTGAAGGGCTTTTTGTGCACCACGTTAAAATAAGGAAGGGCATGCTCCAGGTATGGGCCAATATCACGGCCCAGGTGGATGAGGAGCGCAGGAGGGCCACGATGCGCAACCACACGGCGACCCATCTGCTCCATTCCGGTCTCAGGGCCGTCCTGGGCGAACATGTGAAACAGGCCGGTTCGCTGGTTGAGCCCGACAGGCTAAGGTTCGATTTCACGCATTTTTCGGGGCTTTCCGCAGAAGAGATAGACGCCGTGGAGGATTTCGTGAACTCCAGGATACTGGAGGACATCCCCGTCCAGACGAGGGAGATGACTGTTGACGAGGCCATGGAGGAGGGCGCTACGGCCCTTTTCGGTGAAAAATACGGCGAAAGGGTGAGGGTGGTCTCCGCCGCTTCCGTAAGCAAAGAACTCTGCGGGGGCACTCACGTCGGGGCCACGGGGGAGATAGGCCCGTTCATGATAACCTCCGAGGGCAGCGTGGCAAGCGGCATAAGGAGGATAGAGGCCATTACCGGCATGAACGCCATCCGGCACATGAGAGACAGAAGGAACGAGCTTAAGGAAATAAACCGGCTCCTCAAATCCGACCGGCCGCTTGAGAAACTGGCCGAGGTGCTGGAGCATGCAAGGACGCTTGAGCGCGAGATGGAGAAGATAAGGGCGTCTTCCGCGCGCGATATCGCGAAAGACCTCGCCGCCAGGGCGCGGACGGTGAATGGGATAAAGGTGCTTTCCGGGAAGGTCTCCGGGTTCAGCCAGAAGGAGCTGAGGGACCTTGCGGACGGACTCAGGGACAAGCTGGGCTCAGGGGTCATCGTGCTTGCCTCCGAGGAGGGTGCGCTGCTTGCGACCGTGACAAAGGACCTGATAAAAACGCTTAAGGCGGGTGAGATACTGAATGAGGTCGCCGCGCTTGCCGGGGGCAGGGGGGGCGGAAAGCCCGAGCTTGCACAGGGCGGCACGAAGGAGATTGAAAAGCTGGACAGCGCCTTGCAAAAGGTATACGATATTGTGGAGAAGGGTTTGAAAAAATAGGGAAATCCAGAGGAGCAGGGAGGAGCCTATGATTACCGAGACGATCAGAAAGGCGTTGCTGGCGGGGGTTGGCATCCAGGAGAGGATCAGGGAGAGCATAGACGATCTTGTAAAAAAAGGCGAACTTAGCCAGACCCAGGGCGCAAAGATAGTCAAGGACTGGACGGAAGCCGCCGAGAAGAGCACCGCCGAGGTGAACAAGACCATCTCCGAGCTGCTGGAAAAGGCGCTTCAGAAAATGAACCTCCCGGCCAGGGATGATGTGGAGACCCTCAGCAAGAGGGTTCAGTCGCTTTCGATCAGGGTGAAAAGACTGGAGACAAAGGCTGAAGAGCTGGAGGAGAAGACTGAAAAGGAAAAGGAAGACATAACTTAGCCCAAGAAAACAAGAATTTCTTGAACCTCTTCAGATTTCAAAAAACATTCAGGACCGCCCGAAGGCTCCAGCAGATAATCAACGTATTCCTGAAATATGGTTTCGGGCGCATCCTCGACCAGATAAAGCTTAGCCGCTATATTCCCTTCCTTACCCGCTTGCGGACATTCGGCCAGTGGCCCTCCGTCAAGGGGCCGGGCATGCCGGAGAACCTGAGACGGGCATTCGAGGAGCTTGGCCCCACATTCATAAAACTTGCACAGATTCTTTCCGCCCGGCCCGACATAATCGGCCCCGAATTCGCCGACGAGTTCAAGAAACTCCAGGACGAAGTCCCCCCGTTTTCCCCGGAGACCGCCAAAAGGATAATCGAGGAAGAGCTGGAGATGCCGCTTGGCCGGATTTTCAGGAGGTTCGACGACGAGCCCATAGCCGCGGCCTCGATAGCGCAGGTCCATACCGCCGTGCTGATGGACGGCTCGCAGGTGGTCGTCAAGGTGCAGAGGCCAGGCATCGAGGAGATGATAGAGGCCGACATAGAGATACTTGCCGCGATAGCCCGCCTCATGGAGCGGCATATCAGCGAGAGCAGGTTTTTCAACCCCACCGGGGTCATCGAGGAATTCACCCGTACTGTAAGAAGGGAGATGAATTTTCTGGAAGAGGCCAAGAACTGCTGCCAGTTCAGGCGCAACTTCGAGAGCAACCCCGATGTCTATTTCCCCGCGATTTACCCGGAGTTTCTGACTGAAAGGGTATTCGTGATGGAGAGGATATTCGGCGTAAGGATAGACAATATAGCGCAGATAGAGGAAAAGGGCTACGACCGCAAGTGGCTGGCGCGCCTGGGCGTGGACGCCTATTACAAGATGATTTTCGAGGACGGGTTCTTCCATGCGGACCCGCATCCGGGCAACATCTTTGTGATGGCCTCCGGGCAGCTGGCCTTTCTCGATTTCGGCATCGTGGGGAGGGTTTCGCGGGAGCTTAAGGAAACGCTCGCCAACACGTTCATAGCCCTGATCAACAGGGACTTCGACCGCCTCATAGACAATTACATAGAGCTTGGTTATGTGCCGGTCGACGCGGACTTGGACGCCTTCAGGAGGGACTTCAAATCGGACCTCGTAAACCTGCTGGAGCCTATTTACGGGCTGACCCTGGGAGAGATCAACTTTGCCGAATACCTTCAGGCCTTTCTGACGCTGGCGATGAAGCACAACATGAAAATCCCGTCGGAGCTTCTGCTCATAAACAAGGCGATGCTGATACTGGAGAACATAGGGCTCCAGCTTGACCCCGCCTTCGATTTTCTTGGCGCCGCGGAGCCTTACGCCTCGAAGCTCATACGGGAGAAATACAGCCCCGGCAGGTTGTACGGCAAGCTCCGCAGGGAGGCCATGGAAGTGAGCGACCTGCTGTTCTATCTGCCCGGCAACCTTAACAAGATACTCATGAAGGTGGTGCGCAACGATATCCATTTCAAGCTGCACCACCTGGGGCTGGACAACCTTATCAAGGACATGGACCGCTCGACAAACCGCGTGGCCTTCGCGATGGTGATAAGCGCCATGATAATAAGCGGCTCCATAATGCACGCCACGGGGGTTCCGCCCCGCGTCTTCGGGATGTCGGTGCTTGGGTTTCTGAGCTACTTTTTCGCCGGGCTGTTTGGGGTCTGGCTGATCATATCAATCATCCGCTCTGGAAGACTCTGAGCTGTCAATAAGCATGAGGCCGACCCTGAAAAGGCCCTCGTTGAGCTTTCTGCACCATTTTACAAGGCCCTTTTTTGGATTTTTTTTCCAGATGCGCTTGCAGTGGATACCTATTATCGAGCCCGTCTCAAGGGGCTGCTCCGAATAAAGGCTTACCCCCGAAGGGCTTACGTTCAGAGTGACACATTTGAGCGGACTGCCGCTGTCTCCAATATTGAATACGATATTGGCCGGTTCCGTTACCATCTTCCTCGAGTGGGCCCTTTTCCCACCCGCATCAAAAAACTTTCTTAAAACCATTCTTACCCCTCCGGCTGGTTGGCTCGTTAGATTAATATAAGCTATTTCTTTAAAAAAAATAAACCAGCGGTTTCAGTTGCCTTGAATGCGGGCTTTCCCGCGGCCGCGCAGGACGGTTATGACGCTTGGCAGGACGGAGATGACTATAATGGCCAGTATTACCATTGTGAAATTATGTTTCACGGCGGGGATGTTGCCGAAGAGGTATCCGCCCATTATGAACAGGGACGCCCATGAGAGGCTGCCCACTATGTTGTAGGCCGAGAACCGGACGTATCTCATCCTGCCGATGCCGGCGAGAAAGGGTGCGAACGTGCGTATGATGGGCAGGAACCTGGCGATGATTATCGTCATGCCGCCGTATTTTTCATAAAAGTGCTGTGTCCTCTCCAGGTATTCCCGTTTGAAAAGCCTCACATCCTCTTTCTGGAATATTTTTGGGCCGGCGAAATACCCTGCCTGGTAATTCACAGCATTGCCAAGCACGGCGGCCAGGTTTATGAGCAGAAGGAGCAGTTTCAGCTCCAGAGAGCCTGTGGCGGCAAATGCGCCCGCCGCGAAGAGGAGGGAGTCGCCCGGCAGAAAGGGCGTAACGACCAGCCCCGTCTCGCAGAAGATTATCAGGAACAGTATCAGGTATGTCCAGATGCCGTAATCCTGTATCACCAGGCTAAGGTGCTTGTCCAAGTGAAGGAATATGTCAAGCAGGCTTGTCAGCAGGTGCATGTTATCCTTCTATTATAGAAAACTTTCCGCTATCCTTTCCGTTCGAAGAACCTGGACGCCACGGCAACGAACAGCACCGAGGTCAGGACAATTACAAGCAGGTCGAAACCCAGACTGAAGTCCGGGCTCAGCGGGCCTTCCCTCAGGGTGAATACCGTGTTTTTGAGGGCGTCCACGCCGTAAGTCAGTGGGTTGAGGCTGGAGGCTATCCTGAGCGGCGCGTTCAGGAGCCGCACCGGGTACATCGCGCCGGAGAGGAAAAACATCGGCATCACGATGAAGTTCATTATCACGCTGAAGCTCTCGTAGCTCTCGTAAAACGTGGCAAGCACGATGCCAAACGACGAGATGGAGAACGCCACCAGAAAGCTTACCCCTATCGTGCAGAGTATCTGCGCCAGCGTGAGCTTTATCCCTATCACCGGAAACAGCATCAGGATTATTACCGTCTGGATGGTCGATACCGCCGTCCCGCTCAGGGACTTCCCGATCACAATGGAGGAGCGCCTTACGGGGGCCGCGAGTATCTCCTTCAGGAAGCCGAACTCCTTGTCCCAGATGATGGAAATCGAGGAGAAAATGGAGCTGAAGAGGATGGTCATGCCAAGGATGCCGGGGAATATGAACTGGGTGTAAGGCATGCCCGCCTTCGGGCTCACAAGCCTGCTGAGCCCCGCCCCTACCATGAAGAGCCATACAAGGGGGCGCGCCAGGGTGGAGATAAGGCGGCTCCGTTCCCTTACGAATTTTTTAAGCTCTCTAAGCACTATTACGTAGACCGCGTAAAATTCTATCAATGCCGCCTCCTGTAGGCCCGCACCTCTTCTTTTATCGAACTGTCCTCCTGCGCCTCGGGCCTTATCTCCTTTCCGGTGAGCTTGAGGAAGACGTCATTCAGGGTGGGCCTTTCGAACCTTATCGACAGCACGGTCCCGGCAAGCGTCTTAAGCAGGCCGGGTATGACGGACTCGGCCCTCTGCACCGTAAAGAGCAGTTCCCCGTCCTTCTCTTCCGGTTTTAAGCCGGACAGCTCTTCAATCCGGGCGCGGGCGCTCGCGTTGTCAGTGGTCTTGATGAATATCAAGTCCTCCCCGATTGCTTTTTTCAGCTCCCCGGGGCTGCCGGAGGCTATGATCTTCCCGTGGTCTATAATCGCGAGCCTCCCGCAGACCTCGGCCTCCTCCATGTAGTGGGTCGTCATGAAGACCGTCACCCCGTGCCGTTCCGGAAGCTCCAGTATGGCCTCCCACAGGTTGGTCCTGGACTGCGGGTCGAGCCCCAGCGTGGGCTCGTCCAGAAACAGCACGCGCGGCCTGTGGATAAGCCCCCTGGCCACCTCAAGCCTCCTTTTCATCCCTCCGGAAAACCTTTTCACGAGGTCGTCCTTCCTGTCCAGAAGGCCCACGAACCGGAGCGCGTCCTCCGTCCTCTCCCTGACCTGGGCCCTCCCGACCCCGTATATGTAGGCATGGAAGGCGAGGTTTTCATAGGCGGTCAAATCCTTGTCCAGCGTGGAGTCCTGAAAGACTATGCCGATTGCCTTCCGCACCATGTGGGGCTCCCTGACGCAGTCGTAGCCGCCTACGAATGCCCTGCCGGAGGTGGGGTTCAGGAGCGTGCAGAGGATGTTTATGGTTGTTGTCTTGCCGGCCCCGTTGGGGCCCAGGAAGCCGAAGATGCTGCCTTCCTCCACATCGAAGGAGATGTCGTCAACTGCCGTCAGGCCGCCGAATTTTTTTGTGAGATGCTCTACTTTTATGACGGCGGACATCAGGCGGCCAGTATTTTGTGGATTTCTTTGTACCTCGCTGATGCCTTTTCAAGAATAGCGGCCGGGAGCCTTGGGGCCGGCGGCCTCATGTCCCATCCCGTGCCAAGAAGGTAGTCCCTTATTATCTGCTTGTCGAAGCTGTCCTGCCCGGCGCCTTCGCGGTAGGTCTCTTTCGACCAGAACCTTGAGGAGTCGGGCGTGAGCAGTTCGTCCACAAGTATCATCCTGCCGTCTATCAGCCCGAACTCCATCTTCGTATCGGCTATTATGATGCCCTTCGCCTCGGCAATCCGGCGGGCCTTCTCATATATCCGTATGGACAAATCCCTGAGCTTCTCCGCATTTTCCGGGCCGGCTGTCCTTTTGCACTCCTCGAACGTGATGTTCACGTCGTGCCCTTCCGCGGCCTTTGTGCTCGGGGTGAAGATGGGCGGCTCCAGCCTGGAAGACTCCCTTAGCCCGGCGGGCAGCTTTATGCCGCAGACCGTCCCGTCTTCCCTGTAGGACTTCCACCCGCTCCCGGAAAGGTATCCGCGCACGATGCTCTCTATCGGCAGGACGCTGGCCTTTTTTGCCAGGATGCTCCTGCCTTCGAGTATCTCCCCATGCCGGTTGAAGGGGGCTGGGAAGTCGCGCACGTCAGCGGATATGATGTGGTTTTCCACGATATCTTCCATCTGGCTGAACCAGAAGAGGGATATCCGGGTAAGTATCTTCCCCTTTTCGGGTATTGCGTCCGGCAGGATGACGTCGAACGCGCTCACCCTGTCTGTGGCCACTATGAGCAGCTTGTCGCCAAGGTCGTAAACGTCCCGCACCTTGCCCCGCCTCGGGGCGGGCGCTCCTTCAAATTCCGTGCTCCTGATTGCCTCTGACATAAGAACTGTAATGATACCTCATCCGGAAAAACTTATCAAATCCAGGGGCCGGTTTGGGCGCTAACGGGCTGTTTTCTGCAATTTCAGGGTTGTTCTTTCCGCCCCATGAATTGACAATTGCACCGCTTGAGATAGCCTTTAATCGAGAGGGCAGTTGGTCGTATAAACGCGTAAAGAGAGAGACTTTGAGAGGAGAGGAGCTATGGCAACAAGGTACATGGAGGAAACGGAGGCAAGACGGGAGCCGATGGCCCCCGCGGCTGGTTTCTACGTGCCGGGTGTCGCTAAGGTGACCTCCTGGGGCGGCATTTTCGCCGCGGGTTTCATAACCGTGGCCATCGAGCTGATATGGACCTCGCTGGGGATCGGGATCGGGCTGGCAATCGCCCCGCCAGCGACGGTGGCGGCCCCGGCAAGCATAGGTGTGGGGGCCGGGATTTGGCTTGTGGTGACAAGCATAATCTCGCTGTTCATAGGCGGGCTGATTGCCGGAAGGCTGTCCGGCTCCATCAGGCCG
>JAJYJS010000020.1 GCA_021789215.1 Nitrospirota bacterium | reverse complement strand
ACCTCTTCTCGTCCATCGTCAGCCCCATTCCCGCCTCCTGAATCGAAATCCAAGAGGCTATTTTCGTTTAGATTCTTAAATGAGGCAACGAATCGGTTTCGTTTAGATTTCTGATGAGGCAAGTCGGATTATTGACAATCCCCTGAGGTTTCATTTATAGTCAAATCGAAGCCGAAATCCATCAAGGATGGATACGGGGGACCCGGTTTGTTGGGGCGCATTCCCTAAAGGGGATAGGGCAAAAAGAGAAACTTCCAGCCCGAGCCCGTCAGCTAACCTCGCAGGCTATGGAAGGGCATCAGGTGAGATTTTAGCGCTGCAAAAAAGCGGCCTTTCTTCTTCCTCCTCCTTGCCCTCAAAGGAGAAGCAATAAATGTCGATTAAGAGTTTTCTGATTGGAAGTCCTATCGAGACCGTCCACGAGAAACACGAGCGTCTCTCCAAGGTGATGGGCCTTGCCGTCTTCTCCTCCGATGCGCTTTCGTCGGTGGCGTACGGCACGGAGGAAATACTTTTTGCCCTGGTGCTGGGCGGCGCGGCGCTTCTTAACGACCTGGTGCCTATTGCAGTCGCTATCGTCATCCTTGTGGCAATTGTGGCCACATCGTATTACCAGACGATACGGGAATATCCGTCAGGGGGCGGGGCATACGTTGTCGCAAAGGACAACCTTGGGGACTACCCAGGCCTGATAGCGGGCTCCGCGCTGCTCATCGATTATGTCCTTACCGTCACAGTCAGCGTGGCGGCTGGCATAGCCGCCATTACGTCCGCATTTCCCGTCCTGCTCAGCCATACGGTTTTATTGTGTCTGCTGTCCATACTGGTCATAACGATAATAAACCTGAGAGGGGTCAGGGAATCGGGAAAGATTTTTTCTTTCCCCGTTTATCTCTTCATAGGGAGTATCCTCCTGCTTATAGGCGCAAGTTTCCTCAAGTCCTTTTCAGCCCCGCCTGTCCAATACCAGGAACTTAAAGGGACCGTGTCGAACGTATTGCCAATATTCATAATCCTGAGGGCGTTCGCCTCTGGCTGCTCCACGTTGACGGGCATCGAGGCCGTCTCCAATGGGGTGCGGGCATTCAAGCCGCCGGAGGCCAGAAACGCAGGCATAACGCTCGTCTGGATGGCCCTTATCCTTGGCATCATGACCCTGGGCATAGCCTATTTTGCACACTATTACAGGATATTGCCCAACGAGAACGAGACGGTATTGTCCCAGCTTGCAAGGACAGTCTTTTCGAAAGGTGTCATCTATTACACTATACAGTTTGCCACAAGCCTCGTCCTCATCCTTGCCGCAAATACCTCCTATCAGGATTTCCCGCGCCTCTCCTCCATCATGGCGGGCGACCGTTATCTTCCCCGGCAGCTGATGAACAGGGGCGACAAGCTGGTATTCTCAAACGGCATACTGATACTTGGTTTTCTTTCCGCCCTCCTGATAATGCTGTTCCGGGGAGAGACCCATCTGCTGATACCTCTTTACGCCGTCGGCGTGTTCACGGCATTCACCCTCTCGCAGGCGGGCATGGTCAGGCACTGGATAAAAAGAGGGGGGAAAGGCTGGCTGAGAGGCTCCGTCATAAACGGAGCGGGCATGGTTACAACGGCGGTCGTGCTTTTGATAATAGCGGCGGAGAAATTCTCGCACGGGGCATGGATAGTCCTCATAGCCATACCATGCCTGGTGCTCGTTACCAGGAAGGTGCACAACCATTACCTTTCGGTTGCCCAACAGCTCTCGATGGAATGCATAACGGACATAAAAGAGTTCGGGCATCACTCGGTCATCGTGCCGGTTTCAGGAATGCAGCAGGCAGTGCTTGGCGCAATCAAATACTCAAAGGCGCTTTCTGACGACGTGGTGGCGGTTTACGTATGCCTTGACACAGTTGAAACAGAAAAGATGAAGGGCAAATGGGACAAATTCTGCATGGGGGTACCCCTTGTAATACTGGAATCGCCTTACCGGTCCGTGGTCGAACCCCTGATAGATTATATAGACGAGATAAGGAACCGGTACAAAGACGGGGTCGTGACGGTCGTCCTGCCCGAGTTCGTGCCGTCGAAATGGTGGCACCATCTTCTGCATAACCAGACGGCGCTTTTCATAAAAGGGGTACTGCTCTTCAAGAAAGGCGTTGTCTCCACAAGCGTGCCTTTCCATTTGAGGGGATAACGGCTGTTTGTGAAAAAATCCCCCTTTTTAATTTTTTAAGGGGGGATTGACACCCTCCCTAAAAAAAATATACTTACATTTAAACAACCACTCGGAAAGGCTATATTGGCAGATGCAGGATATTGCCGTCCTTTTGCCCTGCTACAATGAGGCGGTAACCATAAGCAAAGTCATCAGCGATATCAGGAATGCTCTCCCCGGAGCAGAGGTCTACGTTTTTGACAATAATTCCACCGACAACAGCGCAGAGATAGCGCATTCCCTGAATGCAGTGGTGCTGAAGGAAAAAAGACAGGGCAAAGGATATGTTGTCCAGTCGATGTTCAAAAAAATTGACGCGAATGTTTACGTTATGGTGGACGCGGATGACACATACGATATTTCAGATATCGGCAGACTGGTAACGCTTATAAAAAATGATCATGCGGACATGATCGTAGGCAACAGGCTGAAGACCTTCACGGACAGGTCCTTCAGGCCCTTTCACACAAGCGGAAACAAGCTGGTCAGGTTATTGATCAACAAGCTGTTCCATTCGCACCTGAAAGACATAATGTCGGGTTACAGGATAATGAGCAGGGACTTTGTAAAGAACATAAACCTTTCGTCGTCCGGCTTCGAAGTGGAAACCGAAATGACATTGAAGGCGCTGAAGTACGGCTATGTAATCAGGGAAGTAGACATCAGCTACAGGGAAAGGCCAAGCGGAAGCTATTCCAAGCTCAATACATTCAAGGACGGTCTCCTGGTGCTGAAGACCATCTTCATCATTTTCAAAGATTACAAACCAATGCCTTTCTTTTCACTGGTCTCGGCTGTTCTGCTTTTTATTTCGCTGCTGTCAGGCTCCGTCGTCATAACGGAGTTCATAGAAACCCGCTATATCCGGCATGTGCCGCTTGCAATCTTCGCATCGGGCACGATGGTATTGTCGATTGTGCTGTTTGTTACGGGCATCATCCTGGACGCGGCCAACAGGAGATTCGATGAACTGTTCAACTTCATGCGCAGCCGGGTGAAATGATTTTAGCGGGCCTGAATGAGTAAGGCAAATCCGGCACGAAAACTGCTTTTCTCCGTGGATTCGGCTTTGCTGTTTATATCCGCCGTTTCCGCGGGCATTCTGTCTGTACATTTGGGACAGGACTGCAACTGGGACCTGAGGAATTATCATGTTTATAATGGATACTCTTTTTTAAAAAACCGTCTGCTGTTCGATGTGGCCCCGGCACAGATACAGTCCTTTCTAAACCCCGTAATGCACGTTCCCTTTTACCTGGCAGTCAAAAATCTGCGTCCGGTTGCCGTGGGCTTTCTCATCGGGGGCATACAGGGAATAAACATCTGGCTGGTTTACAAGATGGCTTTTCTGGCTGCGCCGGAATTGCCTGCCCTGACAAGGTATTTCCTGAGCGCCGCAGCCGCCATAACCGGTTTCACGGGCGCCGCCAGCATATCTGAAACGGGCACGGCCATGGGGGACAACATAATAAGCATATTGATCCTGGCGGGGCTTTTACTGACCGTCCAACCCATCCAAAAACCTATCACAAAAAGAGACGGCAATGTTTTTCCTTCATGGCGAATTTCGTTCCTGGCTGGAATGATGATGGGGGCTGCCGCAGGTCTCAAGCTCACAGCCTTTATTTATCTCTTGCCGTTTCTATTGGCGCTCTTATCTGTCAGGACGCCTCTTTATGCAAGAGCAAGGAATTTATTTGTTTCCTTATCGGGCGCTGCCTCCGGTTTTCTTTTAATTTCCGGGTACTGGATGCTTGTTTTATGGAAGCATTTCAAAAATCCGGTTTTCCCTTTTTTCAACGGCTTTTTCAAGTCCGGATTTTACCCGGTATCCGATTTCGCTGATAAAAGGTTCATGCCCCGAAACCTGCTCCAAAGCCTGTTCTACCCCTTTTATTTTTCTGTCCGGCAAACTCTCGCAAGCGAACTTCCCTTGAAGGACATGAGGCTTGCAATGTGCTATCTTGTCCTGCTCCTGTTCTTATCAACCGAATTTTACAGGCTGGCAAAAAGCAGATGCCTGAAAATGCCGGTAAAAATCCGGACTGAAACCGGCCCGGATAATTTTTTTGCCTTCATGGCTGTCTTTTTTATTTTTTCCTACATATTGTGGCAGAAGATGTTTTCCATTTACAGGTATGCGGCCGCGCTTGAGATATTGTCGCCGGTCTTCATACTGCTCACATTAAAAAGAATCATTCCGGCTAAAAAGGTTTTTTATCCAATATTATCGACGATAATATTTGCTTATCTGGTATTTAACACAAGCGCTCCTGAATGGGGCAGAGTACCATGGTCCAGGGATTATTTTGATGTCCGGATACCCGATATGAAACGGTTTGATGATTCGACAATCATAATGCTCGGATACGACCCGCTCTCCTATATAATCCCCTATTTTCCAGAGAGCGCCAGATTCGTCAGGGTGCAAAGCACCTTTGTAAATCCCGGTTCGAAAAATAAAAACCTTACCAGCGCCAAAATAGCGAGATTGCTCGGTGAAGCAAGAAACGGCCGCATCTATCTGTTAACCGGAAAGAATTGCAGGACGCAGGCAAATGAAGCCATCCTCAGATCTTACGGACTGAAACCGGACAACCATTTTTCAGCAGAGGTCCGCACGAAGTTTGATGAACTGGAAATATCCAGCGCAACGCATAAAGGGACCCTGATAAAAAATCCAGAACGTTGAGGGGGGTATCAGAAAGGCAGAACTTTAGGCAGCCTGAGGCCCTTCGCGCCCTTAAACATCTTGAGCATCTTCCGCATTTCGAGATACTGCTTTATGAGCCTGTTGACGTCGGCTATGCTGGTGCCGCTGCCAAGGGCGATCCTCTTGCGCCTGCTGCCGTTTATGAGGTTATGGTTTCTGCGCTCGGCGGGCGTCATGGAGTTTATTATGGCCTCTATCCGCACGAACTCCTTGTCGTCGACCTTCACGCCCTTCATCTTCCCGCCCAGGCCCGGTATCATCGAGAGGATGTTTTCAAGCGGGCCCATGCCGCGGAGCTTCTTCAACTGGTCCCTCAGGTCCTCAAACGAGAAGGACTCCGTCAGAATCTTCTTGCTGAGCTTCTCGGCCTCCTGCTGGTCGTATGCGTTCTGCGCCTTTTCGATGAGCGAAAGCACATCCCCCATCCCAAGCACCCTTGATGCCAGCCTCTCGGGATGGAACGCCTCCAGCATATCCAGCTTCTCGCCTATTCCTATAAATTTTATAGGCTTTCCGGTGACAGCCCTGATGGAAAGGGCCGCGCCGCCCCTGGCGTCGCCGTCCATCTTGGTAAGTATGACACCCTCAAGGCCTATTTCTTCATTAAATGTTTTGGCGATATTGACGGCCTCCTGCCCGGTCATCGAATCGGCAACAAGAAGCGTCTCGTGAGGGGGCGCAATCCGCTTAATCTCCTTAAGCTCGGCCATCAGCACCTCGTCTACATGCAAACGCCCGGCGGTGTCCAGTATAACGATGTCCCTGCCCTCAAGCCGGGCCTTCTTCACAGCCTCCTCAGCCAGCTTGGCCGGGGGCACCTTCTCCCTTGTGAAGTGGACGGGGATGTCTATCTGCCTGCCAAGGGTAATAAGCTGGTCTATGGCGGCCGGACGCTGGAGGTCCGCCGCGACAAGCATGGGCCTTCTGCCCTCACGTTTGAATATCCTCGCAAGCTTTGCGGATGTGGTTGTCTTGCCAGAGCCCTGAAGACCTATCATCATTATGACCGTCGGGGGGTTAGGCGAGAGTTTTATCCTGTTCTCGGTGCCGCCAAGCAGGGCGCAAAGCTCGCTGTGGACTATCTTTATCACCTGTTGTCCGGGGGTGAGGCTCTCAAGGACTTCCTTGCCGGTGGCCTTGTCCCTGATGCTTTTGATAAAGTCCTTTACGACCTTGAAATTGACATCGGCCTCCAGCAGCGCGACGCGCACTTCCTTTAAGGCGGCATCTATGTCCTCTTCCTTTAGAAGTCCCCTGCCCTTCAGCTTTTTGAATATGGACTCAAGCTTTTCGTTAAGGCTCTCAAGCATTCTTGCTAAGCAGCTCCTCTATCTCTTTAAAGAGAGTGTCTGTCATCCCGGGGGTAAACCCCATGTGGTGATCAGCGATGTTCCCGCTTTTATCTATCAAAAACGTATTCGGAATGCTGTTAACGTTGTATTCGTCAGCCACGTTGCCCTTGTCGTTAAGCAGCGGGTATGAGATCTTGTAAGCGCCCGCGAAATCCTTAATCGCGCGGCCGGCGTTCGCCCCGTCATCCACAGAGATGCCCAGGAGGACGAAATCCTTGTCCTTGTACCTGGCGTAAATCTTGTTCATCTCGGGTATGGAGGCCTGACAGGGAGGGCACCATGTGGCCCAGAAATCTATAAGGACCACCTTGCCTTTCAGATCAGACAGTTTATACGAGTGGCCGCTGATGTCTTTCAATTCGAAATCAGGGGCCTTCGTTCCTGTCCTGGCGCTGCCGGACGAAGGGGCCTTGCTCTTTGAGCAGCCCGCAACAAGGGTCAACGCCGCCAAAAATATCCCACACAACAGAAAAAATTTTCTCAATTCATCTACCTCGCTAACCTAAAAGAGCGTCTATCTTGGCCTTGAGCTGAGGCTTCGGGACCGCGCCGACGATCTGGTCCACCTTATCGCCGTTCTTGAAGAAAATAAGGGTGGGAATACCCATTATCTTGTATTTGCTTGCAACGTCCGGGTTTTCGTCCGTGTTGAGCTTTGCGACCTTCAGCTTTCCGGTATATTCCTTTGCCAGCTCTTCGACCGTAGGCGCTATTATACGGCACGGTCCGCACCATGCTGCCCAGAAATCGACCATAACTAGCCCATCGCTCTTCAGTATCTCTGAATCCCAATTGGCCGACGTGGCCGTAACTATTCCTTCCGCCATAAAAAAGCCCTCCTGCAAAAAAGATTTTTCAGTTTTCGTCTGATATGGTTAATCTAATATATTATAATAGAATTCCCTGCCGTAATTAAAGGGAAAAAGCTTTTTTATTTATTTCATCCGGAGGAACAATGAGATTCACATCCATGCTTATACCAACCTTGAGGGAGACCCCTTCCGAAGCCACGGCGGTAAGCCATAAACTGATGCTCCGGGCCGGGTATGTAAGGCAGCTTGCGGCCGGGCTTTATGTCTACCTGCCGCTTGGCTGGCGAGTCCTGACAAAAATAAACGGCATCCTTCGCGAGGAGATGGACGCAATCGGCGCTCAGGAGGTCTCCATGCCGGTGCTCCAGCCCTCGGAGCCCTGGGAGCTTACAGGCAGATGGTCCGACATAAAGGAAGAGATGTTCAGGCTCAAGGACAGGGGCGGCAGGGACATGTGCCTCGGCATGACGCACGAGGAGATAATGACGTGGCTTGCCGCGCGGGAGATACATTCTTACAGGCAGATGCCGCAGATATGGTACCAGATACAGACCAAGCTCCGCGATGAGGCCAGGCCCAAAAGCGGCGTCCTCCGCACACGGGAATTCCTGATGAAGGACAGCTACAGCTTCGATATCTCCCAGGAAGGCCTCGAAAAAAGCTACAAACTTCATGCAGACGCATACCACAGGATATTCAGCCGCTGCGGCCTCAGGTTCTGGCAGGTGCAGTCCGACACCGGAATGATGGGCGGAGCGGCAGCGCATGAGTTCATGGCACCCAGCCCCTCCGGTGAGGACGATATCGTCCTCTGCCCCAAATGCGGCTATTCGGCCAATGTGGAGATAGCGGGCTCGACCCCTCCCGCTGTCCAGTCCGAAAACGCGCCCTTTGAAGACGTACACACCCCGGAAAAAAGAACGGTCGAGGAAGTGAGCAGGTTCCTGAAAAAGAAGCCCGGCAACTTCATTAAAAGCATCCTCGTTATGGCGGAAAGCGGCCCGGTGCTGGCCCTTGTGCGCGGAGACCAGCAGCTGCATGAAAAAAAGCTCCAGAGGATAACAGGCCCTTTCAGACCGGCGCATAAGGACGAGGTACGGGACACTCTGGGTGTAGAGGCCGGTTTCATAGGGCCGATAGGCCATAAGGTGAGGATTATCGCGGACCCGGTCCTCAGGGAGGGCGATTACATAAGCGGGGCAAACAGGAAAGACTACCATACGCAGGGCGTCAGGGCCGGGGCCCACTTCCAGGCCGAATGGCAAGACATCCACGCGGCGCAGGCTGGCGATATGTGCCCTGAATGCGGGAGCCCCGTTTCGATGGAAAAGGCCATCGAGATAGGCAATATCTTCCAGCTTGGCACCAAGTATTCGGCCCCGCTGAACGCCGTATTCCTCGATGAGTCCGGCTCCGAAAGGCCCATTATCATGGGCAGCTACGGCATCGGTCCCGCAAGGATAGCCGCCGCGGCCATCGAACAAAACCATGACAAGGACGGCATCATCTGGCCCGAATCCATCGCGCCGTTTGATGTCGAAATAATCCCCGTCTCAATGGAGAACAGGGAGATAGTGGAACTCGCGGACAAGCTCCACAGCGAGTTGTCGGGAATGGGGCTGGACGTACTTGTCGATGACAGGGACGAACGCGCGGGGGTCAAATTCAAGGATGCGGACCTTATAGGCATACCCAGGCACATCGTCATAGGCGAGAAAAACCTGAAAGACGGCTTCATCGAGCTGAAGGACAGGAGGACCAGGCAGAGCGAGAGGCTCAGACCTGAAAAAGTGCTCGCGAGGTCCAGGGAAAAATGATGCAGCAGGCCGATTACATCCTCAGGGCCGGGCACGTGCTTACGATGGAGCGGGACGATGAAGGCTCCCTGATAAAAGACGGAGCTGTGGCCGTAAAGGGGACGAGCATCATCGACGTGGGCACATGGGAGGCCATATCAGGAAAATACGAATCCGAAAACATCATCGGCGGCGGCCTGAATGTCATCATGCCTGGGCTCGTGAACACCCATACCCACGCCCCGATGGTTTACCTGAGGGGGTTTGCGGACGACCTGCCCTTGAAGGAATGGCTTGAAAAGCACATCTGGCCGATAGAGTCCAAATGGCTCGGCCCGGAGTTCATCAACGATGCAACAGAGCTTGCCTGCCTTGAGATGCTTAAAGCTGGCATAACGACTTACAATGATATGTACTTTTACGAAAACCACGCCGGCAATGCCGTAAAAAAACTGGGCATGAGGGCTGTCCTTGGCGCTGGCATACTCGATTTCCCGACAAGGATCGCCAGGAACAGGGACGAATATTTCGAGCGTGCAATCGAGCTTATCGAAGGCTATCTTGGAGATGAGCTGATAACGCCAAGCATCGCCCCTCACGCGCTTTACACCTGCGGGCCGGAGGGCCAGAAGCGGGCCGCAGAGATGGCTGAAACATACAATATCCCCATGCACATTCACCTGTCCGAGACAAAATGGGAGGCCGAGGAGATAGAAAAGCTCTACGGGACGAGGCCCGTCAAATTCCTTGAGAGCCTGGGCGTCCTGTCGCGCAGGGTCGTTGCCGCACACTGCGTATGGCTCGATGACGAGGAAATAGCGCTCCTGGCCAAAAGGCACGTGGGCGTGTCCCATTGCGTGGAGAGCAACCTGAAACTGGTTTCGGGCTTCGCGCCAGTGCACAAAATGATAAAGGCCGGAGTCCGCGTGACGTTCGGCACGGACGGGGCCGCCAGCAACAACGACCTCAACATTTTCGGCGAAATGACGATGGCCTCAAAGCTCCAGAAGGCCCTTTCCATGGACCCTGCGGCGCTGGACGCAAAGACTGTCATCAGGATGGCCACCAAATGGGGGGCTGAAGCGCTGGGGCTTGCAGACAAGACCGGCTCGATACGGAAAGGCAAGACCGCCGACCTTATCATGCTGGATTTCGACAAACCCCATCTGACCCCGGTTTACAACGTCTATTCCCATATCGTCTATGCCGCAAGGCCTTCGGACGTGGACACCGTAATGGTAAACGGGAAGCTCGTCGTAAGAGAGGGCAAGCTGCTTACCGCCGATGAGAAGGAGATACTCGAAAAGGCAAGGCGGTGGGGAGACAGGATTAAAAACGGCGGATAGCGCCCCTCTAGTTCCTCGCAACGACTTAAAACGAGACTTTTTTACAGCCTCCGCTTTCATCTTAAACGGCAACCGGGGACATGGACAAGAGGACATGTGTCACATAAAATGTGTCCGCACGGCTTCACCGGGCGCAAAGAACAGGTTTGAATTTGATATAATGGTGGGCGGCAGATAAAGAAAGGATAAATTCATGGCATTAAATGGGGAGGCAACTGATGGCTGACGAGCATTCTTTCGATATTATATGCGAGGTGGATATGCAGGAAGTAACCAACGCCGTGGCCCAGGCGGTGAAGGAGATAAGCCAGAGATTTGATTTCAAGGGCAGCAAGAGCTCCATGGAATTTGATAAAGGCAAGGGCACTATTACACTTTTGTCCGACGATGAGCACAAGATGAAGAGTGTTGTCGATATTCTCCAGTCAAAACTGGTGAAGCGCGGGGTTGCGCTCAAGGCGCTCAGTTACGGCAAACTTGAACATGCCGCTGGAAACACGGTGAGACAGGTCATTACGCTTCAGCAGGGCATCCCCCAGGAAAAAGCAAAGGAAATCGTTAAGATCATCAAGGACATGAAGCTTAAAGTAAGCGCCGAAATTCAGAAAGACCAGGTGCGCGTCAGGGCAAAAAAGATAGATGATTTGCAGGCCATAATGGCACACTTAAAGGAAAAGGATTTGGGCATTCACCTGCAATTTTCAAATTACCGTTGAGTGCGGCTTGGCAGAGCTAAAAGGCGACATCCAGGCGTTACCGCAAAAAAGCTAATCCAGTTTTCTCCTGCCTTCAAGGGATTTTTTCATCGTTATCTCGTCCGCGAACTCGATGTCCCCGCCAAGGGGCAGGCCGTAGGCGATCCTTGTGACGGCGACATCATAGGGGCTCAGGGCCTCCCTTACGTATTTTGCCGTAACCTCCCCCTTCGTGTTGGGATTGGTGGCTATGATGACCTCATCCACACCGTTTCCCGACACCCTCTGGGCAAGCTCCTTTATCCTGAGCATGTCCGGCGTGATGCCGTCTATCGGGGAAAGCGCCCCCATAAGGACATGATAGAGGCCGTTGAACCCTCCGGAGCGCTCTATGACTATGATGTTGCTTGGCTCCTCAACCACGCAGATGCGCTTCCTGTCCCGCAGGGAATCCCGGCATATGGAGCACAGGTCGGAATCCGTTATATTGAAGCATGCCTTGCAGAACCTGGCATTGGTTTTAACGGCGCCTATCGCACCGGCAAGCGCCCGGGCGTCCTCGTCCTTCATGTTCAGGATAAAAAACGCCATCCGCTGGGCGCTCTTCCTGCCCACACCGGGCAGCTTTGAAAGCTGTTCTATCAGGTTTTCTATTATGCCCTGCGGCATCCGTTTACGCCCCGAACATGTCCCCAAGCCCGCCAAGGCCTGGCAGCTTGAGCCCGCCCGTGAGCCTGGACATCTCTTCAGCCACCATCTCCCTGGCACGCCTCAGCGCCTCGTTTGTAGCGGCCAAAACCAAATCCTCAAGCATCTCCACGTCTTCGGGGTTGACCACGTCCTTTTCGATTTTTATCGAGACCACCTCGCCGGCACCGTTGGCCTTTACGGTGACCATGCCGCCCCCTGCTGTGGCCTCAACCGTCTTGCTCTTGGCCTCTTCCTGAAGCTTCTGCATCTCCGCCTGAATCCTCTGCGCTTCCCGCAGCATATTCCCAAGCATCTTTTTCGACATCCCTGCGCCCTCCTCGTCTATCCTTGTTTTTTGCTTTTGCTTTCTTTCACTTCGACTATCTTCCCGTCAAAAAGCTCTAGAGCGGATTTCACAACGGGCTCGGACGCGGCCCTTTCGAAAAGCTCTTTTCTCGAAAGTTCCTTCTTGTGCGCCTTCGACAGCTTTACGCCCAGGGGCGCCCCGTACAGGGCGGAGGCCCCCTGCTCTATCCATATTCTATGCGCATTCAGGGATTCTTCAAAAAGCTCCGGGTTGACCCCGCTGAAATGGAGCACCAAAACCCCGTTTTCTATGGAGCCCCGGGCCAGTTTCAGCGCGGAGGCAACCATCGGGTTTTCCGCCTTTTCCCCCAGTATCTTCAAAATCTCCACAGGCTCCTTTACGCTGCCCGCGGGGACCTCCTCTTTAACCTCGCGGTCTTTTTCTTCGCCTGGATCAGCGTCAGGCCCGCTTGTATCGATTACCGGCGCGGGGTCCATCCGCACGGCTTCCGGCCCGGGCTCCGGGGGTTTTTGTTTTTCTCGGGCGGCGTGCTTTTCCGGCCGGGGATCCTGCGGAGGGTGGATATCCTCGGGCAGAGGGGCATCCTCCGCCCCCTCAAGCCTCTTAAGCGCCTCCTTTACCGGGATGAGAGACCTGAAATAGCTTGCCTTTAGCAGCATCATCTCGAACGCCACCCTCGGGTTGGATGAGAGTTTCAGTTCCGGCTCCGCCTTGAAGAACTCCGAAAGCAGCACAAGGAGCTGTTCCTCGCCTGCCATGCCGGAAAGGGATTTGAGCAGCCCCATCCCCTCCTCTGTCACGTCGAGCACGCCGGCCGGATTATCGGTGAACCTGAAAACGAGCAGGTCTCTGGTCAGCTTTATAATGTCTCTGAGCAGCTGCCGCAGGTCCGCCCCCCTGTCCGAAAACTCTGATACGCACCTGATTATCTCCGCCCTGTCCCCTTCGATTACCGCCTTCATAAGGGCCGAGAGCGTCTGGTAATCGGTCATTCCCAGGAGTTCCTTGACGAGCCCGTCGTCTATATCCTTTGAAACCGAGCCCATCTGGTCCAATATCGTAAGCGAATCCCTCATGCTGCCGTCCGCCGCCCTGGATATCAGATCAAGCGCACTGCCGGAGATGTTCAGCCCCTCGGAGGAGGTTATAAGCTCCAGCCTGTCCTTGATAGCGCGCGTGGATATGCGTCTGAACGGCAGGTGTTGGCACCTTGAGAACACCGTAAGCGGGATTTTCCTGGGTTCGGTCGTGGCCATGATGAAAACGACATGGGCGGGCGGCTCCTCAAGGGTCTTAAGCAGGGCATTGAACGCCGATTCCGAAAGCATGTGGGACTCGTCTATTATGTAGACCTTGTATCTTCCGCCAGAAGGGGCGTACTTGACCATCTCCCTGAGCTCCCTGATGTCGTTCACGCTGTTGTTGGAGGCCCCGTCTATCTCCATCACATCGATGCTGGAGCCGCTTGAGATGGAGGTGCAGAACGCGCATGAGCCGCAGGGCTCCGGGGTGGGCCCATTCTCGCAGTTCAGGGCCTTTGCGAGTATCCTCGCCGAAGATGTCTTGCCGACCCCCCTCGGGCCGGAGAAGATATAGGCGTGGGCAATCTTGGCCTGTAATATGGAATTCCTGAGCACCCGGGCGACGGCCTCCTGCCCAACGAGGTCGTCAAAGCCTTTCGGGCGCCATTTTCTTGCAAGTACGAGATAGCTCATATGGGAAAAATTATCCGGGCAGCGGCTTGCCGCGGTACACAGTGAAAAATGCTTACCGTTGCTTCCTTCCGGACCTGGCGGGGTTCACACATCACTGTTACGCAGGGCCGTTGCCCGGGCCTGTTAATAAACATCAATCAACGTTCAAAATGGCGGAGAGAGTGGGATTTGAACCCACGGTGAAGTTATAAGCTCCACACACGATTTCCAGTCGTGCTCCTTCGGCCACTCGGACATCTCTCCTCAATAATCTGATAAACAAAAAATCCTGAAAAAGAGACCGGTTTTAAAGATTTAGAGTTATATTACAATACAATTCCGCTGTTTGTCAAAAGACAAAACAGGCGGTAAATCAATGTTTTTTCAAGTTTTGAAAGGCTTCAGAACAGAGTAAGATTGGCCAGCTCCGCCTCGTGCCGCCCGCGGGAGCGCTTGAAATCGCTCGGGGTCTTTCCCGTTACTTTCTTGAAGTGCTTGATAAAGCAGCTCAGGTCGTTAAACCCCACCTCCGCCGCGACCATCGAGACGGTGAAAGACGCATCCTTCAGAAGCTCCTTCGCCCTGTCCACCCTGAGGTTCGCAAGGAACTGCATCGGGCTTGCCCCGGTGTGCTTCTTGAATATCCGGCAGAAATGGTGTTTGCTCATGCCCGCCTCGTCGGCCAGCCTTTCCAGGCAGATATGGGACTGGAAGTTCTCCTCCAGGTGGTTCAGGACGCGCATGATATTGGAGGGTATGCCGGAAAGGCCGGAGACATATGTGCTGTCCGCGGTCTCTCTTACTATGCACGGGACCCTCTTTTCTCTTTGAGGGTACTTCCTGATCGCAAGGAGGCGGTCTATTGCGTCCCGCAGTTCCTGCCCGCTGACAGGTTTCTTGAAATAGTCCTTCGCGCCAAGCCTGAATGCCTTTATCGCGGTTTCTTCCGAACTCAGGTCCGTGAAAAAAAGGACCGGGATCTCAGGGTGCCCCTGCTTTATTTCCAGCAGCACCTTTAATCCCTTGCCGGAATTGAGTCCGCAGTCAAGCAGTATCATATCGAAATACCTGGTTGCCAAAACGGTGTTTACATCTCCGGGCGTGCATAGGTGCATATCGCGTCCGTCAATGGACAGGCGGTAATAAAGCTCCTGCGAGCCGGTTTCGGAAACCATCAGCAGAGCCATTGAATCAGATATTACCCCAGAAAAAGGCAAAAATCCACAATTTTATTCGCGAATAAAACAAAAAACCCCGCCCGGGGCCGCCCTTCACAACCAGCCGGTGCTTTGATAACGTATTTATATTACGGGCAAGGAGGTAAAATCCATGGGCAATGCGGTAATAGAGGAGAAAAAACTCCCCGGAACGGCTGAAAAAGAACGGCTTTCACTTATACAGGACGCCCCGATAGAGGGCAAGACGGTGCTGGTAAGGTTCGACCATAACGTGGTAAAAGACGGGGTCATAAGGGACCCGTACAGGATAGACAGGAGCCTGGGCACGCTTTATAACATAGTGGAGCGCGGCGGAAGACCCGTAATGATGACCCACATCGGAAGGCCAAAAGACAAATCCGGAAAGATAACCTGCAAGGAAGGCGAATCCGTGATGCCTGTAGTGGAATACCTTGAAAGAAAACTGCACGTAAAGTTTTTTGTCCCGGAGTTCAGGGCGGAAGACGGATCGGGCATCAAGGACATAGACACGTCAATAAACCACGCCATAAGGTCCCTTAGAGACAGAAAAATCGGGGGCATTTACCTGCCAAACACCAGATGGTTCCAGGGCGAGCAGGCAAAGGACCGGAGCAGGGAGAGGTTCGCACTTCAGCTTGCGGGGCTTGCCGACCTCTTCGTGAACGACGCATTCGGCTCCTGGCAGCCCCATGTCTCCACCTATGACATTACAAAACACCTGCCCTCCTACGCGGGCTACCTGATGCAGGAGGAGATAGACAACCTGAAATACGTCCTGGCCCCCCAGCGGCCTTTCCTTGCCGTTGTGGCCGGGGCAAAATACGACACCAAGATACGGCCGCTGTACGCGCTCTATAAAAAGGCGGACAACCTGATACTGGGCGGGGTCATATATAACACCTATCTGGCCGCAAAATACGGGATAAACATAAAAGGCGTCCTGCCGGAAGACGTCACCGCGGCCAGGGCGCTGGTTGAGGAAGACAGGAAGGCAAACAAGATAATCGAGCTGCCCCATGTAGTGGAATCCGATACCCTGGAGGGCAGGATCGAGGGGAAATACCGGAAGGTCCCGGTCAGGGACTTCAAGAAGGGCGCAAGCTACGGCTATTTTCTGGACATAGCGGCGGAGTCCTTCAGCGACGCCGATGTAACGGAAAAGCTCCATGCGGCTAAAACCATATTCGTGAATGCCGTGATGGGCTTCACCCCGCATTTCACGGAGGGTTCCAAGGCCCTCGATGAAAGCATAGACCGCAATACCGCCGCTAAAAAGCTCTACGGGGGAGGAGATACGCTCCAGGAATTCAAGAACCTCCTGCCGGGGCTCTATCTCTCTGTGCTGGACAACACCCAGTATTACTTCTTCACCGGCGGGGGTACCGTGCTGACCGCCATCGAACAGGGGAGCCCTTACGGCCTGGAACCCGTCAAGGCATTGATGGGACCGCTTTAGAAATCTTTAATTTTGGCCGATAAAAGTTTAACATACTATATTCATTTGAAAAATTCATCAAGGAGGGTGTATGGCAATCAGAAAAATCGGGATAATCACCAGCGGCGGGGACTGCGGGGGCCTCAACGCGGTAATCAAGGGCGTGGGGCTGATGGCAAACGCCCTGGGGATAGAGGCCGTGATAATCCCAAACGGCTATGCGGGTCTTTACAACCTTGTCGAGATGGACGGTCTGACAACCCTTGCCCCGGAGCGGCTCGGACAGATAAAGGCCGCCCTGGCAGGCTCCGAGGCTGGGCATTCCAGGGTGAAGGTGAAGAAAATAGACGACCCCGGAAAATACGAACGCATCAGGCGCGGCCTTCAGAAATTCGGCATAGGCGGCCTTGTGATAAGCGGCGGAGACGACACTGGAAGCGTTATAGTCGACCTCTCCGGGCAGGGCATCCCATGCGTGCATGTGCCAAAGACCATGGACCTGGACCTCCAGTCCTACAGCGTGGGAGGCGACTCCGCCGTAAACAGGATAGCCGGTTTCCTCCGCGACCTTCAGACAACGGGCCTCAGCCACAACAGGGTGCTTGTAATGGAGGTGTTCGGCAGGTATGCCGGGCACACCGCCATGCGGGGCGGCATAGCGGCCGAGGCAGACTGCATACTCATCCCTGAAATAGCCGTCGATTTCGACATCGTTTATGAGCACATGAAAAAACGCTATATAAAAAGGGTGCTGGAAAGCGATGTAAAGGCGGGCACATACACCATAGTGGCGGCAGAGGGCATGAGGGACGCGAAAGGAGAGGTAATATCCGACAAGACCGCAGGCGTGGACGCATTCGGTCATGTGAAACTTGCCGGGGCGGGCAAATACATCAGGAAACAGCTTGAGGAAAGGATGAAGAGCGACCTCGAAATCCTCGATTTCATGAAAAAATCCTATATGTTCGTGCCGGGGGTCTATGAAAAACCCGAGATCAGGGAGGTCACGCCAGGCCACCTTGTCAGGTCGGGAAACTCCACCGCCTATGACGTCAATTTCGGGATAAGGTGCGGCGCAGCGGCGGTGCATCTCCTCAAGGACAACGTTACCGGTGTCAGCGTTGTCGATGTCCCCGGCAGGAAAGTGGAGTACATACCCACATCGGAGGTCATAAAACAGAGGACGGTCGACCTCAACGAGATAGCGCTCTACGAGACGCTTGGGATGTGCTTCGGAAGAAAGCCGGAGCCGTTCGCGCCAGAATTCGTTAAGGTGGGCCTTCCCATAGAAAGATGTCTGTAAGGTAATAACGCCCGCTCCCCCTTTTTTATCAATGAGGGGGAGCGGCAATTGCCGCCCTACTCCAGCCTGAACTCCACTACCTCAGGGATTGTCCCCACCCTCAAAGGCGGCCCCCACGTCCCCGCCCCGCTTGACGTATAAACCTGGGTCTTGCCAAGACTTTTCAGCCCGTAATCAAAACCCCTGTAAATTGCCGCAGTAAGGAAATTGATGGGAAATATCTGCCCCTTGTGCGTATGGCCGGATATCTGGAGCGTTATCCCGGCGTTTGCCGTCGTCCCTATATTCAAAGGGGAATGCTTGAGCAGGATAACCGGCCTGTTATGGTCTATGTTCATGCCGTCGAGGATTGTCCTGAACCGCTTGCGACTGGCCGTATCCCTGTAATCGACCCCGGCAATCTGAAGCCCGCCGATGTTTATGACCTCGTTGTTGAGCACCCGGATTCCCGCGCCCTCCACGGCCTTGACGTATTTCGCCTTAGCCGCGCTTGAAAACTCCTCGTGGTTCCCGGTAATGAAAAAGACCCCGTAAGGCGCCCTCAGCTTCGAAAAAGGGCGCACCAGCTCATCGGCATTGGCGGCCACCCCGTCATAAAGGTCTCCGCCTATGAATATGATATCCGGTTTAAGTTTTTGTATCATCCCCGAAATGGCCGCGGCCTCGCCGTACCCCCTGATTTGCCCGAGATGGACATCGCTTGTCCATGCCGCCGTTTTGCCCTTCCATTGGCCGGGCAGACCCGGCAGCTTAACAGTTACATGCGTTATGCGGATAGTGTCTGCATTGACTATCCCGTATACGGCGGTTAGAAAGGCTATCCCGTAAAAAGACAAAAACAGGGCTTTTTGATTGAAATGGACCGGAAAGACGGACTGGAATGAATATATGACCCACAGCAGGATGGACGCCCCGAAGAGAAAATAGAAAAAACCCATCCACGCCGCCGAAAACGTGTAATAAATGCGTGTGAACAGGTTTGAATACCTGAAGGCAAGCAGCGATGAGGCAATGAAGGTAACCGACAGAAAAATCAGGGCCGCTTTCAGCATCCCCAGGGTTGACGGGTTCGAAATGCCCAAAAACCTTACGGTTGTCCTGTACAGGAGTAAGTGGCCCAGAAGGATAATTACCTGGATTGCGGAGACGAATAGGAAAAAGCGCGAGGGCATCCGGCCGGTTTCCTTTCAGTTCTCCGGTGCCGGGCCGGTCCCGGCCAGTACCATCCTCTTTTTCCTGAGCGTTTTCAAAAGTTCTTCCACACCCATTGTGTTAATGACTTCACCGGGCTCCAGCCAGGCCCTGCGTGCGGTAGCCACGCCATATGCCATGTAGTCGAAATGGCTTAGCAGATGGGCATCCGTGCTTATTGCTATGGATATGCCTTTCTCTTTGGCCCGTCGCGCCATCGAGTCGTTCAGGTCAAGCCGGGCGGGAAAGGAGTTTATCTCCAGCGCCGTGCCGGTCTCCTTTGCCTCCCTGAACACATCGTCCATGTCCAGCTCGTAGGCCTCCCTCTCCCCGATGAGCCTGCCGGTGGGATGCGATATTATATTCACGAATGGATTTCTCATCGCGCTTACGATTCTTTTTGTGATCTGGGCACTGGACTGCCTGAAACCCGTATGGATGGACGCGTTGACGACATCCAGCCTGGCAAGCAACTCGTCCGGGAAGTCGAGCGTATAATCACTGCGGATATCCACCTCCACCCCCTTCAGTATCCGGACAGTCCCCTTGAGCTTCCTGTTTAACGCGTCCAGAAGTTTTATCTCCTCAAGCATCCGTTCCACGGTGAGGCCCCTTGCTATGCCAAGCCCCTTGGAATGGTCCGTTACGGCCAGATACGAATAGCCGTGTTTTATTGCCGTATCCGCCAGTTCTTCGAATGTATGCCCACCGTCGCTCCATTTGCTGTGCACGTGCAGGTCCCCCCTGATATCGGAAAGCTGGACCACCCTTGGAAGCCTGCCCTCAAGCGCGGCTTCAATCTCTCCGGAGTCCTCTCTCATTTCAGGTGGGATGAACGGCAACCCAAGTATATTATATACGTCTTCCTCCCGTTTGCCCCCGGTTTTCTTTCCGTTCTGGTCGAATACGCCGTATTCGTTTATCTTGAGCCCCCGTTTTACAGCCATTTCCCTGAGCCTTATGTTGTGCTCTTTGCTCCCCGTGAAGTAGCACAGCGCAGCCCCGAAGGAGTCTTCCTCAACCACTCTCAGGTCGGCCTGAATGCCTTCCTCAAGAATTACCGTGGTCTTGGTCCCGCCTTTGGCAAGCACCTGCTTTACTTCAGGCAGGCCCGTAAACACCTCCATCACCTTCGCTGGGTCGGCCGAAGTCGCGAGCAGGTCTATGTCCCTTATCGTCTCTTTCCACCTGCGGAGGCTTCCGGCAATAGCCAGGTTTTTCACAGGGGCTTTTTTTTCCCTTAAACCCTCCATAAGCCTCTGGGCCACCGGCAGTATCCTGCCCAGCGGCACCCTATCGGTGCCTTTTTTCATCAGTTCTATCCCGCGCAGGATGTTGCGCTCCGATTTTTCCTTGAACCCGCGCAGCCCTTTAAGGCGGTGTTCCCTGACAAGCTTTTCCAATTCCTCGACTGTCCTGACATTGAATTCCGAATAAAGGAACTTTGCCGTCTTGGGGCCTAGCCCAGGGATGGTCAGCAATTGCGTGAGCCCTGCGGGGCTTTTCTTTTTCAGGTCGTCATAAAATTTGCAGGTGCCCGTGTCCGCAATCTCCCTTATCTTCATGGCGAGGTCTTCGCCGATTCCGGGGATTTTTCTCAGTTCCTCCCTGCTCATGCCGGAGGCGTCCCTCGGGAACCCGCCTATGGCCATCGCGGCCCGCCTGTATGCGCGCACCCTGAAGGGGTTCTCGTCCTTTATCTCAAGCATGTCGGCTATTTCCGTGAAGATGCGTGCTATGTCCTGATTCCTCATTCAAGCATCCCCTTAAGCTCCTCGGCGTTACGGGGGGCATAGCCCTCAATATCGTTATTGAAATAGATGAAGACTTCCTTCCCCATGCGACTGTACTTTCTTATGCGCCGGGCATCCTCCTCAAGCTCCGCCCTGCTGTACGAGGCCCCATACGTCCCATGCCCGTGTCTCCTGATATACACGAAATCCGCGGTGACCGGCAGGTCGTTGACGAACGGCGGCCAGTCCGCCATGCACAAGCCAAAGCCTTTTTTTGAGAGCAGCCCGATGACTTTTTCATTTCTGACCCAGGACTCCTCCCTGAACTCAAACGCATTCCTTGCCTCATAAGGGGCAAGCTCCTCCGCGAATATCTCCAGCCGCCCGATATCGGCCTTGAAGGTTGGCGGCAATTGCCAGAGCACCACCGCCATTTTCCCATCAAGCGGCCTTATCCGCTCAAAAAACCTCCCGAGGGGCTCTCTGGGGTCTTTCAGCCGTTTGACGTGGGTTATGAACCGGCTCCCCTTGACTGATATCCTGAAACCGGGCGGGGTCTCGTCGTGCCATTTCATAAAGGTGCTCGCGCGCGGCAGCCTGTAGAAAGTGACATTCAGCTCGACAGTCGAGAATTTCCGGGTATAAAATCCCAGCCACTTGCTTTTTGCAAGCCCCTCCGGATAAAAAACGCCCCTCCAGTGGTCATAGGAGAAGCCGCTGCATCCTATATTTATGGGACCCCGGGCGGGCATGATAAAATTCTATCACGAGATTTGATAAAATAAGAAAGCATGTCCGAGCAATACAATATAAAGATTCCGGTCTTCGAGGGCCCGCTGGACCTCCTTTTGCACCTGATAAAAAAGAACGAAATAGACATTTATGATATCCCCATATCCCTCATAACCCACCAATACCTTGAATACATAGAGATGATGAAGGACCTGAACCTGGAGATCGCCGGCGATTTCCTTGTGATGGCCGCAACCCTCATACAGATAAAATCGAGGATGCTCCTCCCCGTTGACGAGCAGACCGAGGATGAAGAGACGGAAGACCCCCGGCTTGAGCTCGTCCAGAGGCTCCTTGAGTACCAGGCATTCAAGGAGGCGTCCCTTGCCCTGAGGGAGTTCGGGGAGCAATGGGCCGACGCCATTTCCAGGCGTCCTGAAGAAAAAGAGGAGGCCCAGGCCGAAGAGGACCTGTCTCTTTTCGACCTGAGCCTTTTCGACCTCCTTTCCGCTTTCAAAAAGATACTGGAAAAGGCCCCGCCGGAACTGGTCAGCATCTCGAAGGAGACCCTCACCGTAAGCGACAGGATTTCAAAGGTCCTCCAGGTGCTCGAAGAGAAAGAGACCGTCAGGTTCGAGGAGCTTTTTGAAGAAGGCGCTCCCCGGTCCCACCTGATTGTGACATTCGTCGCCATACTGGAACTGCTCAAGCTGGGGCTTGCGCGTGTTTATCAGGAAGAGAAGTTCGGCAGCATATGGGTGATAAAGACGCCTGAGGAACAGGCCCCGGGAAAAAACAGTCCCGAAGCAGTCCCGGAGCCGGGAGCCGGTGAGGAAATCCCCGCTGCGCCGGGCGAGGAAAATAAAGCTGTCGCATCAGGGCCGGAAGATCCCAATTTCGAAGAGGTGATATAAATATATGTATTCGAGCAAAGGAAAGGTCCTTTTTATCATTTTGGCAATGTCTTTCTTCGCAATCCCTTCGCTTGCCGGAGCGTCCGGCCTGGCCGAAAGGATACAGTCCGCCTATAAAGGCCTCAGGGACGTCAAGGGCACCTTCGTCCAGAAGAGTTTCATGGAAAGCCTGAAAAAGGAAACCGTCTATAAAGGAAATTTCGAGATAAAATTCCCTTCCCGGATGCGCTATGTCTATACCGGGAACAGCAGCGACGAGGTAATAATAAACAAGGGTTCCATCCTTATTTATCAGAAAAAAGAAAACCAGGTGCTCAAGGGCAGCTTTGACAGCAGCACATACGGGGCCGCCCCGGTGGCCTTCCTGGGCGGGCTTGGCGATTTAAAAAAGGATTTCAACGTCAGCGAGGAAAAGGGCAAAAAACTTATACTCAGGCCGAAAGGCCAGCTTGAGGGCGTGCGGTATATAGAGGTGGAGCCCTCCGAAGGCGGGCAGTTCCCGATAAAAAGCTTCATCTTGCATGACAAATACTCCAACACCGTCCGCATCTCCCTTGAGGACGTCAAGGCAAACACCGGGGTCAGGAATTCCGATTTCGTATTCACTCCGCCCAAAGGCGTGAACATCTACGACTATAACCGCTGAAGAGCCTCCCTGAATGCTGATATTGGGCATCGACACCTCATGTGACGACACCTCTGCCGCCCTTCTGGATGTGGAGGGCCCGGCCGTGAATGTTGTCTCAAATGTCATTTCCTCGCAATTTGAAATCCATAAAAAATATGGCGGCATCGTGCCGGAGCTGGCCTCAAGGAGGCACCTGGAGATGATATGGCCCGTTGTGCGGGAGGCCCTTGGCGGCACCGGGATTGAAGGCCTCTCCGCCATTGCCGTCTGCAAGGGGCCGGGCCTTATAGGCTCCCTCCTTGTGGGGGCGTCCTTCGGCAAGTCCGTCTGTTTCTCTAAAGGAATACCCCTCGTGGGCGTGAACCATCTGGAAGGCCATATCCTCTCCGCATTCCTGGAGGGAGCCGGGCCGGGGTTCCCTTTTCTTTCGCTGATCGTTTCGGGCGGCCACACATCCTTGTATATGGTCGAGGGCTTCAGAAAAAAGTTCCGGGAGCTTGGCCGGAGCCGCGACGACGCGGCCGGAGAGGCTTACGACAAGGTGGCAAAGCTGCTTGGGCTTGGCTATCCGGGAGGGCCAAAGATAGATGCCCTTTCAAGAGAAGGAGACCCCAAGTCGATACGCTTTCCCAGGGCGTACCTGCCCGGCACCTATGATTTCAGCTTCAGCGGGCTGAAGACGGCGGTTGTGAATTTTCTAAGGGACCATCCAGGCCCGGCGGATGAGAGAAACAGGGACGTAGCCGCATCTTTTCAGGCGGCCGTAATAGACGTGCTAGTCAGAAAATGCGAATGGGCCATCAGGGAGACCGGCGTGCGGAGGCTTTCCGTTTCAGGCGGCGTGGCCTCCAACAGCGCCCTGAAAGAAAGAATGCGCGGGATGGCCGAAAAACGCGGCGTCGAATTGTTCATCCCCTCCCCCGTCTTCTGCACCGATAACGCCGCGATGATAGCCTTTGCAGGTTATCATCATCTCCTCGCCTCTGAAACCGAAGGCCCTGACTTGAACCCAAGGGCATACCTGCCGCTTTAAAAAATTCCAGGTCCGCGGCGTCGATAGTCGGAATTGCTGCTTTTTTGTGTGCTATTGCTCATGTGATGCTCATCAAGCACCTTTCAGTATCAGGGTTTCAATCCGGCGGCACCGTCATGCAATTGACTGCCAGTCAAACATTTGCCTTGAAACTGCCCCTGCATTCCTGTTTTATAAACATATTGAATTAAAAAAGATTCATTTCGACAATCCTCCGGCACCCCCTGAAACTTGAATTTTATATATAAATTCTCTTTATAAATTCCTAAAGAAATTCTTAAGTCTTGCCGATAAAAATTATGAAAAAGTCTTGAAGAAGGCATATTAATTGCTCAGTGTACCGCAAAAGCCTTAAAAAGGCAGGGACTGTACGGGGAATCAAACTTTTGAGAGGAGGTAATGTGAAGATTTTAAGCAGGTTTGCTTTGGCCGCCGCCGTTTTCATGTCTTTCGTGCTCATTAACAGGCTGGCCGATGCGCAGATAATGGAGACATCTACGCAATATTTATGGGGCGACGACGACCTCGGGAACAGCCAGTCCATCTTTGCCGAGTACCTCAGGCTGAACCTGAAGCCGGCCGGCCAGAATTACTCCGTTACCGGCTACGGACGTGCATGGAAGGACCTGGCCGGAGACAATAATATCAGGGACGATGACGCTCTGGGCAGATTGTATTATTTATATTTTGATTACAACCCCACCGAAAAACTTTCCTTCCGGCTTGGCAGACAATGGGCCAATTTTACTTCAGGCTCATCGGTAATGGACGGCATAACAGCCAATGTGTCCGAAATAGGCCCTGTGGGAATGACATTCTCGGCAGGGCGCACAGTCGTCTATTCGCTCGACTCCGAGTTCTCCAGGTTCGGCAATTATTTTATGGGGTTTGACATTCACGCCATAAACCTGCGGGCCACCCAGCTTGGAGTCAGCTATACGAGGTTTTATGACGAATGGGACCTGGCCAGGGAGGAAGTCGGGCTGAATTTCAAGCACTATTTCTCTGTTGCCAGCCCCTACGCCGAAATAAAATATGACATCATCTCCAAGACCTTCGACGAGGCCACAATAGGCATGGACGTTTATCCTGTAAACAACCTCGCGATAAAGGCGGAATTCTATCACTCCTACCCCACCTTTGACAGCACGTCCATTTACAGCGTCTTCGCCGTGGACAAATACAGCCAGTATCTGCTGAGGGCTGAATACAGCTTCGAAAAGCCGGTCTCGGTCTTCGTTTCCTATGCCAGGGAGGACTTCGACGAGGGCTCCAACGCCGACCTCTACACAGTCGGAACAAGATTCCGCCCGTATGAAAAACTGGCAATTACGACCTCGCTGTCGAGCCGCGAGGGCTACGGCGGCCATCTCCTGGGGTTCGAGGTCGAAGGCGATTACCAGGTCGGCAAGCAGCTTACGGCATCCGCCGGGTTAGCGACGGAGGGCTACAGAAGGCCCGACCAGTTTGACTATAACTCTGCCAGCAATTTCTGGGCAGGCGCAAACTGGACAATCAAAAAGAACATGTCCGTCAGCGCAAGACTTGAGGACCAGATGGACGAAAACTTCAGTTACCATCCGATGGGCAGGCTTGTCCTGAACTGGGAAATGTAAGGAAGGGTGAATAGATGAGAAAAACCGTGCTGTTTCTGGTGCTTGTAATAATCTCCATGGGCGTTGCCGCGTGGCCGGCAACTCCCCATAAGGATTACGCCACACTGAAAATAAAGGATTGCAACGCCTGCCACCAGTCCAACGGGGTTGCACCGACCCACGGCTCCATGTGGGTGAAGGAGCACAGGCTTTATGCGGAAAAGAAGCCGAACAACTGCGCGGACTGCCATCAGCTTTCGTTTTGTTCGGACTGCCATTACGGCGGCGGACTCAATCCCGACCTGAGCGTGTCCAATTTCGGGGTCGATTACATGCCAAGGTCTCACACGACTGACTTCATGGAAATTCATCCAATCAAGGCCCTTGACGACCCGCGCTCGTGCTACCGCTGCCATGACGCGCAAAAGTTCTGCGCCGAATGCCACAACAAGTTCAACCCCGCGGACCTGAGGTTCGTGTCTCACAGGAAAGGGTGGTCAGACCTGGAAGTATCGGCAGGCGGCCCGAAGCATTCTTCGTTTTCGTCTTCGCAGTGCCAGACTTGCCACCCCAACAGCGTCTTGCCGACCCATAGCTGGACGGATGCACACGCAAGCGAGGCAAGGAGAAACCTTGCCACCTGCCAGGGATGCCACCCCGACGGAGATGTCTGCATGAAGTGCCACAGCGCCCAGACGGGGCTCAAGATTAACCCGCACCCTCGCGGTTGGGACAATGTATCGGGAAGGCTCAGGAGTTCCGGCAATAACAGGACTTGCATCAAATGCCATTGACAGAGAGGAGAGAAAGCATGTCAAGTTTTTGGAGGCGCAGCATTTGGGCGATGGTCCCATTGGTACTGCTTGCTTTATACGGATGCGGCAGCAGTTCCAAGGACGGCCAAACAAGCAGTTCCAACGGAAGCCTCGGCACAGACAGCGCAGGGGTCGCCTACGTCGGGGCAACCACTTGCATCAACTGCCATCAGAGCTTCGACTGGAGTAAGCAGTACGTTTCAGATTACCTTCAGGGAAAACACGTCATCCACAGCACCCATGTTGACGCATCGATGGGGCCGGACGGATGCCTGAACTGCCATGACCCTATCGGCGACGGCAAATACCTTGCCGGCCTCAAGGATGCCAACGGGAACTATATAATACCGCGCAGCGACATCCCGGCGGCGGGGCTTGCCGCGGTAACATGCGAGGCGTGCCACGGCGCGGGAGGCCAGCACTATGGGACAGGCCCAATCGCCAACCCCACCCCGGATTTCAACACTTGCGGCAAATGCCATAATTCCACTTTCTTCCATATCCAGTATCATCCTGAGGGCGGCAGCATAGTCGAGAACTTCATCAATTCCCCGCACGCCCATTCCATAAACAGCCACAATTACGTTTCGGGCAGCACTACGGATGTGCAGGCCCTTTGCTCCAGGTGCCACACCGATGAAGGGGCAAGGCTCTACAAGACGGTACAGGGAGGCTATGGCTTCCTCGTCAACGCCCTCTCCAGCCAGCCCGCCGTCCCGAACGCAAGTGTGGTGCAATGCCGGACATGCCATAACCCGCACGCGCCGGACCAGCTCCTTTTCTCAAACACCACAGATTCAAACGGCAACGTGACGGCCTCGGCCGAGTTCAATACCTGCACCAACTGCCATCAGACCTCGGATGCCTATCACGGCCAGAACAACCCCAAGGAATGGTCCGGAGGTTCGGTGGGTTCAGGCACGATGGACACGTCCAAGATCATTTACGACACCCATAACATCGATCCCAGCCTTGCCGCCACCCAAACCGGCATCGTGGGCTACGTAATCGACAAGGCCGGCTCAAGGTCCTGCCGCGACTGCCACAACGAGCACAACGCCGACACCACGATCAACAAGCAGTGGGCGAATTCCGGGCACAGCGGCTACATCCTCCAGACGATTAACCCCTCGACCCACATGGCTAATGTGACAGACCCGCCTTTCGGCGGAGACGGAGGCCATGATTTCAAACTGGCCAAAAACGGGGCATGCCAGAGGTGCCATACGTCAACAGGGTTCAGGAATTTCGCCAACGGCCCGGCCACCTACAACCCTGCAAACAACGTATTCGTGGCAACCGGGAGCCAGAAGGAAATGATCTACTGCTGGGCCTGCCACAGATCAAATGCCGGGACGCAGGACCCGAATTACCTGAGGGACCCCGGGGTGT
Source organism: Nitrospirota bacterium (assembly GCA_021789215.1). Classification (GTDB taxonomy): domain Bacteria; phylum Nitrospirota; class Thermodesulfovibrionia; order Thermodesulfovibrionales; family JdFR-88; genus JAJYJS01. The sequence goes on along the minus strand of JAJYJS010000020.1, from coordinate 1,257 downwards.
TCGTCAACATCTCACCTTACAGCACGCCTGCCAGCAGGGTCGCGGCGGTGCCGGACCTGAAGGGCTCCAACATTTGCCTGTCCTGCCACTCCGGCAGGCAGACCGGCCAGTTCATAAAGGACTATACCGGCTCTCTTGCCACAGCGTTCAGCACGTTCAACTCCCACTACCTCGCGGCCGGCGGCGTGATGTTCAGGACGATAGGCTACGAATTCACCGGCGCCAATTACAACGACCCCTCATACTATGAGCACAAGCTCATCGGCACCAGCGCCGTCAGCAACACCGGCACAAACGGGCCGTGCGTAGGATGCCATATGCAGTCGTCACAGAACGGCCATACGCTTGAAATAGTCACAAGGGATTCAAGCGGCATAATAAACGCCGTTCTGCCCGCAAACGACATTTGCAGCAACTGCCATACAGGCACTTACGTAATGACGCCCCAGAAACTGCAGGGCGAACAGGCCGGGTTCACTTCAGCCCTGGCGGCCCTGGCAAACACCTTCGCCGGCGGTTCGCCAATCGACCCCACCCCGATATATTACAGCCCGGAGAAATATCCTTACTTCTTCTCCGCCGCCGACTTTAGCGATACGGGGTACACGGGTTGGCAGAACAAGGACGAGATTGGGGCCGCGTTCGATCTCCATGTGCTCTCGCGCGAACCGGGCGCTTACGCCCACAACAGGTACTATGCAAAGAGACTTATATTCGACTCGCTGGATTACCTGCAGCACGGGAATCTGACGGGAACCATAGACCTGACCGGATACTCCGACGCCATTACATGGTACGGAGGCGATCCGGCGCAGGCCACTACGGTCACAAGACCTTAACGCTCGTTAGCTCAAAGCCCCCGGGGGATTTGGCCCCGGGGGCTTTTTTTATCATGGCGCTCACCATGCCCATATTATGCCAATTCCTTGACAATCATCTGCCGTTTTGATAAAACGCAATTAAAGGTACTTACGTTCCGTATCCCTTTCAAAGCGTGATTTTTTCTTCCTCTCGGCAGTTTAAAGGTGTTTCAAAGCCCAATCCGTATCCCAAAAAGGAGGTCTATATGCGATTCCCCATGTTGTTGCCAGGTTTTTTTACCCCGTTTAAATAAATAGCGAATGGATGGAGCAAAGGCCGGAATCCGCCGGTTTTTGCCGGGTGGCTCATAGATGGCGGTTACGCCCTGAACCGCTGAAATAAACAGGGAGGAGGGGAAGAGTGGACATCTTAAGGAGATTTCTCATCGTCTTGACT
>JAJYJS010000005.1 GCA_021789215.1 Nitrospirota bacterium | reverse complement strand
CCAGAATAAGCTCTTCCGGACGGCGACATCAAAAACCGCTGCCAAGGGAAACAGCAATTTCGGTTATAATCCCAATGAGGCAATCAATAAGCATTTCGTTTAGATTTTTACGTGAGGCAACGGGGCCGTTTGGTGTGCGATTAAAAAAATTTCTCCTTCTCAGACCGTTTGGTGCTAAACTCTTACTTGGAATGAATGCACCGATGAAAACAGCGGCCCTCGTTATCGCGTTTGCGCTGGTGTCGGCGTGCACTTACGCGCCGCCCAAGCCCGTTTATTACCAGTCCAGGTATATTGAGCCCATGCCCGCGGGCCTGATGGTCGGCCCCCCCATCGTGGAAAAGAACCCTGCCCAGGAGGTGAAGAAAAAGATGCGGGCGCTGCCGCCGGTCATCCTGATTTTCGGACGTTCGCTTTACTTCTACTCCGGCCTGTATTATTACTACTGGGACAAGGACTGGTTTTACAGCATGAACAGGACTGGCCCATGGTACATCCTGCCAAAAGAAAAATTCCCTACGGAAACTGCCGTCATAGAGCCGGGAAAGGAGCGCCCGCTCGATATAGAAAAGCCTTTCCGCACCACTCCGCCCCAGCCGTAAAGAAAAGTGTGCCCCGCCCGGACATAACGCCCTGCTTGAATAAATGGATAGCGAGCGTATTGCCCATGGGCAAAAAATTGCCACGGGGTCAAGCGAGCGAATAAAAAATCCACCCGGGCCGCTTATTTTTTGTGCTATAATACACACTCAAAAAGTTTTTTTGGTAAAATCCCCCAAAACCCTTGATTATTGTTTAGTCTTATTCTATAATTAAATTTACTTATGAGCATGGAAGACCACAAGCTGAAGGTGTTCTGCACGGTTGCGGATACGAAGAGTTTTTCCAAGGCTTCGGAGATAATCCATCTAACGCAACCCGCGGTAAGTCTTCAGATACAGGCGCTTGAAGAGATATTCGAGACAAAGCTCTTCGACCGCTCATCCAATACTGTAACCCTTACCCCTGCCGGGGAAATACTCTACAAATACGCCAAGGACATCCTCAGCCTTTACGCCTCTGCGGAGAGGGCCGTCGGCGGGATAACCGGACTTGTGAAGGGCTCCATAACGGTTGGCGCAAGCACTACAATAGGCAATTATCTCCTGCCGCCGGTCATAGCTGAGTTCCGCAAGGTTCACCCAAAGATAAAGATTCACCTGCTTGTGGGCAACACGAAACGCATTGTGGAACTGCTCAAGGGAGGCGTCATAGACCTGGGGCTGGTTGAGGGCGAGGTCTCAAAGTACAAGCTCACGATGGAAAAGCTCATCTCCGACGAGCTTACGCTCATAATAGCCTCCAAGGGCCAGCCTGCCAAGACCAATGAAATCTCCATCCTGGAGATTACCAAGATGCCATTTGTCTTCAGGGAGGAGGGTTCCGGCACAAGGCAGGTAATAGAATACTACCTCTCCAAAAACGGCCTCTCCACGCAGAACATGAACATCTCGGCCATACTGGGGAGCACGGAGGCCATCAAGGAGGCCGTGGAAAACGGCATCGGCGTCTCCATCGTGTCGCGCTGGGCGGTGCGCAAGGAGCTGCGCTACGGCAGCCTGAGGACGCTCAAGTTCCGGGAGTGCGAGATGCTCAGGGAATTTTCGCTCCTCTTCAACCGCAACACCATAAGCACCTACTCGGTTGACACCTTCCTGTCTTTCCTGAAGAGCTTCCCTTACAACAAGCTCCTCGAAAACGCCCTGTAAATAAAATCCTAGGAAAAAACCCCGCAGTCCATCTCGGGAAATATTGCGTCTTCCCTTTCGATGGCGTCCATTTCCGCCCCGTCAATCCTTCCGGTTCCGGCCATTTCAAAGAGGCGGTAAAACCTCTCCAGATGTTTTCGCAGGCGTTTTGCCGGGTAGTGCCCGGCGCTTCCGTTTTGGATAAGGAAGGGCCAGTCGCTTGCCTGCACCAGGAGGAGTTCTCTCAGGGCCTGCTTCCTTAGCCTCTCCATGTCCGCAGGGCCGCCGCCCATTGCCATGAAAAAATCCCTCATCCTGAACGCGGCGCGGCAGGCCTCGGCCGCCGCCCAGCCATTTTTTTCGTTCAGCCATGTATCGCTGTAGCCGCCCGCCCCCCAACTGGAAAGCCCCGGCACAAACAGACTGTTTTCCCCGCACCCGTCAAGGCATTCAGAGGGGAAGGCAAATTCCACCCCACCCGCTGCGCCTTCGAAGAGAAACCCCAGCCAGTCTATGCCCTCGAACCACCAGTGGCCGAAAAGCTCCGCGTCGAAAGGGGCGCAGAGTACGGGATTTTTCTCTGGAGAGAAAAACTCGGTCTTCCTTTTCAGGAAATCGAGGGCGTGTTCCCTTGCCCTGCGAAGCGCCTCCTGCCTGATGTAAATTTTCTTGTCCCCGATGTTTTGTCCCGTAATCCTGCAATACTTTATTCCGGTTGGCACCCGGAACCCGGTCACATGCGGGTGCAGGTATTCCATGGGAAGCTCGTATCCAACATCCCTGTAAAAGTCCCTGTAAAGCGGGTCTGCCGGGTAGCCGGTCTGTCCGCACCAGACCTCCCTTGCGGAAAGCGGGTCTCTGGCGAATGCGACGGCCCCGGAGGCGCACCGCAGGGGACGGTATATGTTTTCTCTGGGGACGCCGCTTGTGTTCAGGAAGAAATACTCCACACCGTTGCTTTTCAGGACCGCGTCGAGGCCCTCGCAATAGCCGCATTCAGGCAGCCAGAACCCCTTGGGATCCCGGCCCGGGAAATGTTTTTTGTAGTTCCCTATGCCGGCCCGTATCTGCGCGTTCACCGCCTCCGGCACGGGCGCAAGGTTTGGCAGATAGGCGTGTGTGGCGGCGGTGGTTATCACCTCCACGTGCTCCCTAAGCGCCGCTATCCGTGGCAGCAGGCCGCCGCGGGCGTTTTCATAGACAGACATCATCCGCCTTGTCCGCCCCAGGTAGAATTTCGCCAGCGGGTTCAGCGCGGCGTCCTTCGCCGTGCGCCGCACCTCTTTTTCAAGAAGCTCCGCCAGCGTGTGCATGTGCCGGAGCGTCCTCGCTTTAAGCAGCGGATCGGCAAGCATCTCCATGAGCGTTGGGCTCAGGGAAAGCGTGAGCCTGAATTTTTTCCCTCTTTCGGCAAGCCCTTCCAGCATCAGCACCAGCGGCAGGTAGCACTCCAGGACGGCCTCATGCAGCCAGTTCTCCTCGTAAACGTTCTCCTCCACGTGCCTTACGAAGGGCAGGTGCGCGTGCAGCACCAGCAGAATTTTTTTCCCCTGCGCTCCCATGGGGGATATTATAAGGCAAAGCGGCGGGGAAAATATTTTACCCTCCTCTCTTTTTTTAGTGTTCAGGGCCGGATTCATATCTCGTTGTTTGTTAAGCTTTTTTTGACCCCGTCTTGTTCATTTGTTCAAATGCCCCCGTTGATAACTTTTGAGGCCTGAAAAATAAAAAGCCCTCCCCAGGCAGCCATTGCGGGGCCAGGTGCAGCCGCCTGCCGCCTCCATCTTAACCGGCAAATGCGGACATGGACAAGAGGACATATGACATGTAAATTCGTGTCCGCATGGCGGGCGTTTGGATAAAATGAGCCGCGATGAAGGTTTCAAATGGAAAAGCGCGCCGGGGCCGCTTGACCGCCCCTAAAAACTCCCCCTTCTAACCCCCAGTATATGTAGACTACTTCAAATACTAAGATTCGCCCTGAATTTTGCTTTGCTAAATCTGTTATAATTCCGAAGGTTACGATTGAAAATCGTGAGGTATTAAAAAGGATAGAAATGGCGATACCTGATTTTCAGAGCATAATGCTACCACTCCTCAAACTCCTTGCCGATGGGCAAGAGCATTCATTTCGCGATGTGGTTGAAAACCTTGCTCCGTCTTTTAATTTATCAGATGAAGAACGAAAGGAACTCCTTCCAAGCGGGCAGCAGATTTTTGATAATCGGGTTGGGTGGGCGCGCACATATATGAAAAAAGCGGGGCTTCTGGATGCCACCAGGCGAGGTTTTTTCAAGATAACTCAACGTGGCCTAGAAGCTTTAAAACAAAATCTGTCAGAAATAAATATAGATTTTCTTTCACATTATCCTGAATTTATGGCTTTCAGAGAAATCCGGAAAGAGAGAGAAAAAATTTCACCTGAACCCAAAAGTGAAGAAAAAAGCTCACCCGAAGATTTATTAGTTTATGGATATCAAAAAATAAGGCAGGAATTATCGGATGAGCTTTTTACGCAAGTTAAAACCTGCTCGCCTGCCTTTTTTGAACGCTTAGTTGTGGAACTGCTGGTCAAAATGGGTTATGGCGGATCCAGAAAGGATGCTGGACAGGCTATAGGAAGAACGGGGGATGAAGGGATTGACGGGATTATTAAGGAAGATAAATTAGGACTTGATACTATTTATATTCAAGCCAAAAGATGGACAAATACCGTCAGTCGTCCTGAAATTCAAAAATTCGCCGGTGCCTTGCAAGGGCATCGGGCTAAGAAGGGAATTTTTATTACCACGGCGAATTTTTCAAAAGAAGCCCTCGAATTCGTATCTAAAATAGACAGCAAGATCGTCCTTATAGATGGCGAGCACTTAGCTCAATTGATGCTCGACAACGATATAGGTGTGTCAAAGATTGCTTCATACGACATTAAAAAGATAGACATGGATTATTTTGTGGAATAGCGAGCTAATAAAAAATGATCTTAATTGAAAAACTTGAAATATTTTATTTCCGATCAATTTATACTTTGAAGCTCGATAATATAAAAGATTTATGTATATTATCAGGAAGAAATGATTGCGGAAAATCAAATGTGCTCAAAGCACTTAATTTATTTTTCAATAATGAAACAGATTGGCAAACGGAACTGGATTTTTCAAGAGATTTTTCTTTGAGGCGTCTGGAAGAAGTTCGAAAAAAAACTATTAAAGGTAAACAGTTTATTCGCGTCAAGATTTATTTCAAGAGCTGGCCGGACGAATTTGGACAGCGACATAAGTGATAAAGCTGCTCTAAAATAGGAAACCTGAGGGTATCAGACATCAAGTCGATGCCTGATCGTCCCGCATTGAGAAAATAGAGGGACACATCCCACATTTTCTTTCCCAGAAGCCCGTTTCGCCGCGGAGTTCTTTTTTGAATGGTAGGGGCGCTGCTTGCTGCGCCCGCCTTTTAAATGATATTTTAATTGGCGATGCAATATGATCCAGATATCCATCACAGGAGATCCATAAGGCTCAAAGGATGGGATTATTCAAGTGCGGGCGCATATTCCGTAACAATTTGCGCCAAATACAGGGAATGCCTGTTAGGGAACATAACAGGCAGCGACATGTGTTTGAACGAGTATGGGAATATTGCAGCGGATTGCTGGCAGGATTTGCCGAAGCATTATGCGCATATCGAATTGGATGCATTCATAATTATGCCGAACCACGTGCATGGAATTATTGTTGTAGGGGCAGGTTTTAAACCTGCCTTTTTTTCAAACCCAGACGGCAAAATAAATGCCGAATGCAAATACAGGGCGGGTTTAAAACCCGCCCCTACATACGCGCAACATGGTTTGTCTGAAATCGTCCGGGCTTATAAAACATTTTCAACACGATACATTAATAAAATAAGAAATGCCTCGGGCATCCCGGTATGGCAGCGAAATTTTTATGAGCATATTATCAGAAATGAGCAGGAGCTAGATGCTATCAGGACTTATATAAAAGACAATCCGTCGAAATGGACGTGGGACGAGGAAAATCCGAACATCAAAGGCACCGCAAATTAAAGGCGGGCGCTGCAAGCAGAGCCCTTACGCACATCAATGATTCAATCGGAATTCGCAAGTCGTTCGCCTGTTGCAAGAGCGAGGACTTTTGTCCGTACCCCGCGCCGAATCTCAGCGCTTACAAAGTGTCACTTCCTGGACGAAATCTTGCCCCGGTCAAAATTCGGGTACGCCATGTGAATGACGGGCCTGGCCGGAGTGCAAGCAACCGTCTTTCGCGGGAGGGGGGCCGGGGTGAGGGGAAACTTTTTTCCACACTTCCAAAATTTCGCGTAAAATATCCATTATGGATTTGAATGCGTTGAGGGAGATAGGCCGGTCCGTTTACCTGAAGGTAAGCGGCCTGAGGATAAAAGGCGAGGCCCCGATGGAGCGCGGGGCGGGCGGCGACAGGACTTTCCCTGTGGACAAGATTGCCGAAGATGCCATCCTCCGGGGGCTTGAGGCGCTCAAGGAGCCCTTTTCCGTCGTCACGGAGGAGGCCGGGGTACTTGAGATAGGCCGGGGAGAGGCCAGAAAGCTCGTTGTGATAGACCCTATCGACGGAAGCAAGAACGCCGTCGCCGGGATACCCTATTTCGGCGCGTCAATTGCCGTCGCCCTGGGAGACACTATCGGCTCTATCGCGCTTGGCTATGTCATAAACCTTGTAAACGGGGAAGAGTTCATGGCGGAACGGGGCAGGGGGGCGTCTCAAAACGGCGTGCCGCTGCGCTCGCAGGCCGACGGCGTCCTGTACCTCACGGCCTACGAGGCCCAAAGCCCCGCAAGGGATTTAAAAAAGATATTGCCGCTCCTTGAGGCATCCAGAAAGACCCGCTGCCTGGGGGCAATCGCGCTGGATTTGGCATACGTCGCCTCCGGGGCGGCAAGCATACTCGTGAACCCCGCCCCTTCGCGAAGCTTCGACTTTGCCGCAGGGTACCTCCTCGTGAGAGAGGCTGGCGGGATTTTTACAGACACCGGGGGCCGTTCAATTGAATCCGGGGAATTGGGAATCGGGCGCGGGGCCAGCCTGCTTGCCGCTGGCAACAGCACGCTCCATGAGGCCGCCCTCAAACTCCTGCATGGGCAACAGACCTGATATAGCTGAAATAAAAAACCTCCCCCAGGCATTCCTTGAGGCCGCCAAGAAGTTTGGCGGCAGGACGCTTTACAATTACCAGGAAGACAACAAAACACCAAGGTCGATTACGTACCGCGTCTTTATCGAAAAGGCCGGGAACGTCGCGGTCTTTCTCGCCGGGCTGGGGGTGGCCCCCGGAGAACGGGTCGCCGTGCTTGCCCCCTCAAACATCCGCTGGCTCCTTGCCTTTTCCGGCATCATACTGTCGGGCGCCATAGCCGTCCCGGTGAACGAGACCCTGGCCGAAGAGGAGATTGCCGCGATACTAAAAGACGCAAGGCCCAAAGCCGTGTTCTTCGGGAAGGAGACCGTCCACTTGAGCCGTCTGGCGGAAGGAGCGGCCCCGATAAATATTGATTCCGGAGACTTCAGGGACGTGCTGGAAGAGAAGGGAGGCAAAAAAAAATTCGCGCCCCATACGGAGGCCCCCCCGGACGCCCCTGCCGTCATCCTTTACACCTCGGGGACAACGGGCCTGCCCAAGGGCGTGGTGCTTTCGCATGAGAACCTGCTCTCGGATGTCGGTGCGATAATCCGGGCGGAGATAATAGAGGAGAATGAAAACCTCCTTGCGGCGCTCCCTTTCTATCACGCCTACCCGCTTATGGGCAACTTCCTGGCCCCGTTTTGCGCCGGGGCGACGGTCACGCTCGTGCCGTTCATAAAAGAGCTTGCGGCCTATGCCAGGGGGTATAAGGCAACCATCATAATAGCGGTCCCGCAGATGCTTGAGCTTATGAACAATGCCCTCGCGGGCAGGATACCGTCCGCCCTGAGGCCCGTCCACAGGCTTTGCGGGGTTTTAAGAAAGCGCCTTGGGGTCAATGCCGGGAAGGTGATTTTTCGGAAGGCGCACGAGGCCCTTGGCGGCAGGATAAGGCTTCTCGCCTCTGGAGGGGCAAGGCTCGCCCCGGAGGTGATGCGGAGCCTTGAGGCATTCGGGTTCAACGTGGTGGAGGGCTACGGGCTTTCGGAGACTTCTCCTGTCGTGACCTTCAACCCGGTCGCAAAGAGGAAGCCGGGCTCCGCTGGAAAACCGCTCGATACGGCGGAGGTGCGGATAGAGGACGGAGAGGTGCTGCTGCGCGGCCCGATGGTCACCAGCGGTTACTGGCAGAAGCCTGAAGAGACGGCAAAGGTGCTGAAGGACGGCTGGTTCCATACGGGGGACACGGGCTATCTGGACAAGGACGGGTACCTCTTCATAACCGGCAGGAAGAAGGAGCTGATAGTCCTAAGCTCCGGCAAGAACATCCAGCCGGACGTGGTCGAGACCCATTACGGCCAGTCTCCGCTCATAAAGGAGATAGCCGTTTATGAGGAAAGGGGCTCGCTTAAGGGCGTCATCGTCCCCGATTTCGACTACGCGCGCGAAAACAAAATAGCCAACATCAAGGAGTCGTTTGGATGGGAGCTTAAAACCCTCTCGCAAAAACTGCCTCCGCCGATGAGGCTCACCGGGTTTGCGGTCGTGAGCGAGCCGCTGCCCCGTACCTCCCTGGGCAAGATAAAGAGATACCGGCTCCGCGAGATTGCCGCGAGGGCGGCCGCGCCCGCTGGCGGGCCTGACGCAGCGCTGATGAAAGACCCCGTGGGCAGGAAGGCCGTCTCCGCGCTCAAAACGGTCCTGGGCAGGGATGTGCCAGTCAGGCTGCCGGACAACCTTGAGCTTGACCTGGGGCTCGACTCCCTTAGACGGATAGAGCTCCTGAACGCGCTTGAGGATGAGTTCAGGACGGAAGGAAAACTTTTTTCCGAGGACTTTCTTCTGGACGTGCTCACCGTTGGGGAGCTGGTGGAAAAACTCAGGTCGGCAGCCCCCGCCCAGTCGGAAAAAGGGAAATTGGGGAAAAAACCGGCCCCCATGCCCTCCCGCGCCGTTGAGCTTCCTGTGCTTTACGCCTTGAAAGCGCTTTTAAAGGTCCTTTTCAGGCTTTCCTCAACGGGGCTCGAAAACATCCCGCGGGGGCCGTTCATCCTGGCCCCCAACCACGCGAGTTTCGTGGATGGTTTTGTTGTCGCCGGGGCGCTGCCTCCGGCATTCTTCAGGCGCATCCATTTCCAGGGGTTCGAAAAATTCTTCAGGGGCCCGGCGGCGCACCTGATAAGCCTGTTCCATGTAATCCCGATAGACAGCGGTGCCCTGCTTGGCGGGGCGCTGAGGGCGTCGGCTGAGGCCCTGAGGAGGGGGGACTGCCTGTGCGTCTTCCCCGAAGGCGGGAGGTCTTATGACGGCAGGCTGATGGAGCTTAAAAAGGGCATAACGATAATGGCGTTTGACGAGAAGGTGCCCATAGTGCCCTGCTGGCTTGAGGGCACGCACAGGGCGCTTCCCAAAGGGGGATGGCTGCTCCGGCCCGTCAAAATAGAGGTCCGTTTCGGCAAGCCTGTTTACCCGGCGGACTTCGGCACGCCGGAGGAGATGCTGCAAACGCTTAGGGAGGATATTATTGGGCTTTCCCGCAGGGCAGGACAATCCTGAAGACGGAGCCCTCTCCGGGCCTGCTTTTAACGCTGATGACGCCGCCCATGATATCCACAAGCTCGCGCGCGATAGCAAGCCCGAGGCCGAACCCTCTTGAACCGCTGCCCCGGTAAAACCTGTCGAATATGAGGGGCAGGTCCTCCCCGCTTATCCCCTTTCCGGTGTCGGTTATTTCGATGAAGAACCTTCCGTCCCTTGCCTGCCCGTCCCTGCCGCAGCTTATCGTGACGCCCCCTGAGGCGGTATGGGTCCAAGCGTTCGATATTATGTTCCTCAGCACCTTTTCGAGTTTTTCAGGCTCCGTGAAGACCTCCATCTCTGCGCACTCGGCCAGCTTGAGGTAAAGCCCCTTCTCGTTGAAAAGCGGCATCATGCCCTCCACGATGCCTCCAAGGTATTCCCTCAGGGGCACCTCCTCCGGCGGGTTTTTCTTGAAGAAGCTCGCCTCGGCCTTGGTGAGGTCCTCTATGCCCCGTATGAGCCTTGTCAGTGAGTCCAGTTCGGCCTGGAGGGCTTCAAGCCCGGCCTGGTCGGTCGATATAACCCCGTCCACCATCGCCTCTATGCGGGCCTTCATGACGGCAAGAGGGGTCCTCAGCTCATGGGCCACATTGGAGGTGAGCTGCCGTCTCAGGAGGTCTTCCCTCTGGAGGGATTCCGCCATGTGGTTGAAGGCGGCCTTGAGCCTGCCTATCTCGTCGGAGCCCGTGCCGCCCAACCTCACGGAGAGGTTGCCCCTGGCAACGGCCTCCGAGGCCTTTTTCAGCTCCCTCACCGGCCTTGAGAGGTACTGGCTGAACAGCACGGCCAAAAGCAGCGCCCCGCCCCCGGCGATAAGGAACGAAAGCAGCAGGAACTGCCTCCCGCGCCTCCTGAACGCTATCTCCTTCCTTTTAAGGGGCGAGTTTTCGCTGCTTATGTCGCGCACCGTGAAGGTGCCTATCTCGTGCCCCTTGTTGAAAAGAGGGTAGTTCTCGTAAGGGGTGTTCACGACCGCGCCGGACTCTATTATCTGCATCCGCCTCCTCATGGACTCCGACAGGTGGGCGAGCACGTCGCTGGAATTCATTATTACGTTCCCCTCCCTGTCCTTCACGACGCACTCGAAGCGCAGCATCACCGCCCAGTGCAGGGCGTCGACAAGGCCTTTCCTGTCCCAGCCCCCGTTGGTAAAACTGTTTTCGACCGCCGCTATAAGCCAGTATATGTGGTCTTCCCGCGTGCTCTTCTGGTATTCGCCAAAGTCCCTGATGATGAGCCTTTCGAAGAGGAAGTTGGACAGGAGGGCAAGCGAAATCACGAGGAAGAAGGCAAGGAAAAGCTTATTCCTCATCCTTTGCGCCTATGAACTTGTAGCCGACTCCGTAGATGGTCTTTATGAACGTGGGGTTCTTGGGGTCGTCCTCTATCTTCTGGCGCAGGTTCTTTACATGGGCGTCTATCGTGCGCTCGTAGCCCTCGAAGTCGTACCCCTGCACCATGTTTACAAGCTGGAGGCGCGAGAGCACCCGCCCCGGCCTTTCGGCAAGCGACACCAGTATGCCGAACTCCGAGGGGGTCAGGGAAAGCACGCTCCCGCTGTGCATGACCTCCCTCTTGAGGACGTCTATCACAAGCTCCCCCTTATTGAAGCTCATCCTCGTGTAGGGCCGCTTGTGCCTCCTCAACTGCGCCTTTATTCGCGCAAGCAGCTCCCCGGGGCTGAAGGGTTTTGTCACGTAATCGTCGGCGCCCAGGCCAAGCCCCTTTATTATGTCTTCCTCGCCGGTCTTTGCTGTGAGCATGATGATGGGGATGTCCGAGTTCTGCCTTATTATGCCGCAAAGCTCCTCCCCCTGAAGGCCGGGCAGCATCAGGTCCAGCACCACTAAATCCGGCCCGTGCTTCAGGAGCCTTATGGCCTCTTCGCCGCTTCCGGCCATGAGGGGCTGGAGGCCCTCCCGTTCGAGATAGAGCTTCACGATGTCGGCTATCTTTTTTTCGTCCTCGACTACGAGAATGACGGCTTTGTCTTCCATCAAAAAAGCCTCCTCAATGCCCTTTGGACAGCCTTTTCCCTTCTGGAAAGCGCATTTTTCCCCCTGCCCTTGAAAACGGGCGCGTCATCTTCCTCCCATTCTTCTTCCGGGTCCCCGCCTCCGGATAACAGCCTGTCATAAAAAAGGCCCGATGCCACCGGGACAGAGCCGTGCCCCCATGCGTAATCGGCCAGCTCCCGGTCGGAGCTTACCAGTATCATGCCCTCTGTCTTTTCAAGCATTCTTTTTATGACCTCGTCGGCCTTTTCCATTATCCTGGAATATATTATGTTCACGCCGCCCCGCACCTCGCGGGTCTCCTCGTGCGAGCGCCCGCCCCAGCCGTCGAAGACCACACAGACCTCGTTTCCTGTCCTCTTGCGGTATTCGATAAGCCGCTCCGTAAGTTCAAGCCGCTCTTTTTCGAGGTTCTTGTGGCTGGTGCCGGTTATGTTGTAGCCGTCAATGAGGAGCCGCGCGCGGGAGGGTGTTTTACATTTCATCGATGTCAAGTTCAAGCGACATCTCCATTATCATCTGGGCGGTCGTCTTCTTGAAGCGCTCCCTGAAGCCCAGCTGTTCCCTGAGCCTCTTCTCTATGCCGGCCAGGGCCGTGTAGAATGGCGTCCTGTCCAGCATGCTGGAATCCGTGGCCGGGAACCTGTGGCAGCCGCCCCCGGCCTTCCTGGAGCCGTCGGGCATCAGGAAGAAATGCGGCAGGCCGTGGAGCCTGCATATCATCGGCCTCCACTGGTAAAGGGCGCACAGGCCGTCGAAGTTCACAGGGCACATCAGCTTGAATATCTCGCCCGCCTGCAATTCATGCGAGTAGCTCTCCACCACGATCCTCGCCCGCTTTATTATGGTCTCCCTTGTTCTGGCCTCCGTCCGCTTCAGCCCTTCCAGCAGATAAAGGTATTCGGCCAGGGTGTGGTGGTGGAACCTCTGCGTGCAGCAGTTGTCCGCGCATCCGCCGCAGGAGAACCTGCTGCGGGCGGCCAGTTCCCCGTACGCCTTGTCCATCCTGTCATACAGTCCGGCAAGCGCCTTTAATTCATTTTCAATCATGCGGTGTCGCAGGAGCGGCGGGATATCCGCTCCCAAAGCTCCTCGTCTATCTCGTCTATGTAATCGCCTATCTCAAAAACGCGGCCGCAATCCATGCAGCGCAGTCTCACGGCCTTTCAGCCGAACTGGATACGGATGCTGCCGCCGCAATGTTTACATTTCATTCTTTTATTTTACAGCAAACCGGATGTATGAGAGAAGCCCGCACTAGCCGATGCCCCTCAGCTGCACCCTGAAGTATACCGCCGTATTGCCCGGCTTCTTGCTCAGCATCACCGTTATCCCCCAGCACTGGCTCGTGTAATGCACAGCGGTGTCGAGCTGCCTCAGGCCGCCTCCCTTCGTATCGTACCAGATGTTTGTCTCAACGGAAACCTTCGGCGAGGCCTTCACTATCGCCCCCAGGCTGTGGAGCCATGTGTTTTCCGAGCGGGCGAACCTCTCTCTTGCCGTGATCTGCGTGTCAAGCGGCTGTATGCTGAAGCTTGAGTCCACGTCGATGGTGTCGAAGCTCCTGCTGTAGGGTTCGTAGGTGACCACCGCGCTCAGCGCAACGGGCCGGGAGGAGGCCGCGCTCAGCGTTATAGGCTTGAGCGGATGGACGGGGTCGTTCAGGTCGTACTGCTCCGAGAGCTTCGAGACGAAGAACTGCCCCTGAAGGTCGTATAGCCTGTTCCATATGGCGGCCTCGAAGACGGATGTCTTGCCCTCCATCTCAAGCTCATCGAACACCACAGGCGTGCTGCCGTCCGTAAGGCTCCTGTAAGAGTAGCTTATCACCGGCTCAAGGTAATGGGTCATGCTGCCGTATGTCTTCTGGTATCTGGCCCTGAGGGACGCCTCGTAGTCCACCACGGCCTGGGTTATCTTTTCGCCGGGGCGGTTGAAATCGTAGGCCCTCAGGCCGGCCCCCGCCGACTGGAAGAGGTCTATCCCGTCCCCGATAGTCCAGGACACCCTCGGGGCAAGGTTGAACCTCCCGGCGGACTGGCCGTGCTCCCGCCAGAAATTGACCGCGCTGGTCGTCATGCCGAACACGAACGGGCTGCCCGCGAAGGAGCCAATCTCCCTGGGGTATGCGTAAAACCCTATTTCCGGCAGCCTCTGGACCACGGATTTCTGGTCCACGCCGTCTTCAAGGTCCTGAAACCACCGGGTGTCAATGAAGAGCTTTGCCTCGCCCGGATAGGTCACGGACGCCTCGCCGCTGGATTCCAGATACCGCCTTGCCCTTATCTGATACCTGAGTGAGTAGAGCCTGTAAAAGTCCCTGTGGTTGAGCAGGTCCAGATTCAGGAACCCGAACGGGGCCCGGTGGCTGCCGTTGAATGTCATATAGTCGACCCGGTCTGCCCAGTCCCGCAGATATCCAAGGCTTTGCTCCCCGGAAAACCCTCCCTGCTCCAGGTACCTGGCGTTCACGGCCGCGCCGAAAGCCCGCTTCGAATAGTAGTCCAGGTCTATGGTTGCGTCCCTGTGCCGGGAGAAGGCCCAGTAATAGGGGAGCACGAAATGCGCCCCTCCGAAGCTCCCGTAGCCGAATGTGGGCGGGAGGAACCCGCTTTCGCGCTTGTTTTTGGCCGGCAGCCAGAAGGCCGGCGCATAGAGCACCGGCACTTTTTTAATTCTGAAGGTGCTGTTTTTAATGTAGACTTTGTCCTCTGTGTTTACCTTTATGTCGCTTCCGGTAATTGACCATGCGGGGGTCTCCTCGTCGCAGGCTGTGAAGGTGGCTTTCCTGAACTGATAGAGGTTTTCGCCCGTGCGTTCGATGTCCCTGCTGCGCACATAGAAGTTCCTCTTCTTGTAGAATATGGTCCCGTTTGAGATTGCGCCGGTCTTCTGGTTGAGGTTATAGATGGCCTCGTCCCCGGTCAGGATGGCGTCGGGGTTTTCGTAATAGGTGTTTCCGATAAGGTGCAGGTCCCCTGTTGCCTGGTCATAGACGGCCTCATCGGCGCCCGCGGTTATCTGGTCTTTTTGTATCTGCACCGAGCCCCTGAAGGTATAGACATCCCCTTTGGCGCTCAACTCTTTCGCGGTTATCCGCATCGTGGCCCCGGCCTCGCCCGCAAAAAACCAGCCGAGGCTTGCGGGCAAAACCAGAAGGAACAGGAAAAAAAACCGCCTTCTCATTCCCTGAGCCTCGAAAAAGACGTCCCGCTGCGGCGCAGGATGGCTTCCTTCGCCTCGCCGGCCGTATAGAATGAGCCTGCTATCAGGATGATGTCCCCCGCCTCCGCAAGCCCCCTTGCTTTTTCTATCGCCCCCGAGACCTCCGGGCAGAGCAGTCCGCCCGTAAACCCTAGCCCTCCCGCCCTTTCACTGAGTTCTTCCGGCCTTGCCGCGCGTGCGTAAGCCGGGGCCGTGAATATTGTCTTTCGGGCGACGGGAAGCAGCTCTTTCAGTATCCCGTCTATGTCCTTGTCGGACATGATGCCCGCAACCAGTACAATGTTCCGGCCAGGATAAATCTCCCTTATCGCCCTTGCGAGCGTCCGTGCGGCCTCCGGGTTGTGGGCCCCGTCCAGGACGATATCCGGATTGGCCGATGCAAGCTCCAGCCTGCCGGGCAGTATCGCCTCGCCAAGCCCTTTGCGGATCAGGTCCGCGTCCGCGGACCCGGCCAGCTCGATTGCCTTTATGGCCGTTGCCGCATTCACGGCCTGGTAATATCCCCTGAGCGGGAAAAATATGTCCTTAAGCTCAAGCCCGGGGCTTTCGTAGTCGAAGGTTATCCCGGTTGCCGTCTGCTCCCGGAGTGTTGAATAAAAGTCCCTTCCGTAAATATAAACCGGGCAGGAATTTTTCTGCGCCGTCTCCTCCATCACGGCCAGCGCCTCCGGCATCTGGGGGCCGAGCACCAGCGGGACGCCGGGTTTTATTATGCCCGCCTTTTCCCCGGCGATCTCCCTGAGCGTGCCGCCCAGAAATTCCCTGTGGTCCATGCTTACGGGCGTAATGACGGCAACACGGGGTTCGACTGTGTTTGTCGCATCGAGCCGCCCGCCCATGCCGGTCTCCACCGCGGCCCACTGGACGGCGTTCTCCCTGAAATAGAGAAAAGCCATTGCGGTGGCAAACTCGAAAAAAGTGGGAGACAGGCCAGGCAGATTCCGGACGGTCTCTATCAGCCTTCCCGTAAGCTCCACAATCGTTTCTTCCTCTACTTCCCTGCCGTCTATTCTTATGCGTTCCGTGAAGCTCACCAGATGCGGGGATGTGAAGAGCCCTGTCCTGAAGCCGTTTGCCCTGAGAATCGAGGCTATGGCCGTTGAGGTGGAGCCTTTTCCGTTTGTGCCCGCTATATGAATGGAACTGAAGCTTTTCTGGGGGTTGCCAATG
This sequence comes from Nitrospirota bacterium, assembly GCA_021789215.1. Lineage (GTDB taxonomy): Bacteria > Nitrospirota > Thermodesulfovibrionia > Thermodesulfovibrionales > JdFR-88 > JAJYJS01. The sequence goes on along the minus strand of JAJYJS010000005.1, from coordinate 102,321 downwards.
GCCGCGAGCAGCCGCCGGGGGTTATCGAGGCCCAGCTTTATCCCGTGCTTTTGAAGTCCGTATAGATAGCCGACAGCCTCATTGTATTTCATTCGGGGAGCGTGAGGTGAGAGAGGATTTTTCCTATCATGGCCTTGATCTCCCTCCTGTGCACCACCATGTCTATAAGGCCGTGCTCAAGGAGGAATTCGGCCCGCTGGAAATTGTCGGGGAGCTGCTGCTTTATTGTCTGCTCTATCACCCTGGGGCCCGCGAACCCTATGAGGCTCCGGGGCTCGGCTATTATCACGTCGCCAAGCATGGCGAAGCTTGCCGTGACGCCTCCGAAAGTGGGGTCGGCGAGGATTGATATGTATGGGATGGAGCTGTTTTTAAGCCTGCCGATGGCTGCCGAGGCCCTTGCCATCTGCATGAGCGAGAATATGCCCTCCTGCATCCTGGCCCCGCCGGAGGACGAGACGGTTATGAGGGGGGTCTTCTGCTCGATGGCCCGCTCCACCGCCCTCACGATCTTCTCCCCGACGGCGCTGCCCATGCTGCCCCCCATGAAGGAGAAATCCATGATTATCACGGAGACGGTCCTGCCGCCGACGGCGGCGGTGCCGGAGACGGCGGCCTCATTGAGCCCCGTCTTCTGGGCATTGAACTTAAGCCTTTCCTTATAGGGCATGCTGTCCTTGAAGGAGAGCGGGTCGCCGGAGGTTATGGCCTCGTCCGCCTCGATGAAGCTGCCTTCATCAAAGAGGAGGTTTATTCTTTCCCTCGCGTCTATCCTGAAGTGGTACTCGCATTTGGGGCAGACCTTGAGGTTGCGCTCTATCTCCTTGCGGTAAACGATCTCCTTGCAGCCCTCGCATTTTATCCAGGAGCCCTCGGGTATCTTTACCTTTTTTAATGCCTGCTTGTTTCTCTTGAACCAGGCCATGCCTGCTTTACCTGATGGCCTCGCGGAGGGATTTTACGTATCGCCTGAACTCTTCTTCCGGGGCCTCATTGGCCTTTTTCACTATCGCGCTGCCTACGATAACGCCGTCGGCTATCGTTGAGACCTGGGCGGCCTCCTCCGGGGTCGAGACCCCGAAGCCCACCGAGACGGGTTTTTTCCCCTTCGAAAGCCTTTTAAGCTCTTCGATTGCCCCGCTCATCTCGCTGGAGACGGAGAGCCTCGCGCCCGTTATCCCCGTCATGGAGACGTAATAGATGAACCCCGACGATGCCTGCGCCACCTTCCTCAGCCTGTCCTCCGTCGAGGTCGGCGCGGCAAGGAAGATGGTGTCCAGCCCGTATCTGGCACAGTGGCCCCTGAGCGCCGCAGCCTCGTCCACCGGCAGGTCGGGTATTATCACCCCGTCCGCCCCGGCCTGCGCGGCATCCCTTGCAAAGGCCTCTTCCCCGTACTTGAATACCGGGTTGTAATATGTCATAAGCACAAGCGGTATTTGGGTTTCCCGCCTTAGGTCCCTCACGAACTCTATTACGGCCTTAAGGTCCACCCCGGCCTCAATCGCCCGGCCCCCGGCGGCCTGTATCACCGGGCCGTCCGCAAGCGGGTCGGAAAAAGGCACACCAAGCTCTATGATGTCGGCCCCGCATTCCTCAAGGGTCTTCACCAGTTTTGCCGTCCCCTCAAGCGACGGGTCTCCGCACATTATATAGGCGATGAAGGCCTTTTTCCGGCCTTCTTTCCGGAGCTGGTTGAATTTGGCCGCTATCCGTGACGCCATCAGAGTTTTACTTCCTTTATCCTGGCCACTTCCTGCACGTCCTTGTCCCCCCTGCCCGAGAGGTTCACGATTATGACCTGGTCCTTCTCAAGCTTTGGGGCCAGTTTTGCGGCATGGGCAAGCGCATGGGCGGATTCAAGCGCGGGAATAATCCCTTCCAGCCTTGAAAGCATCTCGAATGCGCCCAGTGCCTCCTCGTCAGTGGCGCAGGTATAATTCACCCGGCCTGTGTCTTTCAGCCAGGCGTGCTCCGGCCCGACGGAGGCGTAATCGAGCCCCGCCGACACCGAATGGGTCTCAAGCACGTTGCCGGAGCTGTTTTGGAGGAGATAGCTCTTTGCCCCCTGGAACACGCCGATGGAGCCCCCTGCAAAGCGGGACGCGTGCTTGCCGGTCTCGATGCCCATCCCCCCGGCCTCCACGCCCGTCATCTCTACGTTGTCTTCCAGAAACGGGGCGAAAAGCCCCATCGAGTTGCTCCCGCCCCCCACGCAGGCGACAAGGTGGCCGGGCAGCTTTCCCTCGGCCTTCAGTATCTGCGCCCTAGCCTCTTTCCCGATGACCGACTGGAACTCCCTCACGATAGCCGGGAAGGGGTGCGGCCCGAAGACCGTTCCCATAACATAATGCGTGTTCCCCACGTTTGTGGTCCAATCCCTGAGGGCCTCGTTTATGGCGTCCTTGAGAGTCTTTGAGCCGGAGGAGACGTCCTTCACCTCCGCGCCGAGGAGCTTCATCCTGAAGACGTTCAGCGACTGTCTCCTGATGTCCTCGGAGCCCATGTATATGACGCATTCCAGGCCGAAGAGGGCCGCGCCGGTTGCTGTGGCCACCCCGTGCTGTCCAGCCCCGGTTTCCGCGATGAGCCTCTTCTTGCCCATCCGCCGGGCCAGAAGAGCCTGCCCAAGGGCGTTGTTTATCTTGTGCGCCCCGGTGTGGGTCAGGTCCTCGCGTTTGAGATATATCTTCGCCCCGCCAAGGTGTTCCGAGAGCCTTTTCGCGTAATAAAGCGGGGTGGGCCTGCCTATGTAGCTCTTTGCCAGCCGGTCGAATTCCTCCCGGAAGCCCCTGTCCCTCCGGGCGCTTGCAAACGCCTGTTCAAGCTCCTTCAGGGCGGGCATGAGGGTTTCGGGCACGAACTGCCCGCCGTAAGGGCCGTAATACCCTTTTTTCATCCTATTTTTTTCTTTCCCTTCCGCAGTTGCAGTTGAGGCCGTGAGTACAGCCCTCAAAGGGCTCCACGACGAGCCTTTCGGGTATGGTCTCCCCGCAGGCGCATTCGTACCCCTCGGGGGTCAGTTTCTCCTCTTTCAATTCCCTGCCGCAGACGGGACAGAGCGGGAGCACCCCGTCGGGCCTCCATTTCTTTCCGCCGGTGTTCATGATAGGAAATATTATAGCATTTAGGCAGATTTCAAGGCTTTTTTCCCGCCCGGTGGAGAGGATTTGAAAATTCCCGTTCCAGCTCTTAAAATTGTCCCTATGCCGCGTCCTGGTAGAAAACCACCCCGTTTTTCCGGGGTTTTCAGGGAAAACGCCCTTTTCCTGGGGTTTTTTTTCATTGCCGCCTGCCTTTTTTATTACAGGATATTTGCGGAGGGCATAGTTATCGTTCCCGGCGACGCCCTCCTTTACAACTATCCGCTCAAGGTTTTTTATTCAAACGCGCTGAAAAGCGGCTCCTTCCCCCTCTGGAACCCTTACGAGTACGCGGGGCTCCCTTTTATCGGGCTTACGCAGACAGGGGCGCTCTATCCGATAAACATCGTCCTTTACGGCCTCTTTTCCCCTTCTTTTGCGTTCAATCTGAGTTTTCTCCTCCATTATGCCCTCGCGGGGTTTTTCACGTTCCTGTACCTGAGGTCTGTGGGGCTTTCAAGGCTGTCTGCCTTTGCCGGAGGGTTTGTCTTTGCCTTCTCGGGGTTTGTCGTGTCCAACATGCCCAATACCGCGATATTGGACTCCGCCGTTTGGCTCCCGTTGATAATCTTTTTCCTTGAAAAACTGAGGAAGAGCCCGCCTGACTTTAGATATGCGCTGGCGCTGGCGTTGGCCGTTGCCATGCAGATACTGGCGGGCGGCTTCCAGATATGCGTTTATACCTATATGGTTGCCGCTTTTTTCCTGTTTTTCCATGTCCCCGCTTTAAAAAAGGGGGAGAGGGCCGGGTATGCGGGCCTCGTGCTTGGAGGGGTCCTCCTGGGTTTTGCGGTGGCGTCTCCTCAGATACTTGCCGCTCAGGAGCTTGGCAATCTATCCGTGCGGGATTCCATCCACAAGACGCTTGGCTATATCTTCTTCAGAGAGTTTTCGGTTTATCCAAAGACGCTCGCCTCCCTGTTTTTTCCCTTCCTTTTCACGGGAGGCGAATACGGCAAGGCCATCCCCCTGCGCTATGACAGCGTTGCCGCATATGCCGGGGCCATCCCGTTCGTTTTCTCAATTGTCCTGATATTAAAGGATTTTTTCAGGAATTCTTTTGTGCGGTTCTGGGCCTTTATTGCGTTTTTGGGGCTTTTCCTCGCGGCAGCGGGGGGCACCCCTGCCGGAAAGGTGCTCTATTATATCCCGGCATATAACATCTTCCGGGCGCACGCCAGAAACCTTTTTGAGTTCTCCTTTGCCGTTTCGGCGCTTTTTGCCTTTGGCCTGGACGGGCTCCGGAACCCGAAAGGCCAAAAATATCTTAACTCCTTAATCGTCCTTCTGGCCGCGGTCCTGGCCTTTTCCCTCGTTTTTTTCGGGTTTTTTCTTAAACCGGAGCTGTTTCCCCCTGGCATCGGCGGTTTGTTGGAACTTTCGAATGCCTCCATCTATGTGCCGCTTTCAATCATGGCCGTCTGCCTTGTCTGCCTTCTTGCATACAGGCTCAGGCCGGGCCGGGCGGCCCTTTATGCGCTTGTTGCCGTTGTCTGCCTGGAGGCATATTCCTATGGCGGGTTTTCCGGCATCTCGGGCGAAACCCCGGAGGCGCTTTCGGGCAAATGCGGGAGCAATTCGTATGACATACTGAAAGGGATGTCCGGGGAAAAGGTCTTCAGGATAAGCAGGATGAAGGAGCAGACCTATGAAGACCTCTATAACGTGGACTGCGGGATAGAGGCCTTCAACAGCTACGACCCCCTGATGTTAAGCGACTATGCGAGGCTCTTCGACATGGATTTCCTCGGATACAGCCGCTACTGGGAGTTCCTTTTGAAAAACAACACCCTTTTAAGCATGATGAACGTGAGATATCTCTGGATACCGGATTCCATAAAGACCGATTACGCGGGCATGACAATACCCGGCGCTGGCAAAAAAACGGTGGCGGCATCCGTCCTCCAGGACAAAAGCGTTTATTTTCTTTCCAGGAGGGAAAACACGTTTTCCCTTGGCCTTCAGCTTGAAAAAGGCACTTATCTCTTTTCGTTCAGGGCCATGGCCCAGGATGGGAGGGCCGCCCTGCGGATGGAGGTCTTCGACCCGGCAAGCCGCGAGCTTCGCCATGACATCTACCCCCTGAACGTCTATCCGGGTGTTATCGGGCCGGAGCCTGGGACGTATTACAGGATAGTGCCCTTTGCCGGGGCAAGGCAGGTGACCCTTTATTTCGAGTCCATCCAGGGAGACCCGGTAAAGATAAGGGACATCTCCATCCGGAGGCTCGGAGGATACGGGCCGCCAGCCATCTCCGCAGGGGCAGGTAATGTATACGAGAGGATATTTGACTCCCAAAACGGCCATCTCGTCTCAAACAGGAACGCGCTTCCCCAGGCGTATTCCGTCTCGCGCATAGAGATGGCCAGGGATATTGACGATGTAAAAAGACGTTTCGACTTCGAGCGGGTAAACCCGGCTGAAACGGCGCTGCTCTATCCTGACGATTTCAAAGCGGCCGGAGCGGGGCCGTTTGCCAATGGCAAGGTTTCCGTAGCCGGTTACCACAATAACTGGATGGCGCTGGACACCGGTTTTCCATCGAGGGGGTTTGTCGTGGTCTCCGAGCAGTACTATCCGGGATGGCGGGCGTATGTGGACGGGAAGGAGACGAGGATATACAAGGTGGATGGAGTGCTGAGGGGGGTAGTGGTGCCTGCCGGAAGGCATAGGCTTCTTTTCAGGTACAGGCCGGTAAAGATACTCGTTGCGCTCGCGGCAGGCGTTTTCATTTCGGCCGGGATTTTGTCCCTGCTGGTCTTCCGGTCTTTCAATCGTGGAGGCAAGGAGAAAAAAAGACCTGATTTTACAGCTTGATGCCATTCCGTGTAAAATATTTCGCTGAACAAAATCCAGACGAGGGACGCTGAAAAAATGATTGCAAGGTATACAAGGCCCGGAATGGGCAGGCTGTGGGAGCTTGAGTCCAAGTACCGCAAATGGCTTGATGTCGAGCTTGCCGTTTGCGAGGCCTGGGCGGAGCTGGGCGGGATACCGGCTTCCGCAATGAAGGAGATAAGGCAGAAGGCGGATTTTGACGTTAAAAGGATTGACGAGATAGAGGCCACCGTCAAGCACGACGTAATAGCCTTCCTCACGTCCGTTGCCGAAAAGGTCGGCCCTGCTTCCAGGTATATCCACAAGGGGCTTACGTCCTCCGATGTCGTTGACACGGCCCTTGCCCTCCAGATACGGGACGCCATAGGCATAATCACGAAGGACCTGAAAGAGCTGATTGCCGTCCTTAAGACGCGGGCGCTTGAGCACAAGGACACCGTCTGCATGGGCCGGAGCCACGGCGTGCATGCCGAGCCGACCACGATGGGGCTCAAGTTCGCCCTCTGGCACGAGGGGATGAAGAGGAACCTGCGCAGGCTCTCCGCCGCCAAAGAGGCCGTAAGCACGGGCAAGCTCTCGGGCGCCGTCGGGACGTTCTCGAACATCACGCCAAAGATAGAGGAAAGGGTCTGCAAAAAGCTGGGGCTCAGGCCGGAGCCCGTGGCCACGCAGGTGATACAGCGCGACCGGCATGCGGAATACCTGAACGCGCTTGCGCTGATAGCGGCCGAGGTGGAAAAGATATCGGTGGAGATAAGGCACCTCCAGCGCACGGAGGTCCTGGAGGCCGAGGAGCCCTTTACAAAGGGGCAGAAAGGCTCCTCCGCGATGCCCCACAAGCGGAACCCCGTCGGGGCCGAAAACCTTTCCGGCCTGGCAAGGGTGGTCCGCTCCAACGCGGTTGCCGCGATGGAGGACATAGCGCTCTGGCACGAGAGGGACATCTCCCATTCCTCCGTGGAGCGGGTGATAATACCGGACAGCTCCATCCTTGCCGATTACATGCTGAACAGGCTCAAGGGGATACTCGAAGGGCTCCAGGTATACCCCCAGCGCATGAGGCGCAACATGGAGGCAAGCCACGGGCTTTACAATTCCCAGCGTGTGCTCCTTGCGCTCACCGGCAAGGGGATGACGAGGGAGGACGCCTACAGGCTCGTCCAGAAAAATGCGATGGCCAGCTGGAGGAACGGGGAGAGCTTCCTGAAACTCCTGCTGAAAGACAGGGATGTCAGGAAACATCTTGGGGCCGCGGAGCTGAAGGACATATTCGACCTTAAGCATTACCTCGCAAATGTCGATTACATATTCCAGAGGGTTTTTTTTTCTTCGGGAGGTAAAAGATGAAGGCAAGGGTTTTCATAAGGCTCAGGCAGGGCGTTCTGGACCCGCAGGGCAAGGCCGTGCTCTCCGGGCTCACGAGCATGGGTTTCGGCGGCCTTGAGGACGTGCGCGTGGGGAAGCTGATAGAGATAACCTTCGAAGCGGGCAAGGGCAGGGAGACGGCCGCCTCGGAGGTGGCGCAGATGTGCGAAAAGCTGCTCGCCAACACCGTGATAGAGGATTACAGCTTCGAGATGGAGGAGTAAAAACCCCCGCGAAAAAAACCGGAGCCGGAAGAAAAAAGAAAAAATTTTCTTTTTTTCCGCAAGGTTTTCCTGCTATGTCGAATTGACATTATGAAAGTGCATTATTTAATATTTTAGCGATGGCGATTACGGCTAGACTCGGTCAAATGCTGATTTCCGCGCAGGTTATAACCGAGGAACAGCTAAAGCAGGCCCTTGCGCTCCAGAAGCGTGAAGGCAGGCGGCTTGGCACAGCCCTTGTCAAGCTGGGCTATATAACGGAAGAGAAGCTCGTCAATTTCCTGAGCAAGCAGTACGGCGTGCCCGCCGTAAACCTTTCCGATGCAAGGATAGACCCCGCGGTTATAAAGCTCATACCCGCCGAGATGGCCAGGAAATACCAGATAGTGCCCGTTTCGAGGGTCGGTGCCACACTGACCATAGCGATGGCCGACCCCTCCAACATCTTTGCCGTTGACGATGTGAAGTTCATGACCGGCTATAACGTGGAGATTGTCATCGCCAACGAGAGCAGCCTGTCGGGCTGCCTGGCAAGCTGTTACGGCGGGGGAGGCGGAGGGAAACAGCTCCAGCAGCAGGAGGCCGAGAAGTCCGCCCCGGTCGAGCAGGACCCCACGATGACATCCAGGATACTCGAGGCCAAGGACTTCACCGTGGACGACGAGGAAGGGGCGGGCGGAATTGACGACGGCCCCATGATGGAGATGGTGGACGTGGACGAGTTCGACAAGGTGGTCGGCAGCGCGCTTGATGACGTGGAGGCCGTGGACGAAAAGGAAGAAGCGGAATCGGCCGTAAAGGAAGTCGAGGCCCCGATAGTGAAGCTCGTCAACGGCATCCTTGTAAACGCCATCAAGACAAGGGCCAGTGACATTCACGTGGAGCCTTACGAGACTTCGCTGCGCGTCCGCTACCGCGTGGACGGCGTGCTTTACAACGTCATGAACCTGCCGGTAAAGATAAAAGCGGCCCTTACCTCCAGGCTGAAAATAATGTCCAAGCTGGACATAGCGGAAAGAAGGCTGCCGCAGGACGGGCGCATAAAGCTCAAACTGGGCAGGAAGCGGGAGATAGACTTCCGCGTATCCGTCCTGCCATGCCTCTTTGGCGAAAAGACGGTCTTAAGGCTTCTGGACAAGTCCAACCTCCAGGTGGACCTCACGAAGCTGGGTTTCGAGGAAATGGCCAGGCAGGAATTCATGGCCGCGCTGGACAAGCCCTATGGGATGATACTGGTCACGGGCCCCACCGGAAGCGGCAAGACGACCACGCTCTACTCGGCGCTCAATTACCTGAACAAGCCGGGCATAAACATAATGACGGCCGAGGACCCTGTCGAATACAACTTCATGGGCATAAACCAGGTGCATGTGAGGGAGGACATAGGGCTCTCTTTCGCGGCCGCCCTGAGGGCGTTTCTCAGGCAGGACCCGGACATCATAATGGTGGGCGAGATAAGGGACTTTGAAACGGCTGAAATCGGCGTAAAGGCGGCCCTGACCGGCCACCTGGTGCTAAGCACGCTGCATACAAATGACGCGCCCAGCACCATAAACAGGCTCCTCAACATGGGCATCGAGCCGTTTCTGGTCTCGAGCTCCGTGATAATGATAGTTGCCCAGAGGCTTGCAAGGCGTATATGCCCGCAGTGCAGGGAGGAGGAGAATGTGCCCCCGCAGGCCCTGCTGAACGTGGGGTTTTCCGAGGAAGAGATAGCCAGGGGCGTGAAGGCGTTCAGAGGGAAGGGATGTCCCGCATGCAACAACACGGGATACAAGGGAAGGATTGCCCTTTACGAGGTAATGCCGCTCCGGGATGAGATAAAACAGCTCATTCTGGAAGGCGCTCCCACTGACGAGATAAAGAAGATGTCGATAAAGGTCGGCATGAAGACTCTCAGGATGAGCGGGCTTACCAAGGCGCAGGAAGGGGTGACCACGATAGAAGAAGTTTTAAGGGTTACATTTGGAGACTGAAAAGACCATGTCCACTTTATACGATTTATTGAAATTGATGATAGAAAAAGGCGCTTCCGACCTGCACATAACCACAGGGAGCCCGCCCAGGCTGAGGATAGACGGGAGGCTCCTCCCAATAGACCATCCGCAGCTTATGGCCCAGGACACCAAGAACTTCTGCTACAGCGTCCTCACCGACGCCCAGAAGCACCGTTTCGAGGAGCAGAACGAGCTTGATTTTTCATTCGGGCTGAAGGGGCTCAGCCGCTTCAGGGGGAACATATTCATGCAGCGCGGGGCTGTTGCGGGCGTATTCAGGGCCGTCCCTTTCGGCGTGAGGACGTTCCACGAACTTGGGTTGCCGGAGATAGTAAGCGAGATATCCAAGAAGCCCCGGGGGCTTGTCCTGGTTACGGGCCCCACCGGCTGCGGCAAGTCAACCACGCTTGCAGCCATGATAGACAGGATAAATTCCGAGCGCAGCTGCCATATCGTGACAATCGAGGACCCGATAGAGTACCTGCACAGCCATAAGAAGTCCCTCATAAACCAGAGGGAGGTCAATGCCGACACCGTGTCCTTCAAGACCGCCCTGAGGTACATACTCAGGCAGGACCCTGACGTGGTGCTGGTGGGAGAGATGAGGGACCTGGAGACCATCGAGGCCGCCCTTTCGGTCTCCGAGACCGGCCACCTCACGCTCGCCACTCTGCACACCAACTCTGCCGTGCAGACGCTAAACAGGATTATTGACGTATTCCCGCCCCATCAGCAGGAACAGGTGAGGGTGCAGCTCTCATTTGTGCTTGAGGGCATCGTTGCCCAGCAGTTATTGCCCAAAAAGAGCGGAACGGGAAGGGTAATGGTCGTGGAGGTGCTCATACCCACCCCCGCCATAAGGAACCTTATCAGGGAAGACAAGATACACCAGATATATTCGATAATGCAGACAGGGCAGGCGCAGTCAGGCATGCTCACGATGAACCAGTCGCTGTTTGATCTTTACATGAAGAACCTGCTCTCGTATGAAGAGGCGCTGGGCCGTTCGCCGGTGCCGGAGGAGTTTCTTGCAATGATCAAAAAGGTCTCTTCAGCCAGGAGGTAGTCAATGGCAACCATTTTCCAGTGGTCCGGTAAGAACAGGGCGGGCGTGATAGAGTCCGGCGAGACCGCCGCGGGCTCAAAGGACGAGGTAATCGCCCAGCTCAGGAGGAAGGGCATGGTGCCCACCTCCGTGACCGAAAAGAAAAAGCCAGCCGCGTTCAGCCTCTCTTTCGGCGGCAAGGTGAAGGACAAGGACGTCGTCATCTTCACAAGGCAGTTCTCGACGATGATAGATGCCGGTCTTCCGCTTGTCCAGGCGCTTGAGATCCTGGCCGGCCAGCAGTCTAACAAGAAGTTCGCCTCGGTAATCACGCAGATAAAAAACGACGTCGAAGGCGGCTCCACCTATGCCGACGCCCTCAGGAAGCATCCCAAAACCTTTGACGACCTTTACGCCAACATGGTCGCGGCGGGTGAAGCGGGAGGTATCCTCGACACCGTTTTGAACCGGCTGGCCGCCTACATGGAGAAGTCGATAAAGCTCAAGAGAAAGGTCAAGGGCGCGATGATATACCCCTCGGTGGTCACCGCTGTGGCCGTGCTGGTCATCGCCGTCATCATGATATACGTCGTGCCTACCTTCTCGCAGATGTTCGTCCAGCTGGGCGGAAACCTTCCCGGCCCCACGAAGATAGTAATAGGGTTGAGCAAATTCATTGCCGGCAAGGGCGGGCTGGCCATATTGCTGCTGGCCGTCGCGTCCTCCGTGGGGCTTACCCAGTTCAGGAGATCGCAAAAAGGCAGGCTCATAACCGACGGCATTTTCTTAAAGCTGCCGATGTTCGGCATCATGCTTGTGAAGGTGGCCGTCGCCAAGTTCACCAGGACCCTGGGGACGCTTGTCAGCAGCGGAGTGCCCATACTGGAAGGCCTTGAGATTACGGCCAGGACGGCGGGCAACAAGGTGGTCGAAAAGGCCGTGATGAACGTTAAGGAGGCCGTGCAGGAGGGCAAGACGCTGGCCGAGCCCCTGCAAAAGGAAAAGGTGTTTCCCGACATGGTCACGCAGATGATAGCGGTCGGCGAATCGGCTGGCGCCCTCGACAGCATGCTCAACAAGATAGCCGATTTCTATGACGAGGAAGTCGATGCCGCCGTCGCGGGGCTCACATCCATGATAGAGCCCCTGCTGATGGTCTTTCTGGGCGGCACGGTGGGTTTCATAGTGGTCGCCATGTACCTGCCCATATTCAGGATAATGCAGCTGGTCGGCCACTAGAAAAAACAAAAAGCCCGCTAGGGGATGCAGAAGACAGATTCCGTATCATTGAGACTAAAGGCCCTGATAGCCTTCAGGGTGCTTTTCGCGACCATCCTGCTGGGGTCGTTCCTGCTGTTCGAGATAGGAAACGGCGTGTTCCCCTACGGCCCCGCGGTCCTCTACCTTGTCGCGTTCCTGTATTTCCTGACCATAGTCTATATAATCCTGCTGAACCGCGTCAGGGGGACGCTGCTGGCGTACGCGCAGCTCGTCATAGACGTCCTTACGGTCAACATGCTTATCTATCTCACTGGGGGCATAGAGAGCTGGTTTTCGTTCCTGCTCATAATTACCGTAATAGCCTCGGGAATAGTGATAGGCAAGCGGGCGGGGTTCGTGATGGCTGTCATATCGAGCATTCTTTACGGCGTCATGCTGGACTTGCAGTACTGGGCCGTAATCCCCGTCCCGTACAGCCTGAACCTCTACGAGAGAGACTTTCTTTACAATATCTTCACCAACATAATGGCCCTGTACATCTGCGCTTACCTTACCGGATACCTGGTCACAAGGGTTGAGAAGGCCTCTTTGAAGCTGGAGAAAAAGAACCTGGATTACAGGGAGCTTTCGGTCTTCAACAGGGAAGTCGTGGAGAACGTCACCAGCGGGCTCATCACGACTGACATGGAAGGCAGGGTGCTTTTCTTCAATGCCGCGGCGGAGTCCATCACGGGAATGAAGAGGCAGGACGCCATCGGCAGGGACGCAAGGGAGATTTTCCCCTGCCTGGAGAAGTTCGAGCCCAACTCCAGGATGGAAGGGATGATCCGCTGCGGGGAGCTTAAGAAGATAATAGGGATGACGATATCGGGAATGAAGAACACGGAGGGGGAGCCCACCGGACATATAGCCATTTTTCAGGACCTGACGCAGATAAAGGACATGCAGGAGGAGATAAGGCGAAAGGAGAAATGGGCGGCGATAGGCGAGCTTTCTGCCAATATAGCCCACGAGATAAGGAACCCTCTCGCCTCGCTCCGGGGCTCGATAGAGATGCTCAAGGGGACGGCCCTCAACGAGGCCCAGAAAAGCTCGCTGATGGACATAGCCCTTGCCGAGATGGACCGGCTGAACCTCATCATAACGGATTTCCTCACCTATTCAAGGCCGACCAAGCCGCAGATGGAGCCGCTTGAGCTGGATATCCTGCTTGGCAGCACGGCGGAGCTGCTTGGGAAATCCGCCCCCGCCGGCGTTTCCATCAGGACGGAACTGGGCGAGAGCATGCGGGTGCTGGCGGACCCCGGCAGGCTTCAGCAGGTGTTTCTGAACCTTGGCATCAACGCGTTCGACGCGATGCCCGGCGGAGGGGTCCTGACCATCTCCGGGCATGGCGGCGGCGGCTGGGCCCATGTGGTCTTTTCGGACACGGGCAAGGGCATCTCCGCCCAGGAGAGGGAGAAGATTTTTTTCCCGTTCTATACGACAAAGGACACCGGGACGGGGCTGGGGCTTTCCATAGCCCTGAGGATAATGGAAGACCACGGCGGCACGATCCGCCTTGAAAGCAGGGAAGGAGAGGGCAGCGCCTTCACGGTCTCGCTGCCTTTTAACAATGGCCGATAAGCGTGTAAAGATCCTTGTCGTGGAAGACGAGCGGCACATGAGGGAGATACTGAAGATGCTGCTTGAGTCCGAGGGGTACGAGGTTGCCACCGCCGAGGACGGCACGCGGGGCATACAGTCCATCGAGAAGGAGATATTCAACCTCGTGATAACGGACATAAAGATGCCCGGGACGGACGGGTTCGGCATCCTGAAGAAGGCCCTTGAGGTAAGCCCGGAGACCGTCGTGATAATGATAACGGCGTTCGGTACGATGGAGTCGGCGATAGAGGCCATGAAGCTTGGCGCTTACGACTATATCCACAAGCCCTTCAAGATAGACGAGATAAGGCTGATAATAAGGAAGGCCCTCGAGAAGCAGAAGCTCCAGAGGCAGATATCGCTCCTCAAGCAGAGGACTACAGTCGAGCTGGGCGACATAATCGCCCGCAGCGCCAGGATGAAAGAGACGCTGCGGATACTGCCCCGTGTGGCCGAAAGCAGGGCCAACGTGCTTATAACCGGGGAATCGGGGACGGGGAAGGAGCTTATTGCCAACGCCGTCCATAACCTGAGCGACAGGAAGGACGGCAATTTTGTCGCGATAAACTGCGCCAGCCTGCCTGAGGGGCTGCTTGAAAGCGAGCTTTTCGGCTACATGCGCGGGGCCTTTACCGGGGCCTCGCAGAACAAGCAGGGCCTGTTCGAGGTGGCCGACAAGGGCACTCTGTTCCTGGACGAGATAGGCGAGATGCCGACACAGCTCCAGTCCAAGCTCCTTCGCGTAATTGAGACCGGCTCGTTCAGGCGGCTGGGGGGCACTACCGATATCACCGTGGATGTCAGGCTGGTTTCGGCCACCAACAGAGACCTGAAGGAGGCCGTCTCGTGCGGGGCCTTCCGGGAAGACCTGTTCTACAGGCTCAACGCAATACCGGTGCACCTTGCGCCTCTCAGGGACAGGAAGGACGACATCCCGGCGCTCATAGAGCATTTCCTCAAGAAAAAGGGCTATGCCAAGCGTTTTTCCCGCGAGGCATTGGATGTGCTCATGAAACAGCCCTGGAGGGGAAACGTCCGGGAGCTTGAGAACGTGCTGGAGAGGGCCATCCTCTTTGCCGACGGAGACGTGATAACCGGCAACGACATCCCGCCGGAAATGATAGGGAACCCCGCGCAGAAAGGCTCACTGCCCGAAATAGGAAACGGCATAGATCTGGAGCCGCTGCTTGAGGGGATAGAGAAGGACTACCTGCTCAAGGCCCTTGAGCAGACCGGGGGCAGGAAGATGGAGGCGGCGCAGGTGCTGGGGCTCACCTTCCGCTCTTTCAGACACAGGCTTTCCAAATATGGTATAAAATAGAACGCTGAAACGGGAATAAACAGAAAATGATAATGATGAGTTTGGGCGAGGCGCTTGTAAAACGCGGGCTGATCACAAGAGAGCACCTGAGGCTTGCGCTTGAAAGGCAGGTCGTTTTCGGCGGCAGGATAGGGACGAACATCGTGGAGTTGGGTATCCTCAAGGAGGAGGACCTCTCGCGTTTTCTTAGCGAGCACCTCAAGGTGCCCGGCGTCAGCGCCACGGAACTTACCGGCGTTGACGAGGATACCATATCCTCCTTCACCGGCAAGATAGCGGAAAAATACAAGGCGGTGCCCTTCAGGAAGGAAAAGAACCGCCTCCACATCGCCATGATGGACCCCAGGAATTTTCAGGCGATGGAAGACCTGAGGTTCCTCACGGGTTACGACATAATCCCCTATGTGGCCTCGGAACTGCGCCTACTGTACGCACTGGAGCGTTTTTACGGCATCAAGCGGGACCTGAGGTTCATAAGCATACTGGACCAGCAGGCTGGAGGGGGCAAAGGAGAGCAGGTCAAGCCCAGCCTCGATGAGGGGCACCTGAAGAAGATAAAAGAGGAATTCGCGTCCGTAAAAAGCAGGGAGGAGATAGCCGGGCTTATGCTGGCCGAGACAAAACGGGTGGCCCGCAGGGCCTCGCTCTTCCTGGTAAAAGGGCAGGACGTGGCCGGGTGGATATCGAAGGACCTGGAAATCCGGAATTTCACCGCGCCTTCGGCGCTCCCTGGCATATTCAACGAGGTCCTTATGAGGAAGGTCTATTACAGGGGGCCGCTGCTCAAGACACAGGGCAATACGGAGTTCGCCGAGATACTGGGCGGTTATCCGCCGGACTGCATCCTGAGCCCCGTTGTGATCAGGGACAGGATAGTCTGCATGCTCTATGCGGACAACGGGACGCGCAGCGTGCTGGACGCAAATATCACTTACGCCAATAAGATAGTGGGCATAGCCTCACTTGCCTTCGAGATCCTGGTCATAAGAAAAAAAATAATGGATTTATAGAAAAATCCGTTCGGGGTGGGTATAGATGTTGTACCCCCGGCCCCTCAGGAAGCCCACAACCGTTATTCCGGCCTTTTGGGCTATGTCTACCGCACGGGATGTCGGGGCTGTCCGGCTTGCCAGCACGGGTATCTTCCACCTGGCGCATTTCCCGGCTATTTCCGAGGAGAGCCTTCCGCTGGAGAGCATTATCTTGTCGTCGAGCCTGATGTTTTCAAGGATTGCGTGGCCGATAATCTTGTCCACGGCGTTATGCCTGCCCACGTCCTCGGCGAGGCTGAGGATATGTTCCCCGTCGGACAGGGCGGCGCTGTGCACGCACCCCGTGAGCCTGTAAAGCGTGGACGCCTGCTGGAACTTCATGAACAGCGCCTTCAGGTCTTCGCCCCTTATCCCCTCGAACCCCGTTGCGGCCTCATCGCCGTATCTCTCGAAGGTTATCCCGCCGCCGCAGCCGGAGGTGATGGTCGCGCCGCCCCCAAGCTCCGGGGTCTCGTCAGCCGGGACGTCGACGGTTATTTCATCGCCGTACTCGATGCTCATCCGCTCCGTGCAGAAGCCGCCCTTCAGCAGGCCCTCCGTCATGATGAACCCCGTTACAAGCTCCCTTATCATCATGGGGCTGCAATAAAGCTTGAAGAGTTCCCTGCCGTTTACAAGCACCCTCAGGCGCTTTTCCACCGCAACAGGGTCTTCCTCGGCCAAAAACCCTCCCCCCTTGTTTTCCCTGAACCTCGTTATGAGCCTTTTTTCAGTGCCGTTCATATGCAGGCTTTTATTATAATCGAGAAAAAAACCTAAAAGCATCCTGCCTTGTGTTGACTTCATTTTTCCGCTGCCTTAATGTTTATGTAGATGATAGACATATCCGTGCCCATAACCAGCGGGATGGTGACCTGGCCGGGAGACCCGGAGGTCAGCGTGGAGCTTTTTTTTGCCGGGTCCATCGAAAAGGGCGCACAGGTCAACCTGTCCCGCTTCTCGATGGGCGCGCACGCCGGGACGCACATAGACGCCCCCCTGCATTACATCCGGGGCGGCAAGGGCATAGACTGGATACCTTTTGAGGCCGTCATCGGACGGGCGAGGGTGATCGGCATACAGGACAGGGTCTCGATAAAGCTGGAAGAACTCGAAAAACATGACATCCGGAAAGGGGAAAGGGTCCTGTTCAAGACCTTCAATTCCCTGCTCTGGGGCAAGGACAAATTCCAGGGGGATTTCGTTTACCTGGGGACGGCCGCCGCCGAATACCTGGCCGCAAGAAAGGTGCTGGCCGTCGGCATCGATTATCTCTCGGTTGGCGGCTACGGAAAAAACGAGCAGGAAGTCCATCGGACCCTGCTGGAGGCCGGGGTCTGGATAATAGAGGGCCTGAACCTCTCCGCGGTGCAGCCCGGCAATTACGAGCTTATCTGCCTGCCGCTCAAGCTTGAGGGCGCGGAGGCCGCTCCGGCCCGCGCCGCCCTCCGTCCGGCCTGATGTCCTCCCGCCTGCCGGGGTCATCTGATGAAGGCCGTCCTTTCTAATTTCATTCCCGCTCTGTTAGAATTAAGGTTGGCATGTTCATGAATTACGGCAGTTCAGTCAAAGAAGGCTTCAGGGTTGTCAACAGGAGGTGGCAGCTTGTCCTTATACGCATAGTCGCCTCCATAATAAACTGCGCGGCCTTCTTCATAATCGTAGGCATTCCGCTCTTCATAGCCATAATGGTTGCCGGGGTGGAGCTTGCGACAACAAACGCCGGTGCGTTGCTTGCCGGCCTCAAGGACGCATTCCTCAGGGGCTATTTCGCGATTTCCATCCTCGTGCTCACGAGCATTCTGCTTTATATCACATTTGCCGCATTCCTCTGGCTCTACGTCCTTTCGGGCTCGATGGGGATAGTCGCAAGGGAATTGACGGGGCCGGGGGGTGAATTCAGCCTCAAGACCTTCTTCGCCGAGGCCAGGAAGCACTTCATGCCGCTTACAAGGTTTTATACGCTCGTGGGGCTTGGCATCATGCTGGTCTCGATAGTCATAGGCGTAGCGGTTGGCGGGGCCGTTTACCTCACGGAGGTTTTAAAGGATGCCAGCACGTTCCTGGGGCTCATTCTGGGGGTGGTGCTGAATGCCTTTGTGGTGCTGCTTGCGATATTCGCTCTTTTCGGCTCAGTTGCGGTAAGCACCTTCGGGGCGGGGATTGTCATAATGGAGGGCGAAAAGGCATGGCCCGCCACGAAAAAGACCATAAAATTCCTCGAAAGGCACCCGCAGGGGTTCTGGGCCTACAGCACCCTCCTCATAGGATATTTCGTAATCTCGGTCCTGCTCCTGGCCTTCAGCTACCCGTTCAGACTTTTGCCCATTATCGGGACGATAATAGTATTGCCTTATCAGCTCATTGCCTACGGTATTGAGAGGTATTTCGGGCTTGGCCTGATAGGTTCGGCCTTTTCCTACTACCTCAGATACGAAGGGGGGCGTACTTCGGGAGCAGGGCCCGTGCCGCCTCAAGCTCCCGAGGGGCCGGCCCCTCAGGCAGAAGCGGGGCCTGAAGCTCCCTCTCAAACCCCTCCGCAAGAAACTGCCTGAAAAGGGCCTTTTTTTTGCCCGCTTCCGGGGCGCATTCCTCAATACAGGCAATGGAGTCAGGGTCGAAACCCGTGAACACCTTCCGCTGGAGCGCCGCGTCTATCCTGTAAGGGATTGAGCCCTGCTGGAGGAACCCCCCGGTCCATCTCTTCTGCGCCGAGCCCACGAGTTTCCTGCCGTTTAAGGATATCTCGGCATACGAGACCGACTGGAAGCAGTGGGCGCTTTTGCCGCCGGTCTTTTCCCTGCCGGACTTCATGACTACGGGAAGGCCAAGGCTTCTGAGAGCGCTTTCGATCGCGCGGCTTATGAGCATGTAGCATTCAAAGAGGTTTTTTTTGTGGAATACGCCTGTGTAGGCCGAGGACACGCTGTATGTGAGTTCCTCCCCGTGCAGGATGGCCCTCCCTCCCGTTGGCCGGAAAACGGACGGAAGCCCGCTTGAACGGAGGAACCCCAGGTTGATGCCGTCCAGTTTTTTCTGGAAACAGCCTAATGTTACAGCCGGGGCCCGCCAGGAGTAAAACCTTATCGCGGGCGGGGCATTTCCCTCCATGACGGATTTTGCCAGCGCCTCGTCAAGGGCCATGTTGAAGGATGCCTCGCAATTGGCGAACTCCCCCGGGGGGGGAGAGGTTATCAGCCTGAAGGGTGTTTGAAGTGGTTTACTTTGGGCATTCAAGCAGGATCTTCCGTTTTATCGCCTGTATCTCTTTTATCCTGCCCTCGAAACGCTTTTCCTCGCCGAAGAGGCTCCTCAGGTAAACGCTGCCGTCCTCGGGCCTTATTATGTCCACGCTTTCAAGGAAAAGCTCCTCCTTGCCGGGCCCCACTACAAACGCATTAAGCTCGCACATGAAAAAACTGTTTTCCCCTTTCAGCAGGCATTATTTTTTCTTTCCTGCGGGCTGAACCGCATATATTTGTCCCAGTAGTCCAGCACTTCCTTTGTCGCCCGGATGTCCCCGGCGCAGTACCGGGCTATTTCGAGGTATTTGCCGGCCTTGAAGAGTTCCTTTACCTCATGCCCGGTCGTCTCTTCCTTGGGGCTCCTGATGCCAAGGAAGCGGCACCACATATCGAGGCTGAAGCGCCTGCGCGTCGCGCCGAAAAAAGTCAGCTGGTCGAGAAGGTCGATATGGGCAACCCCGTAGCGGTTAGGCATCAGCTCGCGCGTGGGGCGCACCTTGTGCAGGGCTCCCCTGACCAGTATGTAGGGGCAATCGAAGCACCTGCCGTTAAACGTTATGAACTGGTCGTAGCTTTTAATCGTCTGCCAGAACTTCTCTATTATCTCCTTCTCGGTGCCGGACTCGTAGCGCATGCCGTCTTCCTCGAAGGGGAGCATGGGCTCCTCAAGCGGGGCCTGGAAATAGACCGCGCCCTTCCCGCTGTCCGGGTTCAGCATCCCGATGGCCACTATCTCGCCCGTAAGCGGATAGAAGGAGAGGCTGTCCCTGACCGCCGCGACGTCCTCGTCCGTCTCCGCGAACCGGAGGAAATACTCCTGCATCTGAGGCTCAAGGGAGTCGAAGTCGCGCCCTGCCGTCTCTATGTCGAAGATTATCCGGGACATCTCTCTGGCTCCCGGAGGCTATGACGCCTTCGGGAGCTTTTTGAACACATCCCAGGTCTTGAGGATGTCTTCCGCCCTCTGGAGCTGGTTGTCGTCCGCCTCTTTCAATTCCGTGAACGGGATGGCCTCGGTTTCCTCATCCAGCTTTTCACTCTTGCCCTTCTGAGAGGCCGCGTCGAGATGGTTCTTAAGGTCCCTTTCCCTCAGTATGGGATGCTCTTTTACCGGCTTGCCGTCTTTTGTGTAAAGGGCCAGCTTCACCTCTATATCGGGTTTTATGCCGGTGTTCTGTATGGAAATGCCTTTGGGCGTGTAGTATCTTGCCGTCGTAAGCCTCAGCCCGGAGCCGTCGCTCAAGGGTATTACGGTCTGGACGGAACCCTTTCCGAAGGTCTGGGTCCCAAGTATCACGGCCCGCTGCCAGTCCTTGAGTGCGCCCGATACGATTTCCGATGCGCTTGCGCTGCCTTCGTTCACCAGCACTATCATCGGGATGGTGTCGTATGTGGGATACTGGCCGAAGGTGCGGTATTCCGTCTTGCCGCCTGTCCTGCCCTTGATGTAAACAACCAGCTTGCCCGCGGGCAGGAACTGGCTTGAGATGTCCACCGCGCTGTTAAGGAGCCCGCCGGGGTTGTTCCTCAGGTCGAGGATGAGCGAGCGGAGCCCCTGCTTGTGCAGGTCCTTGAGGGCGGCCGCCATCTCGTCGGCGGATTTCTCCTGGAACTGCGTGAGCTTTATGTACCCGATGCCGTCTTCCTTGTCCAGCATCTTGTATTTGACGCTCTTTATGGTTATGACGTCCCTTACTACCGTGAAATCCCTGGGTTCCTTGAAGCCCTCGCGGTAGATGCTCAGGGTGACGGGCGTCCCCTTGGGGCCGCGCATCTTCTTCACCGCATCGAAGAGCTGCATGCCCTTCGTGCTCTCGCCGTTTATCTTCAGAATCTTGTCCCCGGCCTTTATCCCGGCCTTGAACGCCGGGGTGTCCTCGATGGGCGATATGACGGTAAGTATGTCGTCCTTCATCCCTATCTGGATGCCCAGCCCGCCGAACTCTCCCTTGGTGTCCACCTGCATTTCCTTGTAATCGTCAGGAGCCATGAAGCCGGAGTGCGGGTCCAGGGAGTTGAGCATTCCCTTTATCGCGGCGTAAACGAGGTCTTTCGTGCTTACGTTTTCCACATAATTGTTTTTCACGACCGAAAGGACCTCGGTGAATACCTTCAGCTCGGAATAGTCCTCGTCAGCGCTCACGTCCTTGTAAGACCAGACGTCTATCAGGGCTATTGACAACACGACGCTCAGGAACAGGACTGCTATCCAGATCTTCTTTTTTCTGAAATTAAGGGGCATCTTTTTCAGGTCCTCCGGTTTGAATCCCGGCTTCCGTAAGGGCCGGGGCCTTTTTTTGTTGGAATTTTCTTTTCAGGTCTATTTTATCTTCTTCCCAGCCACTGCATGGGATTCAGGGGTTTCCCCTTGTATCTCACCTCGAAGTAAAGGGTTGGCGCGTTTATCATGGACGATTCGCCGACCCTTCCTACAGCTGCTCCATTTTCTATTATATCCCCAACTTTCAAAAAAATCTCATTGAGGTTGGCGTAAAGGGTATGATAACCGCTGCCGTGGTTGATTATGACGAGCTGCCCGTAGCCCTTGAACCAGTCCGCATAGACCACCTTGCCGTCGCAGACCGCCCTGGCCTGGGCATTGGGGGCTGTCTTTATGTAGACGCCGTTCCTGAAAAGCGGGGTATTGAACCGGGGGTCGGTGCCCCTGCCGTAGCCGTAGACTATCACGCCGTTTACAGGCCATGAGAGTCTGCCTTTAAGCGCCCTGAAGCCCTTGCCTTTGTAGCCCCCTTCCTCCGAGCGCTTTATTATCTGCAACAGCCGCTCCGATGCCTGCCTCAGTTCCTCTATCATCTTGCTGTGGCTCGCTTTTTCGCTCCGGACGGAGGCCAGGAGGTTGTTTTTTTCTGCCCGCTTGGCGTTAAGGTTCTCTTCGGCCTTTGCCGTCCGGGCCTCCTGCACCTTGAGCCTGGAGTTCAGGCTGTCCAGTTCGGCCTGTTTTTCCCTGAGCTGGGCCAGTGCGCCCTTGTAGGTCTCGAACGCTTCTTTTTCCTTGACGGCAAGTATCTGGAGGTAATGCCACCTCCGCATGAAGTCGGACATGTCGCCGGACCCGAGCAGCATCACCAGGTCTCCTCCCCGCCCCTGCCTCTGCATCGCCTTGAGCTTGCTTTTCAGCCAGTCCTGGTGCCGGTTCAGCTTTTGCCCTATCCCGGCCATCTCCGTCTTAGTCTGGCTGATCCTGGCGTTCGTGCCGTTCAGTTTCAGCCTGTTTGCCGAAAGTTCTTTTTCAAGCCCGGAGAGTGATTTGTCCATATCCTGAAGCTCGCCCAGAATGGATGTTTCCTTCCTCCTGGCCCTCTCCAGGTTTTGCTGGTGTTGTTTTATCTCGTTCTGGATTTTTTTGTATCGCTGCTTTACGTCTTCAGCGCCGGAGCCCCTGGCCGGAAACAGGACAACAAGCAGTGCCAGGGCGCAAAAAAGTTTTTTGCAGACAGGACCAGAAAAACCCATCTCAGGACCGGATTCTGCCCAGGGCTATCAGCGCCCCGGAAAAGCCTATGAAGAGCCCCGCCGCGGGCAGGGACAGAAGCAGCGCGGAGGGGACGAGGAAATAGCCGATGGCAGGCACCGAGGAGGAGAACCCGGCCAGAAAGACGTCGAAAACCCCGTAACCCGCCAGAAATGCCGCCAGACCGCCAAAAAACCCCATAAGAGAGCCTTCGAGCAGGAAAGGCATCCTGATGAACCAGCCCGTGGCCCCGAGGAGTTTCAATGTCTCGACCTCGTCGGCCTTCCTGTAGAACAGTATCTTCACGGTGCTGTAGCACACAAACAGCACTCCCACGAGCAGCGCCCCCAGGAACAATAATCCGGCCAGCCTGGCCCCGGACATGATCGACTGTATCGAGCTCAGGAACTGCTCGCCGTACTGGATGTCGTCAACCCCCCTCATGGCCTTTATCTGGCCCGCGAAACGTTTTACCTTCGCGGGGTCCACATAGTCCTTCCTGAGTTTTATGCTGAAGGAGGCGGGCAGGGGGTTGTTGTCTATGCCCTCGAGCACGTAAGCGGAATCCTTTAGCGAGTCCTTCAAGTCCCTGAGGGCGTCCTCCTTTGAGATATACGATATCTTCCGGACGTATTCATTGGAGCGTATGGTGTTCTGGAGCCTTTGGGTGTCAGCCTGGCTTATGCCGTCTTTAAGGTAAACGGTTATGGAGAACTTGTCCGGCAGTTTCTGCGCGATGGAGTTCACGTTATAGACCACAAGCAGGCCCACCGTGGTTATAAAAAGCCCCACGGCTATGCTCAGGGTGCTTAAAAGGTTTATCCATTTTTCCTTCCAGAGCCCTGCCAGTGCGCTTTTGAAATGGTAAGGGGTCATCCCCTGTCCTCCCCGGCGATGGCGCCCGAATCGAGCCTCAAGACCCTTCTGCCCGTGTTGGCGTAAAGGTCTTTGTTATGTGTCGCTATCACTATGGTGGTGCCCCTTGAGTTGATGTCCTTGAATATCCGCATTATGCCCGCCGCGGTGACCGGATCCAGGTTGCCCGTGGGCTCGTCGGCGAGCACTATAATGGGGTCGGCCACGATCGCCCTGGCTATCACCACCCTCTGCTGCTCGCCGCCCGAAAGCGCGTCCGGGTAGGCGTCCGCCTTGTGCCTCAGCCCGACCATCTTCAGCGTCTCCATGACCTGGGCCTTGACCTGGGCCTCGGCGGCATCCCGTATCCTCATGGCCAGGGCCACGTTTTCATAGATGGTCCTTCCCGAGAGCAGCCTGAAGTCCTGAAAGACCACCCCGATGTTCCTCCTCAGGGCCGGTATGTGCCTGGCCCTCATGGAATCGGTCCTCTGCCCGTTGATTGTTATGGAGCCTTCCTCCGGCGCCACCGCGTGATATATCAGTTTCAGCAGGGTGCTTTTCCCCGCCCCGCTCGGGCCTGTGATGAACAGCATCTCCCCGCGCTCCACGGAGAATGTCGCGTTGGCCAGAGCGGTCTGGCCTTCGTAAACCTTGGATACGCCTTCAAAATGTATCATCTTTATGCCTTTTGATAATGTAGTCCAGAAGGATGTCGTCCAGACTGTTGTTTATCTGCCTCTTTTCAGGCCCGGAGGACTGGGGAAAAAGCCCTTTTTTTTCTTTATCCGGAGGTGCGTCTTCTTTTCCGGACTCCGGGGCCGGGGCCTGTCCCTGGGCCGGTACTGTTTCCTGCTGGGGGGGCTGGAGGGTTTTTTCTTCCCGGGGGGCCTCCTCCACGGTATGTTTGCCCGCGATAAGCTCCTTCATCACTATCTTGTGCTGGATTTTCATCAATTCTTCTATTTTTTCATCAAAATCCGGCTTGCCGATAAGCGGGCTGTAATCTGTCTTCCTTGAGGCAAGTATTGCGCCCTGATGATAAAGCAGCGTAAGAACAACGGGGTTTTTAAGGCCGCAATCCTCTGTTTGGACGTGGTACATCTTACCCTTGAAGGGTACATTTGTATTAAAACCAACTTTCATTTGGCACAAGTATTATATAAACGGCACCGGGAAAAATGGAAGTCCCCCGCCTGCCCGCAACTAATGAAAGATGTTGTATAAGTAATGCCCTATCAGCTCAATTCCCCTCACCCCGATGGGAAAGGGAGGAGCGAAGCGGAGGGTGAGGGAATTCAGGACATTAATTATGCTGGATCAATAATGCTATTGACTAACTGCAATTTTTCTAATAATTCTATTTTTAGATGCATTCGTGTCCTGTTTACTACTTTATGAAAGGGGGCGATTAGTGGTCCGGGATGTTTTTTCCTTTCAAATAGCGGCATAAACCAGCAGAGGAGGGGAAACATGCGGTACTTGGCAACGTTTTTTTTAATAGCGGCCTTTATTTTCGCCTTGCCTTTGGCCGCCAATGCGGAGTTCAACACCATAGACGACCTCGCCAAGGCCTACAGTGATGAAACCTGCAAGGGCTGCCATGCGAAGATTTACGACGAGTGGAAGAAGTCCTATCACTCGCAGTCAACGATTCATTCCCTGGGCGGCATAAGGAATTTCGTTGCGGTCGGCATACAGAAGGAATGGGACAGGCCCATCAACAAGAAAGACCTCATGAAGTGCTTCCACTGCCACGCCCCGCAGCTCTCCCAAGCCTCCGACGAGCTTGCGGTTAAGATCGGCAAGTTAATCGTAGCGGCTGTTGACGAAAAGGACGAGGCCAAAAAGGCGGCCGCAAAAAAGGAGCTTGAAAAGCTCAATGTGGGCTGCGTAATCTGCCATAACACCATCGTAAACAGGCCCGCCATAGCATCGCTCGGCGTGCCGGAAAAAGACGCCATGTACGGCCCCGCTGAAGTGAGCGCGCCGCACAAGACCATGAAGTCCAACATAATAAAGGAGTCCGTCTTCTGCGGGCAGTGCCACGGCATCTACAACCCGCCGGACAGCGACCTCATCATGTGCAACACCCTTTACGACTCGTACCTGAACACCTACACCCCGTATGGCGGCCAGCAGACGTGCCAGGACTGCCATATGAAGGAGAAAAACCGAGGGCACACGTTCCCCGGCGCATACGTGGCCGATATTGTTAAAGAAGGGATTGAGGTTACCGCGGACGCGACAGGGTACAAGCACCTGACGGGCACAAAATGGGTCCCGAGGATAATAGTTACAGCCGATATCTACAACAAATCCGGCCACAGGACGCCGGACGGCTGACCCTGGACATCAAAAGTGGTCCTGGATGTGACCGCTAAGGATGACAAGGGAAACAAGATATTTTCCGAGCAGAAGGAATACGTCCAGTACGGCCTGGACGTGGACGGCGACATGAGGTACGGCGCCTGGCAGATAAAGAGGTTTGCCGATACAACCCTCCAGCCTCTCGCGGTAAAGAGGGAGCACATGGCCATACCCGTTGCCGAAGGCACCAAGACGGTGGACGTATCCATAACCCTCAAGTACGACCACCCCGGGGCCAAGCTGGAAATCCCGATTTACAGCCTGAAAAAGAAAGTGACGTTTACTTATTAGGGCAGGGCTGGAAAAGCTCATTTTAAGTCATTGCGAGGAGCAAAGCGACGAAGCAATCTCATAAGTTGCTGATTTTTAAAAATGAGATTGCTTCGCTTCGCTCGCAATGACAACCAAAACGGTTTTTCAGCACCGTTTCTCGGCCCCAAAAAAAGGAGGGTCTTTTTTCAAGACCCTCCAGTTTAAGAGGGTTAGGAACCTTTTTTTAGCTTAGAAACGGACGTCAAACGTAAGATAAATGTCCTGTGCATGCCTTACAGGCGCAAAAAGCTGGGCGTTCATCGGGTTGTTCAGGTCGTCCATGCTTACAGAGGAACCCAGCCAGCTGTTGGAGCCCGTGTAATTGAAGGTGTAGTACTGGTAGCCAAGCCTGAAGAAGGCCAGGCCGTTTTTGGAGATGAGCCTCTTCTTTATCTCCTGGATCACATAGCCTTCATAGACATTGCCCCTTGTGCCCAGCTTCGATGTCCACATGTCGTCTGCGGCGGGCGCGAAGGTAATCCAGTTTTTGGAGCCGTGGTTGTACTCGGCGCCGATCATCGTGCCGGTTGAGGGCATGTCATAGCGGCCGCCGACATAAAGGCCGTAGCCGGTGTGAGATGTGGTCCCGGCATTGTCAAGAAGCCCGGGGCCCAACATGGACCTGTGTCCATTCGGATGCGTCTTGCTCAACGCGGCCGAGGCAAAGAGGTTCAGGTTTTCCAGGACCTTTCCCGTTACAACGCCGCCGAACTGGTCTATATTACCCAGATTTGCGGACGGCTGAAAGGTGTTCGTGCCGAAAGCCTTAATCAGATTGGGGTTGGTTATTACGAAATCGGGCGGGAAATCGAATATGTCGATGGCCCTGTTCCACTGGAGTTCGATGGTGAGGTTGTCCGTGTCGTAGGGGACGACGTTGACGCCGATCATCTGGGTGTCGTGCAGCGAATTCGCTTCCGACCTGAAGCCGGAATCGTAGCCTTTGCCGTAGCATATCTTGGCATACGCGCCGGGGAGCGCCTCTATGTACGGGGCAACGCCCAGGGTGGCCCCGTCAAACGCGTAGTCAACCATGATGCTCGGTATGCCGGCGGTGCCGGGCTTTTCACGGAACTCTCTGATATTGCTGGGCAACCCGCCCGTGGACGGCCTCCTGCCTATGGAGAACCATACCGGCGCTCCGCCCACGTTGCTCCATGTGGCATAGGCGTAATCGACCCTCAGGGCGTTGTCATCAGGCACATGGGTAATCGTGCCGTCGAACACCCCGGCCCTGTCCGTGAAGAAGCTGTCGCTGGTCACAGGGGTCGAGCTCTCTTCTCCCCAGACCTTGTACATGAGAAGACGGGCCTTCACCTGGATGTCTTCCGTTGCCCTGGCCTTTAAGTTCAGGCCGAAGCGGTTCGTGAAAAGCGTGTTGTTTTTCACCGCAAACCCGGAAACCTGAGTTGCGGTCCCTTTTGTGGGGTCGAACTGATAGTACGCAGGTATCGTGCCCCTGAGGTAATCCCCGCGGAAGCGGTAGTCGCCCCCGATCTCTAACCAGTTAGGCCAATCGGCCGCCTTTTTCGCCTCGGCCGGTGCGGGCGCCGGTGCGGCGGCGGCTTCCTCCTTCTGCTTCTGGAGGTCCTGCATCTGCTGCTGAAGGGCCTTGAGCTGCTGGTCCAGAGAGTTTATCTTCTGGTTGAGCTCGTCTTCAGTAGTCTGTGCATAACTCTTGAAGGGCAGAAGGAGAAGGACTGCGGCAAAAATCAGAAAAAACTTCTTCATTCCCATCCTCCTCGTGGAAAAAATTTGCATCATATTAAGAGATTTGAAATTCCTTTGTCAATATATTTAATACTTTCGAAACTTTCAGCTAAATATTCCCTTAATAATTGTAAATTCAGGATTTTTTTGCCTTACGGGTCCGCGGGATTTTCCGTATGCATTTACCGCCTCCTTTCCTTTTTCAGCATCGCCCGGTGCCTTTGAACCGGGGCAAAAAACACCAGCTTAGATTAAAAGCAGGTTTTAAACCCGCTGTCAAGAATTTTTTTGGAAGGGAAGGGCGGTTTTTTTCAGGACGCTTTATTTTATTGCAGGGAGTGTCACATCTCCACCCGCGTCACAACGCCGTGGAGCTTGTTTGAGGGCAGCTTATAGAACTGCACGAAGGCCGGGGTGAGTTTCTTTATCACCGAAAAGACCTTCCATATGAAATTTCCGGTAGCTATCTCCTCCAGCCCGTAGAAGATGGCCTTTTCCTCTATCCCCGCCTCCTTGAGTATCTCTTCGACGTCGGCCACTTCCATGTACCCCATCTGGAGCTCGAATGACCTCAGCCCAGGCGCCAGGTCTTCCCTGAAAAACCCCGTAACTCCGAAAGGGTCGTCCCTTTTAATGATGGAAACAATTATGTTGTCCTCGTAGATTATGTTGTTTGTGAACATTATGTTGGCTATGTAAGGGGGGACGTAATTGGGGTCCCTCGCGAAAAAAAGCGCCGAGCCCCGTATCCTGCTCGTCTGCGCGTAAAGGGCATTGTAAGACCCGAGGAATTTTTTCAAAGGGATGGGTTCAATCGACTTGAGGAGTTTTTTCTGCCCGGCCCTGTAAACGTATATGAGGCAGAACGGTATGGAGGCGATTATGATCGACCAGTACCCGCCGTAGGGTATCTTGTGCGTGTTTGAGACCAGGAACATGAGGTCCACAAGTGTGACCCCGGCTGACAGCGCCGAATGAAAGGGTTTTCTCCGGAGGTGAAATATCCACGTCATCATTATGCCGGTGAGCGTCATGGTGCCTGTCACAGCAAGCCCGTAGGCGGCTGCCAGACGGCTGGACTCCCTGAACTCAACCATTATGAACAGCACCGAGGCCAGCAGGAACCAGTTCACCGTGCCCACGTAAATCTGAGAGCGGAGTTCGGCGGAGGTGTATTCCACCTTGAACATGGGCATCATGCGGGTTGTGATGCCCTGGTACACGATGGAGAACATGCCGCTTATCATGGCCTGAGAGGCTATTATCGTGGCGATGACGCTCAGTATCAAAAAAGGTATGTAAAGCGCCGGGGCAAGCCCGTATATCATCTCGAACAGGACGTTTCCGGCCCCCGGATGACCGATGAGGAAGGCCCCTTGCCCCAGGTAGTTGAGCACGAGCGCGCCGAATACGAAGTACCACGCCTTTATTATGGGCCCGCGCCCCAGGTGGCCCATGTCCGCGTACAGCGCCTCGCCGCCCGTGGCGCAGAGTATCACCTCTGAAAGGACGAAGAACCCGGCTATGCCGTGATGGGCGAGGAACCTGAAGGCGTAATAAGGGTTTACAGCCAGCACGACCGACGGCTCGTGCAGGATGGAGACAAACCCCGAAACCGACAGCGCGGCGAACCAGACCAGCATGAGGGGGCCGAATGCCCGGGCCACTTTTTCCGTCCCCTTCTTCTGGAAGGCAAAAAGGAGAATGGCTATGAGGGCGGCTGTTAGTATCAGGTACTGGCGGGGGGTGTTTTCCATGCCGGGTATCAGAAGAAGGCCCTCGACCGCGCTAAGTATGCTTATGGCCGGGGTTATCACGCCGTCTCCTATGAGGAGCGATATGCCTATTACGGAGAGGAAGGAGACAAACGCTATTTTTCTTCCGGACTTAAGCAGGGAGGCGAGCAGTTCCCTCAGGACTATTGTGCCGCCTTCGCCCTTCTTGCCCAGGCTCATGGCAAGCCACGCGTACTCCACGCTTACCAGGATTATCAGGGTCCAGACAATGAGGGAAAGCACCCCCATTATGTTGTCCGCCGTGGGTTTTGTGAGCAGTATTATGACCGTGATGGTATAAATGGGGGATGTCCCGATGTCGCCAAAAACAAGGCCAAGGGACTTTATTACTCCTTTTCCAGATGACGGTTCGCCGGTCATTAGAAACATACTATAATGGAAAATTATTTAAATTTAAAATGGTTATGTGATTTTGACAGAATTTCGGCCCAAGTTTTATAATCATCCGATGAAGCTCAGGTTCATTCTTCTTCTCCTGTTTATCCCACTTATAACCGGAACGGCTATAGGCGGCTATCTTGGCGTGGTAAAGGGCACCCCCTCAATAGCGGAGCTGAAGCGGGGAAACGTCTCCGGTTCGAGGATATACGCCGACGACGATACCCTGCTTACGGAGCTGAGCAACCGCAGGAGCGTCTATGTGCCGCTCAGAAAGATGCCGGACAACCTTATAGACGCGGTCATATCCGTGGAGGACTCCCGGTTTTTCAAGCACAAGGGCCTGGATTACATAGCGATTATCAGGGCGGCCGTCCAGGACGTTATTCACGGCCAGGTGAGACAGGGCGGCAGCACGATAACCCAGCAGCTTGCGAAGATTACCTTCCTCAGCCCGGAGAGGACTTTCAAGAGAAAGCTCCGCGAGGCCGCTCTGGCCATCAAGATAGAAAAGAACCTCACCAAGGATGAGATACTGGAGCTTTACCTGAACAGGGTGTATTTCGGCCACGGTGCATATGGGGTCGAGGCCGCCGCCAATCTCTATTTCGGGAAGCCGGTGGGCCAGCTTACGCTTCCTGAGGCCGCGCTCATAGCCGGTCTCATAAGGGGGCCTTCGGCATACTCGCCTTTCAACAATGCCCAGAAGGCCAAGGAAAGGCAGACGGTCGTCCTGGAGCGGATGCAGCACGAGGGGTATATCTCAAAGGCCCAGATGGAAGACGCAATCAGAAGGCCCATAAGGCTGAGTTCCCGGAGGCCGCCTTCCGAGTCCTACCAATATTTCATCGATTACGTGAAGAAATATCTCGAGAAGAAGTACGGCCCCGAGAAGGTGTATCAGGGAGACCTCCGCGTATATACCACGCTTAGGAAGGACTTCCAGGTGCAGGCGCAGCAGGCCCTGAGGGAGGGCCTCAGGGAAGTGGACAAGCGCCGGGGCTGGCGAGGGCCGCTCCGCCACATAAATATAAAGGACATAAAGACCGAAAGTGATACCGTATCGGTCCAGCCAGCCCCAAGGGACATAGCCGAGGCGGTTGTCCTCAGCGTCACTCCGGCAAAGGCGCTCCTGGATGTGTCCGGCCGGACAGGCACCCTTTCCAAAAATGACGCCTTATGGGCGCAGCGGGTCATAGGGCCGGGCGGCAAGGTGCGGATAATAAACAATTTCAATCTGAAGAAGATACTGTCTCCGGGCGACGTGGTGGAAGTGAGGATAAAGGCCGTAACGGCCAGGAATTTCATTTTATCGCTGGAGCAGGAGCCCACGGCCGAGGGTGCTCTGGTGGCGATAGACCCAAAGACGGGTTTCATACGCGCCCTGGTGGGCGGCTACGATTACCGCCAGAGCGAGTTCGACCGCGCCCTGTACGCAAAGCGGCAGGCGGGGTCTTCCTTCAAGCCCGTGATCTATGCCGCGGCAATGGACGAGGGGCTTTCTCCGGCCACCGTCATAGATGACGAGCCCATTACATTCAACTGGGACGGCGGCTCATGGAGTCCGCAGAACTACGACCAGAAGTACCTGGGCCCGACATCCCTGAGGGAAGCCCTCGCGCATTCAAGAAACGTGGTTACGGTAAAACTCCTCGACAAAATAGGGATAGACAAGGCGATAGAGTTCGCGAAATTGCTGGGCATAGACGAGCCGATGCCGCGGAACCTGACCCTTGCCCTGGGGAGCCTGAGCATCACGCCCATAGACCTGGTGAGCGCCTATGCGCCGTTTGCGAACGGGGGCACAAAAGTGACCCCGATAGCGATCAAATACATCACCGACTCAAAGGGCAGGATACTGGAATCGAATGAGCCCGCGGGCCAGAAGGTGATAAGCCCTGAAACGGCGTTCCTCACCACCTCGATGCTCCAGGACGTCGTCAGGTACGGTACGGGTTACAGGGCCAGAGTGCTTGGCGATAACGTGGCGGGCAAGACCGGCACGACAAACGACTACCGGGACGCATGGTTTATCGGGTTCAGCCCGGACCTGCTGGCAGGCGTATGGGTGGGCTTTGACAACATGAGCCCCCTCGGCTACGGGGAGACGGGCTCCGTTGCGGCCTGCCCCATCTGGACGGACTTCATGAGGTACGCGATGGGCAAGTCCCCGGCCGACAACTTCGAGCCGCCTCCGGAGGACATCGTGACTTATACGGTTGACGCCAACACAGGGGCGATAGTCGGGAACACGCCCGGCATAGACCCTGTTTACAAGGAATATTTCAGGAAGGGGACTGAGCCGCCGGCGAAGGGCACATTGCAGCCAATCCGGCCAGAGTCCAAAGAGGGCTCGGACGTCGACTGACGGGGACTTTTTGAAAGGGGAAAAACAAGTTATACCCCGGTTGATAAAAAAACCCTTTTAAGTATCATTATTGTATTGAAGAAGGAGGAGCCATGGTCAGACGTGCGGTAATTGCATTGGGCCTTTGCGGGGTGCTTCTTTTCCAGACAGCCGCTTTTTCCGCCACGGCATACGATGAGGCGCTGTCGGCCTATTCGCAGGGCAAATACAAAAAAACCATCACCCTGCTCCAGAAATATGTAAAAGAGAAACCGGAGGCCGGGGCGTACTACCTTCTTGGATACTCATACTACAAGATCGGGAAGAAAAAAGAGGCCGCAAAGTATTTTGGAGAGGCATACCTCATAAACCCCGATCTCAATCCCGCAAAGATAACCGGCGAAAAGGCAAAATGACCCCGCCCGCGAATATCTTCCGGGAATACGACATCCGCGGCGTATGGGGAAAAGACCTCACCGAAGAGGGTATCTACGCGATAGGCAGGGCCTTTTCCTTTTACCTCATTGAGAAACTGGGCAGGGAAGAAAGGCTCCGGATAACGATAGGCAGGGACGTAAGACTAAGCTCCCCGGCGATTTTCGGGAAACTGGCCCAGGCCTTCATGGACAGCGGGATCGACATAATAGACATAGGGGTCTGTCCCACTCCGCTCCAATATTTTTCGCTCTTCCATCTGCCTGTGGACGGCGGCGTGATGATAACGGCAAGCCACAACCCGGCCGAGTTCAACGGGCTGAAACTCTCTATCGGGCGGGAGACGCTCTTTGGGGAACAGATACAGGACATAAGAAAATACATGGAGCAGGGCAGGACCGTGGACGGCAGGGGGACAGGCAGCACGTACGAGATAATCCCCGCCTACCTGGATTACCTGAGGGCGCAGTTCGGTCCTTTCAATGGCATCAAGGCCGTCCTCGACTCCGGCAACGGGGTTGCGGGCCTTGTCGCCCCGCAGCTTTTCTCCGGTCTGGGCGCGGAAACGGTGCTGCTCTACTGCACGCCGGACGGCAGGTTCCCAAATCACCACCCGGACCCGGTTGTCGTGGAGAACATCAAAGACCTCATAAGCACGGTCAAAAAGCAGAAAGCGAACATCGGAATAGGCTATGACGGCGACGCGGACAGGGTCGGCGTCGTGGACGAGGACGGCGAGATGATATGGGGAGACAAGCTCCTAATACTTTTTTCGAGGGAGGTGCTGAAGGCCCATCCGGGCGCGATGGTGATAGGCGAGGTCAAGTGCTCCCAGACCCTCTATGACGATATAGCCGCGCATGGCGGAAAGCCCCTCATGTGGAAAACGGGCCACTCCCTCATAAAGGACAAGATGAGGGAGACCGGGGCGCTGATAGCGGGCGAGATGAGCGGCCACATGTTCTTCAAGGACAGGTATTTTGGTTATGACGACGCAATATACGCCAGCCTGAGGGCAATGGAGGTGCTGCATAAGAACGGCCCGCCATATTCGATAAAAAGACTGCTGGCCGATGTGCCCAGGACCTTCTCAACCCCCGAGATAAGGGTGGACTGCCCCGACGGCAAAAAGTTCGGCGTGGTCGAAAAGATAAAGGAAGAGCTGAGAAAGGAACACCCCGTTATAGACATAGACGGGGTCAGGGTCCAGTACCCGGAGGGATGGGGGTTGGTCAGGGCTTCAAATACTCAGCCCGCGCTTGTGTTGAGGTTCGAGGCAAAGAGCGGGCAATCGCTTGACCGCATACGCCAGGACGTCGAAAAGAAGCTCGCGCGACTACTTTAGTTTCTTTTCCCGCTGCTTCGCCGAGATATAAACGACGCAGTCTTCGCAAATCCTGCCCGTGGCCCTGTTGCAGATCATGCGGTTTAGCTCCCAGCAAGGCTTCGTCTTGTCGATGTAAGCCGAGCAGTTGGACCTGCGCTCATCGGAACAGCTGGTGATCTCCCAGCAGGGCGCATACTGAAGCAGCCGCTTGATGCCCTCGATGCTTATCTTCTTCTTGTGGATGAGGTCGCGGATGCACATGAGCCACTTGATGTCGTTCTCGGAGTAATAGCGGTTCTTGTTGCGTCTGGAAGGCTTCAGGAGTCCGTGCTTCTCGTAGAGCCGCAGGGTCTGGTCAGTCGTCCCGACGAGTTCCGCAACGACCCCGATGGGGTAAAGCGGCATGTCCTGCTTCTGCTTTGACGAAAGCTCCTCGCTGCTTTTTGTCCTCTTCATATACATTATCTTATAATCCCAAGTTTAATTATTTAAACCTTTTCACGTGAAAAAAGCAAGTTGCTCCTGGCGGGGCTGAAAACAGGCAGGGGAAAGGTAACAAAAAAACCGGAAGCTCAGGATTGGGCGAGTCTCTGTCTCACGCTGTCCACCAGCGCTATTGCCATCTCTTCGGCCGCGTCGAAACCGGCGCGGGCCGTATCGATGCACAGGTGGTAATTAAGGGCGTCCGTCCAGCTGCCGCCCGTTATGGAGTCCAGGAAGCGGCCCCTGGCGCCGTCGGTCTCCTCTATCAGCGAAGCGGCCTCGTCCCGGCTGGCAATTTTGTAGCCTTCCATTACGCGGCGGATGCGGAAGTCCATGGGCGCGTGGACAAAAACATTCACAAGGCCCGGCCTGCCCCTGAGGATGCTGTAGCCTCCCCTGCCCACTATTACAGAATCGTATCTGTCGGCTGTCTGGCTTATTATCATGGACTCGGCCTTGAAGAGGTCGGCATCATAAACAGGGCGGATCGGCGGCGGGACATATGCGGTTTCAGGGGTGCCAAGCATGAAGGCCCTGAGTATGTTCTCCCAGAAGCCCGAGAGCCTTTCCTCCCTCTTTGAAAGCAGGTCCTCCTCCGAGCCCAGGTACTCGGTGGCCCTGCTCAGTATCTCCCTGTCCAGATATTTGTACCCGAGCCGCTTTGCCAGCCGCTGGCCCAGATATGCGCCGCCGCTTCCAAACTGCCTCGATACCGTTATCAGGATGGTTTTTTTTGGCCTGTCCATTTTTGTGCCCTGAGCCTCCTTTTTGTCAAATGTGCTTCATTAAATTGATTCTCATTTCTTCCTCTCCCGATATATACAAGGGTTGGGGTGAGGGCTCTAGTCGATTACGACCTCTTTGCCTGCCGCCCCGCCCTTTTCTTTCAGCAGGAAAACGAGCGGGACGGATAAAACAAAAAGCACGGCTATCAAATAGAAAACCCTGTCGAAAGAGAGCATGCCCGCCTGCCGCCCGAGTTCCATATCGATTATCCCCAGGGCCTTGTGCCGGGCAGTGACCGGGTCGGCCCCCCTGGCCGCCATGGCCCCGGCAAGCACGCCGGCCCTGTATGAGGCAACCGTGCTGAAGGGCGTCAGGTTCTTCACCAGCGCGGCCCTGTAAATGTTGTCCCCCCTTGTAAGCTGTGTGGCGGCTATGGCTATGCCTATGCTCCCGAACACCTGCCTGACTACATTATACAGCCCTGTGGCCGCCGTCATCCTCTGCCTTTCAACGGTTGCCAGCGCAACGGTTGAGAGCGCAACGAATATCATCCCGAAGCCCGTGCCCTGCAGGAACTGCGGCAGGAAGAGGTCGCGGAACCCGACATCAAGCGACATGCGGGAAAGCTCCCAGAAGGAAAAGGCGCTTATTATCAATCCGGCGCCTATGAGCACCCGCGGGCCAAGCCTGTTGTACAGTCTGCCAGACACCGGCATGGCGAAGGCCATGGCCAGGCTTCGGGGCATCAGGACCAACCCGGAGTCCAGGGCCGGGTATCCCAGCATCTGCTGGAGAAAAAGGGGCAGGACAAACAGGCTCCCGTAGAGGCCCAGGCCCATTACCCCTCCCAGCGACGTCCCCGATGTGAATGGCACGTTTTTCAATATCCGTAAATCGACCGCGGGCTGGCCGGCGGTAAGCTCCCTCCAGATAAAAAAGGCGAGCCCGGCAAGTGAGATAACGGCCAGGTAAACGATGAAGCTGGATTCAAACCAGTCCTTCTGGTCTCCCTTTTCAAGCAGCAGCTGCAATGCCCCGAGCCCCGCTACCAGGAAGAAGAGCCCGGGGAAGTCCACCTTCCCCTTTTCCCGTTTTAAGTAGGGCGGGTCGTGCAGGAAACGGGATATCAGCACAAGGTTGAGGATGCCGATAGGCACGTTTATGTAGAAAATCCACGGCCAGGAGTAATTGTCCGTAAGCCAGCCGCCTATTGTCGGCCCGAAGGCCGGGCCAAGCACGACGCCGAAACCGTAGACGCCCATCGCGAGCCCCTGCTCCTCCGGGGGGAATGCCTCCCGCAAAATGGCCTGCGCAAGGGGTATCAGGGCGCCTCCGCCGGCCCCCTGCAATATCCTGAAGAAAACCAGCGAGGAGAGGCTCCATGAAAGCCCGCACAGCATGGAGCTTGCCGTAAACAGCGCCACGCTTGCGGTATAGAGCCGTTTCCTTCCGAAACGCGCGCTGAGCATGCCTATTATCGGCATTATGATGACGTTGGAGAGGATGTAGCCCGTCGCGACCCACGTTATCTCCTCGACGGAGGCCCCGAGGTTGCCCTTCATATAGGGCAGGGCCACATTCACTATGCTTGTGTCAAGGGCGCTCATTATCGTGCCGGCCATGACCGTAACGGCAATGAGCCACTTGTTCGTCTCTTCCAAGAAATAAATTCCTTCAGTCCTCTTTTTTTATCCCGCGAAGCAGCAATTCATAGAGGGAGTTCTGTCTTTTAAGCTCCGAAAGGTCGCCGGATACCTGGGAGAGTATCATCCCCCTCAGGCTGAAAAAGATGAGCGCCGCCGTCTCGTTGCAGTCCATTTCCCTGAAGGCCCCTTCCCGCACGCCCTTTTCCAGGATGCCCGCGATGAGCTTTTTCTGGTCCCGCGCAAAGGCCTTTTTCAAGGGTTTCTGGGACTCGCGGTCGTGCTCCTTCAGGTTCACCGAGATAAGCCCGGTCTCGTTTACGGCGAAATCCAGGTAGCTCTTTATAAGCGCCTTGAGCGCTTCGAGCGGGGGTTTGCCGGTAAGAGAGGAGGTATGGACGGCAAATGTCTCCATCTGGCCGCGCACGAGGTCCAGGTACAGCTTTTCCTTGTTCCTGTAATACAGGTAAATACCGCCGACACTTATCCCGGCCCTCCTGGCCACCTCTCTTATCGTCGTCTTCGAGTATCCGTATTCCGCGAAAACGGCGGCAGCCGCCTCCAGTATGTTTTTCCTGGAATCCGCAGACGTCCTTCTTTTCAAAAAGGAAAATTCCTCCCCGCTGAACAATCGTTCACGTGAACAGATGTTTATATTATTTGTTCCGGGGCGGGCAAGTCAAGCCGCAGGTTGAAGCGGGGATATTTTTGTTTGTTTTTTTATTCGAGCGTCAGGTCAACCCTGCTCAGTTTCACATTTTTTATCGCCGTGGGCTGAAGGGGGCTCGGCTCCGCGATGAACACCCTGCCGGCCTTTACCCTGCCGGGCTTGAGCACGTAGTCCTTGACCGCCTTTGCGCGTTTGAAGGCAAGCTTCAACAGGTCTCCGCTTGTTATGCTTATATGGGTCAGGATGAGGTTTCTCATCTCTGCGGGGGGCAGTTTCTTTATGAACCCGAATATGTCCCTGGGCCTTGGGAAGGTCTCGTGCTTGTAGGCTTCCCACAGGTATTTATCGTATTCATCGGGCGCAATCGTAACCTGTTCGATTTGCACACTGGCGGGCTTGCCCCGCTTCAGCATATCGCTCACCTTCTGTCTTTTCAGCTTTGTCTGGAATTCCTGCTCCCTCAGCGCCGCCCTGTCCCTGCCAATGTCCACGTGGCCCATCAGGCTCAGCTTCAGGCCCGGTCTTTCATATAGCGTCTTTTCGATGACATCCAGCGTTTTCAAGTCGGTTTCCGTCAGTGCGGGACTCCCGTAATCGAATTCCGCATATCCAAGCCTCTCCTGTTCCTCCCCGTGTCCGAACAACGAGGCCACAAGCCTGAACGGCTCGGTGACTATCCTTGTGAAAAATTTTGAAACTGCCTTGAAAATCACGTCGGTGATGCTGAATTCCGGCTTTCGCAGGTCGCCGGAAACGGGTATGTCCAGGTGTATGTTGCCGTTTCTGTCCTTGAGGAGGGAGATGGCGAATTTCACGGGCAGTTTTGTGGCGAGCGGGCTTGGCACCTCCTTGCCCAGCTTCAGGTTGTTCAGCGTAATCTTGTTGCTTGCCTCCAGTTTGGACTGGGCGATCTGGTATTTCAGGCTGAGGACAAGCTGCCCCTGCTCTATCTGGTAACCGATATACCTGCCCGCATAAGGGGAAAGAGGGCTCATATCCATGTTCCTGAAGCTTATGTTCAGGTCCATGAACAGGTATTTTCTGAATGGGTTCACCTTGCCCGTTATCTCGATGGGCGCGTAGCCGCCGAACTGGGCAAAAAGGTCGACCCCGGAGGGCTGGGCCTTATTGGAGGCGACCCCCTCTATCCTCCCGGTTATATCGGTTATGGTGGCCGAATAGTTCGGTTTTATATGGTGGTCGGTAAAGTCCACCTCGCCGTGCTCCAGCGTAATGTTGTCTATCTGGAGCAGGGGAGGCGGCTTGACTTCCCGGTTGGCGGGCATTTTTTTTGCCGGGGCCGCCTGGGCAGCCTTGCCTTTTTTAAGTATCTGGAACAGATTTACCGTGCCGTCAGGGTTTACGATCACCCGCGACAGGAAGCCCGAAAGCGCAAGCCCCTTTATGTAAATGTAATCCGGGTTATGGCCGGCGGCCACTCCGCTGGCCCCAAATGTGTTCCACCTGAGAAAATTCTCTTTCTTCACCGGGTCCCGCGAGAGGAACGTCTTAACCCCAATTCCGCCCGTGAATAACGCAGTCAGCCCCCCGGGTTTTGAATACCGGGCTGAAACGTTTCCCTTCGCATCGAGAAAACCGGAAACGATGATTATGTCTATCTTCTTTGCCGTGTAGGGCTGGATGGGCGCGATGTCCAGGTCCTTAAGCTCCGTTTTCAGTTTTGCGGACACTGGATTAAGCCCTGCCGTACCCGTGGCCGCAAGCCTGCCTTTTTTGCCTATTTCGCACAAGAAGGACACCCGCCCTTTCGAGCCTTTTACCGTGGAGAGATTGGCTCCTTCGATGTCCATTCCGGTTATGGCCAGCTTCACCGGTTTTTCAGGCATAAGGTCTTCCGCATGGACGGCGTAGCCCTGCCATTTGAGGCGGGCAAGCTTTATCAGCCATGGTTTTTTCCTGACCTTTGTTGTCTTTGGTCCGGGAGGAAAAAGCGGCAGGATATCGATCTTGCCGCTTTTCAACCGCCTTACGCTCAACTGGCCGCCTTTTGTGGCTAGCTCCCGCACCGATATATCTTTTTTAGCGAAGTTTGCTGACAGGTCTTTTACGGCAATTGACGGGATCTTCAGGAAATCGCGCCCCTTTTTTGAAAGGACAAGGGAATCCACCGCGGCATCGAGGTCCGAAATCCCCATTTCTTTTTCAGTCCCGGGTTTTTTTGCGTAATGATAACGGCCTGAAACGCTCAAATCCCCGTTTCTTATTTCAAAAAGGACATTGCCGGAATAATACGGCCTGAAGCTGCCCAATATCATTTTGTCCATCTCGAAAATTCCGTCGGAGCCAAGGGGGTTTATTGAAAAGGCCCCGGATGCCTTCATGATGGAAATGGAATCGCTTGACGCGGAAAACTCATAATCCGCCTGTTTGCCTTCATCGGTGCTGAACCGTTCCACCTTGAGGTTTATGGGCTCTATCTTTGCCCTGAACGGCTGTTTTTTCATGCGGTCTTCAAGGACGGCCTTTCCGCCCTGCACCTGCATGGAATCCACATCGATGGAAAATGGCGGCTTTGGTTTTTCAGGGGGGCTGGGGGTTTTTCTTTCCGGCAGGAGTGCCAGCAGGTTTATCTTACCGGACCAGTCCCGCAATACCCTTATCGAGGGCGACTTGAGCACCATATTGAACAGGTGCACCTTGCGCGAGAAGAATTCAGCGAAGCCGATATCGATGCTGGTATCGGGCAGGCTGACCGCCTCTTTGCCGTCCGGCCCTGCAATGCGGATGTCCCTCAGTTCAAGTACGCCCGTGAGGATAAGGGTGGGGGGCCTGGTCCTGTATTGTATGTACGAGATGTTCAAGTCCGAACTTGCCTTTCCGGAAAGGAGACTGGAATGCGTCTTTATGGGGAGATAAGCAAGGTAATAGGGCAGGTCTACGCCGGATGTTTTTATATTGATCACGCTTTCGAGGGAGCCTGAAAAGGGCTTCGTTTCGCCTTCGAACAGGACGGGCGAGCCGTTGACCTTTGCCTGGAACCGGGGCTTTACGAACGTGTTTATGAAATACGGGCGGTTTGAGATGAACGGAATGGAGATGTTTATGTCCGTTATCCGGTTGGCCTTGTTTTCAGGCTTGTCAAGGAAATCTATAAGGCCCTCTGTAACCCTGATATTGTTTACTGAAAAAAGAAAGGGTTTTTTCTTTGACGCCTTGGGTCTTTCGCGGAGCCTGGTGATTATATCGGAAAAATTGTATGTCTGTGCGGACTGCCGGACTACGTTCAGATAAGGCCTTTTGACCTTCAGTTCCTTTATGACTATCCCATTGCCCAGGAGCGACTTCAGTTGCAGGTTGATGTGTATTTCCCCGATAGAGGCAAAATCCCGCTTCCGGTCTTTTCCCTTGATCGCAAGCCCCGTGACAGTGGCCGAAATCGTATATGGGTTTATGCTCACGGATTGTATTGCGGCCTGCCGTCCGAGAGCGGCCTCAAGCCTTTCCGTAAGCATTTTCCTGACAATTGGCGGCAGGATAAAGAAACCTGCGGCGGAGTAGATTGCGAAAAGGGCCGTAAGGACGGCGAGCGCGATTTTAAGCGAGCGTTTTTCCAGCATAGAATCGTCCTTAGAAGGGCCAAAAGGATTTTTCCTACTCTCAAATTATCAAAACCTCTCAATATGTCAAGAAAGTTGCGGGTTGTAATCGGGCCAGATTTATATAAAATTTATATATGGCAGACGATGGCAAGCTGCAGCCTCTGAAGAAAAATCCCCTCTGGGCCCTTCTTTTTTACTTTTTCCTTGTAATAATCGTCATTTACGTATGGGGCCAGTTCTTCAGCATCAAGGCCCCGGAGCGCTACGCCGTAAGCTATACACAGTTCATTGGCCAGTTGAACGCAGGCAATGTGAATACAGTCACCATTGAAGGGCTGCATGTAAGCGGGGATTTCAAAAATGCGGTCCAGATTACCGCGCCGGGGCAGAAAAAGCCCTCGGAGGTCAGGGATTTCGAGACATACCTGCCCAGCTTCCAGGGGGAGGGGCTCATTTCCAGGATGGAGGGAAAAGGCGTCGTCATAAAGGTAAAGCCCGCAAAAAAATCCGGCTGGGGCGATATCCTGCTGGGCATACTGCCCTGGGTGCTTATCATCGGGTTCTGGGTCCTGATGGCAAGGAGGTTTCAGCGCATTCAGGGGGGGCCGGGGGGGCTGTTCACTTTCGGGGCGAGCAAGGCCAGACTGTTTGATGTCAAGAAACCCGCCATTACTTTCAAGGACGTCGCCGGAATGGAAAACACCAAGCAGGAGCTGCGCGAGACGATTGAGTTCCTGAAAGACCCCTCCAGGTTCCAAAAAATCGGGGCCAAGGTCCCCAAGGGGGTGCTCCTTGTGGGCCCGCCCGGGACCGGAAAGACCCTCCTGGCCCGGGCAACGGCGGGAGAGGCGGGCGTGCCTTTTTACAGCATAAGCGCCTCGGAGTTCATAGAGATGTTTGTGGGGGTGGGGGCATCGCGCGTGAGGGACATGTTCAAGAAGGCGCGCGATACACAGCCAAGCATCATATTCATAGACGAGATAGACGCGGTCGGGCGGACGCGCGGCGCGGGCCTGGGCGGCGGCCATGACGAGAGGGAGCAGACCCTGAACCAGCTCCTCAGCGAGATGGACGGCTTCGAGCCGCATGAGGAGGTAATCGTCATGGCGGCCACAAACAGGCCGGACGTTCTAGACCCGGCCCTTCTCAGGCCGGGGCGCTTCGACAGGCATATCGTGATAGACCGGCCCGGCTACAAGGAGCGCAAGGCGATACTCGAGATACATGTCAGAGGCAAACCCCTTTCGCCAGATGTGGATTTGGACAAGATAGCCCGCGGCACTCCGGGGATGACCGGGGCCGACCTTGAAAATCTGGCAAACGAGGCCGCGCTCATCGCCATCAGGAAGAAAAAGGAAAAAGTGGAGATGAGCGATTTCGAAGAGGCCAGGGATGTCGTACTGATGGGGGCGGTAAGGGAAGAGACCATCAGCCAGATGGAGAAAAAGATAACGGCCTACCACGAGTCCGGACATGCCATAGTGGCCTGGGAGCTGCCCGGCATGGACCCCCTCCACAAGGTCAGCATCCTGCCGCGGGGCATGGCGATGGGGGTGACGCAGACCCTGCCGGAGGAGGACAGGCACTATTACCCCAGGAATTATCTGCTGGACCGGCTCTCCGTTGCGCTTGCGGGCAGGGTGGCCGAGAGGCTGGTTTTCAACGACATAAGCACGGGGGCACAGAACGACCTTAAGGAGGCAACGTCCCTGGCCGAGAAGATGGTTGCCCAGTGGGGGATGAGCGAAAAAATCGGCCCCGTGAACCTTGGCAGGGGAGAGGAGCACCCGTTCCTTGGACGGGAGCTTGCCCAGCCCAAGCGGTACAGCGAGGAAATGGCGTGGCTCATGGACAAGGAGATACAGAACATAATAAGCCAGGCCGAGATGAAGTCCGAGGAGGTCCTCGGGTCCGACAGGGACGTTTTGGACAGCCTTGCCGGGGCGCTGATAAAGGAAGAGGTGCTGGACAGGGCGGCCATCGACAAAATCATACGGGACACAAAGGCGAAACGGGGCGGGAAGAGCGCGGACAGTCTTGTCAAACCTTGACAGTAAAGACATTTCCTGATACTCATTTCTTAGGGGGCCGGGCGTTTCCAACATGGCGGACCTTTCTTTTAAAAAAGCAAAAAACCGGCAGACATGCATCATCCGGATAACAAGAGGAAGACAAAATGAAATTCAGCGCTATTTGGAAGCGGGTGTCCCCGGATGTCATAAACTTCCTGCTCCGTTACGATATCGTCCGCAGGTCGGCCCTGAGGAAAGCCGAAGAGAAACTCTACGAAAACTTTGTTGTCAGGAACGAGGACGACAGGCCCCCGCTCATCCAGGAGGCAAGGTGCCTCATGCTCAAAAACCTGCTCCATACGGTCAATGCCGCCCTTTCAGACGGGCGCATAGCGCCGGAGGTCTTCAGGGCCGTTGTCAATAATTTTATCGGCCGCATACTGCTCCAGGAGGAAGACCGCACTCGGGAATTTCACCAGGAGCACGGTGTTTATCCCCCCGCTTTCCTTACCATAAGCCCCACCAGGAAATGCAACCTCTTTTGCACAGGCTGTTACGCGTCAAGTTCGGCCGGCGATGCCGAAACCCTCGGATACGATATTTTTAACAGGATAATAAGGGAAAAAAAGGAGCTGTGGGGCTCCTATTTCAACGTCATTTCAGGCGGCGAGCCGCTCCTTTACAAAAGCGGCGGCAAGACACTCTTTGACATCCTGGAGGAAAACAGCGACTGCTATTTCATGATGTACACCAACAGCACCCTGATCACAAAACAGGTGGCGGAGCGCATGGCCGGCCTGGGCAATATAACGCCGGCCATATCGGTGGAGGGTTTTGAGAAGGAGACCGACACCCGCCGCGGCCGCGGCGTTTTCAGGAGGATAGTGTCGGCAATGGAGAACCTGAGGGAGGCGGGCGTGCCTTTCGGGATAAGCGCCACGGCGACGCGCCTGAATGCGGAGTCCATCATGTCCGATGAGTTCACGGACTTCTATTTCAATAAAATGGGGGCGATATACGGCTGGGTCTTCCAGTACATGCCCATCGGCAGGAGCATCACGATAGACCTCATGATAACCCCTGAACAGAGGCTCGCCCTTTTCAGGAACGAACAGAGGATGATAAAGGAATCGCGGGTGTTCCTGGTGGATTTCTGGAACGGGGGGCCGTATTCGCTTGGATGCATATCCGCCGGGAGGCCCGGCGGGTACTTTTACATAGACTGGAACGGCAACATGGCGCCCTGCGCTTTTTTCCCCTATTATCTATCGAATATCCATGACATTTACAGGGAGGGCAGGACGCTGAACGATGTCCTCTTTTCCCCTTATTTCGAATCCATCAGGGACTGGCAGAACGGTTACGGCTACAGGCAGCCTGCCTCAAAAATGGACAACCTCATAGTCCCCTGCATGATCAGGGACCATTTCGAGGATGCCTATGGGGTCATAAAACAGTACGGCGCAAAGCCGCTTGACAATAACGCGGAACAGGCGCTCGGAGACAGCGATTACCGCCGCAGGATGGCGGAGTACGGAAAGGACGTGAAGGCGATAACGCAGGAGCTGTGGGAGCAGGAATTCCTTGGCCTCCAGGACAAGGGAAATAATAAAGGACCGGAGGGTTTTTAAATGGATATGGACAGGCTTTGCATAAATACAATTCGGACCCTTTCAATCGATATGGTCCAGAAGGCCAATTCCGGCCATCCGGGGATGCCCCTTGGGGCCGCCCCGATGGCTTATGTGCTCTGGACAA
Organism: Nitrospirota bacterium; assembly: GCA_021789215.1. Lineage (GTDB taxonomy): Bacteria > Nitrospirota > Thermodesulfovibrionia > Thermodesulfovibrionales > JdFR-88 > JAJYJS01. The sequence goes on along the minus strand of JAJYJS010000005.1, from coordinate 57,390 downwards.
GGTTTTTGAAATTCAACCCAGGGAACCCCGGCTGGATGGACAGGGACAGGTTTGTTCTTTCGGCGGGCCACGGCTCCGCGCTCCTCTATTGCCTGCTGCACCTGACCGGATACGGCCTGCCCATGAGCGAGATAAAGCGTTTCAGGCAATGGGGCAGTATGACCCCAGGGCACCCCGAATACGGCTGTGCGCCGGGGGTGGAATGCACGACTGGCCCGCTGGGGCAGGGCTTTTCAGTTGCGGTCGGGATGGCGATGGCGGAAAAATTCCTTGCGGCAAACTTCAACCGGCCCGGAGATGAAATCGTCGGCCACCATACTTACGCGATATGCAGCGACGGGGACCTGATGGAGGGCATAGCCTCCGAGGCGGCGTCGCTTGCAGGCCATTTCAAGCTGGGAAAGATAATCTTTCTTTACGACGACAACCACATATCGCTTTCGGGCTCCACGGAGCTGACCTTTACGGAGGACGTGCCAAAGAGGTTCGAGGCATACGGCTGGCATACCCAATACATTGGTGACGGAAACGACATAGAAGCCATCCATAAAGCGATACAGGCCGCAAAGGAGGAGACCGTGCGGCCCTCCCTTATATCCGTCCGGACACATATCGGGTTCGGCAGCCCCCACATGCAGGATACCTTTGAGGTGCATGGGAAACCCCTCGGCGAGGAAGAGGTCAGGGCCACAAAAAAGAACCTGGGGTGGCCTTACGAAGAGCCTTTTTATGTCCCCCCGGAGGCGCTCCAAAAATTCCGGGAAGCAGTTGACAGGGGCGCTTCCCTTGAGGCCGGGTGGAACAGGAAGGTTGAGGGATATGGGAAAAAATATCCTGACTTGATGAATAAATGGAAACAGATGATGGAGCTTGGTTTACCCGCCGGATGGGAAAGCAGGATACCGTCTTTTCCCCCTGACGCAAAAGGGATCAAGACCCGTGTCGCGGGCGGAAAGATAATGAACGCGATAGCGCCAGACCTGCCTTTCCTCATAGGAGGCTCCGGGGACTTAAACGAGTCCACGCACACGGCTCTGGAAGGCAAGGGGACATTCGAGCCCCCTGAGGCTGGAAACGAATCGGTGCAGGGGTCGGCCGGCAAATGGGGCTACGATGGGCCGAACATCTCATATGGCGTGAGGGAACACGCGATGGGAGGTATCACGAGCGGGCTTGCCCTGCACGGGGGCCTGCTGCCCTATGCCAGTACTTTCCTCATTTTTTCGGATTTCATGAGGCCCGCCATAAGGCTTGCCTGTATGATGGGGCTCCGCCTGATTTACGTCTTCACGCACGATTCCATCGGGCTTGGCGAGGACGGCCCCACGCACCAGCCCGTAGAGCACATCCCAAGCCTCAGGGCCATGCCAAATATGACGGTCATAAGGCCCTGCGACGCAAACGAAACGGCCGAGGCCTGGAAGGCGGCCCTCATGCACAAGGGGGGCGGGCCTGTCTCGCTCCTCCTCACGAGGCAGGACGTCCCGGTCCTGGACAGGAGCGTTTATGCCCCGGCAAGCGGCCTTCATAAAGGCGCATATGTCATAGCGGGCTCTCCCTCCGAAACTCCCGACCTCATACTCATAGCGACCGGCTCGGAGGTGGCGCTTGCGATAGATGCCTACGAAAAAATCAGCTCCGAGGGCATAAAGGTGAGGGTCGTTAGCATGCCCTGCCAGGAGTTTTTCGACAGCCAGCCGGAGGACTATAAAAACAGCGTGCTTCCGCCGGAGGTTGCCGAGAGGATTGTAATCGAAGCTGCGGCCCCTGAGGGCTGGCACAAATATGCGCCGGAAGGGGTAGTAATGGGGCTGGACCATTTCGGGGCCTCGGCCCCCGGTAAAACCCTTCTCAAAAAATTCGGATTTACCGTGGAGGACATAATGGAGAAGGCATCCGCCCTGCTGGGCAGGAGGGCGGGCCTGTTCAAATAAAAACAAGGCGATTCAGGAGGAGCGCGACCGATGCGTGCTAAAGAAGGCAATCCGTTGCTTGAGCTTGCAAGGGCAGGGCAGAGCATATGGCTGGACTACCTTGGCAGGGACCTGATAGTATCCGGCGAATTGAAGCGCCTCATAGCCGAGGCCGGACTCACGGGCGTCACGTCCAACCCGACCATTTTCCAGAAGGCCATCTCCGGCAGCAAGGCATACGAGAACTCAATGGAGGACATGCTTTCAAGGAATATAAGCGATACCAAAGAGCTTTTCCTGGGGTATGCGATGGAGGACGTCCACGCCGCGTCAAACCTGCTAATGCCGGTCTACGAGGCCTCCGGCGGGCAGGACGGGTTTGTGAGCATAGAGGTCTCGCCCGACCTGGCATACGATACGGAAGCCACCATCAAGGAGGCAAGGAGGCTCTTCAGCCAGCTTGGAAGGAAAAACGTGCTTGTGAAGGTCCCAGGCACCAGGCAGGGGCTTCCCGCGATAGAGCAGCTCATAAGTGAGGGCGTGAATGTAAACGTCACGCTGCTTTTCTCCGTTGAGCGCTACAAGGAGGTCATGGATGCGTATATGAAGGGCCTTGAGCGCAGGATTGCGGCAGGGTCGCCGGTAAACGAGGTATTCTCGGTTGCCAGCTTCTTTGTAAGCAGGATAGACACGATGGTCGACAATATGCTTGAGGAGCTTTACGAAGAAAGCGACGTGAACGCCAAAGAACTGCTGAAAGGGTTTTTCGGCAGGGCAGCGGCCGCCAGCGCCAAGCTTGCTTACAGGCAATACAGGGATACATTTTCCGCGCCCGGGTTCCAGGCCCTCAGGGCAAAGGGGGCGCGAGCCCAGAAAATATTATGGGCCAGCACCAGTACCAAGAACCCCGCTTACAGTGACGTGAAATACGTTGAAGAGCTTGTCGCGCCGGATTCCATAAACACCATGCCCGAAAACACATTGAAGGCCTTCAGGGACCACGGCAAGGTCAGGGTCACCATAGGCGACTACGTTGAGGAGGCCGAGACCCTTTTCGCGGACCTGAGAGACTCGGGGATAGATATCGACTCCGTCACGGCGGAGCTTGAAAGCGAAGGCGTAAGGCTCTTCTCGGAATCGTTCTTCTCCCTGCTGGACGCCATTGCCCAGCAGCGGGACGACTTTCTTGTAAAAAGGGCGCACTGAATGACTGCTCATCAAGTGGGACTTTTTCCCGGGAAAAACCTGAGCGCCACTCTTCTAAAAAGCCCTATGAACGTAAAGACCCACGCAATCAGGGCGATGTATATGAAAACGCCCGATATGTCCTGAAGCAATGGGAGGCCTGCGGCTTCGCCCAGCATGAACGTGCTGGCCGTGTACATGCCAAGCGGGAAGACCATGCTCCAGTATGCCGGGTCGTAATCCATGGGGACCCGTTTGTATAAGTGCCGCCATGCGTTAAGGGCAACGAGGATTGGTATCCACCACGTGGCGAACGCCCAGAAAAAAAACGCAAGCCCTTTTAGAAAGGGCAGGATTTCGCCAAGGAACCACCATTTGGGGGCATCCTCTATCAGCGTGGCCCCGGTGAGGGACGTTATGGCTATCGCTCCTTTGTTTATCCAGTATGCGGGCCTCAGTTCCTCAGGCGAGATGGGCAGGAATAAAAGGCGGTAAAAGATAATGGCCATGATAAAGAGATAGAGCATCCCGCCCGCCAGATACATCGAAAAGGCAAAAAGCAGCAGGTGCCCCTGTCCCGGATGTGCCGTTATCGTCCCCAGCAGGGCGACAGATTCCGTCCCTACCACAAAGATCAGCCATCCTCCATCGATGCCCTTTCCAAGAGGGGCCTTTTTCCCCTCCATTATTATCGCACCGGTGAAGAAAATATAGATCAGGGCCAGCCAAAGGACAGTGCCTGCTATCCAGAGCGCATGGCCGATGGCGGGACTCCCCGCAATGGTGGCGAACTGGTTGCCCAGCACGCAGGTGCCGGGCACGATTGTAAAGAGCTGGGTGCCCCGGACGGTAACATCCTCCGCAAGGCTGGCCGGAAACCAGAACGCCCGTAATGAAAGCAGGATTACCAGCGGGACATAAAAAACCATGTTCAGCCAGAAGAGCGCCTTGGCCGGGACCTCCATCCCAAGCAGATGGGCGGCGATGGAGACTATGCCTGTGGCCATCACGAGAGCGAAATATCCCGGATACAGCCGTTTGGCTTCCTGCCGCAAGAAGTTTTTTATCAAGAGACCTGCTTCCCGGCCTCCTCCGGCACAAGGCCCGCAGACTCCAGTTCCTTCAGTGTGGACTCATAGCCCTTATGGTGTATGCCTTTCATGCCCATCAGCCTTGCGACCTCAACGAACATCTCCCTGTCGTCAATGTAGATTGCATCGGCGGCGGGCACCTGCGCCAAATCCAGCGCAAGCTGGAACATGTCCTCATCTGGTTTTCTGAGCCGGACGAAACAGGAGGAGACGAAGAAGTCCACAAACGAATCCAGGTTGAATTCCTTAATGCGGTGAATAGTCAGTTCCCTGCCTTCGTTGCTTATGGCGGCGGTTTTCAGCCCGTAGGCGCGTTTCAGCGTGCGCACCAGCTCCAGCATTTCGGGGAAAGCGGACGTGCGGAGCATGAAGGACTTGAACTCCCGCCTGGTGAAGGGCCGCTTTTTATAAAAGACCGCCCGGCTCAGGTACTCGTCCAGGCTGATCTTTCCCAGTTCGTAAACGCCGAATGTAAGGTGGTGCCGGGCGTCCGTCTCCTCGAAATCAAAGCCGAACAGTTCCGCGGCCCTCCTCCTTTTCCCGTGGTCCCAGCCGTTTTCAAGGAGGACCCCTCCTATGTCCAGGAAAAGCGCCGTGGCCGGCCGGGCGGAAATCACTTGATGCTCCTTTCGGAAAATGCGGACTCCATGACCGCTGAAAGCGCTTCCAGTCCCCTGATTGCGTCTTTGCCAAGGTGGACCCGCAGAAAGCGTCTGCCGCGGCTTGTAAGGGCCTGCATGTCCCCAAGCGCCTGGGCGCGCCTGAATATTCCGAATGTATAGGGCCTTCCGGGTATGTCCACGTCGGCAGGGTCATCGGAGGTAAGCTGAAGGAACAGTCCCTTGTCAGGGCCGCCTTTATGGAACTGTCCCGTGGAGTGCAGAAAACGCGGGCCGAACCCCAGGGTCGTGGCAAAACAGAATGCGCCCTTCAAGTTGCACCTCATTGCCTGGAGTTTTTCGGTCACTTCAGGCGTTTCGGAGAGGTATGCCTGAATGGCGATGTAGCCGGACTGTCTGCCGCGGCCAAAAAAGCCGCTTATAAGCTCCCTGGCATCCTTCGCTTTTTTGTCCTCTGGGTTTTCTGAATAGAAGCTGAGCCCGCCATCCCTTAATATGGGCTCGGGCTCCCCAAGCGCTCCTTTTTGACTTACCTGCTCCAGGAGCCGGTTTGTGTTTTTCTTTGTCTCCTCGACGTCGGGCTGGTCGAACGGGTTTATGCCCAGAACGCTTCCGGCCGCTGCCGCCGCTGTCTCCCAGCGGAAAAACTCCTGCCCGAGGTCGTAAAGGTCCTCGAAAGCTATCGTGATTACCGGCTTGCCCGCCTTCTTGAGCCCTCCGGCCGCGCTTTCAATGAATTCGTCCGTCAGGCCCATCTGCCGGATGTAGACGAAAATCCTGTCGTCTCCGTAAGTCTCAGGCCCTCCGGCGGGCTCGTCCGCGACCGGCAGTATGCCTTTGCCTTCCTTCCCGGTGCTTTCGGCAATCAACTGTTCGAGCCAGAGCCCCAGCGACTTGATGTGGCCGGGTATCAGAAACGTGAGCTTGTCCTTTCCGTTTAAGGCAAGCTCCCCGATTGCCGCCCCAAGCGATGCGCCGGGGCTGTCCGCCACGCTTACGCTTGATGAGCAGGCGTGGCTCATCCTCAGTGAGCGCGCAAGCAGCGCGCCGATATTTATGCCCATGAGCGAGGCGGGCACCATCCCGAAATACGACAGGGCGGAGTACCTTCCGCCTATGTCCCTGAAATTGAGAAAGGTCCTGTGAAAACCCCTTTCGAGGGCCATTGCCTCAAGCGGCGTGCCGGGGTCTGTTATCGCGGCGAAATTCTCTCCGGCCCGCGGCCCCTTCGCCGCCTTTACTTTCGAGTAGAAATACTCGAAAAGCGCGATGGTCTCAGCCGTGGTGCCGGACTTGCTTGCCACTATGAAAAATGTCTTTTCCAGGGGGATTTCTCTTTCCACGCCGAGTATCGCGGCGGGGCCGGTCGAGTCCAGCACGGTCAATGGCAGGCCGCCTTTTATATCTCCAAAGGTCTGCCTCAGGGCAAGCGGGGCCAGGCTGCTGCCCCCCATTCCCAGGAGCACCGCATGGCGGAAGCCCGCGTCGCGCACTTCCTTCCCGAAGGTGTAAATCTCGTTTATGTTGCTCTCCATTTTTTCGGCGACATGAAGCCAGCCGAGCCCGCCCCTTATGGATTCAGCCTCCTTTTCGCCGCTTTTCCACAATGAAGCGTCCTTGCGCCATAGCCGCTCGTTGAAGTTCAGGTTTTCGAGGTAATTGGCCCTCTCCCGAACAGCGAAATCGAGGTCGCCAAGGCGCATTATCTGCCTGCTTACCGGCTCTTTCAGTATCCCGGCCCGCTTTTTTTCTATGGAGGAAAGCAGTTCCTCATACGAAGCGGCGAATTTCCGCACCCCTTCGTCCTCAAGCCGCTGCGCGGCCCTGTCCATGTCTATCCCGATGTCCTTGAGAAGCCGCAGTGTGCTGTAGGCCCCTTCCATATCGGAATTTATTCTGTCGGCGGGGTCGCCCTGCCGGCGATAGGCGTTTATCGTCTCAAGGGGCATTGTATTTACCGTCCTCATGCCGATAAGGGGCTCGATATACTTGATATCTTCATAAGCGGGGTTCTTGGCGCTTGTGCTTGCCCAAAGCAGCCGCTGAACATTCGCGCCCTTTTCAATGAGATGGCAGAACTCGGGGCCTTCAAATATCTCCTTGTAAATCCTGTAAGCCGCCTTGGCGCATGCCGTGGCGGCCTGGCCGCGCAGGGTTGCGGCTATACCCGCGCTGGCGTCCCTTGACTGGATTATCTTTTCGAGCATCGGGTCGACAAGCACGTCTATGCGGCTCAGGAAAAAGCTGGCCACCGACGCAATCCTGTCCACCGGCAGTCCCTCGAAGACCCTTTGTTTCAGCCCGTCAATATACGCGCCCGCCGCTTCCCTGTACCTGGTCAGGCTGAAAAGCAGGGTGACATTTACATTGATGCCGTCTGCCGTAAGCTTCTGTATGGCAGGGATACCCTGTTTTGCCGCCGGGACTTTTATGAACATATTCGGGCGGTCAACTGCGGCCCAGAGCCTTTTTGCCTCCGCTATGGTCTTCCCGGCATCATAGGCCAGCTCCGGGGAGACCTCAAGGCTTACAAACCCGTCCTGGCCGCCGGTGCTGTCATAAACCGGACGGAGGAGGTCGGCGGCCATTCGCACGTCCTCGACCACGAGGGCTTCGTAAATCTCCATGGCCTGCCTGCCTTCGTGGACGAGGGCGCGCAAGGCGTCGTCGTAGTCATGGCTGCCCGATATCACCTTCTCGAAAATCGAGGGATTGGATGTTATTCCGGTCAGCCCGTCTTCATCAATGAGTTTCTTCAGTTCGCCGGAATAGAGCATCCGCCTGCGTATGAAATCCATCCATACGCTCTGGCCGGAGCTTTCCAGCCTTCTAAGCGGATTTTTCGTTATGGTCAATGCAGTTCCCATCTTTACGGCTCCTTTTTTTATTTCCTTGTCTTCCTGACAGCCCGTGCCTTCCTGACGGCATGGCCGCCGAACTCGTTTCTGAGCGCAGCCTGAAGCCTGTTTGAAAAGTCTGCCCCGCCCCTCGAACCGAACCTCCCGAAAAGCGAAAGCCCGATTACGGGCAGCGGCACCGCGGACTCGATTGCCTGCTCCACCGTCCAGCGCCCTTCCCCTGAATCCTCCACATACCCCTCGATGGACTCAAGCCTTCTGTCTTTTTTGAATGCCGCCTCGGCAAGCTCCAGCAGCCAGGAGCGTATCACGCTGCCCCTGTTCCAAAGGTGCGCGACCTTTTCAAAGTCCAGGTGCTGCGAGTAGCCGGAATTTTCAAGCAGCGAAAACCCCTCACCGTAAGCGGCCATCATGCCGTATTCGATGCCGTTGTGGACCATCTTCACAAAATGCCCCGCCCCGGCGGGCCCGCAGTAGAGATAACCCTCCTTTGGGGCCAGGGTCCTGAAGACCGGTTCAAGCCGCTTGCAGACCTTGGGGTCTCCCCCGTACATCAGGCAATAGCCTTCCTTCAGGCCCCAGATGCCGCCGCTCACCCCGGCATCGGCGTAATTGATTCCCGCCGCGCCAAGCTCCCCGGCCCGGCGCACATCGTCCTTGTAATGGGTGTTGCCGCCGTCTATTACGGTATCGCCTTTTTTCAATCTGCCTTTAAGGTCTTCAATTGTGTCTTCGGTCGGTTTTCCGGCGGGAAGCATTATCCATATATGGCGGGACGGCTTCAGCGCGTTTACAAGCTCCTCATGGGAGTAAACGCCCCTTGCCCCGCCTCTTGCGGCCTCTTTTACCTTATCGGGCGTCCTGTCGTAAACGAAAACCCGGTGCCCGCCTTTTATCAGCCTTTTTGCCATATTCGAGCCCATGCGCCCCAGACCTATCATCCCCAGTTCCATGCGGCAACCCTCCTTGAAAAAAATTTTCAGATATGGGACATCTCAAGTCCATTCGCCTTATCCGTAAACGCCTTGTAGTTCCCGGCAGGTCTTCCGTGCAGGAATATCCTGCTGCCTATGCAGGCGTAATCCGCCCCCGTCTCGATGACATCTTTCAGGTTATCCAGGGATATTCCTCCGTCCACTCCTATAAGCTTGTCAGGGAAAATCCGCCTGGCTCTGGCCACTTTCTTCAGCACTTCGGGCTTGAAGGGGCTGCCGTATCTGCCGGGGTCCACCGTGAGAAAAAGAAGTACGTCCACCAGTTCCGCCGCGCCCCTGATATCGGCCAGGGGCGTCTCCGGTTTTACGGCGAGCCCGGCCTTGAGCCCCCTTTCTTTTATGAAATCGATAAGCTCCGGTATGTTTGCCTTTGATTCGTAGTGGAAAATGACCTTCTTCAGCCCGTTATTGTTGATCCGCTTCAGGAATGACTGGGGGTCTTCCACCATGAGGTGAAGCTCGAAAGACAGCTGCATATCGATTGAATTCAGGGCCTGCGGCTGGAAACTCTTTTCCGGCACGAAAGAGCCGTCCATCATGTCGATTTGCACATACCCCGTAAAGGACTCCGCCTGCCGGAGCCGCTGGAGCAGCACCTCAATCCTGTCCGCCAGCAGGGCGGGCACTATCATCAACCTGGGCCTGGTCTGTTTCATTCCGTTTTCTCGCCTAATATGCCGGAGCCTGCCGCCGAGTCAGCAAGGTAATAAAGGTTACCCCCGGGCTTTACAAGCGAGGCGGGCAGGGTCTCACACTGTTTCTCGACTACATCCCTGAGCACCGATGCCTTTTTGTCTCCGCTTACGAGAAAGATTACGTTTTTTGCCTTGTTTATCGTCTGGACCGTCAGGGTCACCCGGTCATGCGAAAAAGCGTGTTCCCCGCGCGCGGCGGACGCGGCTATATGGCGCGAATGCTTCAGCAGCACGCTGCCGGGGAATATGGATGCCGTATGGCCGTCCTCACCTATCCCAAGGGTTATCAGGTCAAAGGACGGGAAAACGACCCCTTCGGGGAGATGGAAAAACTCTTTTATCCTGCCTTCATAATCCCGGGCTGCGGCCTGCGGGTCCGGCAAGTCAGTCCTGACCGGGTGCAGATTGTTTTCCGGTATGCTTACATGGTCAAGGAGTGTGGCTTTTATCATGCCGAAGTTGCTGTCCGGGCTGTCATAAGGGACGAACCTCTCGTCGGCCAGGAAGATATGGGTCTTGTCCCACGGCAGGCCTTCCAGCCTGGAGAGCCTTTCATAAAAGCCCACGGGGGTTGTGCCCCCCGACAGCGCGGCGGCAAAGACGCCTTTTTCCTCTACGGCCTGACTTGAAAGCTCGCCCCATTTCCCGGCCGCGAAGTCCGCCATCTTCTCCGCGTTCTCGAACACCCAGACCCTGTATCTGCCCGCCTCGATTTTCATTTAGTTATCCAGCTCCGCCCGTCGCGCTCAATCAGCCCGTTTGCGGCATCCGGCCCCCACGAGCCGGCCTCGTAATTCGGGAAAATATCCTTTGCCGGAGCGCTTTCCCACCTGGCTATTATGGGGTCAACGACGTCCCACATCTCCTCGACGGAGTCCTGCCTTACAAACAGGCTCAGGTCGCCTTTTATGCAGTCCACCAGCAGCCGCTCGTAAGGGGGATGGAAACTTGTCTTGAAGACATCCTGGTAGCTGAACACCATGTTGGCTGAATATATCTGGTCCTCGGAATAGGGATATTTGACGTCGAACCGGAGGACTATATTTTCCTCCGGCTGGATGGTGAACGTCAGTACGTTGGGCCCGATTATGTCGCAGGTGCGGCCGAAAAGCCTCAAAGGGAGCCGCTTGAACTGGATGCATATCTCGGTAATCCGCTTTTTGAGCCTTTTGCCCGTGCGCAGGTAAAATGGGACGCCGGCCCACCTCATGTTGTCTATGAAAAACTTCGCCGCAAAAAAGGTTGTCTGCGCCGAATCCGGCGAGACATCCCGCTCCTGCCTGTACCCCGGCACTTTTTTGCCGTCTATCGTACCGGACCCGTATTGCCCCTTAACGGTGTATTTGTCTATATGCTCCTTATCGAAGACGCGTATTGAGCGGAACACCTTCGTCTTCTCGTCCCTTACGTATTCAGCGCTGAAGCCCACCGGCGGCTCCATCGCGATAAGCCCCAGTATCTGGAGCATATGGTTTTGAACGATGTCTCTTATCACGCCGGTTTCCTCGTAAAAGGCCCCCCGGTGTTCTATGCCTATGTCTTCCGCGACTGTTATCTGCACGTTGTCTATGTAATTGAGGTTCCATATCTGCTCGAAGATGAAATTGGAAAACCTGAAAAAAAGTATGTTCTGGACAGGCTCCTTGCTCAGGTAGTGGTCTATGCGGTATATCTGGTGTTCATCGAATGCGTTGGTAAGTATCCTGTTCAACTCTACGGCCGACTTCCTGTCTTTCCCGAAGGGTTTTTCCACAATGGTCTTGGTGTTGAAGAACCCCTTGCAGAGGTTGTGCTTTCTCAATTCCTCCACTATGACCGGCACGACTCCGGGGGGCACGGCCATATAGTATATGACGTTCGTGGCCGCCTTTTCCGTGGGCGGGGCTATCTTGTCGACAATCCTGCACAGTTTCGGGTAAGTGGCCTCGTCCTCGAATTTGCCTGTCAGATAATGCAGGTGCTTGCTGAAATCCTCCCATTTCTGTTCGGCGGCCGCCCTGTCGCCGAATTCCTCGACCGCTTCCTTCATCAGGTTGCGGTACTGCTCGTCGTCCATCTCCGGCATCCCGCACCCCAGGATGGAGAAATTCTCGACCTCGCCCGTCATGAAGAGGTCCAGGACGGAAGGGATGAGCTTTCTCCGGCTCAGGTCCCCGGAGCCGCCGAAGATGACCATCGTAAAAGGCTCTATCTTCCTGGTTTCGCCTATCTCGCATTTTTTCAAGAACCTGCTGTCAATAGTCAGTTCCTGCTCGTCAATCATGCTTCCTGCCTCCCCTTGTTTTTTTCTTTCAGAAATTCGCGCTCTATGGCCTTTACTTCGCCAAGCCTGCGGACGTGCCTTTCGGCTCCCGAGAACCTTGCCTGCACGAAGCTGTAGACAATCTCCTTGGCAAGCTCCTCCCCCACCACCCTCTGACCCATGCAAAGCAGGTTCATGTCGTCGTCTTCAACCCCCTGGTGCGCGGAAAAGGTGTCATGGCAGACGGCGGCCCGGATGCCGGGGAACTTGTTCGCGGCTATCGAAGCCCCGACGCCGCTGCCGCAGACCAGTATGCCTCTCTCCGCCTCTCCTTTGATAATAGCTTCCGCCACCGCTTTTGAAAACCGGGGGTAATCGTCGGAGGGTACAAAGCTCTGCGCCCCCATATCGATTACCTCGTTTCCCATTTCCCTGAGGTATTTGGCAATTATGCTTTTCAGGGCGAATCCGCCGTGGTCTGAACCTATGGCAATTCTCATTTCCGGCCCCTTTTAATCCCGGCGTTCATGATGACCAGCGCCGAAATGGCAACGGCGTACAGGATGACGGCGATAATAAAGAAGTTTACCGGTTTCAAGCCCGGATTTTGAAGCTGGGCGCGGTCCGCCCCGTTCAGTTGGAGTACATATGCCTCGATATTGGATATCTCCTGCTGGGTCAGGGAGTTGCTCGCCCCGAAGTCCGGCATGTGAAGGGCCGGTCCCGGCCCCGGGGGGGTAGCCCCGTTCTGTATGTATTTATCGATATTTCCCGCAAAAACCCGGACGTCAACATTGCGGAATACATTGCCGATTGGATTGAGCGGCGGCACAGTCCCGCTTTCCGAACCCGGGTTCGGAATACCCCCTCTGCCCTCCGGCCCGTGGCATGAAGAGCACTGCTCCCTGAACAATATGGCCCCGTTGCCAGCGTTGCCGATTATGAAGGAGGCCTTTCCGGCTGGCCCCTGGGGGATGGAATCCGGCGGCACTACTTTCAGCCCCGCCGCCGGTGCTGCTGGAACTCCCGGAGCTTTTTTTGCCCCGGCGGCTTCAGCAATAGTCCTGGGAGGAGCCGCCGTTTTTTGCTGGAGGCTCAAAAGATAATCGGCAAGCGCGCTTAGCTGGCTATCGCTCAGGTCTGCAAAGGAAGGCATTATGGAATTCGGGTTATGGGACTTGGGATTTCTTATCTGGTCCATTATCCATTTTTTTGACTTTCCGGCCAGAGTTTCCCCTGAAAGCTCCGGCCCTATCGTGCCGCCCTGTCCGTTAATCCTGTGGCACGCCGGACATCCCTCGGACCGGAAAAGCTGACGGCCCTTTGCGGCCCCGGCCATTTTGGGAGCCGCGGCCGGCTGCTTTGCTATGGAAGGTTTTTTGCTTTTTTTGCCCTGCGCCTGCCCGGTCTTCAGGGCGGACGCCGGCAGCCGGACAATCCCGGGGCTCAGGTAACCAATTATGGTGAGGGCTATAATCAACCCTGCGTAAGCCACCAGCGCGGCCATCGCCACGGGCCTGCGCATGGGGTTTCTCTCTGGGTTTCTGTCAATGAACGGCAGTGCGGCAAGCAGAAGTATCAGCATGGCAGGGACGGCCCCGGCCCCGACCGGCTCAAGCGGGCCTTTGAAATATTTGAGGGCCTGGTAAATGAAGAGAAAATTCCATTCCGGTTTAGGTATATAGGATGTGTTTAACGGATCCGCGGCCCCTGAAAAAGAGGATGACGCAAACACCGAGAGGCATATGAGGATGAAAAAAACCGTTGTGGCCGCAATCATGTCTTTGAACGCCTGGTTTGGCCAGAACGGCTCTGTCTTTGTCCTTTTTCTCTCGTCCCAGGGCCCCGCGATGCCCGAATGCCTGAATGACAGCACATGGGCGGCTATGAACAGCGCAAGAAGCGGCGCAAAAAACCAGATGTGGAAGGCGAAGAAACGGGAAAGCGACAGCTGCCCCATGACAGGGCTCCCCCTCGCGATGATGGTCATGAGTCCGCCAATCAGCGGGACCTCTCCGGCTATGCTGGTGCTTACTTCGCCCGCCCAGTATCCGCTCTGGTCCCAGATGAGAGTGGCCCCGGTGATACTCAGACCCATGACAAGCAGCAGCAATATGACCCCGATAAGCCAGGTAAGCTGTGTTTTATAACCGCCCCATATGTATACCTGCACCATGTGGAGCGCAAGCACCAGCACCATCGCGTTTGCGCCCCAGCGGTGCATATTGTGTACGAGCCATCCGAACGGCACCTCGGTCCGCAGATAGCTTACGCTTTCATAGGCGTGGTCTGTCGTGGGCACATAATAAAAGAGCTGGACGACTCCCGACATTATCTGGAGGATGAACAAGGCAAGGAGAGTGCTTCCAAGCGTATAGGCAAAATTGGACCCTCCGGTGATATCCTCCTTGAGGAGCGCGTCTTTCACCCTGTAGTAAGGCCATTTGTCCGTGAACCACTTCCACACAGCCCTCAGCATCCGGCGGCCTCCTTTATATCCTGACCTTCTGCGGTATGCCTACCTCGAACCTCTCCCATTTGACATACAATATATTATTCTCAATCCTGAAGGGCAGGGTGTCCAGCGGGCGGGGGGCCGGGCCGCCCAGGACTGTTCCGGTAATCGAGAAAACGCTCCCGTGGCAAGGGCATTCGAAATGCCCGGTGCCGGGGTCCCACCTGTAGTGGCAGCCCAGATGGGGACAGATGGGGGAGAAGACTTTCAGTTCTCCGCCTGATTCTTTCACCACCCACACGCTCCTCAGGGCCATATGGTGCATATAGGCCTCAACGGATTCCATCTCGAAGTTCATGGCCTTTGGCTGCTGGGGCATAATGGAGGAGATATCGCCCACTTTCGACCATTCGGTTTTCTTAAGCGGCGCAGGGCTTATAATGGCCTTTATATAAGGCACAAGCAAAATCAGTCCGCTGACCGCGGAGAGCGTTCCGATTACGGCCTTGAGAAAGAAATTCCGTCTGGATATCCCTTCCCCCTCCGGCTGTCCCTCCTCCCGGCTTTTTTTGTACCCGATATCTATCTGGTAAGGCCGCCACAGGTATGAAAACGGGACGGAAACAACATGGACGAGCCTCGTGAACGGGAACAGTCCTATGATGACGAATGCGTTTACCGCGTGTAACCTGAGGACCCACGGCAGCGGGGTTATGTATTCCATATGCGGGTTAAGGGAAACGAGGGAGCGCAGCCACGGCACGGCTGTATATACATACCATGCGGAGCCCCAGCGATAGAAAAATGTAATGTAAAAACCCGCCAGCACCTGAAGCGCCAGCGCCGCCAGCAGCACCCAGTCCATTGCGGTTGTGACCGCCCTTGCGCCGGGATTGAAAATCCTTCTTGCTATCAGGACAAAAATGCCCAGCAGGGTCAGAAAACCGAGCGCCGCCCCGGCCAGCTCGAAAAAGAACATGCGGAGGGGTTCCCTGTGGAGCCATATCCAGAGGGGCGCATGGATTATAGGTATCAGATGGGCCAGGAGGATGAGTATTATCCCGTAGTGCCACGGGACGGAGCCCCAGAAAAGCGCCCGGTTTTCAAGCAGCTGGGAGGAACTGCTCGAAAAGGTGTAGCGTCTGGCATTGAACCTGTAAACTCCGCCGAAAACGGCAAAAAAGAAGGCCAGATAAGGGAAAACAACAAAATAGATGCCGTCTGCCATCAGGCAAGCCCTCCCACGGTTTTTTCTGTCCGGGGCGGTTTCTTTTGTTTTTTCTCCGGTCCCTTTATCTGTTCCAGCATGCGCTCTAATGACTCAAGCGCATCTTTGTATGGGTTAAAGGTGTTTTTCAGGCTTTTGTGCATCTTTTTTATCGAGGGCAGCAGGCAGTGGCGTGCCAGCTCGAACCCCTGTTCGCTTCCGCTGTGTCCCGCAAGAAATCTGAGCAGGACTGTTATATGGTCCGGCAGTTCGCCCTGTGGCGGAGAGAAGTCCATTTCCCTGAACATGCCCGTGAGCTTAACCATGAAGGTGGAGCGCTTGAAGCCCTCTCCAAAAAGGTGGTGACCGGCGTATGGGCAGCAGACAGGCTGGATATCGAAGGTGCTTGTATATATCTCCTCAAGGCTGCCCAGCGGGGCGCGGCTCGAATAACCTGCAAAGCCGCTCATTTTTTCCTGTGCGTCCCTGCCGGTTTTTGCAAGCAGAAGGGCGCATTCCTGTGCCTGCTCCGCTGTTTTTGGGTTGGGATAATCAAGTATTTCCGAAAAGAGGGCAAAAAGTCTCCGTGTCAAAGGGCCGGTTTTCTCTGGCATGCTCACCACCCCCGTTTCATTTTGCTTATGAACCCGGCCCCGGCGTCGCCCTTGCGGGCGGCCGGGTCTTCCATGGCCTCTATCGCCTGCTCACGCATGAAGGGCGGGACTGCAAACCTCTCCCGGTAAGCGGCCAGCGAGGTCATCTGATAAATTTCCTCTATCTCTTCAGGCGTGGTCTGCGCTTCTTCGAGCAGCCTGTCGAGCTTTTTCCTGTCCACATCGCCAACGGACTGCGCACGCTTGAAAAGCCGCACGGCATACAATTTTTTATTTACGGCGACTATTTCGCTGCTGTCTCCGGCCGTAAACAGGGAGGCCAGGTAGGCTGCGGGCACCCTCGTGTTCTCAAGCGCCCCGAAGAACTCGTCAGCCGGTTCATACAGGCCGTTTCTGACCGATGCCGTCACCGGCAGAAGGGAAGGGACGTAGAAAAGCATCGGGATGGTGCGGAACTCGGGATGGAGGGGCAGGGCCAGCTTCCATTTTACGAGATACTTGTAAACCGGGGAGGCCTGGGCGGCTTTTATGGCCTGCTCAGGCACGCCGTCCTCTCCAGCCTTTTTTATGACGCCGGGGTCAAAGGGGTCCAGGACAATTTCCCTGAAGCCTTTTACCAGTCCGGAGCCGGGAAGGGCCGCCGTCTGCTCTATCCTGTCTGCATCGTACAAAAGCATGCCAAGGTATCTTATCCTGCCTACGCAGGAGTGGAAGCATGCCGGTGGCTGCCCGGTCTCCTGTCTCGGGTAGCAGAGGATGCATTTCTCGGATTTCCCGGTCTCCCAGTTGTAATAGACCTTCTTGTAAGGACAGCCGGAGACGCACATCCTCCATGCCCTGCATTTGTCCTGGCCCACAAGGACAATGCCGTCCTCGGCCCTCTTGTATATGGCCCCTGCCGGGCACGCCGCCAGACAGCCCGGGTTCAGGCAGTGGTTGCATATGCGGGGGAGATAGAAAAATATCATCCGCTCAAGCTCGAACATCTGCCGCCGCTCTTCTTCTGTAACGGCCTTCATGTTCGGGTCGCCCGCCGCGTAGATGTAAGAGCCGCCGAGGTCGTCATCCCAGTTGGGGCCGGCCTCTATCTCCATGTTTTTCCCGGTTATCTCCGAAACCGGCATGGCGACCGGCTGGTCCTCACCATGGGGTGAGTCGAACAAATCCCGGTAGCTGTAGGTCCAGGGTTCGTAGTAGTCGTCGATGGAGGGGAGAAAGGGGTTGAAAAAGATATTCATAAAGGCGGCGGCCCTGCCCTGGAGCAGGAGCCCGGGTTTTTCCTTGCCGTGTTTCCAGCCGCCTTTGTATTTGCCCTGGTCTTCCCAAAGCGTCGGGTATCCGGTGCCGGGCTTGGTCTCCACGTTGTTCCACCACATATATTCCGTGCCGCGGCGCGACGTCCAGAGGTTCTTGCATGCGATGCTGCACGTATGGCATCCGATGCATTTATCCAGGTGAAACACCATCGAGACCTGGGCGCGTATTTTCATTCCGCTCCTTCCCGCTCCGCTGTCAAAATACCGGCCTTCCTTCGAGCTTTTTTACGACGGCGTAGGTGTCTCTGTCGGCTGACGGCGGCCCGTACGCGTTGAACGCGAAACTCAGGTGCGCGTAACCCCCCACCATTAGCACGGGTTTAAGCCTGATGCGGGTCACCGCGTTTGTTCCGCCCCCGCGCTTCATCCCCCTTTGCGGGGACTTGGCGAAATAGACCGTCCGTTCCGGGGCATGATAAAAGATCCCGACACCTTTGGGGACGCGGGCGCTGACAACGGCCCTGGTCACTATGACCCCGTTATCGTTGTAAACCTCGACCCAGTCATTGTCCTTGACGCCGATCTTCCGCGCATCGTCGAGGTTTAGCCAGAACGGCTCAGCGCCCCTTGAAAGCGTGAGCATCAAAAGGTTGTCGTAATAGGTCGAATGGATGTGCCACTTGCCATGGGGCGATATGTAATTCACCACAAGCCCGCCGTCATGCGGGGTTTTTACGATATCTCCCGCCTGCTCCAGCCCTATCCTGGACTTGTATGTGGGCAAACTCTCTCCGTATTCGAGATATCCCCTGTGGTCAAGATAGAAATGCTGCCTGCCGGTCAGGGTGCGCCAGGGCACAAGCCTTTCCACGTTGATGCAGAAGGCCGAGTATGGGCGTCCCCCGTTTGTTATGCCCGTCCAGACCGGGCTTGTGAGAATCCTCCTTGGCTGGGCGAGCAAGTCCTCAAATGTGTAGCGGACCGGCCTGCTGGCTTCCGCCAGGTCTGCAAGTTTTTCCAGCCCGGTTTTTTCTTCCAGGGACTTGAAACCCCTGTAAGCTATCTCCCCGTTGGCCTCAGGGGCAAAGAAAAGGAGCACGTTTGCCGCTTCCCTCATCTCCTCCAGCGAAATATACTGCCTGCCGCCCCAGGAAAGACTGGGCGCCCCCTTCATGTATTCGTGATAGAGGTCTTCAATCTCCCAGTGCGCGGCACGCTCCGAGACGCCTTCCTTCAGTTCGGCGTGCCCGAATGAGATGAACCTGTTGTAAAGGTTTTCGTAGTCGCGCTCCACAATAGTCATTGCGGGCATCGTCTTACCCGCAATGGGCTCGCATTCGCCCTTGTGCCAGTTTTTGACCTCCGGCTGGGCAATTTCCTGCGGGGTGTCGTGAGTGATTGCGGAGGCCAGTATGTCCTCAAACTGACCGGGCATGTGTTTTTCGGCCAGTCCGGATACTTTTTTGGCTAAATCCTTGAAAATGTCCCAATCGTTTCTGGACTCCCAGCAGGGCGGCACGGCCGCCGAGAGCGGGTGGATATAGGAGTGCAGGTCCGTGGTGTTCACGTCGTCTTTTTCATACCAGGAAGCGGAGGGCAGAATTATATCCGAGTAAAGGGCCGAGGTGTCCATCCGGAAGTTCAGGTCTATCACAAGGTCCAGCTTGCCTTCGGGTGCGGCCCCGGCGTGCTTTGCCTCGACCGCGCCGGTACTTTCAGGGGAAATGGCGTTTGAGCTTGTGCCAAGATAGTGCCTGAGGAAATATTCGTTCCCTTTTGCGCTTGTATGGAGGGCGTTGCCCCTCCAGATGAAAAATACCCGCGGCCAGTTCTCCGGGGCATCGGGGTCTTCCACCGGGAAATGCAGCTGCCTGTTTTTAAGCATTCCGGTTATATGGGCTATAATGTCGCGCTCGCTTTTGGCCCCGCTCTGCCTGGCCTCATGCACAAGCTCTATGGGATTCCGGTTGAACTGCGGATAGAACGGCAGCCATCCCATGCGCACTGCGTTTACCTGCATGTCCATGGAATTTCCGGAGCCCAGAAGCTCGAATTCCCTTTCCGGGACATCATACCTCCACTGGTCCGTATGGACATAATGAAAAGAGGGCGCGTTCTGGAGCCTCGGCTTTTTTATCCAGTCCGAGGCGAACGCAATGCTTTTCCATGAGGCCTCCGTGGCGACCTTCTCCTGCCCTGTGTAATGGTTCAGCCCGCCCCCGTTCACGCCGGCGCACCCGCACAAGACCAGCGCTGAAATGGCCGTCCTGTAATTAAGGTTCGCGTGGTACCAGTGGTTTGCGCCGGAGCCGACAATGACCATGCACTTGCCTTTTGTCCTTTCGGCGGTCTGCGCCCACTCGCGTGCAAACCGGATGATAGTGTCCCGGCTCAGGCCCGTGTGCTTTTCCTGCCATGCGGGGGTGTACGGCGCATCCGGGTCGTTATAGTCCCGGGGGTAGTCGCCATCCAGCCCGCGGCCCACGCCCATTTGGGCCATCATGATATCCAATACGGCCGTGACGGCCTTTTCCCCTTCCCTGGTCCGGACGTATCTGACAGGAACGCCCCTTTTGAAGACCTTTCCCGTTACGAATTCGGTGAATGGGAGTTGGACCACCGCGTCACGGTCTTTTTCGCCTGCAAAGGTCAGCATGGGGTCTATTTCAGAGCCGTCCTTGCCGTCTTTCATATGGAGGTTCCATTTCCCCTTTTCCTCCTGCCATCTGAACCCGACGCTGCCAAGGGGCATCCGGGGCTCACGGGACTTGCCGTCCATCACCAGGAACTTCCATTGGCCGTTTTCCGCGTCCTTGTAGCCTTCAATGGTATTGGCCCTTAAAAACCTGCCCGCGCGATATGAACCGTTCTTTTGCTCGATTTCCACCAGGAAGGGGCAATCCGTGTATCTTTTCAGGTAGCTGGTGAAATATGGCGTCTGCCTCTCGGCATGGAATTCCCTGAGGATGACGTGATTGACGGCCATCCAGAACGCGCCGTCCTCGCCGGCCGCCACCGGGAGCCACCAGTCCGCGTATTTGGAGACCTGGCTGCAATCGGGCGAGAGGACGACCAGTTTTGCCCCGTTGTTTCTGGCCTCAGCCGCGTAATGGACATCGGGGGTGCGGGTCATGTTCAGGTTGGAGCCCATGACGACTATGTATTTGCTGTTGTACCAGTCCGCGCTCTCGCTTACGTCGGTCTTCTCCCCCCATACCTCGGGAGAGGCGGGGGGGAAATCCGCATACCAGTCGTAGAAGCTGAGGACAACCCCGCCCAGAAGCTGAAGAAACCTTGTGCCGGAGCAATAGCTTATCATGGACATGGCGGGTATCGGCGTGAAGCCTGTAATCCTGTCGGGCCCGTATTTTTTGGCCGTGTAGATGACCGATGCCGCGATTATCTCAAGCGCTTCATCCCAGTTCGTCCTGCGGAGGCCGCCTTTGCCTCTTGCGCGGTGAAAACTCCGGCGGGCTTCCTCATTCTCCATTATGGAGGCCCATGCCGCTACGGGGTCCTCATGGGCGGCCTTGGCCCTTCGCCAGAGGCCGGCCAGCACCCCCCTGATATAAGGATGCTTCACCCGGAGGGGGCTGTAGATATACCAGGAGAAAGTGATCCCCCTCTGGCAGCCCCGCGGCTCGTAAGGTGGGATGCCCGGCTCCAGCTCCGGATAGTCCGTGGCCTGCATCTCCCACGTGATGATCCCGTCCTTGACATACACCTGCCAGGAACATCCCCCGGTGCAGTTGACGCCGTGCGTGCTCCGCACCCGGTTGCCGTATTCCCAGCGGTTCCGGTACATCTCCTCCCATTTGCGGGCCTTGGGGTCTGTGATGTCCTTTATCCAGCTCATCCTGACCGCTCCCTTTTTGCCTGTTTGCCGTAATCCCTCTGCGCCTGCTCCAGCAAGGGCTTCCTTACGCTAACCAGCCTGGCTCGCCAGGTGAAAAGTATTATCGCCATGAAAACGATGAACCCGGCAATGGCGATTGCGAATATCAAGGGCTCCATATCCCGGGGCTGTCCGGTCTGGCTCTTTTGAAGGTAAGCGGCGATATCGGCAGCTTCCTGCCCGGTTATGGGATGGCCTTTGAAGATTGGCTGCATGACCGGGAAAGGCGCGGTCTCTATCAATTCCTCTATCCCCTGCCCGAATTCGGCGTATGCCCTGGTGAGGTCCGGCCCCAGGTTTCCTCCGCCCAGAAACCTGATGGCGCCGACATTGTGGCATGCAAAGCAGGGCGCTCCCCCGTTTTTAAACTCGATTTCTCCCCTGAATAATTTTTCTCCCCTTCCGGGGTCTCCGGCGGGGACGGCATTTTCAGCCGGTCCAGGGACTGTCCCCTGCGGGGAGTCAGATAATTGTTTTCCCTTTCCCTGCGCGTTTGACGGGAACGCGTTGCCTGGGAAAAACAGGGCGATGGACAGGAAACACGAAAACAAAAAAATTTTTTTCATCTGGTAAAAAGTGGTTTTCATCTTTTTTACTTGATGTTCAGAGTCTCTGTGAAAAAAATCTCGATTGGGAAAAAACGCCGCCGTCGGGTTTTTAAATCCACGGCAATATCTGGGGAGTTGAAAGCCATTCTTTCCTGTGCAAATTTTATCATTTGTGCCTGTTGTGTCAAGCAAAGAGGTTTTTTCTGGCAAAACAGGGGTTTTTTCTGGACTTAAGGCGCAAAATAAGGTATATGTTTGAATAATTGGCCTATAAGATCGGGCGAACCTTCAGTCAAAAAGGAGGGTTTTTGTGGAGGACATCAAGCGTATTCTCGTTGTGAGCAGGATGACAATGGAGAGCAAAAAAGCCATCCATTACGGCGCTTCGCTGGCCCGGAAATACTCGGCCGAACTTTACGTCATTCAGGTGGTCCATAACCCCTTCGGGTTGGAGGGCTGGAACCTGCCTGTGCCCAGTGTTGAAGAGGAATACAGGAACATTTTAAAGCAGACAAAGGCCGAACTGGACGGCATCATCATGGAGGAAAGCAGAAAAGGGGCGGGAATAAAGGAGCTTATAAAAGAGGGCGACCCTACATCGGAGATACTCAACGCGGTCAAAGAACACAATATCGACCTCATGATAATGGTCGGACACGAAGAGGGCCGGCTTGAGCACTTTCTGTTCGGCCACAGCAATGAGCAGATAATTCGCAAGATGCCCTGCTCGATATTGATATTGAAGCAGGAACCGGGGCCGGTCGGCTTTTACTGAGGGGCGGTCTTCCCTCACCCCTGCGCCCTCTCCCAAATGGAGTGGGGAAAAGGTGAAAGGATGACGGGCCGGGCGAGCGTTTGCGGGGAAATATCAGCCGGGCCTCGAGATATGCAGACAGACCCCTGAAAATACAAGTCCAGTCGAGCCGTCGATGCTTATACGGGTCCCGTCTTTAACAACAAAATCCCCGATGCGGGCGGACCGGTTTCCCTTTTCGTCCACGCCAAACTCTAGATCGGGGCATGAAAGGACAGCCGTCAAGCCGAATTTTTGAGCGAGCACCGCGGCGTGCGATGTCACCCCGCCCATTGATGTTATTATGCCGCTTACAAGGGGCATTAAGGCCACATCGCCGGTGCTTGCGGTACGCCTGATGAGTATCACCGGGAGGCCGGTTTCTTCCTTCAGTCCCTCTATATCGGAAGGAGATTCGGCAAGGCATGCCACGCCGCTCAGTGCGCCGCCATGCCCGCCAACCCCCCTCCCGATGATTTTGGATTCCATCTGGCATATCTCATCGAACCTGCCTGCCAGCTCCCCGCCGAACTCCATCCGCCTTGCCTGGAGGACGTATATCACCCGTTTGCCACCGGGTTTTTTTGTGACGTAGGTTGCCTCGACCTCCTGTGGAAGCCCCCCGAAGGAGCGCTCTATGCTCATTGCAAGCGCACTGTGCATCGAGAAAAGCTCCGGGTCCGTTTCTTCAAGGCTTTTCCGGCCTTTCCCGGCCTGTTTTTTAAGGATCGGCATGTTCGTCCGCATCCCGTAAACAAGCTCATCTCCGGTTGCCTTTTCCCTTGTTTCCCCGTAAACCTCGCTTTCGAACGAAAACGGGTTCCTTGTGAAGAACACGGAAGAGCCGGCGCCGTCATCATTGCCGTAAATCATTCGCATGAGCGTAACGGCTGTGCCCCAATAGGGGGACATGTTGACCGCGCTCCTGAACTGCCCTGCCTTTTCACTGAACCAGGAGGCGTAAACCCCTCTGACCGCTTCTTCAAGTTGTCTGTAGGGGTCTTCCGGGATATTCAGGCTGCGGGCCGAGAGATCGTTCCGGTACAGGCTGACAAGCTCTTCCATCTGGCCCGCATCGAGGTCTTCAATCCGCTCCAGATTTTTTTCCTTCGCGTAAATGTTTTTAATATTTTCGAATACCGTGCTTTCAAGCCCGAGGACGACCTGGGCATAATGCTCCACGGACCTGCGCATGGAATCCCATGCGAGCCTGGCGCTGCCTGTTTTTTTAATCATGCCCTGAAGCGTAAGCCGGTTCATTCCGCAATAGAGCACGGAGGCAAGGATGCCCGGCATCGAAAGGTAGGAGCCGCTCCTCACGGACAGGAAAAGGGGGTTCTCGCCGCTGCCGAAGATGTGCCCGGTCCGAAGCTCAATCTCTTTTACCGCCTCTCTCAGGGCGGATTTGAACTCGCCGCTTTGCGTGTATTCGATGTAATTGTCTGTATGCGCGGAGGAGAATACGGCCCCCTGCGGCACGGCAAAAAACCCCCTGTTTCCAAGGTAAACAAGGTTTTTGGCCTTTCCCCCTATCGCTGGGGCAAGCCTCATCGCCTCCAAATCCGTCAGTTCGTCAATCACGTAAAACGGCCTCGTCTCAATTGGTTTTCCGGCATTGAACAGCCTGTCTGAAGACGTTTCTGTTTCCTTCTGCAAAAATGCCTTTGCGGCCACAATGAGCCTGTCCGCCTCGGCAAGCCCGGTTATGCCCGTTATCATGTCCCTGATGACGATGTCCGCGGCCTTGTCCAGGAACCCAGGCCCGGACTTGAGGGCCGAAAGGTGCTCCGGCAGTTCATCAGCTGGGTAGATATTCAAGACGTTTGCAAGAGGCTCCCTGAAAAGCATGTTGAGGGATTTAACCGCCCATGCAAGCTCCTTTTGTATAATGCCAAGCATGTCGGCTAGCTGGGAGAGACGCAGCCTGTCGTTGTTCAGTATTACAAGCGCTTCATCCATTTGCTGGTTTTCAAGACCATGCTGCCTGAAAAGACCGCCCAGAATGCCAATGCAAAATACCGGCAGCCAGGCGCTGTCCTCTTCCGGGCTGTGCCCGGTTTCCATGGCAGTTATTATGTCTTCCAGAATGAGCCTGAGCTTTTCCTCTCCCCTGAAAATATCTCCCAGGGCGTCGAATTTCGGCTCGTGATAAGAGCCAAGCACCGAGGGGATACCGAAGGCTATATGGCGCTTGAAAAAGAGCGTTTCCTGCGCCTCTGTCTTCTCTGGCGAAAGCACCGTCTTTTTCAGCTCCTTTATCTTTTCTATTATTGCTGAAAGTTCCCGCCTGGCCCCGCCCGCTCCGAAAGCTCCGTTGCTCCGCAGAGCGTATTTCTTTACTATCTCCTGGTAAATCCTTATCAGGAGCCTTGTCTTGGAGCGGATTTCTTCCGGCGCCACGACATCCTCAAGCAGACGGTTGATTTGCTCCGCGGAGATGCCAGGCACCCTTTTAAAGTCCACGCCCTCGCCGACAAGCGCATTGGCCCTTTCGAGAAACCCCTTCATCACCGGATGATATTTTTCTATCAGCCCCGCTTTTGCGCTTTCGAAGATTTCGGGCGGCACCACTGCCTCTAACGGAGCCGGGCTGCCCAGCGCCCATGAGCTTATTACCGCCTCTGTGAGCTGTATGTTGTAATTGCTCGCGTTTACGTGCGTCTGCTTTCTCAGGAAATAAAGCACGGGGTCGTTGCCCCATGAATCTATTTCGGTCGTGTAGTCCCTTATGACGCTTGTGGCGCCCACTTCATTAAAATAGGCGGGGAGTTTTTTCAGCAGCATGTAGTTGAGAACAAAATCCCCGCGCATCGCGTTTGAGTTGAGGTAAGCCGAGACCTGCCTCTGGAATATCCGGTCATCGGGGATGAACACCCCGCTTACATACAGGTTGCATATAACATGCAGCAGGATATCGCGTAGCTCATCCGCACCAAGCCCGAGGATTTCCAGGAACCGTGAGAGCGCCCGAAGGTGCATGGGATTGACCATCTCGGCCCAGGTCTCGGTTGAAACCCCCCTGGACTTCGCGGCCGGTATAAGGTTTTTCCTGAGCATTTCCTTGTAGGCGGATATCAGCCCTGCATCTCCGGAGCCGATTATCAGGCTTGCCGTTTCAGTGCCCATCACGACTTCCGTCCTCAAGTCCTCCGGCGCCGGTTTCAGCCAGTGAAGAAATCCAAGGCAAAGCTCCGGCCTGCCGGTCAGGAGCAACCTGCCAAGGAACTCCGGGATCCACGATACGGCCCTTGCGCGCTCCGCTTCGTCCAGTTGGCCGTATATCCCGAACAATTTCAAAAAGGCATTATACAGGGCTTCGGCGGACTGGGAGTTCATGTTCCTTGCCGCCGTCCTGAAAAACTCGTCTATCATCATGCCGCTGTCGAGGATGTCCGGGGCAAACGCATCCGCATCCGCGAAGACCCCGGCATATCCCTTTTTTTCAATCAGGGCCTCTTTTCGAGACAGGTCCTGAAGGATGTCTTCTTTTATCCCGGAACTGAATTTTTCCAGCATGGCAAGGTCGCCATCAGGCACGAGGCCCCGTATTGAACCAACCGTTTGCTCATCCAGGGCGGGGGCCTTTTCTACCCGCGCGGCGAGGGAGTGGACAAGCCTGGACATGGCCGGGTTTATTTTTGCCCCCGGGTCTCTCCTGTGAATCCGTTCCATTATTCCCAGCGCGTGTTTTGGGCTCAGTGACAGATTGACCGTTGAATGCCTGAGCTTTGCGAGCCAGATGTCAACTGCCCCCCGGAGCTTTTCACCATCGGTCTCCCTCTCGACAGGCAGGCTGATGAGGTCCAGGAAGTTCTCGAGTGTTTTTTCCGAGCCTGTCTTTTCGGCGGACCTGATTGAAAACCGCGCGATGAGCTCGAACGACGCATAAAACGTGTCCCGTTCAGACCAGAAGAGGTCCGTCGCGAACCCGTTCAGTTCCTCCGGGAGTTTTACCCAGTCTTTCTTTGTGGAAAGTATTTTCGAGATAATGCCTTCCGCCTTCCTGAGGAGGCCGGGCCTGTCTTTAAGGCGGGAGGTCAGGGTCTTCAGGTCGAGCCCGCGCAGTTCCTCCGAAAGCTCCAATGCCGGGGTATAGAACCCCCCGGCATCCTCTCTTTTTAAAAGGAATGTGCCTATGTGCCTGCCGTTCTGGATTATGTCTATCTGAAGGCTGCCTGTTTTTTTTAGCCGCCCGGCATCCATCGCAAGCTCGAAGCGGCCGTCCTTCAAACGGTCCCGCGAAAGCTCGATGCCGCTCTCTATAAGCGAGGCCTGATAATCCCCGGCAGGCATCGAGATCACCGCGCCCTTCAGTGTTGCTTTTTTGCCTTCGCCGGTTATGCAGAAGTCCTTGACCACGAGGGAGGTAATAAGGCCTTTATAGGCCGTGGCAAGTGTGCCTATGAGGTAATCGAGGCTGCATATCTCGATTGATTGCTCCATAACCAAAAAACTAGAAAAACCTGCTTATGGTATTTCTGATTATCTCAAGCATTGTGGCCGGATAGACGCCTAGCCACAAAAGCGCAACCGAAAGCGCCCCAAGGGTGATGCCGCCAAGCACAGGCAGTTTGGGAGATGCCGCCAACGCTCCGGGCCTCCGGGAATACAGGGCCGCAATGACGCGGAGATAATAAAAAAGCCCTATCGCGCTGTTTATGACAAGTATGATGACCAGTGCCCATAAGGATGAGTCCACACCGGCTGCCGCAATGAAAAATTTTCCGATGAAGCCCGCGGTAAGCGGTATGCCCGCCAGCGAGAGCAGCATGGCCGCGAAGATGCCGGCCAGCCACGGGCTGCGCCATGCAAGCCCCATGTAATCATCGATCATGTCCGCATCACGCTCCTTTCCGGACAGTACGGATATCACGCCAAAGGCCCCCAGGGTCGAGACGAAATAAGCCGCAAGGTAAAACGCGACCGCCGCCGCGGCCAGGACCCCGCTCGCAAGGAACGCGACCAGCAGATAGCCAAGGTGGGCGATCGAAGAATAGGCAAGCAGCCTTTTTACATTGTTTTGAAAGAGGGCGAGCAAATTTCCCGCGAACATCGAGGCTATGGAAATCACTGTGAACAGCAGCATTAAGGAGCCATACCTCCGGATATCGAATATGGTGAAATACCTTAACAGCAGGGCAAACATCGCGCCCTTGGAAACCGTGGCCACGAAGGCCGCCACGGGGGCGGGCGCACCCTCGTACACATCGGGGGTCCACATGTGAAACGGCACAAGGGCCAGCTTGAAACCGATGCCGGTTATTATCATGGCAACCCCGGCCAATACGAAATTCCTGTCTGTCCCCGGAAACAGGGCGGCCGTGGAAATGCGGGGAAACTCCATTGTGCCCAGCTCCGCGTAGACAAGCGCCATCCCGAACAGCAGGAAGGCTGAAGAAGTCCCCGCGAGGATGAGGTATTTTATGCCGGCCTCCACGTTGCGCGGGTTTGCGCGCGGATAGGAGATGAGCGCGTACAGCGGCACGCTCAGAAGCTCCAGTCCCAGGAAGAAAGAGGCGAAATGGCTGCTGGACACTATTACGGCCGACCCGGCGGCGGCGATCAGCAGAAGGATGTAATATTCATCGGGGAAGATGTCTTTCCTGCCGAGATAACCGTATGACAGGAGCGCCACGGCAAATGTGGCCGCGAACATCAGCCCCATGAAGAAAAAGGAATAATGGTCGAGCACAAGGAGCCCGGCCGCCATCCGGGGCAGGAGCCCGGAGGCCGGGAAAAGCGAGGCGAAGGACAGCGCGAGCCCGGCAAGCACAAGAAAGACAGTGAGCGCATGGCTTCTGTAAAAGGCCAACACCAGCATGACCGCAACCGGCGTTGCCGAAATTATTATCAAGGGCAGCAATGCCCTCAGGGTGTCAGCGTCCATATGCTTTTGGCCCTCGCATCTTTTGACGGCCTGCCTGAAACCGGGTCAGGGGCTTTTTGCATCTTCGCGGCCCCCTGAATGCCGTTGAACGCAGGTGACGCCGTGTCCATTACGGGTTGAGGATAAACACCAAGCCATATTATCGCGGCTATCATGACGGCGGAAGCCGCCATCTCGCGCGAGGAAAGGTCCCGTACCCGGTATCCCCCGCGCTTTTCGCCGTGAAATGTCCGCTGTATCATCCAAATCGAGTAGATTGTGGACAATACGAAACCCAGAGAGGCGATTACTGCAAATGCGCTGCTGACCCTGTATGTCCCGAAGAGCACCAGGAACTCGCCCAGAAAATTCCCCATCCCCGGCAGCCCCAGTGAGGCAAGGGCAAAGACCATCATGACCCCGCCCATTCGGGGCGCATCCGGCCACAGCCCGCCCATTACGTCCATGTCCCTTGTATGTATGCGTTCCTGTATCGAGCCCACCATCATGAAGAGCATCCCCGTGCTTATGCCGTGGGATATTATCTGCATGAGCGCGCCCTCGAGCGCCAGGCCGTTCCACGCATAGACCCCAAGCAGCACAAAACCCATGTGGCTTATGCTGGTGTCGGCTATCAGCCGCTTCAGGTCGTTCTGGGCAAAGGCAAGCACGGCCCCGTATATGATGCTGGCGACGGCAAGGCCCATCGCAACGGGCGCGAACCGGGCCGCCATGTCCGGGAACAATGGTATCAGGAAACGGATAAAGCCGTATGCGCCCGTCTTGAGGAGCAGTCCGGCAAGGATGATGCTGCCTGCCGTGGGGGCCTCGGTGTGCGCGTCGGGCAGCCAGCTGTGGAACGGCACGGCCGGGAGTTTGACGGCAAACGCAATAAAGAAGCCAAGCATCAGCCATATGGCAATCGAGGGCGAAACCTGCGTGCCGAGCAGCCGGGTGTAATCGAAGGTGTAGTCTCCCGTGTTTGCGCCGTGGATGAAGAAGAGGCCCAGGATGGAAAGCAGCATCAGCAGCCCGCTTGCCTGAGTGAATATGAAGAATTTAACCGAGGCGTACTGCCTGTTTTCGTGCCCCCAGATGGCTATCAGAAAGTACATGGGGACCAGCATCATCTCCCAGAAGAAATAAAAGAGGAACATATCCAGCGACATGAATACCCCTGCGATGCCGGCCAGTATCCACATGAGATTGAAATGGAAAAAGCCCACCCGCCCGGTAATCTCGCTCCATGCGGAGGAAAGGGACAGGAGGCCGAGGAAAATCGTAAGCAGGACGAGCACGAGGCTCAGGCCGTCGACCGCGAGATGCAGCCCGATGCCAAGCTGCGGTATCCATGGCACGTTTAGCTCTATAAGCCATGCGCCTGTCTCCGGGAGCCCTGCGGCGCCGGTTTCGATGTGTCCCAGCCAGAAGACCGAAACGGCAAGCGCCAAATCCAGCAGCAGCGCAAAGAGGCAGGTCCGGCGCGCCCATAGAGGGTCCCACCGGGCCAGAAACCATGCCGCAAGCCCCCCGGCAAGAAGCACTATTATTATCCAGGCAAGTATCACGTGAACACCACTATCGTTATTGTTATAAACGCTCCGAACCCCAGGACCATAACATACCAGCGCACCTTTCCGGTCTGGGTCGCGCTAAGGGCGTAATGGGAGAGCCTGTTTATCAGCGCTATCCCAGAATAGAAGAGGTCTATCACATCTCTTTTATTCACGCGGGCGGCCCAGACATACGGACGGACAAAAAGCCTGGCGTAGAGCCAGTCGAACCCCCATCCGGAAAAGAGGAACCTGTGCAGCGCGGAGCCAGCCGGGTGTTTTGTGAAGTCACGGGCGTATTCAGGCAGCGCAAGCCAGAAGAAATAGGCAACATAGATGCCGCCAACAGACAGGATGGCCGCGATGATCTGGGATATCAACTCGCTTTCCGGCACGCCTGAAAAAACCATTTTGGGCAGGGCTGTTTCAAGGAATCCCGAAAAGAGGGGCACGTTCCCCATCGTGCCGGGTATTTCCACAAAGCCCCCCACGGCCGAGAGCGCCGCAAGCGCAATTACGGGTATCAGCATCACGGGGCCGGGTGTCCGGGTCACCGGGGTCTTCTTTTCTCCGTAGAATGTGAGGAACACCATGCGGAAGGAATAAATGGAGGTAAGCAATGCTCCAAGGAGCCCGGCGGCCCACAACCAGTTGCCGCCTGTCCTGGAAGACCACACGTCCCATAAGACAAGGTCTTTGCTGTAAAAGCCGGCCGTAACAAGCGGGAGGGCGGAAAGGGACGCGGCCCCTATAAGGAAAGACCAGAACGTGGCGGGCATCTCCTTTCTGAGCCCGCCCATCCTGAACATATCGTGCTCCTCGTTCAACCCCTGGATAACCACGCCCGCGCCAAGGAAGAGGAGGGCCTTGAAAAATGCATGTGTCATGAAGTGAAATATCGCCGCAGACCATGCTCCAACCCCAAGGGCAAGGAACATGTAGCCTATCTGGCTTATCGTGGAATAGGCGAGCACGCGTTTTATGTCGTGCTGGGCGAGCGCGCTGAAACCGGCCACCAGCAGGGTGGCCGCCCCGATTATGGCCACTGCGGACTGTACCGGCGGGGCCAGTGTAAACAGGACGTGGGTGCGGGCGATAAGATAGACGCCCGCCGTGACCATGGTTGCGGCATGGATGAGGGCGCTCACCGGGGTTGGGCCCGCCATCGCATCGGGCAGCCATGTCTGAAGCGGCAGCTGTGCGGACTTGCCTAGCGCCCCTCCCAGAAGGAGGGCGGCCGCCGCAATCGCTATCCCGGAGCCAACCGGCCAGTTCGCCTTTGCGAGCCCCATCGCCTGCTGGATGTCCAGAGTGCCGAGATTATAGAACAGCAGGAAAAGGCCGATGGCCATTGCCGTGTCCCCGATGCGCGTGACGATGAATGCCTTCAGCGCGGCGTACCCGTTTTGCGTTTCCCTGTACCAGAAGCCGATGAGCAGGTAGCTGCACAGCCCGACACCTTCCCATCCCAGAAACAGGAGCAGCAGGTTGCCCGCAAGCACCAGAGTGAGCATCGAGCCCACAAAGAGGTTCATGTAGGAAAAAAACCTGGAGTACCCATCGTCGCGGGCCATGAAACCCGTCGAATACAGGTGTATCAGAAAACCCACCACCGAAACGACGAGCACCATGATGACCGAAAGGGCGTCGAGATAGAAGGATATCGAAAGGGAGAGCCCGCCGGTGTTCACCCATTCCCAGAGCACCTGTGAATACGAATTTCCCGCAGGCGGAGATGAGATGAAGCTGAACGCAACAATCAGCGAAATGAGGGCTGAAACCCCGGCTGAACCGGCCCCGATAACGGCTGCGCCCGTGCGGGAAAGTTTTTTGCCCGCTGTTGCCAGCACGAGGAAACCCGCAAAGGGCATGGCCGGGATTAACCATAGAAGCTCAAGCATTTTTTGCTCTTATCCTTTCATGCCGCTTGCCGAATCGACATCCAGGGTCTTGCGCCTGTAATAGAGCTGGAGCACAAGGGCGAGGCCGACCGAGACCTCGGCTGCCGCCATCGCCATTATGAATATGAACATCACCTGCCCGTCCGGCTGGGCCCACCTTGCTCCGGCAATGACGAATGCGAGCCCGGCGGCGTTGAGCATTATCTCGATGGACATCAGGATGAATATGATGTCTCTGCGCACGATTACCCCCACCAGGCCGGTCACGAAAAGCACCCAGGCAAGGACAAGCCCCTCTTCCATCGGCACAGAAAAAATCATCTCCGGGTCTCCCTTTCCGCCAGTTCTTCCTTTTTCAGCCGTCTTCCAAGGTGATATGCCCCGGCCAGTCCGGCCAGAAGCAGCATGGAGGCAAGCTCCACCCCGGCAAGGTAAGGCCCGAAGAGGGCCATGCCCACATGCTTTGGCCCTACAACGTTTCCGCCTGAAATAAAGGCGGGCCCCCTTGCAAGGAGCACCAGCATATCGGCCAGCAGTATGGCGGCCAGCACGGAGGGGCCTATCCACATCCGCGGACTCATCCAGCTCTTTTCCTGCCGGGCCGCCTCGGCCCCCAGGTTGAGCATCATCACCACGAACACAAAGAGCACCATTATCGCCCCGGCATAGATGATGACCTCAAGGGCCGCCGCGAACGGCGCTCCGAGTGTAAAGAATATGACCGCCACTGAAAGGAGCGAAATTATAAGGTACAGGAGCGCATGCACCACCTTTTTCTGGATTATGACCATCAGCGTGGAGACGAAGGCCACGGCTGCCGATATGTAGAATGCGTCCCTCATTGCTCTGACTCCATCCTTCCCGGCAGCAGGCTCTTAAGGTCGACAGGGGGCTCCTCGTTTTCGGCCTGCCCCTTGTCCTTCCCCTTGACCGAAAGCCCTGCTACCCTGTAGAAATTATAGCCGGGGTATTTCCCTGTGCCGCTTATCAGGAGATGCTCTTTTTCGTAAACCAGGTTCTGCCGCACATACTCCCCCATCTCGAAATCCGTCGTAAGCTGTATGGCGTATGTGGGGCAGGCCTCCTCGCAGAACCCGCAGAATATGCAGCGGGAGAAGTTGATGCGGAAGAATTCAGGATAACGCCTGCCGTGCCCGTCTTCCGTGGCCTGAAGGGCGATGCAGTCCACGGGGCAGGCCACGGCGCACAGGTAGCAGGCAACGCACCTTTCCTCGCCGTCGGGGTCCCTGGACAGAATTATCCGCCCCCTCCAGCGCGGAGGTATGTGCGGCCTCTCCTCAGGGTACTGGACTGTAACCCTGGGGCGGAACATATGGAGGAGCACTGCCCATATTGCCTTAAGCACGCTTAGCATTGTCCCTAAAAACTCCTATCTGCCCGCAAGCATTATTCCGCCGGTCACCGCCAGATTAAGCAGCGAAACAGGCAGCAATACCTTCCAGCCCAGGGCCATGAGCTGGTCGTACCTGGGCCTCGGCAGGGCCGCCCTGAGGAGTATGAAAAACCCTATGAAAAAGAAGGTCTTGATTAAAAACCAGACTACCGGCGGAAGCACCGGCCCAAGCCATCCTCCGAAAAAAAGCACTGTAATCAGGGCCGATATCAGTGTAATGCCTATGTATTCGCCCACGAAGAACATGCCGAATTTCATCCCGGAGTATTCCGAATGGTACCCGGCGACAAGCTCGCTTTCAGCCTCGGGAAGGTCAAAGGGCAGCCTGTGGGTCTCGGCCACGCCCGCTATGAAAAATATGACGAAGCCCGCGAACTGTGGGACTACATACCAAAGCCCCCTTTGCGCTTCCACAATGACCCTCAGGTCGAAAGACCCGGCAAGCATGACGGCCCCCATCAGGGAGAGGCCCATGAATACCTCGTAGCTGATCATCTGTGCCGCCGCCCTGAGGCCGCCAAGCAGCGAATATTTGCTTGCCGACGCCCATCCCGCAAGCGTCACGCTGTAAACCCCCAGAGATGACATCGCAAGGAAAAAAAGCACCCCTATGTTCAAATCGGCCACGAGTATCGTAGACGTGAACGGGATGACCGCAAAGGTGAGGAGGGTGGTGATGGCGATTATTGCCGGGGTTAAAAAGAAAACGCTTTTGTCGGCGAACGGCGGTATCCAGTCCTCCTTTGTCAGCACCTTTATCATATCGGCGAGCACCTGAAGCAGGCCGAAGGCCCCGACGCGGTTTGGGCCGTACCTGTCCTGCCACAGGGCAAGGAGCCTTCGCTCCACCCAGATAAGCCCCGCGGCAATGGTCATTACCCCGCCTATTACACTGAGGATTATGATTATCGAGCGCAGGGCCTCGCTCATTGCCCCCCCTTTTTTGCCGCTGCCGGGCTGTTTATCCAGGCCGGAAGCTCCATGTCTTTCAGGCCCGGCAACCCGTACGGGATGCCAGCCAGCCCCTCCGGCAGGGAGCCGTCTATCCTGACTGAAAGGCTGCCAAACGGAGGCAGCTCTATCACATGGCCTTCGGGGACCCGCATTTTTTCAGCGTCCTCCGGACGGAGCGCTATGTACGGCGCTGGAATCCGTCCGGCTATTGCCGGGCTCAGGGAACTCAGGGGCTCTGAGCCAAAAATGTGATAAACAGGCACGGCAAACAGTCTTTCCTTTTCAGGGGTGAATGCCTGCGGAATTTCTTTGCCGAAGTAATCCATAAGGGCATTTTCTTTAGGCTCAAAGAGCCTTACGCCGGGGTCGCCCCCGCGCAGGGGGCCGTTAACCTCCGGCTGGAACTTGTTCACCGCCTGCGCCGAGTTCCACGCCGGGGCCCAGAAGCGCGGGATGAGAGGGGAGGGGGGCTGTCCCGCGTAGCCCTCCATGGAAAACGTGAGCGGCGAGTCATGATCTTCGGCCGGTTTCGGCTCGTGCACGTTCAGGGCGGCGTTCATTGATGTGCGCCCGCTGTAGCGATGCGGCTGACGGGGTATCTTCATGCCGGCCATGCGGAAGCCCTCCGGCGGCGCGGCATTCGCTACGGCCCGGAGCCCAGGGATTTCAGCCGATAGAGAACTGACAATGTCATCCAGCGTGAGCCAGCCGGACGCGCCCGGATACGCCATGTCAACCATTATGTCCCGGAGCCAGCGCCAGCTTTCCTGTATGTCTCCGGAGGGGTCGAATACCTTGTAAAAACGCTGTGCCCTGCCCTCGCTGTTTATGAAAGTCCCGCTGCCTTCAGCGAACGTCGAGGCGGGAAGGATTATACCTGCCATCGATGAGGTCCTGCCTGGGAGGTGGTCTATCAGTATCACATTCCGGGCTGAAAGCAGCGCTTCGGCCTGATCCGGGGCCATCTGCCCGGCAAGGATATCGTTCTCAAGTATGATGACCGTATCCGCCTCGCCTGCCTGTACGGTCTTGAGTGCGTCTTCCATCGGAGCGCCCCCCATGAGGGAAAGGCCCATGCTGTTGCATTCGGGAGCCGCATAGCTTAAACAGGCCGGTTTGCCTTTTTTAACAAGCGCAAAGGCAATATTTGCCGCCGCATGGATTAAAGCCGGAGTCTTGAGGCTTGCGCCTGATATCACGAGCGGTTTTTCCGCGTTTTCGAGTGCCCTGGCTATTTCTTCCGCCAGTGAGGATGCTTCGCCGGGGAGGTCTTTTACCGGCCCGGGCGCATTATCATCCAGCAAATTTGCGACTGCAAAGCCAAGCCTGGCGATATCTTCGGGGGCCCCGCGGAACACGGCAGCCGCCGCATCGTCCAGTTTTGTGCCGTGTGGATGTGCAATGTAAAGGGGGCCTTTGTTGTTTTGCACGGCCTCGCGGAAGCCTTTATCGTCCCAGCGCGGGATTTTCATCCCGGCGGCAAGGCGGGCGGGCTGCTGCATAACAGACTGCCTGAGCGCAAGCGCCATTCTTGGGGCGGTATTGGTGAGGTCCTCTCCCAGGACAAAGACGGCATCGCAGGATTCGGTCTCACGCAGGGAAGGCGTCCGCGCCGGGCCGTTTCCCAGTATGTTCACGATATCGGCCATGATCCGGGCCTCACCGGCTGATGTGCCCTGATAAAACCGCTCCTTCCCGACAAGCCTGCGCAGGGCGAAATTGGCCTCAAGCGAGGCCCGGGGGGAGCCGATGCCGATTACGCCCCTGGCCCTCTGGAGGATGGACTTTATGTGCGGGATGACTTCTCCGCTGCCAAACGTCCCGGTCTTCTCCCCGTCCCCATGCCTTTCCAGCCTGACCGGGAAGCGGAACCGGTTTTCGTTGTTTATGAATTCGTATCCGTAGCGGCCCCTGTCGCAGATGAAATATCCGTTTATCTCTCCGTTGTAGCGGTTCCTTATTCTTCGCAGCGTACCATATCGCTCCCCTGGAATGGTATTGCACCCGAGGCCGCAGTGGACGCATATTGAAGGGGCCGTTTGCAGGTCCCACTTGCGCGTATAGTGGCGCTTGAGGGTCTTGTCGGTAAAGACGCCCGTGGGGCAGACCTCAACCAGGTTGCCGCTGAACTCGTTTTCAAGCACGCCATCCTTATAGCGGCCGAAATAGACGTAGTTGTGAGCGCCGAAGACCCCGAAGTCCCTCCCCCCCGCGTAGTCGTTGTAAAACCGTACGCACCGGTAACAGGCGATGCAGCGGTTCATCTCGTGATTGACGAAGGGGCCAAGGTACTGGTTCCGGTGGGTCCTTTTCCTGGACCTGAACCTTCGGTAAGAGTGGCCCGTCATGACGGTCATGTCCTGGAGGTGGCATTCTCCTCCCTCGTCGCAGACCGGGCAGTCGTGCGGGTGGTTGGTCATCAGCCACTCGATTACGCTTGCCCTGAATTTGACGGCCTCAGGGTCATTTATCGAAATGCGCGTCCCGTCCGCTGCCGGGGTCATGCAGGACATCACTATCCGGCCCCTTGTGTCCTTCTCGTCCCTGAACTGCTTTACGGCGCACTGCCTGCACGCCCCGACGGAATGCATTGCCGGATGCCAGCAGAAATAGGGGATATCGTACCCCAGCGAAAGACAGGCGTCGAGCAGGTTTTTTCCCTCTTCCACCTGGTGGGGCTTGCCTTCCACGTATATCGTTACGGTTTTTTTCCCGTCCACATCATCTCCAGGGACAGCTCTTCTGGGTTATGTGCCTTTCAAAGTCCTCCCGGAAGTATCTGAGCGCGCTTTGGAGAGGCTCAACGGCCCCGGGAGCAAGCGCGCAATAAGTGTTTCCGGGGGCCAGCAGCGCACAGTGCTCCTCAAGCAGCTCCAAATCCCCGTGTCTGCCCTTTCCGGTCTCAATGGCATGGAGGATGTCTTCCACCCACGGGAGGCCGTCCCGGCAGGGGGTGCACCACCCGCATGATTCCCTGGCGAAAAACTTGATGAGGTTGCGCACCATGCCCACGGGGCACGTCCTGTCGTCCATGACTATCATCGTCCCCGTCCCCATGCGGCTTCCGGCCTTCTGAACGGAATCGAAGTCCATCCTGATATCAAGATGCTCCTCGATTAAAAAGCCGGTCGAGGCCCCGCCTGGCAGCAGTCCCCGGAACCTGAGACCTTCTCTCATGCCGCCCGCGTGCTCCTCAAGGATTTCCCGCACGGTGGTGCCCAGCGGCAGTTCCCAGGCTCCCGGCCTCCTTACCTTTCCGCTTGCGCCGTAAATCTTTGTGCCGCCGTCGTCCGTGCAGCTTAAACCCCTGAACCACTGTGCGCCGTTTTTTACGATGTGGGGAACGTTTGACAGGGTTTCCGCATTGTTCACAACGGTCGGCTTCCCCCAAAGCCCGCAGAGCTGCGGGTAGGGGGGTTTTGCTCTCGGAGTGGCCCGCCTGCCTTCCAGGGAATTCAGCAGGCCCGTTTCCTCTCCGCACATATAGCGGCCGGCGCTTAAATGGAGCCTCATCTCCAGGCTGTAGCCGGACCCAAGTATGTTTTTACCCAGATAGTTGTTTGCATATGCCTCCGCTATGGCTTTTGAGAGCCTTTTTGCCGATTCCCCGTATTCCATGCGCAGGAAGATATAGGCGTAATCCGCCTGTATGGCATAGGAGCTTATTATCATGCCTTCTATGAGTTGATGCGGGTTGCCCTCCATCAGGATGCGGTCCTTGAACGTGCCGGGCTCCATCTCGTCGGAATTCGAGATGAGGAACCCGGGATGCGGCGCATCTTTGCCCATAGGCACAAAACTCCATTTCTTTCCCGTCGGGAACCCCGCTCCGCCCCGGCCCCTCAGGTTCGAGTCCGAGACGGCCTTTTGCACGTCCCCGGGCGTCATCTCGCGGAGGGCCTTTCGCAGCCCCCCGTATCCTCCCGCCCTCACATATTCCTTAATGTCCAGGGCCTGACCGTCCGTCCGCATATCTTTTGTGAGCGGGCGCTCTATATTTGGTCTTTTTTCTTTTTCATTCATATTTTTCAAGCAGGCTTTCTATCTTCTCCGGCGATAGATTCCCATGCACCTTCCCGTCTATCAGCACGGCCGGGGCCTGTTCGCACACTCCCAGGCAGCATACGGGCAGGAGTGTGAACCTCCCGTCCGGCGTCGTCCCGCCCAGGCCTATCCCCAGGACGTTTTGCAGGCGGCAGAGGATGTCCTCGTACCCGGTAATCCAGCAGCTTATGCTGTCGCAGACGAGTATCACGTGCCTGCCCACCTCCCGGCGGAAAACGAGGCTGTAAAATGTGGCCGTGCCGTCCAGTTCATCGGGCGTCACGCCGAGGATTCCGGCTACTTCCTCAAGGTGCTCGTCGGAGACCCATCCCCTGTGCCTCTGCACTATCTTGAGCGCCTCGACGCCAGCGGCCCTCTTCCGTCCGTAAGACTTGAGCTCCTGCTCTATTTCCCTTCTTTCGGTTTCAGTAAGCATTTTTTTAAAATAAATTCCCTCTCAGCGGTCCACGTCCGCCAGTATGAAATCGATGCTGCCCAGGATGGCTATCAGGTCCGGTATCATCAGCCCCCGGCACATCATGGGTATTGCCTGCATATGGGGGAAGGAGGGGGTCCTGATCCGCGTCCGGTAAGAGACGGTATTGCCGTCGCTTATAAGGTAGTAGCTGTTGTTCCCCTTGGCCGCCTCTATCCCGAAGGAGACCTCGCCGGGGGGGATTACCGGCCCCCAGCTTACGCCCAGGAAATGGTCTATGAGCGTTTCGATGTCGTGCATGGTATGTCCTTTTAGCGGGGGCGTTGCAAGCGGGTGCTCCGATTTATGATGGCCCGGCGGCATGTTATTCAGGCATTGCTCCACTATGCGCATGCTCTGGCGTATTTCCTCAACGCGCACGGCCGCCCGGCTGTAACAGTCGCCGTCAGCAGCCGTAGGTATCTCGAATTCGAACTGGCCGTATCCTGAATAGGGGCGCTTTTTGCGGAAGTCCCACTCAAGCCCGCAGGCGCGCAGGTTGGGCCCTGTTATTCCCCATTCGATGGCCTCATCCAGCGTTATCCTGCCCACTCCTTTTGTCCTCATCTTGTACAGCCTGTTTTTCATTATCATGTTGTCGTATTCGGCAAGCCGGCCGGGCAGGTAATCGAGGAATTCCCTCACCAGCTTGTCCCATCCGCGGGGGAGGTCCTGCGCAACTCCCCCGATGCGGAACCAGCTTGGGTGCATGCGCCCGCCGCATACGGCCTCGATTATCGCAAACACCCTTTCGCGGTCGTTGAACGTATAGAAGACAGGCGAGAGGCCGCCCAAATCCTGCGCGAAAGTGCCATACCATACGAGATGGCTTTCGATGCGGAAAAGCTCGGTGAGCATTACGCGGATTACCTGCACCCGCTCCGGCACCTCGATGCCCGCGAGCCTTTCCACGGCAAGCACGTAGGCAAGGTTGTTTATCACCCCCCCCAGGTAGTCTATCCGGTCCGTGTAGGGTATATATGTATGCCAGGACTGGCGCTCGCCCATCTTTTCCGCCCCACGGTGATGAAACCCGATTTCCACCACCGCGTCGCTTATTTCCTCGCCGTCCAGCTCCAGGACGATGCGCAGGAGGCCGTGGGTGCCAGGATGGTGGGGGCCCAGGTTCAGGAACATGTAATCGGTCCCTTCCGCGCGGGGTTTTCTTTTCATCCCCCAGTCCTCGGGCCGGAACTGAAGGGCTTTTTGCTCCTCCTCCATTTTCTCCTCCGGCAGCCTGAAAGGGCCCATCTCGGTGGCGCGGGCCGGGTGGTCTTTCCTCAGCGGATGGCCCTCCCAGGTGGGCGGCATAAGTATCCGCCTCAGGTGCGGATGGCCTTCAAAGCCTATGCCGAACATGTCCCAGACCTCGCGCTCATACCAGTTGGCGGCAGGCCATATATCAACGGCGCTCCTGAGCGAAGGGCGGTCTCCCTTCAGGGCGACCTTCAGGCGGACGTCTTCGTTGCTGTCATAAGAGAGCAGGTGATAGACAACGGAGAAATCGCCGTCGGGCCGTTGTCCCGGTGTTTTCCCTGTTCGCGCCCTCTCGTCGATTGCCGTAAGGTCATAGAGCATGCGGAAGCGCCTTGGGCTCTCATATTTAAGATACTTGAGGGCGTCATGGCATTTTTCCGCCGGGACCCAGGCAGTCGGAATGCCGTCCAGGGTTTTCTGGGGGAGCACCGGGCCTGGGGCGAACCTGCCCTGAAGCTCTTCCAATACAGTCTTGTCTGACATCATGTCCTTCAATTCAAAAAACCTTTCAGTTCAAATATTTTCCAGTTCCGGCAGCCCTGTTGCCTTTTGTCTTCCGGGGGTTTTCAGGTCTCTCTGGATCGGCACGGGTACCGGCCTTTCAATCTCCTGCGGCCCGGCCACCCAGCTCAGGGGCCTTTTTTCAGTCCCTATGCGGTCTCTTAAAAGGAGGAGCCCCTCCATGAACGCCTCTGGCCGGGGAGGGCAGCCGGGGACATAGACGTCAACCGGCAGGAACTTGTCCACCCCCTGCACCACGCTGTAGATATCGTACATGCCGCCTGAATTGGCGCAGGAGCCCATCGAAATGACCCAGCGCGGAAGCATCATCTGCTCATAGAGACGCTTGATGACAGGCGCTATCTTTATGAAAACGGTACCCGCGATGACCATGAGGTCGGCTTCCCGGGGTGTGCCCCTGATGACCTCGGCCCCGAAGCGGGCAATGTCGAACCTGCTCGTTATGCTTGCCGCCATTTCCACATAGCAGCAGGACAGGCCGAAGTTGAACGGCCATATGGAGTTTTTCCGGCCCCAGGCAAGCATGTCCTGAAGACGGGTAAGCAGTACGCTCCGGCGGATTACGTCCTCGGCGGAGCCAGCGGGGCCTTGTTCAAAAGGTGTTTTGCTTAAGGACCAGTTCATGATATATATGCCCCAGCTATCTTTGACGGGGCCTGTTTTTTCCCGCAGACCAGTCGAGCGCGCCCATTTTCCATAAGTAGACGAGTGCGGCAAGCAGTATGCCCATGAAGATGAGCATCTCCACGTAGCCGCTCCAGCCGGTCTCCCGCACGGATACCGCCCATGAATATACGAACACCGCCTCCAGGTCGAAGATGACGAAAAACATCGCGACAAGGTAGAACTTGATGTCGAAGCGGACGCGGGCGGTGCCGGTGGAGACTATGCCGGACTCATACGGCTGGACGGTGGCCCTTTCGCTGTGCCTTTGCCCCAGGAAATAGGAAAGGCCGAGCAGGCCGAAAATCAGTATGAGCACAAGCCCTGAGTAAACTGCAAACGGCCAGTATGAAACGTTCCCTTCCACCGTCGCCTCCTGTAAAGCTTTTTGTTTTGGTTGTCATTTTTTTACTAAAAAACTATCATCAGGCCGGAAAAAGTCAAGCGCAAAGAGCATTTGACAGCCCGCGGCTTTGAGCTAAGATTTAGGCATGGAACGATAAAGGAAACGCAAGAATGCCATTTATCGGCGAAAAAGAGCGGTTGGAAGCAAAATATGCGGTAACAGACAACCCCGATATCAAGAGGGAGGCCATGGAAGCGGCCCACGGCGAGACCATTATTCAGCTGGGCACGACCGGCGGGTACCATTTCCATGGCGAAGGCTTTACCAGGGGAGAAGCGGCGCAGAAAGAGATACTTGCCGACGCCGACAGGCTCGGGATCCGCTATGAAAATGTCATCGAGGCCCTGCACGGGGTCCTGGGCCTGCTCGATGCCAACTTCCTCGCCATTTACGAAGACAGGCTGAAAGACCTAGTAAACAGATAATCCGCCCCGGGCGGAGGCACTGCCCCATTTCACTGCCACTTGCCTAAATCATCCTAAAACCATTATTCTAAAAGGTTGCTAGCAGGCTGCTGAAAAACTGTTTCGACTGTCATTGCGAGCGGAGCGAAGCAAACACGTCTTTAGAAAAATCAATTACTTATGAGATTGCTTCGTCGCTTGCGCTCCTCGCAATGACCAAAATGAGGACTTTTTCAGCATCCTGCTAGAGCAAATAACGATTATTTGGAGTTTTACTTATGAGCACGGTCAGGAGAGAGGATTTAAGGAACATAGCCATAATAGCCCATGTCGACCACGGCAAGACAACGCTCGTGGACGCGATGCTGCACCAGTCGGGCATCTTCCGCGCCAATCAGCAGGTGCAGGAGCGTGTTATGGACAGCATAGACCTGGAGCGCGAAAAAGGCATAACCATTATGGCCAAGAATACGGCCGTGAAATACAGGGACTGCACCATAAACATAGTGGACACCCCCGGCCACGCCGATTTTGGCGGAGAGGTGGAGCGCACGCTCAAGATGGTGGACGGTGTCCTGCTGCTTGTGGACGCCTCGGAAGGGCCTCTGCCCCAGACGAGGTTCGTGCTTAAAAAGGCCCTTGAGCTTAAACTCACACCCGTCCTCGTCATCAACAAGATTGACAGGCCGGACGCCCGCATACAGGAGGTCCTGAACGAGGTCTACGACCTTTTCATAGACCTTGACGCCGAGGAAAGCCAATTGGACTTTCCGATAATCTATTCAAATGCCAAGGCGGGTATTGCCTCGATGGACGCGCAGGGGGAATTCAAAGATTTGAGGCCCCTTTTTGACCTTATCCTGGAATATATCCCCGCGCCCCGGTATGAAGGAGACGGCCCGCTCCAGGTGCTTGTTACCAATATAGATTACGACGATTACAAGGGGCGGCTGGCGATAGGCAGGGTATTTTCGGGGGTCCTTAACCACGGAGACACGGTGGCCATAATTGACAAGGACGGCCAGCAGAGGAACACGAAGATATCCGCCATATACGGCTTCGAGGGGCTGAAAAGGGTCCAAGTGGAAAAAGCGGCCCCAGGGGACATAATTTCGCTCGCGGGCATGGAGGGCATCAACATAGGCGACACCATAACCGGCCCGGAGAACCCGGCGCCCCTGCCGAGGATAGCGGTTGACGAGCCCACCATTTCGATGGTCTTTTCGGTAAATTCATCCCCGTTTGCGGGAAAAGAGGGTAAATTCGTCACCTCAAGGCATATACGCGAGCGGCTTGAAAAGGAACTCCTTTATAACGTGAGCATAAAGGTGGACTTCAGCGTCACGGACTCCTTTGTCGTGATGGGCAGGGGGGAGTTGCAGCTTGCGATTCTTATAGAGATGATGCGCCGGGAGGGCTATGAGCTTTCGGTGGCGATGCCCGAGATAATTACAAAGAGGATAGACGGGGTGCTGCACGAGCCGATGGAGCACCTTGTGATTGATGTCCCTGAGGAATATGTGGGGGTCGTCACGCAGCAGCTTGGCATAAGGAAGGGCAAGATGAGCAGGATGCAGAACAACAATCACGGGAGGGTACGGCTCGAATACAGGATCCCGTCGAGGGGGCTGATAGGCTTCCGTTCGCAGTTCCTCATTGACACCAAGGGCACGGGGCTCCTTAACCACCTCTTCGACGGCTACGATGCCTGGCAGGGGCCGATGTCGAAAAGGCCCACGGGGGCGCTCGTGGCCGACAGAAAAGGGGTGACCACCACATACGCGCTTTTCCACCTTCAGCCAAGAGGGGTGCTGTTCATAAAGGAGAACACGCCTGTCTACGAGGGGATGATCATAGGGGAAAACTCAAGAGAAGCCGATATTGACGTGAATGTCACGAAGGAAAAAAAGCTCACCAATATGAGGGCATCCGGGGCGGACGAGGCCCTGAGGCTTATTCCTCCCAAGGCGCTTTCCCTGGAGCAGGCAGTCGAGTTCATAAAGGAGGACGAGCTGGTCGAGATTACCCCCAAATCCATCAGGCTGAGGAAAAAAGTCCTGGAATGCGCCAAGAGGCCCAAAAGGACGGACCTTCAAAAGGAATAGCCTGTTTTTACGCATTTTGAGAGGGGCTTTTCAGGGTATCTTCAGGATTGATGGCAAAGTCACTGGATACCGGCTAAAGACATGCCGACATGACCGGACAAAAGACTTTCAGCCGTCATTCCGGAGGTATTAATCCGGAATCCGGCGACTTTGTGGTAAAGGGCATTTTCGGGTCAATGGCATCATACTTATGTACTCATTAAGTAAATTAGCACGGGAGAGTTTAAAGTCAGGCTGAGCCCTTATTTTTCCCTGAACAGCTCTATGCGGTTGCGGCCCCTTCTTTTTGCATCGTACAGGGCGATATCCGCGGAATTGATCAGTTTTTCGCCGTCCGTGTCAAGATGGACCTGATGTGAGTTGGCCAGCCCTATGCTCACCGTGACCCTGCTGCCGGGGGTGGCCGCGAACTCATGGCCCGATATCGATTCCAGTATCCTTGAGGCGGGCCTCATGGCGTCCTCACTGGAGGATTGGGGCAGAAGGACGATGAACTCCTCGCCGCCCCATCTGGCCACAAGGTCTATTTCCCTGACGGATTTTTTCAATATGGCGGCCGTCTCTATGAGCACGGAGTCTCCGGCCCTGTGGCCGAAGGTGTCATTTA
This sequence comes from Nitrospirota bacterium, assembly GCA_021789215.1. Classification (GTDB taxonomy): domain Bacteria; phylum Nitrospirota; class Thermodesulfovibrionia; order Thermodesulfovibrionales; family JdFR-88; genus JAJYJS01. The sequence goes on along the minus strand of JAJYJS010000005.1, from coordinate 12,852 downwards.
CCGCCTTGAAATGGTCTATGTCTATCATCATGCAGCTGACGGGGGTCCTGTGCCTTATGGCCCGCTTGAGTTCCTTCTCGAAAATGGTCTCGAACCTCCTGCGGTTGAAAAGCCCTGTAAGCGGGTCGGTAATGGCGAGGACCTCCACCTTGGACAGCAGGTCTTCAAGCTGGCGGTTTTTGCGCAGGAGCTCGTCCTGCAGGGCCTTTGTCCTCAGGCAGGCATATATCCTGGCATTAAGCTCGGTGTCCATGTACGGCTTGGACAGGTAATCGTCCGCACCGGCCTCAAGTCCTTCCACCTTGTTTTCGATGCTGTTTTTTGCCGTGAGGATTATAATGGGGATGCCCCTGGTGGCGTCGTTCATTTTCAGCCAGCGGCATACCTCGTTGCCATTCAGGTCGGGCAGGATAAGGTCGAGTATAATAACGTCGAAAGAATGCTCCCGGGTCGATTTGATGGCGGACTTGCCGTCCTCCACCCAATAGACGTCATAGCCATTCTTTTCCAGAAATTCCTTCGTGACCCTGGCCTGGGTCTTGTTGTCCTCTACAAACAGAATCTTTGCCTTCGCCATGAACAGAAAACCGCCTTTTCATTATTGATTCCCCTAATCAATAATGTCTTGTTTACCATTCCAACATATATTATTCACAGCAGGCAGGAAAATCTCAACCATCTCAACCGTGAAGATCAATTTCGGTTTCCAGGCCCATCAGGACGGAAAACAGCTTGGCCGTGGCAATGGAGAGTATCTGGGTATCGGTCATGCTCCCTATGAGCAGTATTATGCCGTAGGCCAGCACCGAAAACCCCGCCACGCTGCGGCGGGCACGCCAGCCCTTTCTGAGGAACACATAAAACAGCCACATGATGCTTGCCAGCCCAAAAATGCCGAAAGAGGCCGTCATGTAAAGAAAACTGTTATGGGGTTGAATGGCATGGGGCAGGGCGGGGTCCGTCCTGTAGGCCTCCATTGCCTTCCCATATCCGCCGGTCCCGGCCCCCAAAAAAGGGGAGTTTATGAATATGTTCGCGGCCCCCTTCCAGAAATAGAACCTGAGCCCCATGGATGTTTCGCTGTCGCCTTTTGAGTAAAGGTTTATGTCGGAAACCGCGTCATTTACCCTTTTTTTGACCATCGGGGCAGAGAAAAGGAGGACAATGGCGGCCAGAAGCGCGGCTGCGGCCTTTAAAACGTGTTTTTTGCCAAAAATGTTGAAAATGATAACGGGGCTTAAGAGAACGAAGGCCAGATACCCGGCCCTCCCGTGTGTGACTGAAAGATTGAAGAAGAACGCGGCCATCAGAAAGGCCATGTAAAATTTTTCCTTCCTGCCCGCGGCCCTGGCATAGTAAAAAGAGGCAATCATAATCCCAAGCACCAGTAAAAGCGAATAGCTGATATGGTTTACAAAGCTTGTGGGGCTTACATTCATCGGCAGGAGCTTCATGAGCTGGAGCATCGCTATGAAAAAGCTCGTGGTGAGCCCTGAAAGAAACGCGTTCACAAGGTCCTTTGGCTTATGAAGGCCCCAGTTCAGGGAAGCTGCCGCGAACGCATAGAGCCAGTAATAGCTTTTGGTCGCAAACACCAGGCCCCAGCGCAGGTCGTTTGTCCAAAGCAGGCCCGCCCAGGGAAGCAGCATGAAAAACAGAACGGGAAGCGTCCAGTCCCTGTTCAGCCATTTTCCCCGTTCTTTCCAGAACTTGCCTGTAAAAATCCAGATGGAGATGTTCAGCCCGCCCGCTATTACGGCGGGAGAGGTCGCTATTGGAATAAGGAAAAAAAGCAGCCATGCGCTCCAGAAAAGGGCTTTTTCCGAAAAAACATCCCTTTTTGTGGATATCAATAAATCCCTTATGGACATGGCCGGTGAATTCATGCTTTCAAGGCAAGGGTAAGTCATAAGGGGGCGGCTGTCAAATCGCGGTTTTTTCAATACCTGTCCTGGTTTGACTAAAAAATTTCCTTTCCTGTATTCTACGGGGATGGAGTCCAGAATCGATGCGGGGAAACTCCTTTTCCTTGGTGTTTGCGCGCTTTTCTTCTTTATCCCGGTCTCGATAGTCCCCTTGTCCATAACCGAAGGGCTGACGGTCCTTTTATGGCTTGTTTCGGGGAAGTTCATAAAAACCGTCCGTTTTCTGAAAAACTGGAAACTGGTGCTGCCGCTTGTCGCGATGGTTATTCTGCCGTGGGCAGGCCTCCTGTACACGAGCAGCGTATCAGCCGGGTGGAAATTTGCCGAGAGGACGGATTACTGGCTCTTTGCGTTTATTGCCGCCTATGTCATCAGTTCGGGTTATAAAACGGAATATTTCCTGAAATCTTATATAGCCGGGGTCTCTCTCACTTCGGTCATGTTCCTGCTGCAACTGGCGGGAATAGTGCCCAGGCATGATCAATATTCAGCCGGGTTTTTTGGCACATGGGCCCATATAAAGCTCTCTTTGCTCATAACATTCAGCATCGTGCTGCTTTCATTTTATTTTTCAAGGGCAAGCCGGGAGAAGGACAGGCTTTTGTGCGCAGCACTCATGCTGGTGCAGTTTGCCGCGCTCGTCCTGATGCTTTCAGACAGCGGACAGCTTGCCTTCATACTGCTTACCCCGGTAATCGCCTATAATCTTCCGAGGAAAAAGAGCCTGAAAAAGGCGCTTGCCGGGAGCGTTCTGATAATAGCCGTGATGTTCCTGTCTCCCGTGATGCAAAGCCGGCTTAAAGAGGCCGTGCATGAAACGGACGTTTACGGCAAAGGACAGATAGTGACCCCGCTTGGCATCCGTTATTACATGTGGGAAGGGGCCGTCCGGATTTTCAGGGAGCATCCCGTAATCGGGGCCGGGACCGGCGGCTATGAAGACTTAATGAACAAGTCACGGCCAAGTCCTGATATACCGGATGTGGTGCACCCCCATAATACGCTCCTTTTCATGGCCTCAAGCTACGGCGTAATAGGGGTACTCGTTCTCATCTGGCTTTGGGCCGTGCCCCTGAAGGCTGGCTGGCAAGGGAGGCACTCGCTTGCAGGGTTTGCAATTCTAGTCTATATGGCCGTATTGACTGTGGGTTCGATTACCGACACGCAGATAATGAGCCACCAAACGGGGGTGCTTTTCGCCATGCTTTACGGGGTCGCAATTGCCGGAAGGGAAACAGGCCCGGCTGCTCCCCTGCGTGCCGCGGCCTGAGGGCAGTTTTTCCCCCGGCCAAGACTTATCCGGGCGGCTGCCTTTTCACCCGGGCTTCCTTTTCCCGGCACTCGGGGCAGAGCCCGAAGAGGTCCATTTCGTGGGAGGTCAGGGAAAATCCGTGCCTCCCGGCCAGCTTCTCCTGAAGGGCCTCTATCTCCTCATCGACCACCTCCATCGTCTTGCCGCACTTTGTGCAGATAAGGTGGTCGTGATGGGCGTGGCCGTACTTGTGTTCGTATCTGGAGAAGCCGTCGCCGAAATCCACCTCCCGCGCGATGTCCGCCTCTTTCAGCAGTTTCAGCATGCGGTAGACAGTGGCCCTGCCCACAGTGGCGTCCTTCTTCCTTACCAGCGAATAAAGTTCCTCCGGGCTTATATGGCCCTCTTTTTTCAGAAAGATTTCGAGGATGAGGCCCCTCTGGCGGGTCATCTTGAGCCCCTGGGAGGCGATGTATTTCTCGAAGGTGAGCTTCATCTCCCAGGGTCCCGGCTGCCTTGCCCGTTGATTTTGAAAATCATTATCAGATAATAATTTAAGGGCCCGTTATGTGTCAAGGCGGATGGGGAACAGGTCAGAAGCCGCCGCCGTGCCCCTGCCAGACTCCGGCGAAGACGGCCAGGAGTGAGAGCCCCAGCACGAACCAGTGAAAGGCGCCAAGGGCGCGGAAAACCTGTTTGGTCTCGAACTTTTCAGGATTGCCGAACACCTTGCTGAAAATCCTTTTTTCAAACAGGAGGACAAGCAGATAAAAGGCCCATGCGATGAGCATGAGCGTTATTCCAATGCCTTCTTTCGTAAACAGAAGGCGCTGGAGGCCCATGAGGAATAAAAGGAGGAAGCCCGTTATGCCCGCGACGGCCACATACATCCTGGCGTGCCTCGCAAACCGGTGCTCCACGCCCTGAAAAAGCATCACGGCGTCAAACGAACTGCCCATCCGCTGTATGAGCGGGAAGATGATTATGGTCACGAAGGCGACCCCGCCTATCCACAGCAGTATCGTGACCACATGGACGGCTATAAGCAGCGGGATGAGCATGGGTAAAAAACCTCCATCATCAGTCTTCTTCCTCCTCCAGTTCGCAGAAGATGCCCTTGCTCTCGGTCTCGGCGCATTCATATTCCAGCGTCACATGGTTTATCCCTTTGTCCGCCAGGTGCCTTTTCACTTTCTCTCCAATTGCCTGCACGCTGCTCAGGCTTGCGTCATGCACCCAGATGTGGGCTGAAAAAGACGCCCTGCCGTGCGTAAGCGACCAGAGGTGGACATCATGGACGCCGAGCACTTCCGGCATGGCGCATATCTCCCTTGCTATTTCCTCCACGTTGAAGCCCCGCGGCGCAAGCTCCAGAAAGACGCGTGACGCCTCGCTCACCACCCTGGCCCCGCCAAAGAGGATGATAAACCCTATCAGGAAGCTCGTCAACGGGTCGGCAAATGTCCAGCCCGTAAATATGATTACAACGGCTGATATTATGACCCCCGCGGAGGAGAGCGTATCGCCAAGCACGTGCAGCCACGCGCTCTTGATGTTCAGGTCCCTGTGACCATGCCGCAATATCCAGGCCATCACGATATTTGCAATCAGGCCCAGGACGGCTATAACGAGCATCAGCCCGGCTTTTATCTCCGGCGGGTTTATGAACCGCCGGTATGCCTCGAAAAAAATTACGAACGAGATTACGAAAAGGCTCAGCCCGTTGATTACGGCGGCAAGCAGGCCGACGCGCTGATAGCCGAACGTGGCCCTCCGGTCGGGGTCCCACCTGCTTATCCGGGCGGCTATGAGGCTCAGGACCAGGGCGAAGGCGTCCGTGAACATGTGCCCGGCGTCGCTCAGCAGCGCCAGGCTGTTTGTGTAGAGGCCGCCCGCGGCCTCGCCTATCATGAAGACCGAGGTTATCAGAAGGCTTAGCGAAAGGCGGCCTTCGGTATCGTGGTCGTGTTTGTGCGCCATAGAAGATATTTTATTATCTCATACTGCTTGAAAGATGTATTAAGTAATGTTCTATTAGCTCAATTTCCCTCACCCCGGCCCTCTCCCAATGGGAGAGGGAGGAGCTTGCGGAGGGTGAGGGAATTTAGGGATTAATTATGCTGGAATCAATGCTTGACGGAGGGTTTTTTATTTTGAGGGGCCTTTACCTTTTATTCCCATATATTCCAGGAGCGTTTCAACCGATGGCACATTCGAGAGCCTCCCGGACCCGTCCGCGAACATCCTTCAGGAAAACCCCGGCATTTGAACAGGCTGAACGGCGTTTCCGTTTATGAAAATGGAGGGTGAGCCGCGCAGGCCCATCCTTTCCGCTTCGTCCGGACTTATCTTCCTGAAAGAGACATCCGCATGGGTGGCCCCCCCGGCCTCCAGGGCCTTGTTTATATTTTCCCTCAGGGCCTCTTCAGAGCCGCAACCCTGCGACAGATAGCATTCTATTTTCATAAAACCATTATCCCGGAAGCCTTCTGGCGATGTCAACAGGAACAGGTGTAGGCTTGTCTCGGGTCTGCTATATTTTATTTAGAACCTGTCTCAAAGACTCGGGGAAAACCGTGATAAACTCTTGTTATGAAGACCCTGAACTTCCTGCTCAGGGCTGTGCCGCCTTTCAGACTGGACTATACTGCGTGGGCGCTGCGGCGGAGGCCGGAAAACATGATGGACAGGTGGGACGGGGGTTTTTATCAAAGGGTCTTTGTATTTGAAGGCGCCCCTGTTTCGGTAACGGCTGTCCAGACCGGCGGTGTGGACAGCCCCGCGCTTGAGGTCTCAGCCAGGGGAGAAGAAAAAAAACTCCGTCCTTCGCTGAAGGAAGATATAGCCGCCGCGCTCGGCCGCGTTCTGGGGCTTCAAACCGGGTTGAAGGACTTTTACGGCATGGCGAAAAAGGACAGGGACCTGGGGCCGCTTGCCGAGAGGTTCAGGGGCCTCAAGCCCCCAAGGTTCCCGACGGTGTTTGAGGGCCTGGTAAATGCAATGGCCTGCCAGCAGCTCTCGCTCCTGGTTGGGATAAGGCTCTTGAACAGGATTACGGAGGCATGGGGAAGGCATTTTGAAGGGGATGGCGGCGGCAGCGCCTTTCCCCTCCCGGAAGACCTTGCGGGGGTGCCGCAAGAGGGTTTCCGCTCCATGGGATACAGCGCTCAGAAGGCGCGGGCGATACGGGAGCTTTCGGACAGGATAACAAAGGGCCTCCTCGACCCGGAGGGGCTTGGACCGATGGATGACGAGTCCGCCCTGAGGGAGCTTCTTGGCATACGGGGGGTAGGCAGATGGAGCGCAGAATATGTGCTTTTAAGGGGGCTTGGAAGGGTGCGCATATTTCCCGGAGATGACGCGGGCGCCAGGAAAAAACTCGCAATGTGGCTTGGGGTAACGGAAAGGCTGGACTACAACGGTGTGGGCGGCATAGTCTCCAGGTGGAGCCCTTATGGCGGGCTCGTCTATTTCCACCTGCTTTTGAAGGGGCTGGAGTCAAAGGGGTATATCAATGAATGAGCAAAACAAGCTGACCATTTATACGATAGGCCATTCGACCCGCCTTATAAGCGATTTTGTCTGGCTTTTAAAAAAATTCGGCATAACGATGCTCGTTGACGTCCGGAGCGTGCCGCGCTCCAGCTTCAACCCGCAGTTCAATATAGACGCCCTGCCGGAGACCCTGAAGAACGCGGGGATAGGATATCAGCATATAAAGGGGCTTGGCGGGCTTCGCCATCCGCTCAAGAGTTCGCCTAACACCGGATGGAAGAACTCCTCTTTCAGGGGCTTTGCCGACTACATGCTCACGGAGGAATTCAATGAGAACCTCGATGAGCTGATAGAGCTTGCGAAGGCGGAAAAAGTCGCCGTCATGTGCGCGGAGGCCCTGCCCTGGCGCTGCCACCGGAACCTTATCTCGGACGCCCTTGTGGCAAGAGGGGTGCGCGTGGAGCACATAATCAGCGACAAGTCCCTTCAGCCCCATACGCTCAATCCGGAGGCCAGGGTGGAAGGGCTAAAAATAACATACCCGGCCCGGGAAAAAGAGACCGAAAAGAAAGAATAAGCCGGTTGTTGTATACTAAAGCAGCCTTTGAAAGAGAGGCTGCTTTCAGTATGCTGAACGGCTGGAATTTTTCCATAAAATATTTAAAAATCAAAGCCCTGTTGCTGCTGCTGTTTGTTTCCCTGCTCGTCCTGTCCTGTGCGCCCAGGGCCGTCCAGCCGCCTCCCGTGCTGCTTCCAAAAAAGCCCGTCAAGGTGGCGCTTGTGCTTGGAGCGGGCGCGGCAAGGGGTTTTGCCCATGTGGGGGTAATAAAGGTCCTGGAGGCCAACCATATTCCGATAAGCATGATAGTGGGCACCAGCGTGGGCAGTTTTGTCGGAAGCCTTTACGCTTATGGCTACAGCGCATACGACCTTCAGAAGATAGCCAATTCCATCACCAAGGACGACATAGCCGATATCACCCTGCCGGATAACGGGTTCCTGAAAGGCGAAAGGCTTGAGAGCTTCGTTGACAGGATGGTGCACAACACCCCGATTGAGAAATTGAAGATACCTTTTTATGCGGTTGCAACCGACATCCAGAGCGGAAAGGAAGTTGTTTTCGGCAAAGGGGACACGGGCATGGCGGTAAGGGCCAGCTGCTCGATACCGGGGGTCTTCAGGCCTGCGGTGATTAACGGCAGGATGTATGTGGATGGGGGCGTGGTAAGCCCCGTTGCCGTGCAGGAGGCCAGGCGCTACGGGGCCGATATAGTCATAGCGGTGGACATATCCGCCGATATGGACGATGCCCGGCCCACGGGCACGCTGGACACGATGCTGAAATCCGTGGACATAATGTATTCGAAGATTTCCTATGCCCAGCTTGCAAAGGCGGATGTGGTGATAAGGCCAAGGGTCGGTTATATAGGCTCAAGCGACTTTTCAAGGAAATACGACGCCATGCTGGAGGGCGAGAGGGCGGCGCAGGCGGCCCTGCCCGCGATAAGGCAGAAGCTGGAGCAGTTCAGGAAAGAGGGAAGGATTTAAAACCGTTTTTTCATCTTTCAGGCTGAATCCTGAGCCTTGCCACCGAGCTTATCAGGTTTGCCGCCCAGTAATAAACGTTCCTTTCCTTTACCACCTCGCCAAGCCTCTTCATCCTGGCGGCCTTTTCCGACGGCTCCATTGAAAGCGCCAGATGAACGGCTCCAGCCATCTCCTCGATGTCATAAGGGTTCACTATTATGGCGTCATGGAGTTCCCTCGACGCCCCTGTGAATTGGCTCAGTATCAGCACGCCGCTGCCGCCTTCCTGGGAGGCCACGAACTCCTTTGCCACGAGGTTCATGCCGTCATGGAGGGAAGTCACCATGCACAGGTCAGCCGCCCTGTAATAGGAATTGATCGTCTCATGGGTATGATGGTCCTTGAGAAAGACGATCGGTTTCCAATTCTTGCCCTGCGAAAAACGCCAGTTTATCTTCTGCACCGTTTCTTCGATGCCGGACACAAGGTCCAGGTATTGTTTTATGAGTGTCCGGCTGGGGGCTCCAAGCTCCACAAAGGTGAACTGCCCTATAAATTCCGGCTGTTTTTCGAAAAACCGCTCGATTGCCTTGAACCGCTCGATTATCCCCTTGGTGTAGTCTATCCTGTCCACGCCCACTCCCAGGTACCTGGCGCTGATGTCCAGCTCCCGGAAGATGTCTTCTTTCGAGGGCGCGGGGCGGCCGTCGCCCCTGCCAGGCCATGGGGCAACACTGATGGGGAACGGTTTTACAAAACTTACATGGCCGCGGCGCTCGGCTGAGAACCTTTCCCAGTCTATCTTCGATTCGAGGAAGCGGTCTACCGTCTCCAGGAAATTGTTGCAGTGGAACTGGGTGTGGAACCCTATCAGGTCTGCCCCAAGGAGCCCTATCAGTATCTCCTCCCGCCAGGGGCATATCCCGAACACCTCCGGGTTGGGCCAGGGTATATGCCAGAATATGCCCACGTGGGCGTCAGGGCGCTCCTTTTTTACGAGCAGCGGCAGCAGGGCGAAATGGTAGTCCTGAATGAGCACCAGCGGAGAGTCCTCTCCCTCTATCTCTTCAAAAAGCGTGCGGGCGAACCTCTCGTTCACCTTCTGGTACTCTATCCAGTCATCGAGGCGGAAAGTCGGGCGGGTATGCGTAATATGGCAAAGGGGCCAGATGCCCTCGTTTGAAAAGCCGTAATAAAAACCCTGTTCTTCCTGTTTTGAAAGCCAAACTCTCCTCAAGGTGTAGGACTGCTCATCAGGGGGCACCTTGAGCCTGCCCCTTTCGTCCGAGGTTTCCCTGTCGGCATCGCCGCTGCCCTGCGCCACCCAGACGCCGCCGCATGCCCTGAGCACGGGGTCAAGTGCGGTCACGAGGCCGCCCGCCGGGACGGTGCACTCCGTTTTCCTGCCTTTTTTCATATGCATATATGGCTCGCGGTTTGAGACCACGAAGAGGTTCTTGTCCCCAAGCTCGCGGCGCATGCGCTCCTTGAGCCTTTCGGGTGTCCAGGTCGACTCCGTTTTCATCCGCAGCATTGCCCTTTCGTCCTCCACCGCCCTCGAAATCGAAAGGGCCTTTACCAAGTCTCCTATTTCATCGGCCAGGACTCCCAGCACGTCCGCCCTGCCCGAAATGCTGGGCGGCTGCTTTATTTTGCCCACGCGCAGTTCCTTGAGCCAGCCCGCAAGCTGCGCTATGGGGCCGGTGATGCTCCAGCGCACCACAAGGACCGTAGTGAAAATTATGAGGAGCGAGAGGATAAGGAACCGGATCAGATTGTCGAAAAGCGTTTCCTTGAGTATTGTGTCGATGAAGGGGGTGTCATAAAAAAGTCCCAGGGAGCCGAAATTTATGCCGTTTCCCTGCCCTGTCTGGATGGCGTAAATATATTTCTTGCGCCCGTTTACCGAGACAAAGTCGGAAACCGTCTGGTTTTCCGACAAAGACTTTATAATCTCCGGCCTTACCTTATCAAGGTACTTTGATACCTCAGGAGATGAATTGATGGTTTCGCCGGAGCTGTTCAATATGGCGATCCCGTCCAGGTTTCCGCGCCTGTTGAAGCGCTTGACGAACATGTGCAGTCTTTTGAGGGAACCTGACTCGATCATCTGCTCCACCGAGCCCTGAAGGCTGTCGGCAAGTACCACGGCCCGTTTCTCAAGGTCGCTCGTGAGCCGTTTCTCGTCGCTCCTGGCCTGAAAGAGGGAAAATCCCAGGGAAGCCAGCGCCGCTACAAAGAGCAGAGAGACTATGATCCTGAAGGATATCTTCATTTTCAGGCGCCTCCTTTGCAGATTTGGACTTTTTTGCGCCCTTCAGAGCATGAGCAGAAATTTTTTCTTTTCCAAGCTGCCAAAAAAATCCGGGCTTTACGGGAGCGGGAGATTTCAGAGTCTAAACCAGCTTGAGCCTGAGAACTTCGAGTTTGTTTTTTAAACACTGCAATTATAACACAAGATAAGGCCCACCCCGCCGCCCAATCGCATAACAGGGGTGGAAATTGATATACTAAAGCAATAAAGCCGCTAAAGGGGGCTTCATGCTTGAGCGCCTTAGAGAGAATTTTAACAGGGGCATCGAAAGACTCAGGTGGTTTTCCGAGCTTCTTGGTGAACGGATAAAGGTGGAGATAGCCTTCTTCAAGCTCATGGGCAAGGCCGAAGAGCTGAAGAGGAAGAGGGCGGAGCTGGCCCAGGCAATCGGGGAAAAGGTCTTCGAGTCCAGGCAGCAGATTTCCGTTATTTGCAAGGATGAATATATACAAACGGTCCTCAGGGAAATGGAGATGCTTAACGAGGAGCTTACGGACCTTACGGAGCGTGCATCAAACATAAGCAGGCCAGTTGATCCCGGGAAAAATGCCTGAGCAGTTCATGGTCTTTCAGGGAGGGCTCCCCCTCTATGTGTTCTCCGCCGTCCTGGGCCTTGTTACAGGCTCCTTCGCGAATGTCTGCATATACAGGCTGCCAAGGGAAAAATCGGTCGTCACCCCTCCTTCGAGCTGCCCCTCCTGCGGAAAACAGATAAAGCCGTGGGACAACATACCCCTTTTAAGCTACCTTTTTCTGAGGGGCAGGTGCAGGGCGTGCGGGCAGCCTATATCTCCCAGGTACCCGCTGGTCGAGGCGCTGAACGGGCTGCTCTATTTTCTGGTGGCATACAGATACGGGCTTACGCCAGCCACGCTCTTCTATTTCGTTTTTGCCACGGCGCTCGTCATAATAACGTTTATAGACCTGGACTTCCAGATTATCCCTGACGAGATTACACTCCCCGGTATCCTGCTTGGCATTCTGGGGGCATGGCTCATCCTGCCCGACCCCTTCCGTCTGCTGGGCGGCATGGGCCTTAAGACCTCCCTCATAGGGGCGGCCACGGGCTTTGGGCTTTATTACATAATTGCCGTTGCAAGCAGGGGCGGCATGGGGGGCGGGGACATCAAGATGATGGCCATGGTTGGGGCGGTGCTTGGGTGGAAGGGCGTCCTGCTGACCACGTTTGCGGGGAGCCTGCTGGGCTCCGCGGTCGGCCTCTATCTCATGATAGCGAAGGGAAAAGGCAGGAAGACGAAGATACCGTTTGGCCCTTTTCTCGCCCTGGGCGCCCTTATAAGCCTCTTTTTCGGCCGGGAGGTCGTTTTCTGGTATCTGAGGCATGGGCAGTTTTAACAGGACTCTCATATATCCGTTCTCGGTTTCCCTTGCTCTGTTCCTTGTAATCTTCTCGGCTGTCGAATGGGGGGAGCTGAAAACGGTCACCCAATCGACCGGGGCCGCCCTGCGGGAAAGGAATATCCGGATAGCCACCCTTTCCGAAAGGCTCATCAGGGAAAGGGCAATCGACATTACCGCACAGTACCCGCTTTACGACTTCGCCGAAAGGCAGGGCCTGAAACAGATACTTGCCGTTTCCCCGGACGGCACCGTGCTCAACGATACGGCAAATCCCAGGCCGGTCACGCCCCAGTGGCTGAAAGAGGACAGTGCTGTTGTGCGCGAGTCTATCGAAAGCGGCAATGCCTTTACCCAGGGTTTCAGCAAAGATGGCGCCAGCTATCAGGCCGTGCTGGTCCCCTTCATAAACGGAGCGGGGCCGGACAAAAAATCCGCCGCCCTGGCCTTTGTGTTCGATGGACCGGCGGTGGATGCCGATGTGCAGCCGTTTCTTTTTTTCCTCCTGGGCAGTTCCCTCCTTTTTGCGATGGGATATGTGCTTTTCAGGGGTTACTCCAAGGAGAAAAAGCAGCCTGAAAGGGAAAACCCCACCGAGGTCGGCTTTGTGGTGGACACCTTCCACGGGCTTGTGTCCAGGCTCAAGGAAAACGAAAGGGAGCTCGAGACGCTCAGGGCCATGGCCGAAGACAGGGCAAACAGGATAGAGGACCTGAGCAGGAACATCCTTGAGAGCGTCCCAAGCGGGGTCATAAGCCTGGACGGCGATTACAGGATAACGATGGCAAACTCCAGGGCGGAAAAGATACTGGAGTTCTCAAGGGAGGACGCCGTCGGGAAAAAACCCGGCGATGTGTTCAGGGGCCGGATTGTCGGACTCCTTGAAAAAAGCACGACCCTTGAAAGGGGCGAGATACTTTACGAGACAGCCTCGGGCAAAAAACTCTGGCTCGGGTTTTCCATAACTCCCCTTCTGGACA
>JAJYJS010000042.1 GCA_021789215.1 Nitrospirota bacterium | reverse complement strand
GCCAGCGACGGTGGCGGCCCCGGCAAGCATAGGTGTGGGGGCCGGGATTTGGCTTGTGGTGACAAGCATAATCTCGCTGTTCATAGGCGGGCTGATTGCCGGAAGGCTGTCCGGCTCCATCAGGCCGATGAACGGCCTCCTGCACGGTCTGGCAACGTGGGGCCTGGTTGAGATTTTCTCCTTTACCATGATGACTACGGCGGTCGGCGCCTTCATCGGCGGTACAGTGGGGCTGTTCGGACCCGGGATAGTGGCGACCCCTGCGGGCATTGTAGCGCCCCAGGCTGCCATGAGTGCCATGTCCGGAGTGTCCTTCGGCGTTTTTGTTAGCCTTCTGCTTACCGGGGCGGCTGCCGCATGGGGCGGCTGGCTCGGCATCCAGAAACGCAGGGAGATTACAGCGGGCACAGCCGGGGAATTCAAGCCGCAAGGCTGACAGAGGATATTTGAAAAACTGTTTTGACTGTCATTGCGGGCCTGTGAAAAACAGGCCCTTTTTATTTTCCAGCCGCCGGAGTCCTGAAAAATAAAACCGGTTTTGCTATATTTTCTTGATGGAAAAAACGGTCCTTATCACGGGCGGCACGGGGGGGCTTGGCGGCAGGCTGGCGCTCAGGCTGCACGAGGAAGGCTATAATGTCGCGATCAATTTCCGCAATAACGAGCTTGAGGCCAAGAGGCTTTTAAAGCACATGGGGGAATCAGCCCTTGCAATAAAAGGGGACATCGGCGATTTCGAATCGGTCAAGGCGATGGCCGGCACGGTCTTCGAAAAATGGGGCAGCCTCGACGCCCTTGTGAACTGCGCCGGTATAACGAGGGACTGCCTGCTCGTAAAACTGCAACCCGCCCAGTGGGATGAGGTCATCAACGTGAACTTAAACGGGCCTTTCAATACGATAAAGGTCTTCCTGCCGCTGCTGATAAATGCCGGGGGAGGGCACATCGTAAACGTCTCCTCTTTTTCGGGGCTGAGGGGGAAGCGCGGGCAGGCGGCCTACAGCGCGTCCAAATCCGCGCTGCTTGGCCTTACATACGGGGCCGCCGCGGAGCTTGGAAAATATAACATCAGGGTGAACGCCGTCCTGCCCGGATACATGCCCACAAAGATGGGCGCGGGGGCCGCGGATGCCATGGAAAAGGCGAAGACGGACAGCGCTCTGGGGAAGCTCTCGGACCCATCGGAGGCAGCATCATTCATAGCATGGCTCCTAAAGGCGGAGTGCATTACCGGGCAGGTCTTTTCCGTAGAGAGCAGGATTATATGAGCAAAAAGGGAAAAGGCTTTTTTGTCACCGGTACCGGTACCGGCGTGGGCAAAACGGTAATTGCCGGGGCGCTGGTCCGCCTCCTTCAGAAGCACGGCTTGAAGGCCGGGGCGATGAAGCCAGTGGAGTCCGGCTGCCTCAGGCGTGACGGGGCGCCGTTTCCGCAGGATGGAAGCTTTCTCAGGGAAATCTCAGGCATGGATGAGGGCCTCGCGGAGATGACGCCTTATGCGTTCGAGGCCCCGCTTGCCCCGATGGTGGCCGCGGAAATGGAAAATACGAGGATAGAGCCCGGTGTCATCATGGAAAAATTCGAAAGGCTCTCGGGTAAATACGGGGCCATGATAGTCGAAGGGGCGGGCGGCCTGCTTGTGCCGCTGAGGGATGATTTTTTTGTCATCGACCTTGCCAGGGCGCTTGCCCTCCCGCTTGTTATAGTGGCAAAGGCGGGGCTTGGAACGGTAAACCATACGCTGCTCACCGTACGCTGCGCTCTTTCAGAAGGCCTTGAGGTCGCGGGGGTAATCCTTAACCGGACAGGGCCGGAGGAAGGGCTTGCCGAAAAGACCAACCCGGATGTCCTGAAAAAATTCTCGCCGGTGCCCGTACTGGGTGTATTCCCCTGTCTCGGGCAGGTTACGGCTGACAGTATCGAGCGGGCGGCGGATTGCATCGAGACCGGCACACTCAAAAGTTTTTTCTTTGACTAAACCGCGAATCTGATTTAATATTTTACCTATGCCTCAGGGAATGACAGGATTCGGCTCATCTGAAAAGGGCGGGTTCAAGGTGGAGGTCCGCTCCCTTAACAACAGGTTCCTGGAAATGAACGTGAGGCTCCCGCATGGGCTGGCCGGGCAGGAAATCCCCCTTAGAAACGCCATAAAGGCGCGTTTTGCCCGCGGCCGGTTCGACGTGTACGTCAATGTCCGGGAGGAGCGCCTCAGCTCCGTGCTCGATACGGCAAGGGCCAAAGAGGTCTATGAAGCGCTTGACGGCCTCCGCAAGGACCTCCTCATAGCCGGGCCGGTCGGCATGGGAGACCTTTTAAGGATGAAGGACTTCTTTATCTCCGAGGAGGGGCAATACGATACCGGAAGCCTCAGGGAGGCCTTCAATGAGGCCCTTTCAGAGGTGGAAAAAATGAGGCTCAGGGAAGGCCGGATGATAAAAGAAGACGTCCTGGGCCGGGCGGATTTACTGGAAAAAATCCACGCGGAAATAAAGGCGCTTGTGCCGGGGATGGTCTCTTCGGTCAGGGAGAAATTCGCCGGGAAACTGAAGGCGCTGGTGGGTGAAGCAGGCTACGACGATTCCAGGGTGCTTCAGGAGGCCTCCATCATGGCGGAGAAGGCCGACATTGCCGAGGAACTGACAAGGATAGAGGGGTATATAGGACAGATCAGGAAGGTCCTGGAAAAAGGCGGCAAGATAGGCAGGGAACTGGACTTCATATTACAGGAACTCCACCGGGAGGTAAACACCATAAGCTCCAAAAGCGAGGACATGGAGCTTTTGAACAAGTCCATCCTGTTCAGGGCCGAGGTCGAGAGAATAAGACAGCAGATACAAAACCTGCAATAAAAAATAAAAAATGGACAGCCAGAAAAAGGAAGATTTCAGCCCCGCTCTGATAAACATAGGGTTCGGCAACCTGGTGGCCGCACAGAAGGTGGTGGCCATAGTGACTCCCGGCTCCGCCCCCATGAAGCGGCTCAGGGAGGAGGCCAGGGAGCGCGGCAAGCTGATAGACGCGACGGAGGGCAGGCGGACGCGCTCCATCATAATAACCGACAGCGACCATATAATCCTTTCGGCCATTCAGGCCGAGACCATCGCCCAGAGGTTTTCCACTTCCGGCAAAGGCGGGGCCGAATGAGCCCCCTTGATTTTTCCGGTGGGGGCGCAGGGGACATCTTCATAATATCCGCTCCTTCGGGTGCCGGAAAGACCACGCTCTGCGACAGGCTCATAGCGGAGCTGCCCCGGCTCAGGCACTCGGTTTCCTATACGACCAGAAATCCCCGGCCCGGCGAGGTGGACGGGGTGCATTACAACTTCGTCCCGGAGGCGGAGTTCAAGGCGATGGTTGAAAGGGATGAGTTCGTGGAATGGGCGGTGGTGCACGGCAATTATTACGGGACATCCGCCGAGGGCCTCCGGGAGATGACCGCCTCCGGGGCGGACGTAGTTCTCGATATCGACACCCAGGGGGCGAAACAGATGAAAGGGAAGTTCCCTGAGGCGGTTTACATATTCATTCTGCCCCCTTCGATGAAGACGCTCAGGCAGCGGCTTGAGGACCGGAAGAGCGATTCCCCTGATGTGATTGTCCGCCGCCTCAAAAACGCTGTTGACGAGATAAGGGATTATTACCTTTACGATTATGTTATAATTAACGATGTCCTCGAAGAGGCGCTTGAGCGCCTGAAGGCCGTTATACTTGCTCAAAGGGTGTCCGCCTCCAGGGTGGACC
Organism: Nitrospirota bacterium; assembly: GCA_021789215.1. Lineage (GTDB taxonomy): Bacteria > Nitrospirota > Thermodesulfovibrionia > Thermodesulfovibrionales > JdFR-88 > JAJYJS01. The sequence goes on along the minus strand of JAJYJS010000042.1, from coordinate 2,977 downwards.
CCGCGTGGATAGAGGAACAATTTTTCAAGGAGGTTCAGGGTTAATGGACATAATCTCACTGCCTGTAAAGGTCGATAAGGAGAAGATAGACAGCCGTTTCCGCCTGGTTGCCATAGCCGCGCAGAGGGCCAGGGAGCTTTCGCTTGGCGCGAGGCCGAAGGTGCAGAGCAAGTACAAAAAGGTGTCTTCCCAGGCGCTTCTTGACTCCGTCAGCGGCGACCTGGAATTCATTACGGGCGATGAGGCGCGCGCAGCCCTTGAGGAAGCCAGGAAGCTTGACATCCACAGGATGCTGGAGGAGAAGAAGAGAGAAGCGAGGGTTGAGGAGCTTACCGAGCTGGAGCGCGACCTGAAGGTCTATCTGCACGAAAAAGAGGAAAAAGGCAAGGAGGGGCTTGAGGAGCTTTTCAGCGAAAAGGGTGAGGAAGAGCAGCCCTCTCAGGAATAAAAAGGTTTTAGCCGGGATAACGGGCAGCGTGGCCGCTTACAAGGCCGTCGGCCTTATCCGCAGGCTCAGGGATGAAGAAGCAGAGGTTGTGCCGGTAATGACCTCTGCTTCTTTGAATTTTATAACCCCGCTTTCCATCGAACTGGCCGCCGGGCGAAGGCCGGTTTCAAGCCTCTGGGACGAGCCGCTTTCTCACGTGGACCTCACCAGGAGCGCGGACCTGCTGATAATCGCGCCCGCAACGGCAAACACCATCGGGAAAATGGCCTCAGGGATAGCCGATGACCTCCTGAGCGCCGCTTTTCTGGCGTATGCCGGGAAAAAGACTATTATTGCCCCGGCGATGAACTCGAATATGTACGCCCATCCGGCATTCAAAAAAAATCTCCGTTACCTGACCGGGGAGCTTGGCGTTATAGAGGTCTGTCCGGAATGCGGCCCCCTTGCGTGCGGGACGGAAGGGGTCGGGAGAATGGCCGATGTCGAGACCATCCTTGAGGCCGCAAGGTCCGCCCTCGCGGAAAAAGACCTGGCTGGTGAAACGGTGCTTGTCACGGCGGGGCCCACAAGGGAGGCGCTGGACCCTGTAAGGTTCATATCCAACCGCTCCAGCGGGAAGATGGGTTTCGCGCTGGCCAGGGCCGCCCTGCGCAGGGGGGCGGAAGTAATCCTTGTAAGTGGCCCGGCTTCAATCGCGCCCCCGCCGGGGCTCAGGGAATACGTGCGGGTTGAGACGACCCTTCAGATGAGGCGGGCCGTTCTCAAGCATGCCAGACAATCCACCCTTCTGGTGATGTCCGCAGCCCCGGCCGATTTTACGCCGGCGTCTCCTGGCGATAAAAAAATAGAAAAAACAAAGCTTTTCGATTTGAAACTTAAAGTAACACCTGATATTTTATCCGAGGTGTCGAAGGTGAAGCCAAGGCCGTTCCTGATAGGGTTTTCCGCTGAGACGGGAGCGGATGTTTCACGCGCGAAAAGGAAGCTCAGGGAAAAAGGCCTGGACATGATAGTCTTCAACAACGTCCTTGAGGAGGGGGCTGGTTTCGACTGTCCCACAAACAAGGTGGTCCTGATCGGAAAGGACGGCTCCGCCCACGGCCTCCCCTTAATGGACAAGGAAGATGTCGCCGATGCTGTTTTCGACAGGTTTTTGACATTCAAAGCTTGACATTTCCGGGTAGTTAATTGAAAATTTACAATGGCTGACGAACTGGAAAAACTCAAAGAGAAGGTCCAGAAAGACCCTAATTCCAGGCTCTTCCTTTCCCTTGCCGAGCATTACAAGAAAGCGGGCATGATTGACGAGGCGCTGGAAGTCCTCACCAGCGGTCTGGAGAGGCAGCCCTCGTACATGAGCGCCAGGGTGGCGCTGGGGAAGATTTACCTCGAAACCGGGAAGCTGAACGAGGCCAAACAGGAATTCGAACAGGTCGTAAAGGCCATCCCCGACAACCTGTTCGCGCAGAGGAGACTTGCGGACATATACCTTACGCTGGGTGAGGACGAAAAGGCCGCCGTTTCGCTAAAGGCCGTTCTCAGGCTTAACCCTCTGGACGAAGAGGCTGTAGTGAGCCTGAAAAGGCTTGAGGCCGGAAGCCCTCAAGGCGGGGAGCCCGAGTCTTTGGAAACCGCTGAAATAGCCGAAGCGGAAGAGGCTTTTTCAGCCGGGGAGAGCACGGAAGAGGTCTTTCTCCCCGATGAGGAGCCGGAGGCGGCCCAGCCGGAAGACGCCCCGGCGGAGGCGCATATAGAAGGGACGGAATGGTTCAACGGAGATACTTTGGATTTAGGGGCCGGAAGCGGGGCTGAAGCCGCCTCCCCGGAGACTACCAGGGATGGTTCCGGGTTTGCGGGAGAAAGCGCCGGTGAAACCGCCTCCGGAATCGAGTCCATTATGGAGTCGGATATTTTTAAAAACGAAGGCGAAGGTGCCCTGCCGGGACCCGGAACTGAAGGACCGGCTGACGAGGAGCTTGATTGGCTGACCGGGGCCCCGGCCGTGGAAGAGGTCCAGATTGCCGATGATAGTGTTCCGGCTGACGAAACGGTCGGCGAGGCGGTCGGCGTTGCGCCCGATATCATTCAAGTGGATGAGGCGGCTGCCGAAGCGGTTGAGGATGCCCCATGGGCGGTCGAAGCGGTTGAGGCCGAAATCCTTCCGGAAATGGGAAAAACCGTGGTTGCGGAGGACGCAGCCGGTGAAGGAGCCCTCGATGTAATCGGGGTTGAGAGCGTTGCGGCCTCGGAAGAAAAAGCCACGGAGGAAGAAATCCCCTCTTTTCCGCCGGAAGATGGAAAGACTATTGGGCCTTTGGCGGAGGAGGGAAACAAAAAAACCCCTTCCATTGAGGATGCCGACGCGCTGGTGGCCAATGGGGATTACGCCGGGGCGGTGAGGGCATTCATGAAAATCCTCTCCGCATCGCCTGGGGACAGGAAGGCGCTCCAGAGGTTCGAGGAGCTGAAGATGCTCATAAAACTCCTTGGCAGGCAGGGCGAGATAAAGATATCCATGCTGGACGGTTT
>JAJYJS010000019.1 GCA_021789215.1 Nitrospirota bacterium | reverse complement strand
CGACCATCCATACCTCCCGCCTCCAAGCAGTAGGTTGATGATACGGCTTTCTCTATGAGGAACGCCCCTCGAAAGTGGTACACTTTTCGTGCCCATATCTGGTACATTTTCTCACGCCCGGCGACAACAGGCCCTGCACCTTTTCGACGGATGGTTCCACGCAGCCATAACGGAAGAGGTCATTTTTTACGTTGGCCGGGATCGAAGAGCCAGCAAGCACATTTTTTAAATCCCCGCTCTCGCAGAGTATCTTGTGGAGCCCTTTCCTGTTGCTGCCAAAGTAGTAGTCCCGTCCGTCCTTGTAGATCGTAAACCGGTTGGTGCTGCACCCAAGGCAGACGGCCGTAACCAGAAGCAAAACGGCAAGAAAAAAACCCTTCTTCATTTCATGACCTCCCCGATCTATCTTTATTCCACCAGCACCAAAGCAAAGTAATTCCACCTTCCGTATGTCTCTCTCCTTGTGTCTATCTCAAAGCCGTTGGCCCGCGCCGTCTTGAATACGTCAATCCCGCATGCCTCCATGAGCGGCCTGATCCTGTTTTTCTTCTGCTCCGCTGTCTGAGACTCGCCCGGAGTCTCTTTCTCCCCCGAGGGTCAGGCCCCTCCTTCGGGGCCTGAAGAAAGAGCGGTCATCGCGAATGCCTTGTAATAGCCCATGTGGTAGGCCTCGCCTTCAAGTCTTACGGCCACCTCGGTGAGCGCTTTCCCTTTGGGGCCGGTCATGAGGACAGCCTTGCTGTATTCCCTCATGATCTTCCTTGTACTTTCGGCATCCGGAACGCAAGGCGGATGATAGGCGTCTTTGCCATGAAATGCGCATCCGTAAAGGCATTTCCATCTTACCCACTCCTCCACAACAACGGAGCCTGTATCAATGATTTTCGCCTTCTCGGCCCCCAGTTCGAGGGACCTTTTCAGAAGGGACTCCATTTTTTCATCCATCGCCGCGCCTCCTTCAAGCGTAGTGGACCGGCCATCATTATAAACAGTTTCCTCACCAATGACGGAAACCTTGTTTTGATGCTCCTGACCATGAAAATACGGACACTGTGCCTGCCTGCATCCATGGGGGTGTTTGGCGCTGTAATTGCAAGTTATTAATCGTCTTGAGGGCAGGACAACGCCCAGGCTCTCACCAAGGTAATTCACCGCCGTATCAAGGGCAGTCCACACATAAGCCTTGCAGCAGCTTGGCCCTGTAAGTTCCGTTATCGCCCTCGTAACTCTTGCCACCGCCTCCATCGTTATCCGTTGCTCTTTGTCCGTGCCGCACTTGGAGCCCGTGAGCACAGCAAAGCAGGCCCCTATCGCCGGGGCTATGCCGCACACCCCGGTAAGACCACAGTAGCCGCCGTGGGCCTGTTTCCTCGCCCGCCTGAATACTTCTTTTATGCTTTCATTATTGATTTCAGCGGCACCGGCCGCGTTTTTTACCGCGGCCATCAATGCCCCTCCGGCAATATAGGCATGCTGGCAGCCTAGCATCGGGAGGCCGGGATAGCTCAGCATGAGTTCCGCTATTTCAAACGGGTCTTTTGATTTAATAGTAAAGGCGATATCCTTGATAATCCTCATTGCATCCCTGTTATGGCAGATATCACAGACGTAATGACCGTTCGGACATCTGATATGGCCATGCTCCACCTTTCCACAATATAAACAGGTGAGTTCGCGGGCTTCGTCAAGATACTCAAGAATCGAACCGCAGACCATGCAGTGCTCTGTTTTCTGAGATGGAGATTCCCCCCTGTCATCAGTGTTCTGAAGTGCTGTTTCGGCCGCTTTCCCTTGATGCCCCCCGGCATCCTTATCCGAAGGTCAACAGGCGGAATTCTTATTGATTTCGTCGCTCACTAATTTACTCCTATCTGAAAAATACTGTAAAAAGGGGGCGGCCGGCAAGGGACCGCGAATCTATAACTTTCCCATCAATTGCCTTGAACGTGAAAGGTTTTATCCTCTCGCCGGCATAAGAAGCCGTGACAAGAAGAAAAAATAAAAAAGCGCCAGACAGCCCCGTTACCAACTTCTTTGTCATTCGTTCTCCTTCCCCTTTCCTTTGTTTTTCAGTTCCCTGATCTCGTCTTTAAGTTACCTTATTTCCTTCTTTAAATCCTCTAGGTCCTCGCGGCGGTCCATTGGCCTTCCGCAGAAGCCGCCCCCGCCGCCAAAGAACCGGCTGACAATTAAAAGCACAAGCACAAGGAAGATAATCGCGAAAAAAGGCATTATCCACCAGCCGTACATCGGTCCCCATCCCGGCCCATTCCACCACATAATTATTGCCTCCCTGCTTTCAATTTGGCCCTCTTGGCGGGTTCAGGCGTTTTCTCCGTCAATTGTCTTCTTCCGTTAACCATTCGAGATAGCCCGGATAGGATCTCCAGGAGCACGGGATTTGAAAGGCTATAGTAGATGAAAGGGCCTTTCCTTTCCGTCCGCACCACATCGGCTTCGCGCATTATTCGAAGATGAAAAGAGACAAGGGTTTGAGAAAGACCGGAGGCATTTACAATTTCCGTGACTGAGCGGGATTCATTCCCGATGGACAGGGCAATGCCCAAGCGGTTCGGATCTCCGAGAACCTTAAGGAAGCGGGCAAGCCTTTCTGTGTAATTGATATTACCGTTTGGCATATCAAATAGCTTTCATATGAGTATTTGCTTATATCTTATTATCGGGATGCACAACTTGTCAACGGCGATTTACATGGCCAACGATGTTATCCAGGGATTCCGGAACAAATAAGCCGATTTTTTGGAAAGAAACATAGGCTTGAGAGCTGGCCTCAATGGAAAATTCTAAACAGCCTGACTAGTAAAGGCAATATTCCGGACCGGTAGCTTGACCGTGAAGAAAACGTGAAAAAAATAGCTCAAAAACGGTAAAAAATTACAAAACCATATAGAAATTCCAACTTCTACAAAACCTACAGCCGCCACGAAGGGGCCATGCAGGGAAATAGCAAACATTTTTTACGGCCCGATAACAGATATTAGCGCTGTTTTGATCCAGCCGAATCTTATCTTCTCCTGTTCGAGCCTGATAGCGGGGCTTATCCTGTCAATCATCAAATAACGCGCTCTCCTCCGTTTTTGGGCAGGCATTTCGCATTTTTCTGGCTGCAATGCGCTCCGGACAACTCCTCCCCCCCTCCTTTTAGGAGAGCCGGCCAGCGGGAGGGGGGTGGGGATATTTTTATTTTTTCCTGATAAGAAAGACGACCGAACCCTGCTCGTCTCTGGTTTCCAGAAGTTCGGAACCCATGTTCCTGACAAGGGCCGGAATGTCGGACTTGGATCCCGGGTCAGTAGCCGTTACCTCCAGGACCTGTCCGGACGTAATCTGGCTAAGCGCCTTCTTGGTCTTCACAACCGGCATGGGACAGGTAAGCCCCTTGCAATCCACTTTCACGTCAGCCGCTAACTCCGCCATCAGCAATAATCTCCTTTCAAAAATAGTAAATATGTATTTTGCTGCCTCTTTATTCCGTTTGCATATTTATCACATCAGTGACGATGCCATCCAGAAGGTCTTCTACTTCCTTGCGGGCCGCCTGCCCACTTTTGTCATTCCAGATGAGCCTCCGGTAAGAGAGATATACCTTCTTTTCCTCACCCTGGATGGTATAGACCGCTATCTGATACGGGCAGAACGCTATGAAATGCGGGTCCGTCTCCATCATGTCCCTCGACACCACAGCGCTGCAGAACTCGACCACTTTTGCCTTCCCGAATATCTTTCTGGTCCTGCCCAGAGCCTTGCCTGTCCGCTCCAGCATCTCCCCCACATGGGAGACACTGGAGACCACAAGCCCGCGGTCTCCAAGCGCCGTGTTGAGGTCCTCCCATACGCTGTCAAAGTCCCCATGAACGGAACGGATGATCACTGGCTCCTTTTGCCCGGCCCCAAAGGCCGGGGACAGGCAGGGGCCGGCCTGGACTGCAACCAGTGCCAGGAACAGGCAGGTTAAGGGCGCGAAAAGTTTTTTCATTCTATTCTGGGCTCCACTCGCTCAGGCCTCTCTCATTATGCTCCAGGTCATGAATTTGGCCCCCGCAATGGCGCCAAAGAAGATGAATGCCATCGTAAGGACACTCCCGGCTGAAAGACTGGAAATACCGCTTAACCCCTGGCCGATATTGCAGCCCATGGCCAGCACCGCCCCAAAACCCATCAGCAGGCCGCCCACGAGGTTGTACTTGAACTGCTGGAGCGGGGGCGCCACCCACTGAAAAGTGCCGCTGATGAGCGCTGCGATGAATGAGCCCGCCAGCACGCCAAGAACGGTAGCTATAGCGAAATTGATGGACTCTCCCGTCCAGAGGATTATGTATCTGAATGTCTGGGCATCAGCCAGCGCAAAGGTCAGGCTTTTGGGCCTCCAGGTCTGAAGCAGGGTCGGGTCATTAGGCCCGGTAAAGGAGAACGAGTCCACATTGGGGACGGCCTTGAACGCCAGGCCGTTTATCCACCAGGCCACAACGACTATCAGCCCAATCGCCGCGCCAGCCATGGGCCATCTCCAGCCGCGCCACTCGGACTCTTTGGGGGACTTGAGCATGAAGGCAAGGAGCGCGGCCTCTATGACCAGGATTACCGCCCAGGCCGGCACGCCCCCGAACATGTCCGGCAGGTACTGGTTTTTAAGGTCCAGGGTCAATTTGTCGAAGTAATCCACACGGAGCTTGGCCGTTATGCCCCAGAGAGTGGCACCCGAGGAGAAAATAAAAGCAAGGACGCTCACCAGGCCTCCCAGATTGCCTTCACCGGCACGCACGAGTATGCGGCTTGCGCAGCCTCCGGCATACACAATCCCGATCCCGAAGATGAACCCGCCGGCAATGTAGCTCAACCAGGTAAAAGGGGAATCGATATAAATGCTGTGCGCAATATCCACGCTGCCCAGCCTGTAGAGGAGCTGGGTGGCTGGTATCGCAACGAAGAGCGCCATGGCATATGCCCTGGTCTGGGTCATGTCATTGGTGGTCACGATATTGTGGCAAGCCGCGGCTATGCAGAATTTGGACCTTTGCACTACGGCCCCCAGAAGCCCTCCGATCAGCAGGCCCGATATTATCACGGAGGATTGAATGGAATTTTTAATGGCGGCTATCTGTTCATCCGAAAGCGAGCTGGCGTCCATGGAGGCATAACCCTTCATCCTGACAATATAATAGATTATCCATAAAAAAACGCCAGTCATCAAAGCGATGCCGATAAATTTTCTACCTTTTGACATTCATTCCTCCTAAGCAGTATCGGGTCTGGTATCTCTGAAATACATATCTCGTACACGAGAAAAAGCATTTTTCATGCCAGAGATATACCACCGGTAATCAGGCTTTTGGCGGGACGGGCTGTTCAAAAATGCACAAACGGGCGCACCGGGGCTGTTCTTTTCTGAACAGTTGCGAAATAGATGAACTGAATGCGCTGCGGGCTCCTGATGAAACGCCCCGCAACGCAAACGGGCAGGGCAGGCCATGAGCAGCCTAAAGGAGGTTGTATTTCACCATCTTTGTGCGGAGTTGCCTTCTGGTTATGCCAAGCCGGATGGAGGCCTTCGTCTGGTTCCAGTCCTCGCTCTCCAGGGCATTCAGTATGGCGGCGCGCTCCAGTTCCGGAAGCTTGAGATTTGAAAGGCCGGCTATCTTCTCGCCGTCCTTGTCCCGCGACTCTATATCGAAGAGCTTCTTGGGCAGGTCGGCAAGCACAACCGTATCGTATCTTGTAAGGACAATCGCCCTTTCGATGACATTTTCCAGCTGCCTGATATTTCCCGGCCAGTCATACGCTATAAGGACCTCCATGGCCCTCTGATCGACACCCTTGACGAACTTCTGGTTCTGCCCGGCGTATCTCTTCAAAAAATGCTCCACCAGAAGCGGGATGTCCTCTTTGCGCTCACTGAGCCGGGGCATCTGGACCGGGATCACGTTAAGACGGTAAAACAGGTCTTCCCTGAACCTCCCGGCCCCTATCTCCTCTTCCAGGTCTCTGTTCGTGGAAGCGATTATCCTGCAATCCGCCTTTATGGGCTCTGAGCCGCCGACCCGGTAGAAATCCTTCTCCTGTATGAACCTCAGGAGCTTTATCTGCATGGACAGGGGCATCTCCCCTATCTCATCAAGGAAGAGCGTCCCCCTGTTTGCAAGCTCCGCCTTCCCGGCCTCTTTTGAAATAGCGCCCGTGTAAGAGCCGGCCTCATGGCCGAAGATCTCGTTTTCCATGAGTTCGCCGGGAATCGCCCCGCAGTTGATCGCGACGAACCTGTAGGGGGCCCTCTGGGACGCCTTGTGAATGGCGCGCGCGACCAGTTCCTTGCCCGTGCCGGACTCGCCAGTGATGAGCACGGTGGAGCGGCTGTTGCATACGACGCGGACTGTGGCCAGCACCTCCTGTATGGGCCTGCTTTGGCCTATGATGCCGTACTGGTCCTCTGTCGGGCGGCCTGACCCTTCGGCTGCCGCCGTTTTTTTGTGCAGCAGGGTGTGTCTTATGATCGCCAAAAGGTCATCGGACTCCACCGGCTTCGTAAGGTAATTGACAGCGCCCGCCTTCATCGCCTCAACCGCGCTCTCTATGCTCCCGTAAGCGGTCATTATCAGGACCGGCAGCTCCGGGTCCTTCTCCTTCATCCACTTCAGGAGGTCAAGCCCCGACCTGCCAGGCAGCTTCATATCCGTTAAAATGAGGTCGAACGCCATATCGGAGAGCCTCGATGCCGCCTCCTCGAAATTCGCAGCCATCTCAGCATGAAAGCCCTCCTGTTTCAGCAGCTTGCTCAAAAATCTGAGGATATTCCTCTCGTCCTCGACTACTAGTATCTTCTGCATGCCTCTTTGTCCCTCAATTCTCCGGCCAGCTCCCGGGATTATAGCTGCGCACGTATTCAGCCCCGGCCAGGGGCAGCGTTATCAAAAAATGAGCGCCCTCATCGGAGCTGAGCAGTTTTATCTCGCCGTGGTGGGTGAGGATTATCTTGTAGGCCGTGGCAAGGCCGAGCCCGCTGCCTTCGTTTTTGGTCGTGAAGAAAGGCTGGAATATCTTTGAGGCTATATTGCCGGGAATGCCGGGCCCCGTATCCATTATATGCACCTCAACCCATTCACCTGAGACGTTATATTCCACCGTGATCATCCCGCCGCCCTTCATGGCCTGAATGGCATTTATGAAAAGGTTCATGAAAACCTGCTTCAGCAGGGCCGGGTCGCCCATTACCTTGGGCACATCCGGGAATTCGAGCTTCGTCACCCTTACTCCGGCGTCCTCCAGGTCAGAGTCCAGGAGTTCCACTACCCTGTCTACGATCTCCGTTATCCTGCAAGGCCTGGGCGCTGGCGACGGTATCCTGGAGAACCTCAGAAACTCATCGGCCATTATCATCATCTCGAGGGATTCGTCCTTGACAATATCGGCGTACTCACCTATCTCCGGCTGCCTGTTTATCTTCTTTATCTCCGCGGCGGCGCCCCGGATCGCGTAGAGGCTGTTCCGCATCTCGTGCGCTATCTGCGCCGACATCTGCCCGACCGTCGCCATGCAGGTTATCTTTTCCCTCTCCTCGGACATCTTGCGGAATTCCTTCAGGTACTTTTTCAGGTTGCCTATCATGTGCTGAAAGGCCTGGCGGAGCTGGACCGATTCGTCCCTGGCCGCCGGGTCGTACAGGTTGGAATTGCCGAACGTTATCTCTTTTTCAAACGACTCTATCTCCCTCACCAGCTTGGTCAGCGGTTTGGTCAGGACCGAGGAGACTATGAAAGAGCCCCATATGCCGGCCGCGAAGATCAGGAAAGAGAGGTATATCAGTTGTATCTTGGTTTTCATGAATTCCCTGTCAAGCCCGGCCTTTTCAGATTTGTTGAAATCGACCTGGAGGGCCCCGAGCGCATCTCCCCCAACGCTGACCGGAATGAATACCCTTGTGCCGGAGAGGCTTTTGGCGTCATTGCGGCCGCTGGACCGCAGGCGCCCTGCCATTTCCGGGTCGTGCCGGCCGATTTCGGCAAGATTATCGGAGAGGACCACTATCCCGCGCCTGTCGACGGCCCTGACCCCCTGCACATGGGATGAGAGCTTCATCTGCCTTACCTGTTCCACAAGGGGGCCGTAATCATTTGTTATCATCGAGTCGGATGCGGCCACGGCCAGCTTTTGGGCAATGCTCACGTGAAACCGCTTGAGCTGGAGGTCCAGGTTTTTATGGGCGTTGGAGAGCACTATCAGGCTGACCGAAACATATATTATTACCAGCATAAGCATCATGTAAAGGATGCCCTTTGTCTTTATGCTGGTGTGGGTATTTAAATCAGTCAGGGTTTTCATTTTCATGGAGAGTTCCAACGCGGGGCTTTTGTTCCTCCAAAACCCATCTATTCACCCGAGGGGTTCAGTTCACGGACCCTGAAATTGCCCGGCCCCGCAGGCCTGCTCGCGCATGAATACCTGACAAGCGCCTTTTTTACCCTTTCCGCGAAGTTCGCGTCCATCCCCTGTTTTGCGGCTATTATCCAGTCCTGCAGAGGCTGCGTTTCGGCAAGAACCCTGATCCGGCCCAGGTCTATGTCTTTTCTCATCGACTGAAGCGAGGAGAAACTCACAAAACCTGCGCTGATCGAATTCTGATAGACCTCCATGATCACGCGCTCATACGATTTCAGCACAACAAAACGGACCGAACTGGCCGGAATCTCCTTTTCCTTCAACAGGTTCTGCTGGGCCAGGAAGCCGCTGTCCGAGTATAATGATACAATTCCAGCCCGTTTCCCGGCAAGTTCCCTCAGGGTCCTGATCCGGCTGCGGGAGTTCACGATGACAACGCCCCTGTCTTCCGGAAACCCCGCGCGCGCAATGGCCGCTATTCCCCTGATGTAATCCCGCCGGACGGCCTCGGAATAGAGATGGTGGTTTTGCAGGAAGAACTCCCCTTCCCCGGCCCGCATCATCCTCATGAAAACGCCTGTATTGCCCGGGATCACGAGCTGGAACCGCCTGCCTGATGCGCGCGAAAGATAAAGCATCAGCGAGTTCAGGTCCCTGAACATCTCCGGCTCGAAGGACACCGGCTCCACAACGAACCGGACAGCCCCGTCCGCCGTCTTCAGCAGGCCCTTTTCCCCAAGTACGCTCTTCATCAGTATCCTTACGATGTCGTAGTCCCTGTCCCCGGCCCTGGTCAGCCCGTCAGCCCCCGGCTCTATGCTGCCCAGCACTTCCTCCGGACGGCTTGAATTCACCGAGAGCATGGCCTTCCGGACCCTGTCCAGGGTTTCTTTGCCGAGGCTGGCCCTTGCGGCAAAGAGGTATTGCGGGATGGGATATGAATAGCTCAAAATCCGCACCCCCTTGCCCAGGTAAGGCCTTGCGGCCATCTCGGAGACCCCCGTGGCGTCAAAAAGTTTCGCCATTACGGCAAGGATGGCGCTCTCATCCGAGCCCAGCTTTACGGTTTCCATGAAATCGCCGTCATCTATGCCGACCTTCTGCAGCACCACTTTGGGCAGAAGCCCCGATTCAGGACAGTAATATCTCCCGTAAACAAAGGTCCTGCCGACAAGGTCGGCAGCCCTCCTGATGTCCGAATCGCTCCGCACCAGGAGGACGCTCCGGTATTCCGAACTGCCGTTTACGCGCAGCTTCGCCAGAGGCACGATTTTCACCCGCCTGCCGGCCTCGCAATAGAGGGTGGGGCACATGAAAGCCAGGTCGGCCTCGCCCTTCCGCAGGCTGTCTATGATCTCCCCCCTGGTCTTTGCCACCTTTATTTCGACCTGTCCGCCCAGACGGGCCTCGAGATAGCGCTTCAGCGGGAGAAAATTGCCGTACATTACGGAGGGCGACTGGAGCGGTATCAGCATGAGGGTTAGCTTCTGCTTTGCGGCAGCCTGCGTGCAGCAGAACAGGAACAGGGCAAGCGAGACCAGGATTGCCTTCAGGACAGCTTTTGGTGATGGTTTTTTCATTCAACCAGCCCTCGAAGGCGCCCTTTTTTAAGGACGCCTTTGAGGCTTCACACCGGCTAGATTACCAGCCTGGGTTTGTCGTTATGCACATTCACTGTCTTTTTCTTCCTGATGTAGTCCATTACTATGTCATAGACCGGCGGGCCGGGCTGCTCCGCCATTGAGGCCCATCCGGACATCGTGTACTCCTTGTCAGGATGGACGGGCCTGCCGCGGACCTGAAGGCCCTGAATCCTGTTGCCTATCGACGCCCCCACCTTGATGGTGAAGTCCAGCCCGCGCGTCCTCACCATGTCACCGCCCTGCTGCATGTAGGGGTCCGGATTGAAAAGGTTGTCCGCGATGTCCTCGAGGACCGCCTTTATCATGCTCCCCTTCATGCTCGTCTTGTACGTATTGGGATAGGTGATAGCCGTCTGTGAGAATACGTCATCAGCCGTTATAGGGCCGGGGAGGACCGTCCTGCCCCACCTGAACCCGGGGGAAAGGGCGAACTCCGCATCATAGTGGTCTATAAGGGCGTCGCAGATCAGGTCGTCGAAGGTGCCGTCCAGGTTCCCCCTCCTGTAGAGGATGGTCTCGGTATGCCCCAGCACCTCATCAAGTTTGTCCTTATAGGGGGCCCGGAGTTCGTCCACCAGGCCGGCCATCTCGGGGTCCGGCTCGATCATGCCGCACATGACCGGTATCAGCCTGTAGGAATAGCTCCCTATCTTCCTGTTTTGCACGTCCAGGTCCAGCCTTGAAACGAACTTGCCGTAACACCCGGAGTTTATGACGAGGGTCTTGCCCACGACCACCGGCTCAGGCACGCCGTCATGGGTATGGCCCCCCATTATCACGTCTATGCCCTTCACCCGTTCAGCCATTTTCTTGTCCACGTCCATCCCGTTGTGGGAGATGACCACAACGAGGTCAACCTTCCTGGCCCTCACCTCGTCAACCACCTTCTGCATGTTGTCGTCCTTGATGCCAAAGGACCAGTCGGGGATGAAGCGCCTCGGGTTCGCTATGGGGGTGTAGGGGAAGGCCTGGCCTATTACCGCGACCGCCAGCCCGTTCACCTGTTTTATTACGTAAGGCTTGAATATCGGGTCTCCCCAGGTGGAGTCGTTCACGTTCTGGGCCACGAACGGGAAGTTCATCTTTTTGATGAGCTCCTGGACGCGGTCCTGCCCGTAAGTGAACTCCCAGTGGCCTGTCATCACGTCGCAGCCAAGCTTGTTCATGGCCGTTACCATATCCTCGCCCCTGGTCCACATGCTTGTGGCCGAGCCCTGAATGGTATCGCCGCCGTCTATGTGGAGCACTCTCCCCGGCCTCTCGGCCCTGATCCTTTTTATCAGGGGCGCGATATAGGCGAAGCCGCCCATCTTCCCGTATTCCTTGGCAAGCCTGGCATAGTCATCGCAGGTAAAGGCGTACGCCTCCAGTGTGTCGGGCCTGTACCCGTAATGCCTGAGAAATTCCTTTCCCGTCAGGTGCGGGGGCTTACCTCTGTCTTCGCCTACCCCGATGTTTGTGTCGGGCTCCCTGTAGAATATGGGGACAAGCTGCGCGTGGGTGTCTGTAGTGTGCACCAGCGTTATGTTGCCCTTCGACTGGAACCTGAAAAGATTGACCGGCTTAAGGCTTTTTGCCAGCGCCGCCGGAGACAAACCGGCAGTGCCTGCCGCAAGCCCCAGCATCTGTATGAATTTCCTTCTGGTTATACTCATCCATTCCTCCTGGCTCTCATACCGGCGCTACATCTTGAAGCCGGGGACCTGTATGGGCAGCCCGTTCGCCTGGTATGTTAGATACAGCTCTAGATCGCGATATGTCTCGCATTGAAACGGGAGCACCTCCTGCCTCACGTTCTTGTTGCACCCCCTGAACCGCTTCTGGAAAGAGCCAGCGGCACCCCAGTCCAGCCGGTACGCGGGCCAGTGGTCCGCATGATGCCTGTTGCTGGACAGCAGGTTTGCCCTCATCATATGTCCGGCGTATTTCACATGGCAAATGGCGCAGCTGAAGTTGAACTGCCCGTGCCGCTTGTAGTAATAGGCCTTCCCGGCCTCATAGAAGGGTTTCGCCGGCCCGTCTATGCTCACCTTTATCGGCACGCCGTTTGAGAGGGACTTCACATAAAGCTCAAGGGCTAACTGATCGTACGTTTCGTACTTCAACGGGGCTGCGCCCATATGCTCCTGTCTGCACCTGTTTATCTGAAGAGCGACGGTGTTTATGCCATTGATGGCGGGATCATATTTGGGGAACGTGGCCGCAACCCCCTTGAGCTTTTCCCCGTTAGCGCCATGGCAGGAGGCGCATGACTTGCCCGCTGAACCTTCAGCCTTGCCGAACAGGTCCTTGCCGTCATCCAGCATGAAATCGGCGGGGTTCCCCTCCTCGGCCATTTTTTCCGTGGACTTCCCGTAGACGGCATTGTATCTCTTCTCATACTCCTGAGACGATATATTAGGCGTGTATTCCTTTATCCGCGGGGCGGCTTCCTCCCCGGCGAAACTGTATTTCCAGGCGCCTGCCGTGAGCACCCCTGCGCACGCAAGCAGTACAAAGGCCCTTGAAAACCTGCTCATTTCCCGTTACCTCCTGGTCTTTTTATTGCTACCTGGGATTTATCTGCACCGTCTCCTGGTAAACGCCGCCCTTGTTGTCCTTGTAGACGATCCTCAGGGGCGCTGCCTTGTCCGCCTTCAAGTAGAAAGTCATGAACGGATTGGCGCTGACGGCGATCGTCCAGTCGCAGTGGGTTATCCTGTCGCCGCCGTAAAAAATGTCAACGCCGTTTATGAAATAGGCAGGGATGACCTTGCCGTCCTTGGTCTTCCGGAGCCCCGTCTCCATGGGATGCGTGACGAGCACATCCACCGGGACCACCTGCCCCCTGGAGATCGTGTGCGGCATCCTTATTTTTATCCTTCCAACAGCTGGCATTTTATGAGTCCTCCTTGCGTTTTGATTTGATTGCCGGGTCCGGACCGCCCTTAGCCGCCACAGCCGCCGATGGTCACCTTAACTGATCTGGCCGCTCCGTAGAGTTTCCCTTTGCTTGTCTCCAGCACCACGCGCACGTTTGCCGTCTTTCTCATCTTTATCCTGAGCGCGAACTCGGCCTTCCCGTTTGCGGGCGTCAGGTCTATCCCCGCCACAAAGGGCTCGGCGTTGCCCTCCGCGTACACGTTTATCCTCTTTACATAATCATCACTCCTCATCGGCAGGTCCGAGACGATCGTTATCGGGACAACGGCCCCGTTTTCGGCGATGATCGGCGCCTTGATGTCCACATGAGACTGGCTCACCTGCTTGCCGCCGAATTGTCTCCTGAGCACGTCAGTGATGCTTTCTTCCTTCGGGGCGCCGAATGCCGGCTTCACCAGCGACGGCAGGGAGCCCGCCACCAGGAACATCGCGCACGCGGCTCCGCCCGTCTTCAGGAAAGCCCTCCTGGAGAGGGCCAAATCTTTTCCCTTTTGCTCCATCGTTTTGCCTCCTCAGTTCTTTTTCTTTATGCTGAACAGATACTCCACCACATCATCCACCTGCTCCTTCGTAAGGAGCTTGTTGGGGCCAAAGGGCGGCATTATTGTGTCCGGGTTGAACTGCCTGGCGTCCCAGACCCATTGCCTGACCGTGTCCCTGTCTCTTTCGGTATAGCCCTCCATCGACTTGGCCAGGTCCGGCCCCACGTCTCCAGGGAACTCCATCCCCGGGACGACATGGCATGCCGCGCAGTTCCCAAGGCTCCTGGACTCGACTATCTTCTTGCCGTTCTCCGCGTTCCCTTTGGCCAGGACCGCGCCTGGCAGCGAGAAAAGGATAAGGGCAAAACCCAATGCGACAATATTGCTGGTCCTCACTGTTACCTCCTTTCTTTTTGCAATGATATCAGGCGCGGGTAGCGCTCCCTCCCTTTTGGCTTGACTGCATTTCCCCGGCGTTCCGCAAATCAAACAACTTCAAACAGCTCCATTATTCTATTTGGCGCAAAAGACCCTGTTTATGCCCCTTACCTGCCGGCAGAGCAGGTCCTTGAAATCCTCTTTTGTCAGCACTCCCGGCACCCTCATCACTTCCCGCTTTCCCGGGTCCAGAAATACCAGGGTGGGCGTCCCCATGACCCCGTATTTCCCGGCAAGCTCCGTCCCGGTCACGCCCTCCCCTGCTATTTTCCGGTTCCCAAAGACATCAACTTTTATCACATCCGCACTGTTTCGAAGGATTTCTTTAATTGACGGCTCGTTGATGACCTGCTCCATAAGCGCGCACCATTTGCAGTTGTCGCGGTAGAAGAACAGCAGTCTAAGGTTTGCCGCGTGTGCCGGCGCGGTCAGGAGCAGCATGAATATGAAAGCTGCAATAACTCTCTTGGTCATAGTTCTCATGACGTCCCCTGGTGAAGCAAAAGACATGCCCGGAAAAGAGGTTAAAAAAAGAGGATGATTGTACTTTTTCGAACAATTTTCGTTTTTTATATGTGCAGTTCTGAACTATATCCATTTAAACGGAAACAGAATCAACGGAGCATATGCCTGCAAGATAAGAGCGGGGGCCTCAGCCCCCCTCTTTTAAAGGATGGAACCGCTTCTTCAGTATGCGACAACCACGTCGAACCCTGTCAGGACGGACGCTATCTCCTCTGTGGTCATCTGCTCGAAAGGGTTGGCGGGATGGTTGGTCAGCAATCTGCCGCCCATCTCTTTCAAGGTCTCTATATTTACTTCCATGGAGGGGCTTGACCCAATCCCTTCGTCCATTATGAAAACGCTTACCTCGTCATCTGCAAGCGTAAGCCCGACGGCCATTCTCAAGGCCTCCTCTTTCCTCTCCCTTACAAGGACGGCTATTTTCTTTGCCTCAGACATGATGCCTCTCTCTCCTCTTTGAAAAAAATTAGCCAGTGTCCCGCGCCGGCAGGATTCATCATAAAAAGCCCTGCGGGAGATTGTCAACTGCTGCTTCCCACCCCAAGCGGCAAAATGTTTGCAAATTGCAAACAGGCTCTCTAAAACCAGAGTTATCAAATTGACTTTCGGCCTTCTTTTCTTAAAAATAATCTGCATTGCTGAAAATTTCCGAACCGGGAGGTCAAAAAAAGGTGAAGCTTGGAATTCTGGTCACTACGGACAGGCACTTCGACGATGTAATCGGCCTTGCCAGGGCCGCGGCAGCCAAAGGGCATGAGGTCCGCATCTTCAATATGGATGCCGGCACGAAGCTCCTGGAAAACCCGGGGTTCACGTCTCTCAGCAAGATACCGGGTATCAGCATGAGCTTCTGCGGCCACAGCGCAAAGCACCACGATGTAAACCAGGACGGCATACCGCCGGACATAAACTGCGGGAGCCAGTACAATAACGCAGTTATGATGCACGATTGCCAGAAGGTAATTAATCTTTAACATGCTCCAGGAGGAACCGGGTTTGAGGATTCTTCATATTTTAAGTGATGGGCCGGGCGGACTTTCAAACCGGATAATCGAACTGCAATCCGTGAAAAACGAGATAAGTATAATTGACCTGTCCAGGAAAACGCTCTCTTACGATTCCATTATTGACGAGATCGCCGCCTGCGACAGGCTTGTTTCCTGGTAAACAGAAAGGAAGTTTTTATAATGCTTTTTTTGCCCATGGTGGTATGTTTTAACATTATTTTTTCAAGCGTGCTTGCAAGCCCCATTCCTAAAGAATAGATAAAGGCCATGCACGATTCCTACAGTCCGCTTGGCGGTCTGATCCCGCTTAAGAGCTCCTGGCCGCCCTCCAAGTCCCTGATTCCCTGTTGGAGTTTTTCCACGTGCCGGATATGGAACCATCGCTGTTTAGCGCACCCGTAAAAACGTAAACATATCCGTTGGTTGAAGTCAGGTAAAAAGAAATATTCGAAATCCCCCCGGCGCTGTCGACGGTGCCGGTGATGGAAGGGTTGTTGCTGCTTATCACATTATTGTCCGAGGTCGTGAATGTAAACTGGGCAGGCAAGTCCAAAATATCGCTTCCGGTGTAAACTGCATTCCATGTGCCGGTAAAACTGCTGGATGGATTCTGATACATTGCGTTCCAGAACCCTGATTTCCCGTCTGGGCCAGTCCATGTGCCGGACATTGCAGTCCCTTCCCCGCTTAAGATGCCGCTGAAGTTGTATGTGTGGCCGCTCGTGTCGTTCCAGGCAAAATTAATGTTGCCGGATTTGTCTTCACTGCCCCCCGTCGGGCTGGCATAGTTGACAAAGTAGTTTCCGGATGTTGGCATTATCAGCGAGAAGTTGCCCCCTCCCTGCGGCATGTCAAAGCCGACAAGCCCCGGCCCCTCTTCCGGCGCATTGTCAACGCTGGTAGCCGTTTGATAAATGTACCAGTTGCCGTTGACATCATAGAGCGGAGTGGAATTATTTCCTCCGCAGCCAATAAAAGACAATGGTAAAACCATAACAAAGAAAAGCAGACAGGCCCTGGACCAGTTATTTGCGAAAAGTTTTTCCCTCATGACTACCTCCCCGGACTCTCATTTTGATATCTTTCATCCTTTTTTGGATGTCTTTATAAGCACTCCCTAGTGTACAACAATCCTTTTAAAAATATTATTGATTCCAGGTCCCGTCGGCCGAGAAAGTGTTCAGCCTTTTTGAGGACCACACGGAGCATCAAAAGGGGCAAGGCCGGAAAGGCGATAGAGTTTGGGCATAAGGTTTTGCTGGCCGAGACCGGCGAGAAATTCATCATCCATTACGAAACGATGGCCAAGCAAAGGGCGGACAAGGACCTGATACAGGAGAGCCTAAACTCGCATGGCAAGGTCTTCGGGAGCAAGCCCGCCGTGCTGGCCGGGGACAAGGGTTTTTACGAAAGCCGGGAACAGATCGAGAGCCTTTCAGAAAAGGCCGGCACGGTATCGATCTGCAAGAAAGGCAGGCGCCGAAGAAGACGCGAGGGAAAGCGCGGAAGAGTTCAAGGCCGGGCAGCGGTTCCGGGCGGGCATAGAGGGGACGATCTCCGCCTTAAAACGGGCGTATAAGCTCGGAAGGTGCCTTTTTAAGGAATTTATGTAAGAATTTTGCCTCCAGCAACCTGCGCGCTGTTTGAGCCGGACTTCTCCGTGATGCTGGCGGCCAGCTTGCCAGACACCTGGAGCATCTTCCCCGGCCAGTGGCCCTTCCGCTTCCTCTGCCTTATGGTGGATTTTGCAAGGGGCTTCCACCTGGGACGGCCCTCCTTCTCGAAGTTTTGCTCCACCTCATCGGCCATGATGCCCGCGATCTGCCTCATCAGGGGCGCGGGGTCCTCCGCCCGCCGCTTTACTTTTTCCAGCAGGGCCCTTACGTCCTTGTCATCCACCTCGATCTTAATCATATTGACATTGCCTTCCGGGCGGTACAAAATAGATCAAAGACCTGTGGAGGCAAGGCCACCTTATCTGGGGCCGCAAACGGACCGGCTTACCGGCAGGATGCTCCACAGGTTTTAATATTTTGCATAAAGCAGCGTTCCTGCCCTCTGTTTATCAAGATAGCTGATCATCCTGTCCGGGCTGAAGGCGGTCGTCCCTCGCCACATATCCTTGAGCAGGTCAAAGACCACGAACCCGCCTTCCTTTCCTTCTCCGCCCGCATAGATGCCGATATATCGCTTGCATAGCCGGATTTTACCGCCCGTCTGCACCCAGGTAAGCCATATCTCGGCAGGGTCCTTAATCGTGTCCGCCAGCATCGGCAGATATACCTCACGGCCGGCCTTTAATACTTTATAACCGCCCTTCACCCTGTCTTTAAAGAGGTCCTCCGAGATCACCACCGGGTCATTTATCACGTCCCTGTGAACGGCCGGCTTCCCTTTTTCCGCATTGAACTCCTTGAGGAAGGCGTTGATGTAATCCTCTTCGCTCCATCCGCTTTTCTGGTGAGGTTCGAGGAGCATGTCCTTCGTAAGTTTTTTTGCCGGCATATCTTCGATGGGGGTTTTCTTGTGGAACTGCGCACCCACCGTCTTGTAGCCGCCCTCTAATTCAGAAGGGTCAAACGGCCTCGGGGTGAAAGGCTCGAAGGCCGCCTTGCCGGGATTGCAGCTGAAGCCCGGATCGGGAGAAATTTTCATGCCGGTGAGGGTGTCCTTGTACACGGCCACCGGGCGCATCTCGCCCGTGCTCTTGCTGACCAGGGCGTCCGTCTCCGAAAGCCTGTCCCCCGAGGGGGCAGGTTTTCTCCCGTATCTCTGTATCGCCTCTTTTTCCGTGAGCGCCCGTGTCCTGCACCGGCATTTCCATCCATTGGGCGGATAAAAGGAATCCCAGAACGGGTCATCCATATGGAAGATTTTTCCGTGGAGGGCCTTGTGCGCCGGGCGCGTCCTGGAATCGAGGACGGCCACGTACATCAGGTAGGGCCGGTCATCCGCGTTCTCCATCTGCGCCTTCCACCTCCCGGCCATATACGCGGACTGCATGTTGGTCTCGTAGATCGGAAGAAATAAAGGACCGCTCCTCGAATGAGGGTCATTTTCTTGTCTCCGCAAGACCGCTTGTCGAACCGGTACCGCTTTATACTGCCCACGACTGGCTGGTCACGGTCAAAACTGCCGCGGGAAAGCCGGCTGAAGGGGCGAGAATAGTTTTCGGGGCAAGGATGATGATGGAGGGCATCCCATGGGCACAATCCCCCTAGTCAGGGAGCTTGGCGATGGCCGGTACCTGGTAAAGGGTGTCGCATTCCTGGGAGCGGGTCTGTGGACGATCTTCCTGGATGTGCACTGGAAAGGCCACTGGGACGGCACAAGGTTCAGCGTATGGGTGGAAGGATAAGGTGTTTATATAATCCCGCAGGCGTCTTCGGGCAGGACGTCCCTTAAAAAGGCCCCGAGGTTTTTGTCTATTTTCGCAATATGCTCCAGTATCCAGTCGACCACGACCCTGTTCACCTCGACTGAAAGGCCGTAAGAGCCCGGCTTTTTGCCGCCTTCCAGTTTTGGAAGCTCCGCCTTTATCGCGGCAAGGTTGTCCATGAACTCCTGGTGCTGCTTCTTGTGGGCATCATAGCCGGGGTAGTCATGTTCCCTCATGTAACCCTCTTCTTCCCCGAAATGGAAGATCACATAGTCCTCAAGGAACTTGACGACGTCCCCTATCTTGTACTTGCAGGTGCTGTGCTTTATGGCATCCACAAGGTCGTTAATCTTCCGGAAAAGCTCCCTGTGCTGTTCGTCTATTTTTCCGATCCCGACGGACAAGCCCGGCGTCCATTCCATTTGCCTGCCTCTTTTCTCTCACTTCACGATGGTTACCGTGCAATGCGCCTGAGTGGCAACCCGTCTCGAGACCGAGCCAAGCAGGAACCCTTCGATTGCGGACTTGCCTTTCTGTCCCATTACGATAAGGTCGCAGCCTTTTTCCTTCGCGTATTTCACAATCCTGTCGGCGGGATGGCCGACGGCAACATCAGTGGTTATTGACAGGTCCTTCTGCCCCGCTTTGGCCTCAAGCTCCTTCAGCAACTCCTTATAGTGCCCGGTTGCGGCGTCTATCATCGAATCGCTCTCGACAAAATACAGCGACTCCGGGGGCTGAACGACCGACAAAACGCTTATTCCCGTATGGGAGCCGCAGCTTGAGGCAAGCCCAACGGCAAAATCAAACGCCTCGTAGGATTTGGGTGAGCCGTCAAATGCAACAAGTATTTTCTTTACCATGAAAAACACCTCCCCTTATGTTTGATTAAAAAATTTTAGCAGAAAAAAATCCCTTTTTTATTTAAGCCTTGCCTCAACCGTCTGCCAGTTTATGTTCCTGAAGAATGCCTCTATGTAATCCGCGCGTTTAAGCCCGTAGTCGGGCATGAACGCGTGCTCGAACACGTCCATCACAAGAAGGGGGTTGCATCCTGCCGGATGCGAGGTGTCGTGCTCGTTTATCCAGAAATTAATGAGTCTGCCGCCCGCCATGTCCTGGTACAGGACAACCCAGCCTATGCCCCGCATCGAGCCTGTCGCCTTAAAGTCTTTCTCCCATGCCTCAAAGCTGCCAAAGGCCCCGGCCAGTTTTCCGGCAAGCCGCCCGGATTCGCTGATGCCGCTTGCGCCCATGTTCCCGAAATAATATTCATGGAGCCTCATGCCATTGAACTCCCAGCCAAGCCTCCTTTTCAGCTCGGCAAACTCCGGCGTGCCCGCCCTGCCCTCCTTTGCCATCTGACCGAGGATGTCAAGCACCTTGTTTGTGTTTGCCACATAGCCCTGGTAGAGCGTGAAATGGTTTTTCAAAAGAGCGTCGCTGAACCCGTCAATGCCAAGAAGCCCGGAAAAGTCCTTTGCGGCGTATGACATGCCTCTCCTCCTGTTAATGGATTGGATTAAATGAAAAATGGCTTCATCAGACTGCGTTTGCCTTTCTCCACCCCGCTGCCGCGAGGCGGGCCATGCGTTTTGTCCCCCAATCCCTGAACTCCTCAAAATACCTCTTCCGGTCCGTCTTCAGGAGTTCAAGCAGCTCACGGCGTTCGTTGACTGAATCAATATGGTCGGCAGGATAAACCCCTCTCCATGTGCAGTAGCCCTCGTCAAAGATGAATTCCGGCGTGACAGTCACGCGGGGCAGCTTGCCAGACGCAAAAAAACCCGCCACATCCATGTCGAATTCGATTATCCAGCCATTGTCCCGGAGCATGGTCCGGGGGTCGAATTTCACGTCCCCGGAGCAGCCGGGGCAATACAGACGGCTCACGACCTCCGAAGGCATCACTTCATCCTTGAAATTGAAGCTTGCGCTGCTGCGCCCGCATACGCATGTAATCTTATGGTCTATGCACATTTCGCTTTTACCTCCTCTTGCATTCGGGGCAGAAGCCATGAAACTCCACATGGCTGCCCGTGACCCTGAAACCCTGCCTGGCGTCCCGGGGCAAATCCAGACTGTAATTTATGTGGACGTCAACAACCCTGCCGCATAAAACGCATATCATATGGTTATGGGGTTCCGTGTCCGGGTCGTAGCGCCTCCTGCCGGGGTCGATTGTCAGTTCAACAATGCCGCCCTTCTTCACGAGCGCCTGCAGGGTGTTATACACGGTGGCAAAAGACATGGCAGGATATCTCTTGCGGACTGTGCCGTAAATCTCCTCGGCGGAAGGATGCCTCCTGTTGCCCTCCAGGCACTCCAAAATCGCCAGTCTCTGCGGGGTCGGCCTCAGTCCCATGCCGGAGCATTTGTTCCGCATCTTCATAATAATTATTCTAAAGTGATAATAATTTCTTGTCAAGAATTATTTTTGATTTGACAACCCCTCCCTTTTATGAGAGATTTTTACCGTTATATTCATATCTACTCTAAACAGGAGGGAACCGCATGAAGAGAATAGCCTTGCGTCTTTTCGTCTTGTCCGCCGTACTTGTTTTTTCCACGGGCTGCGCCACCAAGAAGTTCGTCTCCAAGGAGATGGAGCCGCTCAGCGACAGAATCACCAAGGTGGAAGGCCGGGTTGACGCTCTGGAAAAGGGCATGAATGACCTCAAGGCAGAGCAGGACAAGCAAAATCAGGATATCGACGGGCTGAAAAAGGACATGGACAACCTGAAGACCACCTGTGCTGAGGAAACCAAGAAGGCCGGCGATGCCGCAGCGAAGGCGGAGGATGCCGCGAACAAGGCTGAGGCAGCCGCCACCAAGGCCGAAAATGCCGCAAAAAAATCGGAAAAGGCCTTCGAACTCAGGCAGAGAAAATAATTTTTTTCTCAGGATTTGGGGGATGCCTTTCGAGCGGTTATGTCGACAGGTATCCCCTTCCCCTCCCTCAAGGCCTTTTTAAGAATGGATTTGTTGAATCCCGCATTATTTCCCAATCCAGCCAGTATCTTCAATGCCTCTTGATACGGGTCCGCAAGCCGCTTCAAATAATCCTTATGCACCTCGATATATATTCTCCCTCCAAGGATCCCGGCCTTGATTGGCTGGTAAACAATCCGGACAGGAGTCCCCGTCCGTACCGTGTAAAAAAGGCTTTTCACGTCCTGGTTATAAAGCCTGATGCAGCCGTGGCTTGCCCTGTGGCCGATGCCGAAGGGCCTGCTGGTGCCGTGCAGGAGATAAGTGGGTATCGAGAGCCTGAGGGCGTAAGGGCCAAGCGGATTGTCCCTGCCGGGAGGGACAACAGCCGGCAGGTCCGGGTTTTCCCTCCGTATTGACGGGGGCACGTGCCAGGCCGGGTCTTTTTCCTTTCCGGCGATGCGGAACCGGCCAAGCGGAGTGTCAAAGCCCTCGGTGCCTATCCCGATAGGGTACGTAGTCACAAGCCTTTCGCCCCTGATATCCAGAAACCTGTAAAGGCGCATCTCCGCCAGGTTTATTATTATCCCCTTCTGTTTTCCGGCCGGCAGTATCCAACTGGAAGGTATTGTTATCCTTGTCGCGTTTCCGGGCAGCCAGGGGTCTATGCCGGGGTTTGCCGCCATGATGGAGTTATAACCCGTGTCGGATGCCACCGCCACTTCATGCAGGGTCTCGTCTCCCCTGATATGGTAGTAGGATATCTGTCCGATAATCGTCTTGTCAGGCCCGTAGACATATGCCCCGCCGCAGTACGCCTTCCCGGCTGGAAGCGAAACAATGAACACCGCAAGGGTGATTAAAAAAGCGGAAATTCCCGGCATCCTTACTTTTTTAGCTCAAGACGCCTCTTTTGTCAACTTATGGGACGGCCTCGCTTCAGCTTCCCTTCCCCGTCGACCCTGAAGCGTGCGCCCCTCCAGCGCACTTCCCGGCCCATAAAGCTCCAGAGCCATATTCCAAAGCTGATGACATCTTTTACAGGCAGCAGCACCGCCCACCTGAGCCATCGCGCTGGAAGCGATATCTTTTTCCTTGCCAGGAGCACCGTCAACAACCTGAGCAGGACCGCCAGGAGCAGCAGGGAGGAAGAAAGCGCCCCCGGCCAGAAGACAAGAAAAAGAAGACTGTATGTGAGCAGATGTGTTACTCCGTATCCCAGGTAGCCCCTGGGCCTCGATGCCCGGTAAGTCCTTGCCCACCTGAGCTGATGGAGAAAGTATTCCCGAAGGCCAGTCCCGCCAGCAACGTCTTCCATTACATACCCGGAAAGCACAACACCATATCCTTTTTTAGTCAGCCTGTATCCTGCCTGATAGTCATCCGCCAGGTAATCCGCGATGGCCCTGAACCCGCCCGTTTTTTCAAAAGCCTCTTTCGAGATGAGCATGGAGGCGCCAAGGCCGAAGGAGATGCCGCCCTCGACCACTCTGGCAACCATTACAGACGGGATGAAATCGGCCGCTATGGTCAGGGACTCAAGAGCCGTGCCAGCCGAAACGGGGCGCGAAATCCTGTAAAGGGATGTCACAAGCCCAGCCTCCGGCCCTGCGCTAATGAACTCCCCAACGATGGTTTTTAGGTAATCCTCGCCTGCCCTCATATCGCTGTCGCTTATGGCGAGCATGCCGTATCTCGCCGCTTTGGCCAGTCCATGCAGGTTGGAGACCTTCCGGTTGGCCCCGATTTCCTCCCCGCCAATCACAAGGCGCACTTTGTCCGGAAAGAGTATTTCGACCTCTTTTGCCACAGGGACACCTTCGTCGTTTTCATCCAGAAAGCCAAGCAGCACCTCGAATTCCGGGTAGTCCTGCCGGCAGAAGCTGATAAGGTTTTCCCGCAGTCCGGGGTCTGTCCCCTTCAGGGGCTTCAATATGGAAACAGGAGGAAGGTTATTAACCGTGTATTTCCTTTTCGGCCTAAGGCCTGTCTGGAGACATAAAAGGGCAAAGAGGCTGTAAAACACCCCGGCGGCGATGAGGGCCAGAAGAAGGTGCCTCAGGACTCCGTTTATTAAAAAATCCATGCGCGGGCGCTTAATGGAAACGTCACGGGGTGATAGAATATCTTAAGTTTCATTAGAAACACTTATCATGAAAAAAGGCAAATCTCAAGCTTTTATGAAAATAGCGGTGCTGACCGCATTGGGACGCGAACTGGCCCCGGTTATAAAGGAGACCGGGGCGGGGAAGGCCCCCAAAAAAGAGACTTTCTCCGGCCACATGAAATCCTTTGAAGTCCGGCTCGGGGGGAAACGGATATTTTTCGTGCAGACCGGCATGGGGGTGAAAAACGCTCAAAGGGCGTCGGAGGCTGTAATAAACAGGTTCAGACCGGACATCATGATTTCAGCGGGGTTTGGCGGGGCCATTCACGCCGGGACCGGAAGAGGAAGCCTTGCACATGCTTCAAAAGTACTGCTTTTCCCTGAAAAAGATGCTCTTGAAATCCCAGGCGCAAGCAGGATTGCCCAAAAACTTGACAATATTGCCGATAAAACCGTTTTTGTTACGCTTTCGGGATGGACGGGGAAAGACCGGCTCAGGGGTTTTCTCGCCCATGAGGACGCCCCGGCCGTATGCGAGATGGAGACCTATCCAATTGCCAGGGCATCGCTTCAAAAAGGCATAACCTTTTTTGCCCTCCGTTCCATAACAGACGTTGCGGACGAGGACATCCCATTCGACCCGGCAGGTATTTCCGGTAAAGGCGGCAATGTAAACCTCTCCCGCGCCATCTTGTTCTTTTCTCTGAGGCCGGGGCTGATACCTTACATGCTAAGGCTCCGGAGGGCTTCAGGCCTGGCTGCGTCAAAGCTGTCCCAGGCGCTCATGAAGCTGTTTGAGGCGCTTTGACCCTGGCCTCCGGAAAGTCCCTCATGTGCTCCTCAATTGCCCTTGCGGAGACATCCGAAAGCCTGGACCTTCCAACCGCATAAATAAGCACCAATGGCAGGAGTGTTATAAACACTCCCGCCCAGCCTATGTTGTATTCCCCTATATAGAACGTCACAGAGAGGTTAAAAAGCAGAACGGCCAGATAGAGGACAGGCCCTGGCCAGAACCTCCATCCGTACGCATACCCGGCTATGTCCCGCGCCCTGCGTTTCCATAAGGCCCTGTCGATCCCCTGGAACGCCCATATCATGAAAAACCCGGTAACAAACCATCCAATGAAGTTTGAGATGGGTATCCCGAAATAAGCCCCGCCGTCCGGATAGCCGTAGATAAGGCCCAGGAACCACCTGTCTCCGCGGAGCGCAACCGCGTCTATAATTATGTCCAGGTAGACGAAAAGCACCGCCGCAAGGAGCCTGGTGACCCCTCCGTGCCTGAGCCTTGCCGTGTCCAGGAGATACAGGCCCCCGTCCGAAAGCAGAAGCGGCGAGACGGCAAGGAGCGCTGTGGAATAACTTGCGTAAGCGAGGAACACATAGCTCAGGGAGTCCATGAAAGGCACCCCTGAGGCCCACAGCTCCATCCCCCTGGTACGCTCGATGTAGTAATAAAGCCCGTAAGGGAAACCGTTGTGAATGGAGGAGAACTCAGAGGCCCACGCCATCAGGTATCCCGCAACGGAAAAAAGGAGCGCCCTTTTAAGGCCAAACTGCATGGAGCAGCCAAAGAAATAAACGAGCAGGAAAGCGAAGACATATGGCCTTAGTATTAACGTGCCCCCCAGTTGATGAAGGAAAGCGGTCAATTCTTCCTGTGCATGTTCCAGAGGGCAAGCCTTACAAGCTCCCTCGGGTTTGAAAAGGCTATCCTCATCACGGTGGTCTCGTACCCGCCGTGCACCATGCAGTTTTCGCACCGCGGGTCTTTCCTGTTTTCGTACTTCTCCCAACTGGTGCTTTCCATCATCTCCTTATAGGTATCGAAGTAGCCGTCGGTAATCAAATAACAGGGGGACTTCCATCCAAGCGGGTTGTAGGTGGGGTTCCCCCACGGGGTGCAGGCCATCTCCCTGTCCCCCTTTAAAAAATCCATGTAAACGGGGGTGTTTATGAATGGAAATTTTTTAGGAAATGCAGATATCTGCCTGAATTTCTCCGCTATCTCCCGCCTCGTGAAAAATATGTCGTTCTCGACGCTCTGGTAGGCAAAGGCGGGGGATATCAGTATCCCGTCCACCTTCAGGGCCGAAAGGAGTTCGAACAGCTTTTCCAGTTCCCCCAAATCTGAGTTCCTGTAAACCGTGGTATTGGTGCTTACCCTGTATCCTTTCTTCTTGGCCAGTATTATGGACTGGAGCGCGGTCCTGAACGTGCCGGGCCTGTTGGTTATCTCGTCATGGGTCTTCTCCATGCCGTCCAGGTGGAAGTTGAGCGTGAGGCGCGGGTCCGCATGAAAATTCTCTATGAAATCAGCCGTAAGGAGGCCGTTCGTGCAGAGGTAAATGTATTTCCCACGCGCCAGCAGCTCATTTACAAGCGGGACCAACTCGCCGTACAGGGCAGGTTCTCCGCCCGTAACCGCAACCACCGGAGCGCCGCACTCCTCGGCTGCCTTGACGCACCGCGAGACGGAGAGGTCGCCGCCAGCCGCTGTCCTTATCCTGTCGCAGCCGATGCACGCGAGGTTGCACCGGTGGGTGGGCTCCAGCATTAGGACAAGCGGAAACCTCTTCCTGCCCGAAAACGTGTTCCTCAGGAAATAGCCAGTGAGCGACTTGTAAAGGCCCGGCTGAAAGCGCATTTTAGTTTTCACCTCGGTTTTTTGCTTTTGGCTTTTCTGATGTCGTCCTTGATGAACGCAATGGCCTCCATGAATTCCTCTATCGGGATGCTCGTATTCTTGCACGGGCCTTCCGGCCTCCGGTTGGGGATTGCGAGCACCGGCAGTTTAGCGGCAACGTCCTTGAGCCCGCTCATCAGGTCCCTTTCGCAGGCCACCGCAAGGATGAAGGTGGGCCTGTATTCGAAAATGGCCTTCCTTGCCTCCTCGCCGCCCACCGCTGTGACTATCCTGAACGGCCCGTTGGCCGTTGCCTGGTTGATGTCTCTCCTTATGTCCGGTTTCAGGCATCGCGGAAGGAGGATAAGCGGCCTTTCAGGGTTGAATTTGCCCGCGTATGCCCTTATTATCCTGTTGTGCGTCTTGATGAACGAATTGCCCACCCTGTCCCGGCTGATGCCAAGCCTGGAGCCAAGCCATACGGTCTTGGGGAGAATGAGCAATATGCCCTTCTCGACCCACCTGAGAGGGAAAAGCGATTTCCTGAACTTGAGGACGGAGATGCCCCATGCCACTACAAGCAGCACTGCCAGCAAGCCCATCCAGAAAAGCGCATATGATATAACCGGGGCGGCGGCGGGGCTTAGCTGCTCTATCCTTGGACTCACCATGTAGAGCGCGACTGGAAACATGGCAAGACAGCAAATTATCAGCACCGCCGAAAGCGTGATGAAGGTCCCCGGTTTTTCATCGACGTTCAGGGCATCGGGGTTGTTTGCCTCCCCGTTCCAGTCCGCCCACTCGTCGCCCAGTTTCCTGTCTTTCATGCCGTTTTCTTTTTCAAAATAAAACCGTTCCCCACATACCCGTTTTCGATGAACCATCGGACCGCCTTCCTGATGGCTTCCTGAACGGGCGTCTGAGGCGTCTTCAATTCCCTCAGGCCCTTCGCGCAGTTGAAGAACATGTATTTACCGGCCATCCGCACCCCGGCAAGGGGTATGGCGGGCGGCTTCCCCGTAACCCAGTTGGAAAGCGCCTCACTGAAATACGCCGCAATCAGCACCGGCCTGTAGGGGAGCCTCACCGTGGGGGCCGGAAGTCCTGTTTCCGCTGACAAGCTTTCAAAGAATTCCCTGAGCGCCATGTTTCTGTTTCCGATTATGTATTTCTCGCCCGGCCTGCCGCGTTCCGCGGCAAGCAGGTGCGCCTCGGCAACGTCCTCCACGTCCACAAAGTTAAGGCCGGTGTCGAGATAGGCAGGTATCCTGCCGTTAAGGAAATCGACGATTATCTTCCCCGTCGGGGTCGGTTTCCTGTCCATGGCGCCTATAGGTGTTGCCGGATTGAGGATTACAACTGGCAGGCCTTTTTCAATGTGGAATTTTTCGGCTTCCCTTTCCGCCAGGAATTTGGATTTCTTATAATGGCCGCACATGTCATCCAGAGTGACGGGCGTGTCCTCGTCGGAAGGCGTGCCGTCTCTGGAAGCGGCAAGAGCGCCGACCGAGCTTGTATATATAACCTTCTCTATCTTCATGTCCAGCGCGGCCTGCAAGACATTGACCGTGCCCCGGACATTAACCTCATACATGGATGAGGGGTTGCGGACCCACAGCCTGTAGTCTGCTGCAAGATGGTAGACCATCTCGCACCCTTTCATCGCCGCGCGGAGCGGACCGATGTCCCTGACGTCGCCCCTCGCCGCTTCAGCCCCGAGCTTTTCCACGCAGGAAGAGTCCGTGCCTTCTCTCACGAGGGCACGAACATGTGCGCCCTGGCGGATCAATTTCCCGGCGACATGCCAGCCGATAAAGCCGGTTGCCCCTGTGACCAGGACCCGCATCAGAAGGCCCCGCGTTTCCCATTCCCGCCAGAGGCACAGGCGGACTGGAATCTCCCAAGCGCCATAAGAGGAAAGCAGTTCCGGTAATTGTGGTACCTGATCATGAAATATTTGGGGAAGCCCGTCCCTGTAAATTCCTCCTCGTTCCATGTGCCGTCGGGCTTCTGGTTTCCAAGCAGGTATTCTATGCCATTCGCAACCTCTTCGGATTTGGCCTCCCCCGCCGCGATGAGAGCCAGCACCGCCCATGCCGTTTGCGAAGGCACGCTTTTCCCGTGCCCCCTGAGGCAGTAATTGCGGTAGGAATCGCAGCATTCCCCCCAGCCGCCGTCCAGGTTCTGATAGCCCTTTATCCATTGGACCGCTTTTCTTACATAAGGAGATGACATGTCCTCCTTTACCGAGGCAAGACCCGTAAGCACCGACCATGTCCCGTAGATGAAATTGACCCCCCACCTGCCCCAGAAAGAGCCGTCAGGCTCCTGGTTCTTTTTTATGAAGCCGATGGCCTTCCGGACCCTCTGGTCGGAGAGGCCGAAACCGGCCATTCCCATCAGTTCAAGCACCCGGCCCGTAATGTCCGGGGTGCTGGGGTCAATCATGGCCTCAAGGTCGGCAAATGGGATCTCGTTAAGGATGCTCATGTCGTTGTCCACGTCGAACGCGCCCCAGCCGCCGTCGGTCCCCTGCATGCCAAGCACCCAGTTCATGCCCTTCTCGATGCGCTTCCTCATTAAGGCGCCTTCCGGATAGTTGTGCAGGAACATAAGCACCACCGCCGTATCGTCGATGTCCGGATACCAGTTGTTTTCGAACTCGAACGCCCAGCCGCCCGGGTCGAGGCCGGGCCTTTTCACGCTCCAGTCCCCTTTTTTCAATATCTGCTTGGATGCAAGCCAGAGGCAGCTTTTTGAAAGCGCGGGATGGGCCTTGTCCAGCCCCGAATTCAGCATGGCCAGGGAGGTGAGAGCGGTGTCCCACACGGGCGAGATGCAGGACTGTAACACAAGCTCGTTGCCACTCTCTATGGTGAACCTTTCCAGCGCCTCCAGACCTTTCGTGATATGACCGTTAGATATGTCATGGCCGAGCGCCGAAAGCGCGATGAGGGAATTCACCATCGGGGGCTGAATGCCCCCCCAGTCACCGGAGTCCTCCTGGTGTTCGACAATCCATTTTTCCGCGGCCTTGAGGCCCTTTGCCCTTAACGGGCGCAGCGGGAAACCCTCTATCGTCTTTACAAACCTGTCAATCACCATCAGGGTTTTCTTTATCGCGGCATGCGAGAACCTGAAAATTTTTTTCGATGGGGGCGGCGGTGCATACTTCAGGAAAAGCTCCCGCACGCGAGCGCTTTCGGGAATGGGCCTTACGGGTTTAACGTCCAGTATGATGGACAGGGGGACAATCGTGGCGCGCGCCCAGCTGGAGAAACTGTAAATGCTGAAAAAAGAGGTCCCCGGCATAAGCATTATCTCCACCGGCATCGAAGGCAAATCGCTCCAGCTGAATTCGCCAAAAAGCGCGAGGAATATCTTTGTGAACACCCTTGAGGC
This sequence comes from Nitrospirota bacterium, assembly GCA_021789215.1. Taxonomy (GTDB): domain Bacteria; phylum Nitrospirota; class Thermodesulfovibrionia; order Thermodesulfovibrionales; family JdFR-88; genus JAJYJS01. The sequence continues at coordinate 2,488 of JAJYJS010000019.1, read as the reverse complement.
CCCGGCGCCCCCGTGGGAGAGTATGAACTGCCTGGCCCGCCTGAGGGAAGGCGCATCGGATGGGACGCCAGCCAGCTTGAGGGCAAAATAGGCCTCCACCGTGGTGCTCAGGTCCCCGGGGCCTCCATGATAAATCGGCCATGTGCCGTCCGGGGCCTGTTTTTTAAGCAGATAATTGGCTATCTTGCGGGCGGCAGGTCCATCCTCGATGCCCAGAAACTTCAAAAGCATCAGGTATTCCGAGGTAATGGTCACATTGGACTCAAGCTCGTACCACCAGTAGCCCTTCTCGTGCTGCTCGGAAAGATAATACGACGTTGTCCTCCCGATTGCCGCCTTTACCCTTTCAGAGAGGCTGACCGGGATTTTTTCCTCAATGCTCTCCAATGCCGTATCCGTCAATGCCGTATCCGTCTTGGAGGGCAGGTATGCAAACCCTTTTTTTCCAAACCTGAAGCGGTTTCTTATTTCCATGAATTTTCCAGGGATGAGCTGCTTTTCAAAATCTTAGCAAACGGGAATTGATTGTCAATTTTATTAAATACTTTGCTGTTATAGACAGAGCAATGGCAGGACTTGACGATTAAACGCTTTTTTATTCAGATTTTGGTTTTTTCTTTCATCCGCTCAGATTTTGGGACCGTGAGCTGCTTTCCTCCCCACAATATCAGGAAGATGCCCGCCGTTATCAGCGCGATGCCCGTCCACCTGTACCAGGACACATCTTCCCTGAGAATAAATTTGGCTATGAACGCGGAAATGACATAAGAGCCAGCCGTAAGCGGGTCGGCATAGCTCAGGTCCGCGCGGGAGAGCGCCAGAAGATAGAGAAAGAAATACACGGCCATGAAGAACACACCCGCTATAATGTGCGGGTTTGCAGCCACCCCGGCAAGCCAGCCGCCCCATAGGGAGGGGTCGGCCCAGTGCGGCTCGCCTATGGCCTTCATTCCATAACTCAGGAAGGACTCCCCGACAGAAGTGGCCAGCACGGCAAGGAAAAGGATAACGAGGGTCTTCACCGGACCCTTTCACCTCCGGCGGCTATTTCCTGGCTATTTCATTTACAGGGCTGACGTCTGCCTTTGCGGTGCGCTGGCTGGTGTCCATCACAATGAAGGTGATGCCAATCGTTATTATCAGTATGCCTGCCCAGCGCATCCAGGAGACTTCCTCCTTTAAAAAGACCCTTGCCATTATGGAGGCCAGGATATACGAAGCGGCCGTGAGCGGCATTACATAGCTCAGGTCCGCAAGCGACAGAGAGACAAGATACAGGAAGAAGAAACAGGCCATGAAAGCTACGCCGACAAGCACATAGGGGTTCGTAACGACCCTGGAAAGCATCGTAAGCCAGTTGCCCGGGTGAGTCCAGTCGGCCTCGCCAAGTCTCCGCATGCCATAGCTCAGAAATGTTTCTCCTATTGCCGTGCAGATGACCGCGACAAATATGATTACGAGGGTTTTCATATCGAATTATTTCTCCGGGGCACAGGCCCTTTTTCCTTCGAGTATTTTATACCTTTTGGGGGCTTTTTTATATCCCTCTGAAACCGCGTTGAACTCCGCCAAGGCATTTGCCACGGCGGATGACCGCAAGGACTCAAGCTCCCGTCTGCCCCGTTCCGTGGAAAGGTCCGGATGCGAATATATCTCCGCCACAGGCCCCTTCGCAAACCTGGCGAGTTTCAAAAGGGCCTGCACCCCGGAGTCTCCCATACGGGAAAGGCCGCCGGTGCCGCCTGCATAGTTCAGCCCAAAACCGCGGGCAACTTTTGCATTTATGGACTTTAATATCAGGAAGGCGCCCCATTCCGCAGTCCTTGTGAAAAAAAAGCCGCCTGGCAGGGACGCGGCCGGTTCGAGAGGCATCCTTATCCATTCAACGCCTCTTCTGGCAGCGATGCGGCAGACCATGCGGAAGATAACCGGGTGCACATGCAGATGATGATGTGAGTCCACATGCGTGGGATGAATGCCAGCCTCCTGAAGACGGCTGAACTGGGCCTCTATTTCGGCCTCCATCTGGGCGCAAAAGGGTTTTTCTTTCCTTTTTCTCCAGTATCTTATCCCGGCAATGGCCGGACTTTTTTCGAACTCCCCCTGTTCATTCACGAGGTCCGGGATTTGTGAGTGGGGGAGGACAGACCTGCCGTCACAGAGGGTCACGTGAATGCCCGCTGAAAGACCGGGGAAATTGCGGGCCATTTGCACAGCCTCTTCGAATGCCTCCCCTGCCGCCATGATGCTTGACGAGTTCAGGACGCCGCCCGTGTGGGCCTGGGCCACAGCGGCATTGACGGACGGGCTGCGCCCCATGTCGTCCGCGGTGAAGATAATGTATTTTTTGCAGCTTTCAGTCTGGCCTATTCGCAAACGTCCTTCCGCCTGGCCATGAAGGAGAAGAACTCCAAGCCTTCCCTTGCGCGGCGCTTGAAAACGTGTGCGTCCGTAAGCATCTGCCCCAGTATCCTCAGTATCGGCCTCG
>JAJYJS010000041.1 GCA_021789215.1 Nitrospirota bacterium | reverse complement strand
GTGTTCAGGGGCCGGATTGTCGGACTCCTTGAAAAAAGCACGACCCTTGAAAGGGGCGAGATACTTTACGAGACAGCCTCGGGCAAAAAACTCTGGCTCGGGTTTTCCATAACTCCCCTTCTGGACAGGGAGGAAAAGGGCATAGGCCAGACGCTGGTCTTTACAGACCTCACCGAACTGAAGGGGCTGGAGAGGCAGGCCGAGCGCAGGCAGAGGCTTTCAAGCCTGGGCGAGATGGCGGCGGGTGTAGCGCACGAGCTAAGGAACCCGATGGCCGTGATAGCCGGGTATTCGACAATGCTTTCGAAGCAGGTCGCACCGGCGCTGCTGCCCGCCGTGAACGAGATAGCAAAGGAAGTCTCGGCGATGGACTCAATAATAAACGGTTTTCTTTCCTTCGCGAGCCCCAAGCCGCCGGTCCTGACGGAGGTCGGCAGGGAAAAGCTCAAGGAGATTCTGAGGGACTCCCTCAAGGCGACCGTGGCGGAAAAGGAGGGCATAGAGGCTTCCCTCTCGGTGGCCGCGGAGGATTTTTCCATGGAAGCGGACGAGATACTTTTAAAGCAGGTCTTTTCAAACCTCATGCGGAATGCGGTGCAGGCCATGCCGGGGGGCGGAAGGCTTGCCATAAAGGCGTACAGAAAAAATTCCGGCGTCCTTGTCTCGGTATCCGACACGGGGCATGGGATACCGGAATCGATAAGGGAAAAGATATTCCTGCCCTTTTACACGACGAAAGAAGGGGGGACGGGACTGGGGCTTGCCATTGTCCACAGCATCATCCAGGGCCACGGCGGGGGCATAGAGATAGAGAGCTCTCCCGCGGGGAGCACTTTTCTTATAAGGCTTCCCTTAAGCCCTGAGGAGGGAAACGGCCCAGATGACGGCGAAGGCGGCGAAGGATAAAACCCCGTAGAGCGCGGGCCTTTTCCTGAGCCTGCCGGTCTTTTCAAAACCCCTGAGCGCGGTAAAGAGCGCGGAGCCGGCCCAGCCGAAAAACCCTATCTCGGCCAGTACGGACCAGAACACGGAAGGTGCCCTGTCCGTCTTGAGGACCATCATGTGTTTCGCCCTCTCGGCCTGGGCGTCTTCCGGTTTCAGGGAGCCGTCCTTTATGAGGCTTTTCACATTCAGGTCCGCTATCTTGTCATCGCACCTGTTTATCCAGTCCTTGCCAGGGGTGTAAAAACTCCTTACGGCATAGAATGAGCTTCTCAGGGACTGGTAGGCTATCTCCGCCCAGTCGAGCTGCCCCCGGTTTTCAAACATCTCCCCGATTTGCCACAGCCTCCGGGCGGACTTGTCCATATAGGGGGAAAACGGGAAAAAGAAGTGCATCGAGGTGTCGTATTCCCTGATGGCAAGCTTCCAGTTCTGTTGTTTATAGAACCTTTCAGCGTCGTGGAAGTGGCTCGCCTCGAGATAAAAAACCCTTCCGGCTATCAGCGCAAAGATTAAAACGGGAAGAGAAACGCCCAAAAGAAATTTTTTCTTCTTCATACTGGACTAATTTATCATACCGGGCGTCTTTTGAACAAATTGGAAGGGCTTACTGATAAAATACCCTATGGAGGATTTTAAAAATAAATGGAGCAGGTAAAACTCAGAAAGACAAAGAGGCTGCTGGCGGGGCATCTGTGGGTCTTCTCGAACGAGCTTGTGGAAAGTCCGAAGGGGTACGCCCCGGGGCAGCTTGTAGAGCTTTACGACATGAAAGGCGTTTTTTTGGGCACGGGCTATATAAACCCGCAGAGCCTTATAGCGGTGAGGCTTCTTTCAAGGGAAAAGACGCAGATAGACGGGGGGTTCATCAGGAAGAGGATACAGGACGCGCTGGCGCTCAGGCAAAGGTTTTTCCCGGGTGGAAGAGACGCCTTCCGCGCCGTTTACAGCGAGGCGGACTTCCTGCCCGGCCTCATAGTGGACAAATATGCCGGCATCCTCGCCGTCCAGTTCCTGACTGCGGGAATGGAGGCGCTGAAGGACCTCATAATTGAGGCCCTCGATGAGATATTCAGCCCTTCGGCAATCGTTTTAAGGAACGACAGCCGGATAAGGTCGCTTGAAGGGCTGCCGCTTTATAAAGAGGTTTTAAAAGGCACGCTGGGTGAAGACAAAAAAAATCTTCCCCTGATACGGGAAGACGGGGTCCTGTTCGAGGTGGACCCCACAGAGGGACAGAAGACGGGCTTTTTTCTCGACCAGCGTGAAAACAGGACCTTGTTGAGGGAATTTGTAAGCGGCGGCCGCGGGCTGGACTTGTTCTCCTATTCGGGCGGCTGGGCCATGCATCTCGCACAGGGCGGGGCGCAGGTCGTCTGCGTCGATGAGTCCCCCAGGGCGCTCGACATGGCCAGGCGGAACGCCGCGTTGAACAACATTCAGGACGGGGTGGAGTTCGTGCGCGCGGATGTGTTTGATTTTCTGAAAAACCAGAGGAGTGCACCGGAGGGCGGGGGCGGGAATTACGATTTCATAGTGCTCGACCCCCCGGCATTCGTAAAAAGCTCAAAAAAAATAATGGAGGCTGTAAAGGCGTACAGGACCCTCAACGAGGCCTGCATGAGGCTCCTCAAGCCCGGCGGGGTTCTGGCCACGTCCTCCTGTTCCTATCACATGGGCAGGGAGCTTTTCATCGATATGCTGCGCGATGCCGCGGTCCGGGCCGGAAGGAGCACAAGGCTCCTGGCGCTCCGCTCGCAGGGGCGCGATCATCCCGTCCTGCTTTCGATGCCGGAGACCGAATACCTGAAATGCGCCTTCCTCGTTATGGATCCCTAGTACTACTGTGTCCCGTAAATTTCCATCATAAGTCATTGCGAGGGACAAGGCTCACGGGACAATCTCACGGCGAGATTCTTCGCTTCGCTCCTCCCTCTCCCATTGGGAGAGGGTTGGGGTGAGGGGGATTGAGCCAATAGGACATTACTTATACATCTTCCCCCGGTTTTCGCTATGGCCTGGAGCGGGAGGAGTCTCCGTCAAACAGCAGGCCCCTTTCGATTGCCGCCTTCAGCCGGACGGTAATCCTGACGATGTTCCCCTTTTCGAGCCAGTAGTAGACGTCGGTTGCGTCGGTCACGCCGTAAACGAAAAAGTTGTAGACCGGCTTTACCTCGTACCCTATGACGCGGCCATCAGGGGAAAGTATCTCCAGGGTCCTGGTCCCCGCGAAATTCGGGCTGAAGCTTACAAATTTCTTTGCCTCGGCAAACGCCTCGCCGGCGGGCATATCCTTGAGCACGGTGTAATCGAATGGAGGGCTGACCGGCTCCAGTTTGTATCCATCCCCCTCCAGGTCAAGGAAGGCAACGGTTGTGAGGTCGTTGAGGTATCTGCCGCCGTAGAGGACCACCCGGTAGGTGCCTGTTTGCACCATGTTTGTTTCGGGGCCGGTCGTGAGCGGCCGGCCGGTTATGCAGGAAACAAGCAGCAGGGCAAGCGCCGGAAGGACAGTCAGGAGGCGGCATCTGACCCTGTTCATCTTCTCCTCCCGTACAAACCGGTTATTTCCGTTTCAGAGATTACATGCCCCCTGATGGCTCTTTCCAGTTCTGCCCTTTTTATGCCGGGGTCCTTCAAGTCGAGTTTTGCATCGAGCGCATAGAGCTTGAAAATGTAATGGTGAATGCCGGAGGGCGGGCATGGGCCGTAATATCCTTTTTTCCTGGCGTCATTCAATCCCTGTGAGGCGCCCGATGGCACTGAGTTGGCCTTTATTTCCCTTGTCTCAGGCGGTATGTTCCAGACAAGCCAGTGCGTCCATGTGCCGGAGGGAGCGTCGGGGTCGATGACAATAAGGGCAAGGGATTTTGCGCCTGCGGGGATATTTTCTATAACGAGGGGCGGGTTTATGTTCCTGCCCTCGCATGTGTATTCAGTTGGAATGTCGCGGTTTTCCTCAAATGCAGGGCTTTTTATCGCCAATGTCCCTGTTTTTTCCATTTTAGCCTCCGTTAATGCCGACAAGAGAAACGCGGCCAAAAGCAATGCGGCTGAAAGGGGGAGAAGTCTTTTCATAATGAATATGCTCCTTGACTTTTTTGAACGGGAAGGCAGGCCCGGCCCGCCGGTTTTCCCGATTTCCCTGTCCTGCATGCCTTCATCTATTTTTTTACAGTCGCTTTCTTGCCTTTTTTCTTGAACTCCGTGCCCCCGCAAAGGCATTCCTTGAGCTTCTCGACATCCCTGTTCAGGTTCTGCTCTTCGCCGCATCCGGAGCACTCATAGGTCCCTTTGCCGGGCTTTTCTCCTGCTTTTGGCATTTGCAAAAACCTCCTTGGCCCCTCATCAGGGGGCCGCTTGCTTCAAGCCGGACCTGCCTTGATTTAATCATAACAGCAGGGATGGATATGTCCAGAGCTGCGGGGCTGGAAAAAAACTTCAGGCGGACTTGTCGCGGCGGAAGTATTTATAAAAGAAGTACACGAAAACAGCTGCCACGAAACCCAGGATGAAAAAGTGCTCTATCCGGGTCATGTCCTTTCTGAGCACCTCGAGGCTGGTGCCCCCAAGGTAGCCTATGCTCACCATTATCGCCATGGTGACAATGGAGGAAACGGCGTCCGAAAGCACGAACTTGTAGAAGGGCATCTTCATGACGCCCGAGAAGAGGAAAAGCTGCGCCCTCAGCCCCACCAGCTGCCTGCCCCCCAGCAGAAACAGTATCCCCCATTTATTGAAACCCTTTTCGAGCCATGCTATCTTTTTGGCGGAAAGCAGCCTGTGGAACCTGCGGTCCTCCACTATCTTGCGGCCGTATTTCCTGCCGACGTGGTAAAGGAGGAAGTCCGTCGAGAGCATCCCCGCGTAGACCGCTATCAGCGCGGTAACGGGGTTCGTCACACCCGTCGAGATCAGGAACCCGCACAGTATGAGGGTGGCGTCTTCCGGGAAGGGCAGTCCGAGCCCTCCCAGCACCAGCAGGGCAAAGAGCCCGCATGCAGGGAAATGCTGCATCAGCACGTTTACCGGATGCGTATCTCCCAGCGCGGAGATCGCAACGACAGGGGGTATCGCCATAGTCTTTTAGGATATCAGCAGAGGCAAAAAAACAGAAGCACTATTTTGTCCTTACCGTGGTGTAGAGCGCACAGCCGTCCGGATTTTTCCCGGGGTAAAACCCGAAATCCCGCCTTTCAACGGACTGGTTGGGACGTATCATGATCCTCACGATATGGCCTTTTTCGAGCAGGTATGTGACCTGGGGAGGGCCAGCCGGCCACAGGAAGAAGATTACAGGCGTCAGCTCGTAGCCGATTACGTTTTTGCCTTTCTCGTCCAGAATCTCCCGGATGCGCACATTCTGCGAATGAACGAAATAATGGAGCACGTATTGCGCCATTGCGGGGACCTCGTTGCCGTTCACGCCCTGCATCACCTTGTAATTGCCCTCCGGCAGGTAAGGCCTGAAGGTGTACAGGTCGCCCGCCTTGTCCATAATGATTACCGTGTTGCCCTCTTCCGGGCCGGAATAGAGGATGAGCGTGTACGTGCCGGGAATGTCTTCGGGGAATTTTATGGTCCGGGTTTGGAGGAACGTCCCTGAGCATGCGGCAAGAAAAAGCAATAGGGCCGGGGCTGCCGATAGTGCCGATTTAAGTGCCCCCCTCATGATTTCATGTTATCAGGTTAACAGGAAAAGTCCATTGCGGCAGGGCGTTCCGGGCGCCCTCAGCCGGAAATCAAGAGCCCGATGAAAAAAGGCGAAGGCATTATCTGTATGCGCACATCATTGCCTTTGAGGAAATAGGTGATCTCAAGGAAATCCTCGTTGCTGAATGTGGGGGGCACGAGCGCGGCCTTTATCTCATAGCCTATCGCCATCCCATTATGCAATATCTGCTTTATCCTCAGCCTCCGGATGTCCCTGTTTTTAAGGATTTTGTTTGCCCGCTTCAGAGTCTCGTCAGCCGGTACGTTTTTTATCGTCTGGAACCCGGACACCGGGATATACGGGACGAACCTGTATTGCCCCCCTTCGGGATACATGAAAACGACCCTCTCATAGCTCCCCTCGAAGCTCTGCCCGTAGACAAGAAGGATGTACGGGCCGGGTAAAAGACCCGTTTTATAACTGGTCTGGTGCGTATTCAGCTGGCCTGTGGCACAGGAGAACAGCGCCGCGCAGGAAATCAGGAAAAAACTTCTTGCAAACAGTCTCCTCATAACCAAATGGTAGCAGTATTGGAGAGGATGTGAAGGGGAGAGGTGCGCGGGGTTATTTTTCTAAAAGACCTTTGCGCCTTCCATGATCCTGAACTGGAAGTGCGCCAGCTCGCCGTAGTCGTAGAGGTAGACCTTCTTGCCGCTCACCTTTCCGGCAAAGAAACAGGAGCTTTCATGGTCGAAACCCTTGAAGAAATCCCCCTTTACCGAAAGGTCTATGTTCTGTCCTCTTTCGTTGAGCCTTATCTTGTAATTAAGCGAGCTGCTGGCGGGAAGGAACCGCCCCGAGGGCAAGCCGGATATCTTCACCCCGCCCTCATCGAGGTTGGTCTGTGAGAGTTCCGTTTCCTGAGAGCAGTCAAAGACAGAGCACACGCCTGTCCCGCATATGAGGCGCCCTGCTATATAGGCCACGCATGCCCTGGCCAGCGGCTTCAAGGGCAGGCCCCGCACAGAAACACGTTCTTAAGAATAGAAGACCCTCCGGTTAAGACCTTTTTTCTATTCCAAGGCAATTATATACAACTTTAAAGCGGAATGCATCAAATGGGCGCTGCCACGCAATCGTGGCAGACGGCCCCGCAAAGC
>JAJYJS010000018.1 GCA_021789215.1 Nitrospirota bacterium | reverse complement strand
GACCTCTTCTCGTCCATCGTCAGCCCCATTCCCGCCTCCTGAATCGAAATCCAAGAGGCTATTTTCGTTTAGATTCTTAAATGAGGCAACGAATCGGTTTCGTTTAGATTTCTGATGAGGCAAGTCGACGGCTTGAAATCAAGGGGATTCAGAATATATAATTAAAGACTAGCGAAACGGGCCGTTAGCTCAGTTGGTAGAGCAGCTGACTCTTAATCAGCGGGTCGCAGGTTCGAATCCTGCACGGCTCACTTTTAAAATCAATGGGTTAGGAGATTTTTCCTGACCCTTTTCGCTTCAAAAACCGCCCACTGTGAAAAAACTGTGATAATCATGCCTGCAACTCCTTTAAAATTTTAAGTTCTTTTTCCAAAATTTTAAAGGGGATTTTCTAATGAGCAGTTGGGGAGAAGTCTAGGCTTAAAATGAGAGGTTGCTTGAGCGGCATGCTTTGGCTTTCGGTCAGGCTGCAAATCTGGCGGTCAGGGTTTTTGGCGCCGGGATAGAACAAAACAGTTCTCTCAAAGTTTGTTCAAACAGCCCGGCGTAAAGTGAGCAGTGTTATCTCAGGGGGAACTCCAAGGCGCACCGGAATCCAGATCGTGCCCAGACCCCTGTTAACGTACAGGGTGGCCGTTTGAGGGCCGGGCTGGACGGCTTTATATTTCTGTGCATCTCCACCAAGAGCAAGGTGATATGCCCCTTCCACAAATTCCGTGTAGAGGCGCGCAGGGTTCAAGTCATCACCCGCAATCTGGATTTGACCGCCATGAGTATGCCCGGCCAGGCTAAGTTCGATCCCCAGCTCAGCTGCCCGGTAAAAGGAATTCGGGTTGTGCGAAAGCAGTATATTTGGCATGTCCTTCTGTATCAGGGACTCTAAACTGGCAAGCATTTGCTGCTTCGGGGTTGTCTGCCTCTGGTAATCAACCCCGATCAGATTGATTTTAGCGCCGTGCCATTGCAATTCGGCATTCTGCTGCCGCAGCAGCCTCATGCCATATCGGTGAAAGAGCACCTGGGACAAATGTTCCGTCCCGGCATATATCTCGTGATTGCCATTGCAGCCCCATACTCCCAGCGGGGCGCGCAACCGGCTCAACTCTAAAATACAGTCCTCAAGAGGGTCATTCTTCCAGCTTATGAAATCACCGGTGACCACGATGAGATCAGGATGTAATTGGTTGGCCATTTCCACCGCGCGCCGGACCTCGTCTCGCTGCATGAAAGCGCCCCTGTGAATATCGCTGAGTTGCGCGATCTTCAGTCCATCCAGTTTTTCAGGCAAATGCGCCACAGGGACCTGGGCTCTTATGATGCGGTATTCCAGTCTGGCGCTATAGCCGTACGCGGCAGCCAGGAATGGAGAACTGCCAGCAAGGGAAACGCCATATCGCAAAAAATTTCGCCGGGACTGGTCAAATCTGTTCCGGCGGGTGGCAGGTAGTGCATACACCGCCAATTTTGCCGTAATCCGTACCATTACCATCGCCAGCAATCCCAAAAAAGATGCGAACAGCCAAACCCTGGATGCGGTCAAAACCCAGTCTGGCCAGCCCTGGTGGGGGAAAATATTCGATGAAAGCGAGTCTATGCCGCTGGCAATCAAAATCAGGGCTGCGGCAACCCAAAGGGAGCGCAGCAGGATTCTCAATAAGGGCCGCCTGACGGAACCTGACAAGCGCCACGCCTTCGCAAACCAGATGATCTGGACCAGATACACGAGGAACGTGGCTGCAAGATGAGGACTGCCATGTAGAATTTTAATATAAATGTACTTTAAGGGAATCGCCACAACGTTAAGATACTATCATTATCTGAAGACAATTTGAAGCTCAGAAAAACCCGAAGAATCAAGCCGTGGGCAAGCAGGCCGGGGACATCGCCCGGGGATTTTAATCCATTAAAATGATCTATTGACGAGACCTCGTTATAGAATTATCATTTGGCTGTGATCCACTTTTTCTTTAGTTTTAGCATTGCATCCAGATAAAAACAGTCCCTGCCAGACAGCCTTAGATCAAATTTAAATTTTGCTGGGAGGCAAAAAGTATGGACCACGAACACAGGCTGCTTATGGACCTTCCTATAGAAAAGAAGGTGGAAAAATCGAAATCGGTCATAAGGGAGGCTATCGGGAGGTTCGGCCTTGACGCAATAGCGGCGGCCATTACAGGCGGGAAAGACAGCACCGTCGGTCTATGGCTTTTTAAAAGCGTATGCGGCGAAATGGGTGTCAAGACTCCGCTTTGCATGTTCATAGACGAAGGGGACGTATTTGATGAAATAACGGAGTTTGTCTCATATATTAAAAAATTATGGTCGCTGGATGTGGCCATTCTCAAAAACTACGATGTTTTTTCAAAAGCCGGTCATATAGGAGCAACAATCTTTGCGGATTCCCTCAACGAGGCCAACAGGGCGGCCCTCCGGGAGATGGGGCATCAGGACCCGGCTTTCGAATTCGTCCCGGACTCCACGGTTTGCAACCACCTGATGAAAACAATCCCCATGAGGGAGTTCATCGTTAAAAACAATATAAAGGCCCTTTCGACCGCTATCAGATGGGATGAACAGTCGGCCAGGAAGGAAGAGGAATATTTCAGTCCGAGAGCAAACCCGGAGCACTTCAGGATACATCCTCTTCTGCACTTCGGCGAGCGTGACATCTGGATAGCCATATTCAAGTACGATATCCCATACAACAAGCTCTATAAACTTGGTTACCGGTCGCTTGGGGCCAGGTGCGCGACTTCGAAAGCATCGGACATTCCGGCCTGGATGCAGGACTTTGAGAATATGCCGGAGCGCGTTGGACGGGGGCGGGACAAGGAACAGGTAATGGACAAGCTCAGATCTCTGGGCTATATGTAATGGCCGGCGCTTCCAGATGAGCAATAACCGCGGCAGGAAGATTGTAATAATCGGTCTCGACGGGGTCCCCTTCGATCTGCTGACGTCTTATATGGAGCAGGGCATCATGCCGCGCATGAAGGAGATTGCCTCGGCCGGCAGCCTGGTCCCCATGAGAAGCACCCTTCCCGAGGTCTCTTCCGTCGCCTGGGCGTCTTTCATGACGGGAAGGCTCCCCGCTGAACATTCGATCTTCGGTTTCATGGAGATAGACAAGTCTTCCTATCAATATACCTTTCCGAATTTCCTGTCCATCAAGTCCCCCATGTTCTGGGAGAGTCTTGATGCGTCCTGTGTCGCCTTCAATATCCCGCAGACCTATCCGGCCAGGCCTCTGAAAGGGGTCCTGGTGAGCGGTTTCGTATCTATCGATTTGGCCAAGGCGGTCTATCCCCGCAGAGTATATGACTATCTGAAGGAGACCGGATACAGACTGGATGTAAACAGCCAGCTTGCCGTTAAAGACCCCGAGGCTTTTTTCGAAGACCTCTTCCTTACCCTCCAAAAACGGGCCGAGGCAATGCGCTACCTCTATGACGCGGAAGAATGGGAGATATTCATCGGGACCATAACGGAAACGGACCGCCTCCATCATTTCTTCTTCGACTGCGCGCTGGATGGCAAATGGAACGGGGTCTTTGCGGATTTCTACCGCAGGCTTGACGGTCTGCTCTTTGAGATGTTCACGCGTGCGCAAAAAGACGGGGCAGTCTTCATGACGTGCTCCGACCATGGCTTTGCAACCATTAAAATAGAAGTGTACGTTAACCGCTATCTTGCCGAAAAGGGGTACCTGGACACGGAAGGCTCCGCGGACCTTTCCGGCATCAAAAACAATTCCGCCGCCTTCTGTCTGGACCCCTCAAGGGTTTATATTCATTCAAAGGACAAATATGCCCGGGGCGGAGTGGATGACAAAGACTACGAGAGGGTCAGAAATGAAATAAAAGGGCTTTTTTCGGAGCTGACTTTCAGCGGGCGGAAGGTGGTAAAAAAGGTTTTTTTGAAGGAAGAAATATTTTCCGGCCCTTTCGGCCCGGATGCTCCGGACCTTTACATCCTCGGAGAGCCTGGCTTTGACCTGAAGGCGAGCATGAAAAAAACGGAGGTCTTCGGCCTTTCCTCTTTCAGGGGGGCCCATACATATGAGGGCGCCCATTTCTATGTATCGGGCGGCCTCAGGCCGGCCCCCGGCCTTTCCATAGACCAGATAGCAAAGCTTGTCCGGGAAGTCTATCATTCGAAAAAACAGCATGTTTAGGCAGGCGCTTTCATGGGTAAACATCCCGCCAGCCGCCCTGCGCTGAAGAAAACGGTTTTTTTGAAATGGGCGGCCCATCCCCCTTATAAAAATCCCAAAAAAATTCTTGACTGGACTTGTGCAAATTGATAGATTTTACCTATTAGCAGTATCAATTCTTCCACATCATTTCATCAAAGAGACAGATTTTTTTATCCATTCAGGCCGCCATGGGAGGGGGTTTTTAATGGATATCAGGACTGATTGCAAATTCTTCAAAGGTGATGCGCCGTGCAGGCCGCATAAGGACGAAAAAGTCCATTGCGACACGTGCTCTCACTACGCCGCGAGAAAGCAAAAGCTGCTCATTATAAAGCTCGGCTCCGCAGACGACGTTATCCGTACAACGCCGCTGCTCAGGAAACTCAGACAGGAGCATCCGGGGGCGGAAATATCATGGCTCACGAATTATCCGGAGGCGTTGCCGCCCGATGTGGACCGGGTCTACCGGTTCGACCTGAAAGATATTCTCACTCTGCTTGCGACACCGTTCGACGTGCTTTACAGCCTCGATAAAGACGGGGAGGTCTGCGGTCTGGCCAACCTGATCAGGGCCGATGTCAAAAAAGGGTTTCATTTGAATGCCGGGAAATGCAGTCCTTTGGATGAGGCCGCAACGCATACGTGGTTGACGGGGATATTCGACGACATCAGCAAGGCCAACAGAAAAAGCTATCAGGAACAGATATTCGAGATATGCGGATTTCAATTCAATAAGGAGCCCTACATTTTAAACAATGCCAATCCACACGGCATTGGTGGAAACCTGAAAAAGAAAAGCATTTTGATCGGCCTCAATACCGGATGCGGGAGCCGGTGGAAAACACGGCTTTGGCCTGAGGCATATTGGACCGAGCTTGCAAAAAAACTCGCCGACGCGGACAGAGAGGTCGTGCTCCTGGGCGGACCTGAGGAGGACGAAAAAAACAGGGGGATCGCAAAGGCGGCAGGCTGCATATACCCTGGGTGCTCCGATATGGGATATGTCACCTCCATTGTGGAACAGTGCGATCTTGTCGTCACAGGGGCCGCAACGGCCTTGCATACGGCCCTGGGCCTGGGAAAGAAAATCGTCCTGATGAACAATATTTTCAACAAATATGAATTCGAGCTTTATGGCCTTGGGGTGGTAATCGAACCGGAAGTGGACTGCCTGTGCTGTTACAGGGCCTCGTGCGAGAAAGACTGCATGCGTCTCATCACCCCGGATATGATCTGCCGCGCCTGCAACGACCTCCTTTCATACCACTGGTTGAGCCTTCCCAAAAGGCGGGAAAGCCTTTCAATCATTTTTCCGGCTTTCAATGAGGAAGCCAATATCGAAAACACTTTAAACCAGACGCTGCACACGATGCAAAGAATCACTGACAACTGGGAAATAATCGTGGTAGACGATGGGAGTTCCGACAGGACCCCGGATATCGTAAAAAAATATAACGCGCTCAACAGCAATATCAAGGTAATCAGGCATCCGCAAAACAAAGGCTATGGCGCGGCCCTTAAATCCGGCATCATCTCGGCAAAAAGCGACCTTGTCTTCTTCTGCGATTCCGACCTCCAGTTCGACATCAGGGAAATAGGCAAACTCCTCCGGTGGATTGACGACTACGAAATTGTAGTCGGATACAGGATAAAGAGGCAGGACCCGTTTCACAGGCGGTTGAACGCATTCGGATGGAACATACTTATCCGGTTGCTGCTGGACCTCAGAATCAAAGACATCGATTGCGCTTTCAAGCTTTTCAGGCGGGAGGTCTTCGAGAACATAAGGATCGACGCAGTAGGTGCGATGGTAAATACGGATATTCTTGCCCAGGCGGTCAAAAACACGTTCCGCATCAAGGAGGTCCCCGTAACCCATTATCCAAGGCTCAGGGGCAAACAATCCGGGGCAAGGCTCAAGGTAATCGCAAAGGCATTCAGAGAACTGCTGGTGCTATATAACAAATTGCAGGAACACCGCAAACATCCGAGAGTAAACGTCAGACTCAGATACAAATTCCAGGATGGCAACGACCCATGGCGGGAAGACCTCGTAAACATCAGCGACGGAGGGATGGGCCTCATCACGGATGCCAGCTACAGGCCGGAGGATACCGTCCGCCTCGACTTCGATTACGGGCGTGCAAGTCATGTCAGCGTCCTTGGAAAAGTCGTGCGGGCAAGCAATTCCGGACAGGGCTATCAACTGGGCATAAAATTCACCTGCACCGGCGAAAACTTCAGGAAAGCGTTGAGAGAGATCATATCTTCCAATATCGACTCAAGAGCTGAACGGGAGCGGCAGAAACCGGTTTTATTGCCCTGAAAGACAAGGAGAATATGCATGGACATCAAGGAAAATGTGAAAAAATTCATTCAGTCAGAACTTGTAACCGACAGGAAATTCGCCGACCTGCAGGACAAAGACCCCCTGATCAGCACGGGCATCATCGATTCACTCGGCATAATGCGGTTGACGGCCTTCCTCGAAAAAAGCTTTGCGGTCCGGATTCATGATGAGGAAATCATCGCAGAAAATTTCGGCACAGTTGAATCGATATCAGCCCTGATACAGAAGAAACTGCCATGACCCGTGAAGACTTTCGTATACAGGAGGACTAATATGGATTTCTCTTGGTCTGAGGACCAGTTGGAACTGAAGAAAGCGGTGATCGATTTTGCAGGAAGGGAACTGAACGAGGATGTTATCCACCGGGACAAAAATTGCACTTTTTCCATGGACCTCTGGAAAAAATGCGCCGGGTTCGGCTTGCACGGGCTGCCGTTTCCCGAGGAATACAACGGGCTCGGTTCTGACCTCCTTACCACCATGCTGGCAATGGAGGGGCTGGGACACGGATGCAAGGACAGCGGGCTGATTTTCAGTATCAATGCCCAGATGTGGAGCGTGCAGATGCCAATTTTTAACTATGGCACCGCCGCGCAAAAAAGCAGATATCTCTCTAAACTCTGCAACGGCGAATGGATAGGCGCCCACGGCATGTCCGAGCCCGATTCCGGCTCCGATGCCTTCAGCATGGGCACGACGGCCAGGCTGGACGGTGACCACTATATTTTGAACGGGACCAAAACCTTCGTCACCAACGCCTCGGTGGCCGATGTGTTTATCGTGTTCGCGGTTTTGGAGCAGCGCAAAGGCTTCTGGGGGGTGACCGCCTTCATCCTGGAAAAGGGGTTCCCCGGCTTCAGGATAGGGAAGGAGATAGAGAAGATGGGGCTGAAGACCGCTCCGATGGCCGAGCTGATTTTCGAAGACTGCCGGGTCCCGGTTGAAAATCTACTCGGGAAAGAGGGCAATGGGGCGAGTATTTTCAATGATTCCATGGAATGCGAAAGAGGGTTTATCCTTGCGTCGTATATAGGTTCAATGGAAAGGCAGCTGGAAGCGTGTCTGAAGCAGGCAAAGGGGCGCAAACAGTACAGGCAGCCTATCGGTAAATTTCAGGCGATAGCCAACAAGCTTGTGGACATGAAGGTCAGAATGGAGACCGCCCGGCTCATCCTGTATAAGGGCGCCTGGATGAGACAGACGACAGGCAAGGCCGGAGTGGACGCCGCAATCGCCAAATTGTATCTGAGCGAATCGTGGGTAAAGTCATGCCTTGACGCCATCCAGATACATGGAGGCTACGGCTTCACGACAGAATACGAACTGGAACGGGACATGAGGGACTCCGTTGGCAGCACCTTGTATTCAGGGACCTCTGAAATTCAGAAAAATATTATCGCCCAGTATCTTGGGCTCTGAGCGGAACAACCAAGGAGGTTTTATACCGTGCACAGAAAAGAGATACCGATGGTAGCCAACAGGAAAGCCTCCCTGCCGGTAATCTACGGCGATACGCCCTCGTTTCTCGGCGCCGATGTAGTGCACCCCGATTGGCCGGAGAACGGATACGACGTCATAGTCGCAGGCGTCCCGTGGGAGGGCACGATAACCTGGGGCTCATTCAGCGGGTGCGAACTTGCCCCCAAGACTATCAGGCACTCCTCCGCGAGGTACGGCGGCTATCTGCCCGAATACGACCTGGACCTGTTCGATTACCTGAAGATCGGGGATATGGGAGACGTGCCGGTAATTTCCAATGATCCCGCCGGAACGATGAAGAGCGTGCATTCAGTGATGAAGAAGGTCTACGAAAAAAAGAGCATACCTTTCATTTTGGGAGGCGATCACTCCATCAGCCCTGAAGTCGTCAAAGCCCTTAGTGAAAATGCTGAAGGTAACATCGGCATAATCCATTTTGATGCCCACCTGGATAATTCAAAATCCTTCGGGAATGACATGTACCCGAGGTGCGGTCCCCTCCACAGGATCGCACAGATCGAAAAGGTCAGGAAGGCGAGCATCGTCCACATGGGGATCAGGGGCCCGAGGAATTCACCCTCACAGATGGCATACGCAAAGGAGATGGGGGCCAGGGTCTTCAGTATCCGGGAAATCAGGAACCGGGGCATGGAAGCCGTTATGGACGAAGCGCTTGATATCGCCTGCACGGGAACGGAGTGCATTTATGTGACCATTTGCAGCGACTGCGTGGATGCGGCGTTTAACCCCGGGGGCCCCGCCGATTTCGACGGGCTTTTCCCCCATGAACTGTTTTATGCCTTGAACAGGGCGGGCCAGTCAAAGATAGCGGGACTCGATATCGTTGAAATCTATCCCGGACAGGACCCCCGGTCCTTTTCATCACATTTGGCTTCATGGGCGATCATTCACGCCCTTTCCGGGATGGCCTTGAAAAAGAAGGGCGCAGGTAACCTGTAACACGGACCTGTGCAGGGGAGTGCTGGCGCGGAAAGAGCATTCTGAAAGCAGAAACCGGAAAAGGAGCAATGCATGAAATATCTTCTCCATCACGTTTTAATCAACTCGGCCCGCCGATACCCGGACAAAGACGCGGTTATCTGCGCAAAGGAGAGGACCACCTATCGGGAACTCGACGAGACCAGCAGCAAATTGGCGTGGGTCCTGCAGGAAAACGGCGTAAAAAGAGGAGACCGCGTCGGCGTGTACCTTGATAAATCCATCCAGTCGGTTGCCGGCATTTACGGCATATTGAAAGCAGGGGGAGTATACGTGCCGGTCGACCCCCGGTCGCCCTCCGCACGGACAGCTTATATAATTAAGGATTGCGGCATTAAATGCATTTTATCGTCCGCGGCGAAAAGCGGCACCCTGACACAGGCATTTCCCGAAGGAAGCCCTCTGGACCTGGCTGTGCTTGCCGATAAAATTTCCGGCCCTCACAAGCCATTTCCGGCCGGAAAGGTCGTCCCCTGGCAGGAAGTTGCGGAAAGAGCTGAAACAGCCGCCCCTGAAAACAAGTCGATAGATACCGACCTGGCATATATCTTCTATACCTCCGGCTCCACGGGCAGGCCGAAAGGGGTGATGCTCTCCCATCTGAATGCTCTCTCTTTTGTGAACCTGGCAACCGGGGAATTCGGGATCACCTCCGAAGACAGGTTTTCAAACCACGCGCCTTTGCATTTCGATATATCCACATTCGACCTCTTTGTCTCCTTCAATGCAGGGGCTACCCTCGTGCTGGTGCCGGATGAGGTATCTTCATTCCCGATAGCCCTCGCGGACTGGATCAGGGAGAACGGCATTTCGATATGGTACTCCGTTCCATCGGTCCTCTCGCTTCTCGTCCTTCACGGAAAACTCGAACGCCATAAATTTCCAAAGCTCCGTACCGTCGTTTTCGCGGGCGAACCATTCCCGGTCAAATACCTGCGCAGACTGATGGAGCTGGTCCCGAACCCGGAATATTACAACCTGTACGGATCGACCGAGGCCAATGTCATAAGCCTTTGCAGAATAGGGAAGGCGCCGGATGAGCACAGCAAGTCCGTTCACATCGGCAAGACCTGTGCAAATATGGAAATGCTCGTCCTGACGCCGGAGGGGAAACCGGTGACGGAGCCGGGGGAGGTCGGAGAAATTTGCGCACGGGGGTCCCTGATCGCACAAGGCTACTGGGGGGATGCTGAAAAGACCGGACGCGCTTTTGTAACGGACCCGGCCCGGCCTTTCCAGGACAGGATGTACAGGACGGGGGACCTGGCGACCATAGACGAAAAAGGAAACTATATACTGCTCGGCCGGAGAGACCACATGATCAAGAGCCGCGGATATCGCGTCGAGCCCGGAGAGGTCGAGGCGGTCCTGTACAGCCATCCGGAGGTCAAAGAGGCCGCAGTAATAGGTCTGCCCCACGAGGTGATGGGAAACCTGATCAAGGCGTTTGTTACATTCCATCGCCAGAACGGGCTGACCCCTGCGGACATGCGTACATACTGCGCGGAGAGGGTCCCTAAATACATGGTCCCGGAGATAATAGAATTCAGGGAAACGCTGCCCAGGACATCTACAGGGAAGATCGATAAAACTGAACTGGGGAAGGAATGACATGTTCGAATACGTGAGAGCCGATATAAAGAGGAAGTTCAAAATGTATCTCAGGGAGAAGACCCTCATGGGCAGATTGCGGCTGATTGCGCAATTCGGCACCATCGCGGTGGTGGTTTACCGTTTTGGCAGCTGGGCCTATAAACTGAAAATCCCCGTGGTCAGAGAGATATTGTTTTCCGTCTACTCCGTTCTGAAACTTGTGGTAATGGTGTGTGCCGGAATAAACATACAGACGAAAGCGGAAATAGGAAAGGGCTTCATCATTCATAATTTTTCCGGGATATTTGTCGGGGCCACAAAAATCGGGGATAACTGCGTCATCAACCAGGGGGTTACAGTCGGCAATATCAGGGGGACCGAACACAGACCGCTGATCGGCAACAATGTCTATCTGGGCACCGGTTGTACGGTACTCGGCCCCGTCAAGATCGGAGACAATGTGATGATCGGGGCCAATTCCCTTGTAATCGAACCGGTCCCGGACAACTGCACGGTCATGGGGGTCCCGACAAAAATCGTGTCCAGGATAGTAACAAGTCCGTACCTGAAATTTACCGAATACTAGTGTGAAAAGCACATTCCTGCTTTTAACGGGAACCTTTTAAATACCGGAAGTCCGGGTCAGGAGAGTTTAAAGTGAGCACGGATAAAAAAACAGCTTCAAAAATTCTGATAATAGGAATCGACGGGGCGACCTTCTCCCTGATCGCCCCGTGGGCTGAGGAAGGGAAATTGCCCCATCTGCGGCATCTGATGCAGAACGGCGCATGGGGAAATCTTGACTCCACCATCCCGCCCCTCACCTCGCCTGCATGGACGTCCTTCATGACGGGCAAAAACCCCGGAAAACACGGGCTGTTCCACTTCATATCGCCAAAGCCGGGCACATACGGTTTCGACTATACCAACGCGAATACAAGACGGAGCAGGACCATCTGGAGCATCCTCAGCGGCCACGGAAAGACAGTCGGCGTAGTAAATGTGCCCATGACCTTCCCGCCCGAGAAGGTTAACGGCTTCATGATATCGGGCATGGATACGCCCGACGAGAATTCGGATTTCATATACCCGGGGTCCCTGAGGGATGAACTGCAAAGGGATTTCGGAGGTGTCAGGCTTGAAATACGTCACCTCGAATTCATGCGCTCGGACGATAAAAGGGACGCCGTGCTCAGGGAAATGGCCACGCTTGAAGACCACAGGGCAAAACTGGCCGTTCATCTGCTCGGGAGACACCCCGTGGATGTGTTCATGCTCGTCTTCTGTTCAGTGGACCAGATACAACACTACTTCTGGCATTATATGGACAAAAACCATTTCCGCCACGACGGGAACGGCTCCTCCAAATTCAAAGACGCCATCCTGCACGCATACCAGACAATCGACACCAAACTGGGCGAGATGCTGGAGGCGGTCCCTGAAGACACGACCATTGTGCTCATGTCCGACCACGGGGCCGGGCCATCGAGCCCCACGATTGTCCACCTCAACCGGTACATGGCCGATATAGGTGTGCTGAAGTTCAAAGAAACCAGTCCCCGGTCCTTTCTCCATCTAGCCGTCAAGACCTTTGACCCTCTCCTGAGGCGGACCCTGACCCCGCGGCAGAAAGCGAAGATCGCAAACTTTTTCCCGGGTGTGAGAAAGAAATGGGAGACGAGCCTTACCTCACTGTCCGCTATCGACTGGGAAAGTACAAAGGCCTTTTGCTACGAGGTCCTCCCCACTTATACCAACGTTTACGTAAACCTGAAGGGAAAATTCCCCCATGGCACGGTAAACCCCGGGGCGGAATACGAAGAACTCCTCGGTTTTATCACAGACAGGCTGCACGGACTGAAAGACCCTGAAACAGGCACAAAGGTGGTGAAGGGGATATTCAGGAAGCATGAAGTGTACACGGGCCCTTATGCCGAGTCGGCTCCGGATTTGCTGTTGAGCTGGTGGGACGACGACAGCTTTACCCTCCGCCCCAGTCCTCAGGAAAGTGACGGCACAGTCGTGAAGAAACTTAGCGCAGGGGCGGACAACTTTGTGAACTGGAGCGGGACCCACCGGTACAAGGGGATATTCCTTTTCAAAGGGCGCCCCTTCAGGCATGCCCATGTCCCGGACGGGACCGGCATTGCCGACCTTGCGCCGACGCTGTTGTATCTGATGGGCTGCCCAATCCCTGAGGATATGGACGGAAAGGTAATAGAGAGCGCGTTCTCCGGGGAGTATCTCAGAGATCATCCGATAAATTACGCTCCCCCTTCAGACCCGGTTCAGGATGGACCCGGTGAGGGCTCGTATTCGGACGAGGAGGCCGACATGATAAAGAAAAGACTCAAGGCCCTGGGCTATCTGGAGTAATCATATGCCAAAGGTAATGATCATAGGACTTGACGGAGGGACTTTCGACCTTATAGGGCCATGGGTCGAACAGGGGAAACTGCCGAACCTGGCAAAACTGATGCGTACCGGCCTATACCGGAATCTGCGGTCTACGCTGCCGCCCATGACCTTTCCGGCATGGAATGCCTTTATGACAGGCAGGAACCCCGGCAAACACGGGGTATTTGATTTTATGGAGAGGAAAGACGGCACGTATGAACTGGACATAATGAATGCCAGGCACCGGAAATGCGAAACGATGTGGAAGACCGCGAGCAAAGCTGGAAAGCGCTGCGCGGTAATCGGGGTGCCCGTAACATATCCCCCCGAGGAGATAAACGGGATAATGATTTCAGGGTTCGATGCCCCGTTCATGGATGAAAGGATCATGTATCCCAGGGAGCTGTTCCATGAACTGAAGGAAAATGTGGGAGAATACATCGTTTCGGCAAGCTTTGCGAAGCACCTGAAGGCCGGCCGGATAGACAAGGCCGTTGAGGCCATGAGCGCTGTCCTGGACAGAAAGGCGGCAACGGCCTCCTATATCCTGAACCGCGAACCGTGGGACCTGTTCATGATCGTCTTCGGCGAAACCGATGCCGCCATCCATCATTTCTGGAAATACCATGACATGGACTGTCCCCAGAGGGATAAAGGCCGCCATAATTGCGGGTTCGATCCGATATACGGGATATACGAACAGGTAGACAAACATATCGGTGATTTGCTGAGCGCCGTTTCGGATGAGACCACGGTCATTGTCATGTCGGACCACGGCGCCGGAGGGGCGGGCGACAGGGTGATCTATGTCAACAAATTCCTGGAGAGCCAGGGCCTGCTCACGTTTAAAACCCAGCCGGCAACGGCAAGGTTCCATAAAGGTCTGGACAAACTGAAAGCCTCTGTCAGGGTGCTGCTGCCCAAGAAACTTATCAAACACCTGCGGTTCAATCCTAAAGGCATTGGACTGAAATGGGAAGCGAAGCTGAGGTTTTCCTATATCGACTGGACAAAGACAAAAGTCTATTCGGAAGAAACTCCCTATTATCCCACCCTGAGAGTGAACCTGCGTGGAAGGGAACCGGACGGGACAGTTGAAAAAAGCGAATACAACGATATCGTAAAGAGGACCATATCACTTCTCCATGAGTGGACGGATGACAGCGGCAGGAAGCTGGTCCGCAGGGCCTACAGTAAGGAAGAGCTTTATCATGGAGATCATATGGAAAAGGCGCCCGATATAATCATATCGTGGGATTACGACAACGGCTACTCCTACTTGAGCAGACCGAGTTTTGTCTGCCAAAAAAAAATCCTCATCGATACCATGAGCCCCGCGGAGATAAGGAACTCCGATTTTATGCTCAACCGGTCTGGGAGCCACCGGGATGAGGGGATTTTTATAATTTCAGGCAGCAAAGTCGATTGCAAGGCACTTCTGGACAGCGATATACATATCACCGATCTGGCCCCGACCGTGCTTCATCTTCTCGGGCTCCCGGTCCCCTCCGATATGGACGGAAAGGTGCTTATGGATTGTTTTTACCAGGGCCTGGCCAGGACCGTAGCGTACAGGGATGCCGCCCCGTCCGGACCGGAAGAGGGTTTTTCCGCATACTCCGAAGAAGAGACCGATGAAATCAGGGACAAGCTCAAAGGGCTGGGTTATTTGTAGAGGAGCGACATGAGAACTTTTTCCATCTCAATGGTTGCGGCCTGCCCCTTCCCCGCGAACCACGGGTCCCCCGCCAGTATAAGGGAGATGTCCCAGGCCCTTTCCTCGCTGGGACACCGCATCCATGTCGTTACATACGCGATGGGACAGGATATTCCGGTCGACGGCATCACCATACACAGGGTGGGCAGTATCTTGCAGGGAAAAAGGATATCCGTCGGCCCCACATATTACAAACCTTTCCTTGATTTTCTGCTGGTTGCAAAGCTCTGCAGGGTAATCCGGCAGGAGAAAATAGATATCATCCACGCCCACAATTACGAAGGGGCGCTGGCTGGCTATATTGCAAAGAAAATCACAAGGACCCCCATGCTCTACAATGCGGTAAACAACATGATAAGCGAACTACCCCAGTACAACTTCATAAGGCCCAAAAAACTGGCAGTCAAAATTGCCGGTTTCCTCGACAATGCCGTCCCGAAAATGGGAGACCATGTGACCGTGGTCTCGGAAGAACTCGAAAAATTCGTGTTGCGGAAGGGGATCCCCCGGGAGAGGATTTCCATTATCCCGGCTGGAGTCAATATCGAGATGTTCGAAGGGAAAAACCCGGAGGTGATGCGTGAGCGGCACCGCATAGGCAGCCGGCCGCTTGTGGTCTATACAGGGACCCTGGATTTATTCCAGGGAATCGAGCACCTGATCAAGGCAATGCGGACAGTCATAGAGGATATCCGGGACGCGGTTTTGCTTCTCGTGGGGAATATAATAAACCCCGCCGATCTCGCCCGGCATAAGCAACTGGCCGCCGCCTTGGGGATTGCAGACCACGTTATCTTTACGGACGAGCGCCCGCTTGAAGAAATACCTTATTTTCTCGCGTCGGCGGATGTGGCGGCCGTACCGCGGACTTCCTGTCCCGGGTTCCCCGTGAAGCTCCTGAACTATATGGCCGCCGGAAAAGCGATTGTCGCCTTCGAAGGCTCCTCGAAGGGTCTGGAAAACAATTTAAATGCCATGGTGGTGAAAGGGTCCGATTCCGGCGCGTTCGGACGGTCAATATCCCTCCTGCTGCGCGATCCGGCGCTGAGAAAGAAACTCGGCACAAATGCAAAAGCGGCAGTCAAGGGCAACTTCGACTGGCGCTCCCTTGCGAAGAAAATCGAAGCGATCTATAAAAAAATCGTTCCTGACAATAAAGCTGGAGGGACCAAATAATGAGCAAAAAAACAAAGATTATTATTGCAGCCATTTCCGCAGGAGTGATAGGAATCGCCGTCACATCAACTCTCGCGGTTAAGCACATATTCGCAACCGACCCGAAAAAAGCGGCACGGGCGCACGCTCCGATGCCTGTCGTCCTGGACAGGGTCTCCGTAATGGAAATCAACGACGTCATCGGGGCCGGCGGCCAGACCTGCCAGCTTGAAAAGGTGACAATGTCGGCAAGACTCGATCAGGTTGTGCTCTCAGTAAACGTAAAAATCGGAGACAGGATCAGGGAAAAACAGCCGCTCGCCGTCTTCGACCGGCGGTTGATAAAGGCGACCGCAGACCAGTGCAGGGATAACGTCACCAGAACGAAAACCTCGCTCGAATACAGCAGGCTGGCTTATCAGAGACTCGTGAACCTTTACAGGCAGTCTCTTATTCCAAAGGTGGAAATCGAGAAGGCTGACGCCAAGGTAAAGGAGTCGGAATACGAATACTCCACGGCGGTGCGGGAATTCGAGAAGGCAAGGCAGGATATGGATTTGACGGTCGTCAAAAGTCCGGTCGCGGGCATTGTTCTTGAAAGGTCGATCAACCCCGGTGAGATACCGAGGCTGGGGGCCCCGCTGTTCACCCTTGGCGTCATTGACGACATTTACATAATGGCCAGGGTCCCTGAAAACAGGATCGCGTACACGCAATTGAACCAAAAGGTAGAGGTCGTTTTCGACGCTTTTCCCAATGAGGTATTCAAGGGTGAAATAACCAAGATGGATCCCAACACCGATCCGAAGACGAGGACGTTCGTCGCCTTTGTGAAAATCCCCAATCATCAGATGAGGCTCACACCCGGACTGACCGGCTTTGTCAGGATCAGGAACTATAAAAAGGCCCTTGCCGCCCCGACCGTCTCCATAATCAACCCTGTGGGCGAAAGCGCAACCGTGTTTGTTGTCGGCCCGGATTCGACCGCGCACATAAGAGCGGTGAAGACAGGGGTCTCCTCGGACGGATTAACGGAAATAGTCGAAGGTCTGAAGGAAGGAGACCGCGTTGTAACTGCCGGACTGGAATTTCTGAAAGACGGAGATAAGGTGCGGATAATGAAAGAAAACGGAAAATCCAAACAGTCGTAAGCCGAAAGGAGATCACGTTTTGGCAAAGGCAATAATCACACGAAGACTTTTCCCATCAGTTATCTTCATATTTGCCGTTCTGATGCCCTCAGTTTACGCCTACTCAGCCGGTTCCCGGTCTGCCGGAGACCTCTGGACTCTTCAACGCTGCATCGGGTATGCAATCAGGAACAACCCGGATTTGCAATCGGCGGAAGCAGCCATGGCGGCATCGGCATATGATCTTTCGTATCAAAGGAAACTCTTCCTGCCCCGCCTCGAACTCAACGCCGAGAGCGGTTATCTGACCGGCCGCCCGACCAGTCCCTTTGCAACGGTCAGGGGAGTAACCGAAGAGGGGCTTAGAAGCAGGACGGCCTCCGGAGAGTTCGCAATAGGAAGTCTCACCCTTACAATCCCGATAGTCAAGGAGGGCTCCTTCTTTTCAAAAAACGCGCCCTCGATAAAGAAATCGGAGAGCCAGAACTTGCTGGACAAGAGCACTTATGAGGCAAAGAAAAATGCGCTGGCGAACACGATCGGCTCCTCTTTTATCGAGTTGCTGAAAAACAAGGAGGATGTAAAGGCCGCAGAGGAGCACATAAAATCCCTCAAGCTCGATCATGACCTCGCCGCCGGAAAATACCGCCAACAGCTCCTTTCGAAAAACGACCTCCTCATATCTGAAGTCAAGCTCGCGTTCGGAGAACAGGAGCTTGCAAGCGCACAGAACGCGACCCCCCGGATCATGGCCGGCCTGGCCATGAATATGGGGATGGACCCCATGCAGAAAATAGATATTACGGACAAAGGCTTTTCCACGCGCAGCCTGCCGCCTCTTGATGCCCTGAAAGCAGCCGCACTCGCAAACCGGCACGAGATCAAAGAGCAGGAAATGCGGATTTCAATTGCCCAAGAGGAGCAGCGTCTTGCAAAAAGCCAGTTGTATCCGGAAGTCTCCATCATTGCCGACGGTTCTGCGTCCAGCGACTACCGGGCACGCAGCAACACCTTTTTCATAGGGATGGTGCATTTGAGCATGCCCCTGTTCGAATTCGGGGCCACCCGGGCAAATGTCAGGAGCAAAGCCCTGCTGGTCACCAAGGAGGAGAAAACCCTTCAGTCCGTGAAAGGGACAATCGTCCAGGACGTCATCGGGGCCTATGCAAAAATCCATAACTGGGAGGCCGATATCGAAACCAAGAAAAAGGCCGTCGAGCAGGCAACTGAGTTTGCGAGACTGATGAGAGCACAGTTCGACCAGAACCTCACCTCCCTTTCCTCTCTGATGGACGCCGAATATACGCTGTATGCAAGCCGGAAGGCGCTTTCGGATGCAAAATACAACCTGAGAATTGCCTATCTGGAATTGCTCAAATCGACAGGGCAGTCCTATACATCCGCCAAATAAAAATGAAACAATCACGGCGGATCGCAAAGAATATGGCTGTAATACTGTCGTCCGAAATGATAGGGTTCGGACTGAATTTCCTCACGACCGTAATTGTCGCCCGCTATCTCGGGCTGGCAGGTTTCGGAAAGTATTCTTTTGTACTCGCACTGGTGGGCGCTTTCCAGCTTATAGCCGATTCCGGCCTGAACAATATCCTTGTACGGGAAATTTCGGTTAACAGGGACAAACTCCCCTATCAGCTGGGGGTAACCAAGTCGCTCATATGGGTCTTCTCAGTCATCGTTTTCATTCTGATAGCCATCATCGTCAATGTGATCAACATCGAGCCGGATGTCAGGAACGCGACGTATATAATGGGGATAGCCGTCCTTGCAACCGTACATGCAATAGGATACAGCTCCATATTCAGGGCCATGGAGGAAATGGAATACAATGCGGCGGGGTTCATACTTCACAAGGTCCTGCTCCTGGCATTTATCTTTGCCCTGATAAAACTCAGGCAGGGACTTGTCGAAATCGCCGCTGCCTACCTGGTTACAAACATTTTGCTGTGGTTTTTTTACTACGTCATTATCAGCAAAAGATATGGCAGGCCGAAAATGGTCCTGGACCTGAAAAAATGGTGGTATCTTGTCTTCGAGGCCGTTCCGGTCGGCATATCGAGCATACTAAGGAAGGTCTCATGGCAGGTCGACATACTGATACTTTCGGCAATAAGCACAAAGGCCTCAGTCGGCCTCTTCAGCGCCTCCTATAAGGTTGTCCAGGCAATGACCTTGCTGCCCCAGACGCTGACCATTTCTCTGTTTCCGGTCTTCTCGCGGCTGGCAAAAAAATCGCACCAGGAACTGTTCGATGCTTACGAGAGAAACCTTAAGTTCATGTGCCTGATAAGCGTTCCCATCGTCGTGGTCCTGGCTACTCTGTCCAGGGAAATTATTTTTATTGCCTTCGGCGAAAAGTTCGTGTCCTCTTACAGGGCGCTTCATATCCTGAGCATCGCCATATTGTTTTTATTCCCTAGTGCGCAGTTCATCTATTTATTTTCGGCCCTCGGCAAACAACGGCTATACGCCATCAGCTCATTCCTCAGTCTCGGTATAAATGCACTTCTCGATTACATATTGATACCAAGGTTCGATTTTATCGGGGCCTGCATCGGGACGCTCGCCTCAGAGGTCCTGCTGTTTGGCGCCGGGGTATATTTCCTTAAATCAATATACAAGAAAATTTCCTTCACCAAGCCCTTGTGGAAACCTCTTGTTGCGGGGCTCGCAATGTGGGCTGTGTTGTACCAGTTTGCCGGCTCCGCGCCCATTGTCATGATTGCCGGGGCCCTTGCAAGCCTGTCAGCTTTCGCCCTGGCAAACATAATTCTCAAGACGCTCTCAGGGAGCGAGATCGCCGTGCTCAAGGAAAGTATTTTATTTTTCAGAAAACCGGAAAAACCGTCTGCGGCTCCAGCGGCGCAGGGCGACGCGGAATGACATGAAAGAAAACAGAATTATGGCGGCCCCGCGCAAGTCCCTCGGCACAGAGGCGCTTATTCTTTCAGGCGCATTGCTGTTGGCTGCCAGTTACTTCCTGGGCTGGATCGACCGGCCCATACTGGGGTGGATAAAAGGGCGCAACATAAGGCTTTCAGAGGACCTTCCAGGGAGGGTTTCCTACGGCGTGCTTTTTCTCTCGATGGCGTTGCTCTCCTGCGTTTCCCTGTCAAAACGGTTCAGGTGGATGAGTTTCGCATCGGGCGCTGCCGGCATACTTCTTTCCCTGCATTTTTTCTTCACTTTTGCACTGTTCGACTCCAGGAGGATCATCGGGATAGATGATCTGAACCGGCAGGAAAATCTCATAATCTCGTTCAAGAAATTCCTGCCGCCCAATCTGGGGGTAGAGCCGACATTCGACGCTTCCATCTCTACGGACACCATCACCGACAGACTTTATGCCACCTTCCATGCAGTCACTCTCGGCTGGTATGCGGCGGTCCTCGGAAGCCTGTTCATATTAGCCGCATTTGCCAATTCCCGTACGGCGGGGAAGACCGGAAAATTTTCCTTTACAGCGCTGGCGGCAATCATACTCTCTTATCTCCTGCTTTCACTGGCTCCATACCTGCTTTCGGAGCATTACCTGAAGATGGGGGATGCTTATCTTGCCAAGGGTATGTATGCAGGGGCCGTAGACGAATACGCCCTTGCAAGGCGGTGGGACCCCAACCTCGGCTATCAGGACAAATTCCATATCAATCTGGGCAAAGCCTATTTCTATCTGGGAAAGACCAACGAGGCGGATTATTATATCTACAAGGGCAGCCTGCTTACGCGGGCTGACGCCTTCCCAACGTCCCTCTTTTATTATAAAAAGGCCGCTCTGATTGATCCGTCCGTGTCCAATACAGTCGGCAGCCATCTCATTTCCCGTGTCTATACCAATGAAGGACTTTACAGATACAGAAAAGGAAATGCGGCTTTGGCGATAGACACATGGAAAATGGCCATAGCTGCAAACCCTGCGGAAATCGACGTTTATTATTTCCTGACAAGGGCGTATTACGACATAAGCGCGTATGAGGATTCCATCCTTACCGGGCTTCAATTCCTCAAACTTTCCCATAACAATATTATCAGGGCTAATATCTGCTCCGATATCGCTGATTCATATTACAAGCTGAAGAAATTCGCTCCTGCCCGCGAATTCTATTTGAAATCCCTGTTCTTCGACAAATATTACAATCTGCGGGCCGTTATGAGCACGGTGGGGAGATAACGTGGCCAGACGGGAATACATGAAACTCACATACGGGATACTTCCCGTTCTCCTGTTCGGTTTTACCACGGGGTATTTCCTGTGGTTTATTTTTTCCGAATATCCGGCTCACCGTTACGCCCTCGATTTCAAAGGGGCCGCATGGATAAGCACCGGCAGCCCCGCGCCTCACGGCTATTTTGCAAAAGAAATCAATATCCCCGGGGAGGCTGCGGACGCCTGGATATCGGTGGCCGCCACCGACAATGTTGCCCTCTTTGTCAATGAGGAAAGAATATCCTCCGACAAATTCGTATCTTTGAACGTCTCCGGGATTCATGACATCACCGGAAAGCTTCACACCGGGAAAAATGTAATCGCCGCATATGTGCGGAGGACCAGTTATCCCGGAGGTCCGAGGCTCCTGCTGAAAGGGGTCTATGCCGACCTCATGGGAAAAGAGCATCCTTTTTTAAGTGACGGGACCTGGAGCATTGCTACGGTCGAAGAGAGACAGGGGCAAGGCAGCACTCCCTGGTTCTCCAGGCAGTTCGACAGATCGCGATGGAACAAGGCGGTTGTCGAGGGGAACGCCCGGGCATTTCCCGTCCTTGCTTCGCCGGCCCCGCCCTTTGCAATCGGAAAGGCCATCGCCGGATACTGGATATGGCACCCCAAACAGACTACGCGCTCGGCATTCTTTACCAAATCCGTCATGCTGGATTCGCCGGTGAAGGACGGGATCATCGGGATCGCGGGAGGCGCAAGTTACGTACTCACGGTGAATGGCGTGCCCGCCGCCATGTCCCAGTCTCCCGAAAAGACGTTCACCATGTACAACATAACCCCCTTGCTGCACCCGGGCACAAACACCATAGGCATAGGCGTATATGCCCCTGAAAGTCCCGCAGGCCTGCTGGCGGAGGGCCTGATCCAAAGCGGCAATTCGACCTTATCCCTCACGAGTGATGCGACATGGAAAACCATATCAGATGTCACCGGACAAATGGCCCTCCCAGGCAGCGGCTCGCCGGACTGGAAGACCCCCGTGCTGGTCGCAAAATACCCCGCCCAGCCATGGGGAGTCCTGTACAAAAGCACTGGCAACATAAGAATACCGCTGCCGTTCGCATTGCTTGATTTCCTGAAGTTCTGCTCTTTTGTGGCCGGCGTTATGGCGGTATTCCTATGTCTGCAATTCATGATAGCATCCGTTCATTCACGGGTTGCAGGCGGCGATTTCCTTGAAAGCTTCGCCGCGGCCGGGGTCCTGCATATGCCGCCGTTTCTCTTTCTCCTCTTCGTCTACCTTTTACAGTTTGATGTAAGGTATGGCCCCTCCTTCCCTTTTCAGCTTAAGCACGTATTTTTTGCTCTCATGATCCTGCTGATTCTCCAGGCGGCCGGGTTCGTGCGGACAAGGCCGGAAAAAAGCGGGGCCGGAAATCTGGTCTCATCCGGAGGACAAACAATACGGGTTCTCCGTTTTCTTCTCCTTGCGGGGATTATCACGGCCGGTTTTTTTATCAGGATTCGCGGGCTCGATTACGCATCCCTGAGCCATGATGAAGTAAGCATGCTCCAGTATGCCCAGGGATTGATGAAATCCGGCTATCCGCATAAGCTCATCGGTTCCATGACAAAGCCCATGACCACCTATGAACTCCTGCCCTTTTCAATCTCCGTCCCTGTGCTCCTGCTCGGATTGAGCGATTTTACCGCGCGGCTCCATTCCGTCTTCTGGGGCACGCTGGGGATATACCTCGTATATCTGCTGGGAAGGACACTGTTCAACAGGAAAACCGGTCTTGCGGCAGCCGCTATCTATGCCTTCCATCCATGGTGCATTATCTGGAGCCGGAACCTGTTCTATCCGCAGCTGATTCAGGCTTGGACAACGATTACCGTCCTTTTCTTTTACAAGGCCGTAAATGAGACCCGGTTGAATACTAAATACCTGTATTTGACCGGGATATCCTTCAGTCTCATGTACCTTAGCTGGGAAGGTTCGGCATTCATCCTGTTCGCTTTCCTTCTTGCACTGCTGGCGCATAAGGGCAGGGACTTCTCCTGGGCCAGGAATAAACACCTGTGGGGGGGCTTTGCGATTATTTTCCTTACCGTGTTCATACAAATGAGCAGGAGGATGTTTTACCAGGAGTCGTATCTGGTTATTGCGGGGAAGATCTCCGATGTAGGCATGCCGGCCCTTTTTTTTCTGGACCCCATGTACAACCCGTATTTTTACCTCCGGATGTTCTTTTTTGCCGAAAACAACTGGATTTTAACCGCCTTTCTCATAGCAGGGATGCCCTTTGTTTTTACTTCCAGGCCTTTAAGGTACCTCTATATAGTGCTGGCAGGCACAGTTTTCATGATGACCAATTTCCTGCAGATCGCAGCCAGCAGATACATATACCATCTTGAGCCGCTGCTGATAGTCTGCGCAACTGCTGCGGCCTTTCTGTTTGTGGACAGGCTCCGGACCATTATTGACAAGAGGCGCACGGCGGCCGCGCTTTCCGCTTCCCTTTCTCTTGCGGCATTGTGGTCGGTTCTATTCCTGGCCTCCAATAATGTCCTGCTTAAGCTCTATCTGCTGTCCGCAAGCCCTCCCGACCCGCCAATCCTTACGCGGCAGAACGTCTACTGGGTCGATTATAAATCGACGGCCAAATACGTCATGGAAAATCTCAGGAAAGGGGATGTGGTCTATGCCATGACGCCGCACACACTGTATTATTACGGCGGCGTTCACAGCGATTACAGCCTGATCACCCGGCTCCAGAAGACGTCTGTCTATGATGTGGATGACCATTATCCCGGCGTCTTTGATAAATATATGGGAAATCCTGTCACCACCAGTCTTGATGAATTCCAGAATGTAGCGGCCAAAAGCGGCCGCATCTGGCTGGTCGCCGCTCCGGTCCAAAGCCTGATGTCCAATGACAAAGATACCGTAAATTATATAACTCACAATTTCAGGGTGGTTTATGAGAGCTATAACGCGAGAGTTTATCTTTGGGAAAAATGATTATCCAGTCAGCCCATGAAGTTTTTAGTCCCGGGAATCCTTACCGGGCTGCCAAACCCGGCGTTCGCATTTGACCGGGCAAAGGAGGCATATGATGAAATTGAACATTCTGTTTGCCGTTTTTCTTGTTTTGATGATCTCCGGATGCGGTTCATCATCTTCCGCCCCGGCTGACCCCGCTTCGCCTGAACAGCCTGCCGGCCCAATCATAAAGATGGGCGGAGTATATGCATTGGGGACTGCCGTTTCAGGCATATCGGATGGCGTACTTTCCAATCCCAGTGTAACCGGGGTGTCCCTGCGTGCTCACTGGGACACAATCGAGGCGCAAAAAGGAATTTACGACTGGAGTTCCCTCGATACCGACATCAGCCGGGCCATTCAAAAAGGCAAAAAAATAATGATCAGGGTCATAGCGGGCCAATTCACCCCGGCCTGGGTTTACAATGAAGGGGCCAAGCCTTTTAACTTTACGGATAACGGCGTCCCGGCAACGATGCCTGTTCCATGGGACAGTGTCTACTTGAATAACTGGACCCGTTTTATTCAGGCATTGGCGGCCAGATACGCGCAAATGCCCCAGGTGGTCACGGTACAGATGACCGGCCCCTGTGATGCCGGAGAGATGTACCTTCCAAACAAGACGGATGAGGCGTTTTGGCAATCGTTGGGCTATACGGACGCCTTGCTGATCGGGGCCTGGGCAACTGTAATCGACGCCTATGGCGCGGCATTCCCTTCCACCGCCGTGGGCATCGACATCGCTTATCCCCTGTCCTTCGGCGACAAGGAAAACGTGCTGGACCAGATATTGAACTATGCTTATAACCGTTTGGGGGCCCGCCTGCGGGTCCAGGGCAACTGGCTGGCGGCCAAGACAAACGAGGTATATCCGCTCTATCAGGTGGTCAAGAGCTTTTCAGCCCGCACCGATGCAGGTTTCCAGATGCTATACAGCGCGGACCTTGAGCCGGACAGGTTCGGGGGCACACTGAGACAGGGGATCGACAACGGCCTTGCGGCCGGGGCCAGTTATCTTGAGATCTACAGCACGGATATCGAGAACCCTGCCCATGCGGCGGATATACAGTATGCCGATGAAAACCTGAAGCTGCAGGAAAAATATTAATCCGGTTAACCTTGCAGTTTATTCCGGCTCAAGCCCGGAATGACGGCTAAAAGTCTAAAAAACTCCTCACATTAGATTCCCTGCGCCTTGCCGCAGGGAAGATCAATTCTTCTTGCTGAATCACCCCCTTCCATCGGGGGGTGATTTTTTTGTCCTGCATCTACCTGCTTTGGAAAATACCGCGAAGCTCCTCCCCTGCTTTCCCCGAAAAACATATGTGATATGACTCACATCTTTGAAACGTATGTTCCTTCATACTATTGCATAAATGC
The DNA here is from genome assembly GCA_021789215.1 of Nitrospirota bacterium. GTDB lineage: Bacteria > Nitrospirota > Thermodesulfovibrionia > Thermodesulfovibrionales > JdFR-88 > JAJYJS01. Next base: position 11,321 of record JAJYJS010000018.1, on the reverse strand, counting down.
ATTGACTTGCAGACGCAGCTTGAAAAAAACAAGGAACATGTTGTCGAGAGCGCTCCCCGAGTTTCCCGAAGCTTCGTTTGAAACAATTGCATTACCCGGAATAAAAGGAGTTGTGTATGATGAAACGTTTGACCTTCCTGTTTGTCGGCTGCCTTTTCTTGATGTCGTACGGCTGCGGTTCGTCGGGTTCTTCAGGCGCCTCCGGTACCGGTTCCACCTCGGCCTCCATACAGAGATACCACAAGAAGGGTGGAGGCGGCGGTGGTGGCGGAGGCGGCACTACCACCACTCCACAAAAAATGGGCGGGGTATATGCGCTGGGGCAGTCGTTTTCCAGCAGTCAGCTTTCCGACCCGAACATAACCGGGATATCCCTGCGCATCGGGTGGAACGCCATCGAGACCAAAAAAGGCGTTTACGACTGGAGTTACCTGGACAATAACATCAGCGCGGCTGCCGCAAACGGCAAAAAGGTGATGATCAGGGTGTTTGGCGGCCAGTTCACTCCGGACTGGGTCTACGCTGAAGGCGCCCAGTCTTTCAACTTTACGGACCCGGATTTGGGCGCGTCCACCATGCCCGTTCCGTGGGACAGCGTATTTTTGAACGAATGGACCAGCTTCATCAAGGCATTGGGGACCAAATACGCCGGTATGGCCCAGGTAGTCACGATTCAGATGACGGGGCCCAGCAGGGCGGGGGAGATGTACCTTCCCAACAAGACGGACCAGGCCTTCTGGACCTCTCTCGGGTATACGGACACCAAACTGATCGGGGCATGGTCAACGGTAATCGACGCCTATAATGCGGCGTTCCCCTCGACCGCTCTGGGCATAGACATAGCCTATCCCATATCCTTCGGCGACAAAGAAAGCCTTTTGACCCAGATACTGGACTATGCGTATAACCGTTTGGGGACCCGCCTGCGCGTCCAGGGCAACTGGCTCGCGGCCAAGACGAACTCGACCAATCCTCTTTACCTGATAGTGAAGAACTTTTCATCTCAGACCGATGTTGGGTTCCAGATGCTCTGCAGCGCGAATGACCCGACGAGGCTTGGAGGGACGCTGAGACAGGCGATAGACAACGGGCTTGCCGCAGGCGCAAGCTATATCGAATTCTGGGGCGTGGATGCCGTCCCGGCCAACGATGCGGACCTCCAATACGCAAATGAGAATTTAAAACTCAATGAGCACTTCTCAGTGGCAAGATGAGAAAAGACCACAAGTCCCCTTCCCCGGACCAACTCCGGGGGAGGGGGCTCCCTGTCCGAAACCATCGGGGGACAAACAGAAGACCCGGCCCCCTTCAATCTCTCAAAACCGTTCTCCAGATATCCTGCAACGATCAGGAGGAAATACAATGAGGCGTTTAATTTTTTTGCTTGCCACTTTCCTGTTTTTGGTATTTTACGGGTGCGGCCCATCCTCAACCTCTTCCACCCCCTCTTCATCCAATCCATCTTCGAATCCAGCCACACCCTCTTCAGGTTTTTCCCCGGTTTCAGAGCCATCCTTGCCATCTGGTCCATCTCCGGCACCCGTATCCAATCCATCTTCGAATCCTGGTGCACCCCCTTCCGGCCCTTCTCCAACTTCAAATCCCTCCCCACCTAATCCATCTCCAACACCAGTTCCTTCTCCCGCACCGGCAGTGAAAATGGGCGGGGTATATGCGCTGGGGCAGTCGTTTTCCAGCAGTCAGCTTTCCGACCCGAACATAACCGGGATATCCCTGCGCATCGGGTGGAACGCCATCGAGACCAAAAAAGGCGTTTACGACTGGAGTTACCTGGACAATAACATCAGCGCGGCTGCCGCAAACGGCAAAAAGGTGATGATCAGGGTGTTTGGCGGCCAGTTCACTCCGGACTGGGTCTACGCTGAAGGCGCCCAGTCTTTCAACTTTACGGACCCGGATTTGGGCGCGTCCACCATGCCCGTTCCGTGGGACAGCGTATTTTTGAACGAATGGACCAGCTTCATCAAGGCATTGGGGACCAAATACGCCGGTATGGCCCAGGTAGTCACGATTCAGATGACGGGGCCCAGCAGGGCGGGGGAGATGTACCTTCCCAACAAGACGGACCAGGCCTTCTGGACCTCTCTCGGGTATACGGACACCAAACTGATCGGGGCATGGTCAACGGTAATCGACGCCTATAATGCGGCGTTCCCCTCGACCGCTCTGGGCATAGACATAGCCTATCCCATATCCTTCGGCGACAAAGAAAGCCTTTTGACCCAGATACTGGACTATGCGTATAACCGTTTGGGGACCCGCCTGCGCGTCCAGGGCAACTGGCTCGCGGCCAAGACGAACTCGACCAATCCTCTTTACCTGATAGTGAAGAACTTTTCATCTCAGACCGATGTTGGGTTCCAGATGCTCTGCAGCGCGAATGACCCGACGAGGCTTGGAGGGACGCTGAGACAGGCGATAGACAACGGGCTTGCCGCAGGCGCAAGCTATATCGAATTCTGGGGCGTGGATGCCGTCCCGGCCAACGATGCGGACCTCCAATACGCAAATGAGAATTTAAAACTGAATGAAAAATTCTGAATAGATTGAGCTTCCCTGCGGCAAGCCGCAGGGAAGCTAATGTAAGGAGTTTTTTTTGTTTATGGCTCGCCTGGCCCCGTGGCAATTTTTTGCCACGGGGAATACGCTCGCTATCCATTTATACGGGAAATCAGTTCAGCCCCTTCCCGTTTATGGAGGGGGCTTTTTTTATCTCAATTTCTTGTCAAGCCCCTCAAAAAGCTGCCGGCTGTTATAATCCCTGATATCCGCCTCATAAATTTCGAAATACCTCGCTCCGGCTTTGAGGCCCTTTTGAATTGAAACGTCAAGAGACCCTTGTCTTGATCCATTCTTTGACGCCGCCAGCATTTGAAAGCCCTTGTTTACGTTTGCATTGAGCCCTGCCATCACATGATAGGGATAAAAGCGGTCCCGCGTGTGCGCACTAAGCCAGTTACCCTGCACGGCGAAGCGGTTTCCGATCTTTGAGATGCCGTACTGTATAACATCTTCCAATGTCCCGTCTCTCCTGAACGGGACGGCTATATTCAACGAGAGTTCCTTTTCCGGGAAAGCGGCCGAATACGCGTCCATCACCCTGCGCCATGCGGAAACAAGGGCATCTTTGGAATAGCCTGCATTTATGACCAGTGTTTTCGCTTCCCCCCTCTTTGGAATGTGCATCTCAGCCGAATTCACTGTCGGACCAGCCATGTGTACCAATACGATTGCATCATTGCCGTTATACCGTTTTCCGAGCGCCTCGACAAATTTTAACCATATCCCGAGGTAAACTTCATCCCAGGGCAGCGGGACCCTGCGCAGGATCCCATAGGTCTTATGATGAGGATTGGAATCCCTTATATCAATAGACCTGATCCCTTTTTTAAAAACCCACGCCGGTGAATGGACTCCCGGCAGTATCCTTATCATCGCCTTTTTGTTTGCTTTTTTGACTTCCTTCAGGGCGTTGTCCAGATAGCCCCAGTTAAACCTTCCCTCTTCAGGTTCTATCTCATCCCATCCGGCCCTGATGCTTATGCCTTTTACATAGTCGAGTCTCAATACCGACTGGTCTACCTGCCCCATCCCCTTCGTGAGACTGTATATTCCGGATACGGGTCCCGAAGCCGCGGACAAGACCGCCGGCATCAGGAAAACGGCTAATAACACCACAAAGCTTTTTGCAAATTTCATTTCACCCTCCTGAACTCACGGTCCTTTTTCTCAGTCAATGCAAAGATTGGCAGAAGTTTTGCACCGTCATTGCGGTTTGCTCAGGGGCCATTTATAGCAGAGTTGCTGGAGTATCCCCCGGTAATCAAAACGGCCCCATCCGGAAGCAGGGCCGCACAATGACCCTTGCGGGGCCTGTCCGGAACGCCCCTGGTCCTGGTAAATTTCATGGTCCGGGGGTCGAATATATCCGCCGTCTTTCCGCCCACAACCAGCACCCGTCCATCATTCAACAGTGTGGCAGTTTTGAACATCGGACATTCCAGCATCGATGTCAGTATAGAATACATTTCTTGAATGCGCCCCCCAGGGCAGAGACGACCGCTCCCCCAGGACGGCTGGCAGCGACCAGATATTTTCAATATAGCACGATTTTGGGCGATGCGAAATCGAATTGATTCAAAGCGGGTGTTGTCACAATTTTTTGCCCACGGGGAATACGCTCGCTATCCATTCATTATGGACAAGGGCAGGGCAGGATTGGCCGCTGTTCCAGGCGGCCGCAGGCAATTCAGGAAATCCCGCTATTTACCGCAGGGTGATCGCTTTTTCGGGGCACATCTCCTGGCAGCAAAAGCACGCGATGCACACATCGGGGTCTACCTCCGGGATATTTTTTTGCCCGTTTATGGACAATGCCGATACCGGGCAATGGTCTACGCAGGTGCCGCAGCCGGTACACCGTTCGGGGCCGGCTTTCGGCCGGAGCACCGCCCGGCTGTGGAGCATCGACTGCATGGATTCGTTTTTCATCAGGGCCTCGCCCCCCATTGGGGGCAGCTTGAAATCCGGAAGCCTCTTCAGTTCCCCGATGATTTCAGCCGCAGCGAGGTCATAGTCGCCAAGACCGGCCTCTTTTGCCTTCCTGAGGAAGCGCAGCCTGCCGGGCTCGCACCCCATCATGGTTGCGATGACGGCGTCCACGGCCACGGCGTTGTCTGAGGCAAGGACGAGCCCGATATTCCTTAAATCGGGGGAGGCAGGCCCGTTCCCCTGCATGCCGACCACCGCGTCCACTATGAACAAGTCCGGCACCCGCAGGCGAAAGACCTCTACCACAACCTCATGGAAGCGCTCGGGGCTGCCCGCCGCCTTGTGCAGCATGGCCTTCTGGGCGCCGGGCAAAATGCCGTAGCTGTTCTTGATCGCTCCGGTCATGACGGTCAAACCGTGGGTCTTGAACTTGGGCAGGCTGATGATTACATCGGCCTCCATCACGGCCCGCGAGACGCTGACCGAGGGCAGGAACGCGGCGTTAAAGGCAACCTTCACCGAATCGTTGCCTATGTTTTGATAGTAGCCCTTGGACGCCTCCATCAGGCCTGTTTTCTTGAAGCTTTCCTCGTTCGCCCCGTAGCTGAACAGGCCCGGATTGTCGCCCACAACGATGGAGGCAGGCCCCATCGTTTCCACCTTTTCGACCACGGCCCGGAGGACGGCGGGGTTGGTGACGATGCTTTCCGCCGCCTCCGAGGCCCTGAGGACGTTAGGCTTTACAAGGACCCTTTTTCCCCGCAGTTGCAGGGGAAAGAGCTCAAAGACCCGCTCTACGGCCCGGCTGACGTTACTATATGCAGCCGGATGGATAAGGACTTTTTCAGGCATATCAACTACCTCATGGTTAAGGAAGAAAAACTATTTCTTTCCGAGGATGGCGTCCTTTGCGGCCTTTGCCACCCGGAACTTGACGACCTTCTTTGCGGGTATCTTTATAGTTGCGCCTGTCTGCGGGTTCCTGCCCATGCGGGCCTTGCGCTGCACGAGCACGACCTTTCCGATGCCCGGAAGCGTAAATGAGTTCTTGGCCTCCTTGTAGGCAAGCTTCGCAATCTCGTCCAGCACCGCCACCGCCTGCACCTTCTTGATGTCCACCTTCTTCGCAAGATGCTCCGCAATCTGGGACTTCGTCATCGCCTTCGCCATAAAAATGTTTCTCCTTTATAAAACAGGTTTTTTTGAGCCTTTATAGTATAAAAAATTACAAGAAAAATCTCATGATGTTCTTTCAGCCGGAAACTCGTGTGATATCATATTTTCAAATGAAGGCATGGGCATCCGCTCTTGTGTTTTTTGCCGGTCTGCTTGCGGCCTGCGGGCAGGCCCTGGCCCAGGAGAAGGAGAGGGCCATTCCCGACCCCTGCTCCGGCCCGTCCGCCCTGTTTGCCATCCTGGACCGGCCGACCGTATCAGACAGCGCCTGTGCGGCCCCCCTTGGCCATGTGGTGCTGGAAATGGGCTTTCAGCACGCCGGTTTGAGGCCGCCGGGGGGCACGGCGGACAATTATCCCCAGCCAGAGCTGCGGGCCGGCCTGCCGGACAGGAACGAGTTTGTCCTGCTCCCCCCCAACTACACCCGGCAAAAGACCCCCGCCGTCCCTGGCTCCGCCGCCCGGGAGATTGATGGCTATTCAGCGGCAACGCTGGGGTTCAAGCACGAGCTGGGTTATAACCGCAACTGGCTGGGCGCGGTGGAGGCCCTGTTCACGCTGCCGTCAGGGGGTTCTGCCTTTGGAAGCCGCGGCCTCGGAGTGGCCGTCAACGGGATAGTCAATTACGCGATAAGCGGGCCGGTAGCCCTTTCCGTACAGCTTGGGGTAAGCTCCCAGACAGCCCCGGAGCTTGCCGGAGGCAAACGCTTCACCAGTTTCAATCCCATTTTTGCCGCGACCTGGCAGCCAGCGGAGCGGCTTCAGTTCTACGGAGAGGTATTCGGCCAGAGCAGCACCGGACCGGGCGAGGGCGCCGGCTTTAATGCGGATGGCGGGGTCCAGTACCTGATAACGCCACATTGGGAAGTGGATGCCGAGGAAGGCGTGCGCCTTACCGGAAACCTGGGAGGCTATACTCACTTTTTCGGCGCGGGTACGGGGTTCATCTTCTGACGCCCCGCACCAGGCAAAAAATTCCGGCAGACCTGCCGCCTCACCTGGCTTTTTCCCCTTCGTTCCACCAGCCCCCGCCAAGGGCGGCAAAGAGCGCAACGGTGTCCTGGAGCCACTGGGCCTGCGCCTGGATATAGCTGATTTTGGCCTGGTAATACAGGCCGTCCGCGGTAAGGACCTGCAAATAATTGACGGTGCCCGCCTGGTAATTGGCCTGGATCAGTCTCAGCGCCTCCTCTGCGGCGCTCACCGCCTTCGACTGGGCGTTCAGGGCCTGGGCATCATGCTCCAGCCCCCGCAGGGTGTCGGCCACCTGCGCGAGGGCGCCAAGGACGGTCTGCCGATAGTTTTGCAGGGATTGATTGCAGGCCTCTATCGCCGCCCGCCGTTCGGCGCTCAGGGTGCCGCCATGAAACAGCGGGGCGGTAACGCCCGCGCCAAGGCTCCAGATGCTGCTGGTACTCTTGAAAAGATTGCCGATGGATGTGCTTTCCAAGCCGTAAGAGCCGTTTAATGCGAAGCTCGGGAACATCGCCGCCGTGGCCACCCCGATATTTGCGCTGGCCGCGTGCACCTGGGCCTCGGACGCCAGGATGTCGGGGCGCTGGCGAGCCAGGTCAGATGGGAGGGAGACCGGAAGCTCCGCAGGGAGCGTAAGGTCCGCCAGTGCAATCTCGGGCGGCCTCCATTGGGCAGGCTCACGGCCCGTCAGGACGGCAAGCAGGTGGTTGGCCTGGCTGAGCTTCTGTTTGAGCGGCGGGAGCGCCGCCTCGATGGCCGCAAGCTGGCTTTGCAGGCTGAGCACGTTTGAATACGGCACAGTCCCGGCCTCTGCCTGCGCCTCCGTAATGCTTATCTGCTCCTTCTCCAGATCAATGAGATGCCCGGTGGCCCTGATTTCCTCACGGTAGGCGGCTTGGGCAATCATCGTATTAATAATGTTGCCTGAAAGGCTCAGATATGTGCCAAGCATAATATAGCGCTGATAATCCACCTGGGCACCGAGGCCCTCCACCCTCCTGCGTTCGCCCCCGAACACGTCGAGTGCGTAGCTGACAGTGGCCGAAAGCGTATAGAGGTTGAATATGCTGCTTGCGGCCTTTCCGCCGAACCGGGCCTGGGAGAATTTCTGGCGGGTGGCGTCGAAACCGGCATCGGCCTGGGGATAGAAAACGCCCTCGCCCGCCCTGAGCAGCTCCTGGCTCTGGCGCAGACCGGCCTGCGCCGCCAACAGGCCGGGGCTGTTGACTATCGCCTCCCTGACCACCGCGTCAACCTTTGGCGATTTGAAGAGCCCCCACCATCGGGCGGCGACCCTGGCCCCCTGCCTGAATTCCTGGGACCGGCCCGCCGCCCGCGCTGTCGCAGAAGGCTGAGGGCCATAGGTATACCTCTCCGCCTTTGGGGGCTCCGGACGCACAAAGTCCGGCCCAAGGGTGCAGCCCGCGGTAAGGAAAAGGGCCGCAGCGCACAGGACAGCCAGCGTTTTCATGGTTTTTTTTACTCCGGCGCTCAAATTTTTCCCCTGTTATTTTCCCCCGATGTAAACATCGACCAACTGGCCGGGGTAAAGGTTGATATTTTTTGGCTTTTCGAACCCGAATATTACCGGGAGCACCCTCACGTCCACCCTCTCGGTCCTCTGGTTCGAGAGCTCGATTTTAGGGGTTACGTAGGGCTGCACCCGTTCGTATTTCAAGGGGATGCTGATGTTCGTGCCGCGGATGAACATCTGCGCGCGCATCTGCGAGGGCTGGGGCAGCCTGTGCACGAGTATCTCGTCGATATAGCACCTGACCGCCAGCCGGGTCTGGGAGCTTCCCATAACGAGGACGGGGTTAAACCCCCCGGTGTAAGTGCCGTATGCGCCCTGCGGCGATATGTAGCTGCCGACCGCCACCTTTATTGACATTATCACCCCGTCCGCGGGGGCCCTGATGGTGTATTTGTCCAGCAGGGCCTTCGAGGCCCTGTACGCCTTTGACAGGGCCGTGTACTGCTTTTCCTGATTCCTTATATCGTAAATCCAGGCCCCGGCCTTCGTAAGCTCGTACTGCTTCCTTGCGACCTCGAGGTTCGCCCTTGCGACCTTGACCGCGTCCGCCGCGCTGTCCAGGACGCCCCTGCTCACGGATTTGGGATTTAGCTCATAAGACCTCCTCTGCTTGCCGTACTGGTCCTGCGAGCTTTTCAAGTTCGCGCCCGCAAGGTCCACCTGGGCCTTTGCGACTTCCAGGTTTTCCTTCCTGGGCTGGGCCCTGAGCTCTTCCAGCATCGCCAGGGCGGCCTCAGCCTGGGACTTCTGCTGCTGGACGGTCGCCCTCTGGACGGAGTCGTCTATCCTGAGGACCGGTTCCCCCTCGCGCACGGCCTCTCCTTCCGAAACAAGGACCTGCGTGACAACCCCCGGCACCTCGGGGAATATGTTGATGTTTTCTCCGCTTTTTTGATGGCTTTCTATGATGCCGTTGGCGTAGATGCCCTTTGCGTAAGGGTTTGAGGCCGGGCTGAACACCGGCGGGAGAGGTTTTTTTTGCATGCCGTAGATGTAGGCGCTCACCAGTCCGGCCAGGATGCCCGCGATTGAAAGGATGAATAGTATCTTATTTCTCACTTGTCCCCTTTCCGGCCCCCTTGATTGCCCCGTCTTCCATCCTCATTATCCTGTCCGCGTATTCGAAAATCCTGCTGTCGTGCGTGACAATCAAAATAAACCGCTTCTCGTTCAGTATGTTTGTCTTTACGAAATCCACAATCCTCCTGCCGGTGTCCCCGTCCAGTGAGGCCGTGGGCTCGTCGAATATCAGGATGTCGGGGCGGCTGGCGATTGCCCTCGCGATAGCCACACGCTGCTGCTCGCCCCCGCTCAGCTTTACCGGCGGGAGGTGCGCCCGCTCCCCGAGCCCAACCACCTCCAGGTACTCCATTGCCTTGCCCATCGATTCATCCCAGCCGGTTTTTTTCAGGATAAGCGGTATCGCCACGTTTTCCACCGTCGTCAGGCGCGGGAAGAGGTGGTAGTCCTGGAAAACGAACCCCACCGTGTTCAGCCTGAAATCGGCAAGCTGGTCGTCCGTCAGGGCCCAGATGTCCCTGCCCTCCACCTCCACGCTGCCCGCATTCGGCCTGAGTATCCCGGATATCATGCTGAGCAATGTCGTCTTCCCGCTGCCGGAGGGGCCTTCTATATAGAGCATCTCCCCCAGGTAGGCCTCAAAGCTCACGTCCCTTACGGCATAGGTCCTGGCCTCGCCTTCTCCAAACCATTTGACAAGCCCGTTTGCCTTAACCGCGAGGTCCTTTCCGTTTTTCCCCATTCTAGCCCCTGAAGATGTCGAAAGGCTCTATCCTTATCACCTTCCTTATGCCGATATAGCTTGAAATGCCCGCAATCACCAAAACCATGATAAAAGCGAACACCAGGTTTTTATAAGTCACGATGGCGGCATAGCTGGATATCCTGAGTTTCGCCGTGAATATCACGAGGGAGGACAGTCCGATGCCAAGCCCATAGCCTATCAGGGCGGTAAAGGCGGCCTGGAACAAAATCATGCACACCAGCTCGCGCCCCCTGGCCCCTATCGCCTTCAGGGCCCCGAATTTTTCGAGGTTCTCCAGTATGAACGTGTAAAAGGTCTGCCCCGATATGGACAGGCCCACGATGAAACTGATTATCGTCATCAGGAACACATTGGTGCCAAGCCCCGTCTGGTACATGTAAAAGCTGCTTATCTTTTTCATGAACTCATTTTCCGTCAGCGCCAGATAGCCAAGCGATTTCACCTGCTGCTCGATATACGGCACCGCCGCCTGGTCCCTGGGCTCCACCAGGATATACGAGATGGTATACCTTGTGGTCGGGATGTACTGGATGGCCCTCTTATACGTGGTATAGAGGGTGGGTACCCCGAACAAGCCGCTGGTCGTGACCTTCGCAGTGCCTACTACCACCCCCCTGTGGTCGTTCAGTTCGAATTCGGCGCCGATTTTGGGGCTGCCCAGCTTTGGGAATTCTGCGTCCTTCACGACGATAAAGGCGTTGTCCGAATATATGTCCTCGATATGGCCGTCTATGAGCTGGGGCCTGCCAAAGAGGCTGGTGTCGTCGAGCCCCAGGACGGTCACAGACTGATAGGCGCCGTTGCGGAGCTTCACGAGCGCCCCCCCGGAATAGAGGGGCACGGCGTACCTGACCCCGTTCATGCTCCTCACGGCGTCCAGTATGTAATCGGGCATCGGGATGCTGTTTGCCACGGTGTTTACGGCCGGGTCCATCACCCACATCCGGGCCCCTGTGTTTATCACGGTGGCGGAGGACTTTGTCAGGATGCCAGCGAACATCGATGTCATCATGTTCATCAGGAAGACGGCAAACGTAATGCCCACAAGCAGCGCGGCAAACTTCCCCTTGTCGTTTACAAGCAGCTTGAACGCGATCTTCAGGATGCCTTTCATCGTGCGTGTCCCCGCCCGCGGGATAAGACGGGCTTCTTCTTTCCTTAAATTCATACACCAAGGGGCGGGCCGGGTCAAGGAGGGACAAAGCCCACCCGGGCCCCGTTGCCTCACGTAAAAATCTAAACGAAATGCTTATTGATTGCCTCATTGGGATTATAACCGAAATTGCTGTTTCCCTTGGCAGCGGTTTTTGATGTCGCCGTCCGGAAGAGCTTATTCTGG
>JAJYJS010000040.1 GCA_021789215.1 Nitrospirota bacterium | reverse complement strand
GCATCGTTTTAAGAAAGGCGAGTCAGATGATACGTGTCAAAGGACCTCTGGCAACTTATGGTCTTAAAGAATAAAAGACCAACGGCACGCATTTTTCTCTTGACACGGTCGCTCTCAATGGATGTTCATTTGTTCAAATGCCCCCCTGTTGGTAACTCGGAAGGGACGGAGTCATTGACCCGGAAAAATGCCCTTTGCCACGAAGCCGGATTCCGGATTAATACCTCCGCAATGACGGCTAAAAGTCTTTTCGTCATTCCGGCATGTCTTTAGCCGGTATCCAGTGACTTTGCCATAAACGGATAGCGAGCGTATTCCCCGCGGGCAAAATTTGCCACGGGGGCTGGCGCCAGCGGAGCACATCCCTCGCATCCATATTAAAAGTAAACCGCGGACATGGACAAGAGGACATGTGTCACCAAAAACGTGTCTCTTTCAAGACGGGCAGGGTGCCGGAGACCGGTGCGCCCCCACTCAGGACAAGAGAGGGGCGGGGGGAGTCGCGGCGGCAGCCCCCGCGCCGGGAACCCGTTTCCATCTCCTGTGTATCCAAAGCCACTCTTCGGGGTTTTCTCTTATGTGCTCCCCGATCTTCCTGTTCAGCCGCAGGAGGACTTCCTCTTCTGTCCCTTCGACTGGCACTTCGGGGTATATGTCTATCTCGTGCCCGCCGTTTTTCCTCTTTATGAATATCGGCAGCAGCGCGGCCCTGGTGCGCTTCCCCATGACGGCTGGCATCTTTGTCGTCCATGCGCCCCGGCCAAGGAACTCCACGATGTGCCCTTCGTCGCGGAGCACGGCCTGGTCCATCAGGATGCCCGTCATTCCGCCGGACTTGAGTGTCTTCAGCATCCGCCGGAGCGCCCCCTGCTTGTAGACCACCTCGTTTCCGTAATGGCCCCTTATGCGCTCCAGGAGCCCGTTCAGATACGGGTTCTTGAGCGGCCTGGCGATAACGTCGATCTTTCCGAACTTCACCGAGCTGGCAAGCGCAAGCAGCTCCCAGTTGCCCGCGTGGGCGGTGACGAAGATTATCCCCCGCCTGGCAGACCTCGGCGCCTCGAAGTTCTCCAGCCCCCTGAAGGTGATGCCTCCCATGATCTTTCTGTCCAGGCCGGAGTATATCTTTATTATCTCTATGAACGACTCCCCAAGGTTTTTGAAGCAGTCTTCCGCAATCTTTTCGGCGGCGCTGCCTGTTTCAAGGGCCCCGCGGCCTATCGCCTCCCGGATGTTCGCTACCGCGATCCTGCGTCTGCTGGCCCAGATTTTATAGAGGAGGAGGCCCGCGGCGCGGCCGAACCTCCTCGCCAGCCGAAGCGGCATAAGGGCCACCAGGAGCGCCGCAAAGAGCGCAAAGGCGGCCTCCGCGGCCCAGAAAAAGCCCCTTTTTCCTGTTCTATTTGCCGTTTTCCTCTCCCTTTGGCACCGCCCTCGCGGCCTCCGCCGTTTCGTCCTTCTTTTCCTTCACGGCCTCTGCTATCTCCTCCAGCCGTTTCATGATGAGGTAATTCAGCGTGCCCTCGGGATATCTGCCGTCGGGGCCCGCTTCCCCGGCCTGCATCCCCATGAGGATCTCCACGCCCTCTTCGACGCGGGAGATGGAATAGATGCTGAACGTCCCGGCGCGTATTGCTTCGACCACTTCCTTTTTGAGCATGAGGTTCTTCACGTTCCTGGCCGGGATGATCACGCCGTGGCTGCCGTCCAGCCCCCTCATCTTGCATATCTCGAAGAAGCCCTCTATCTTTTCATTCACCCCGCCAATGGGCTGGACTTCCCCGGTCTGGTCCATCGAGCCCGTAATGGCGAAGGACTGCTTTATCGGCGCCTGGGCTATGCTGCTCAGTATGGTGTAAAGCTCCGCGCAGGAGGCGCTGTCGCCCTCTATCATCTCGTAGAGCTGCTCGAAGGTCAGGGAGGCCGAGAGCGTTATGGGCTTCCGGGAGGCGTATTTGCTCCAGAGGTAGTTGGTTATGATGAGGACGGCCTTGTCGTGTATCCGGCCGCTCATCTTGGTCTCGCGTTCTATGTTTATGACCCCGGCCTTGCCGGCGTACGTCCTGGCCGTTATCCTCGAAGGCTTGCCGAAGCTGTAATCGCCCATGTTCATCACGGCAAGTCCGTTTATCTGCCCTGTCTTTTCTCCCGCGGTCTCTACAATCAGCGTGTCCTCGAGCATCAGGTCCCTCAGCCTGTCGCTTATCTTGCCGTGGCGGAACGTCTTTTCATCGAGCGCCTTCTCGACGTGTTGCACCGTCACAACGGAGTCCCCGGCGGACTTGGCCCAGAAGTGGGCCTCGCGCATCAGGTCGGCCACGTCCCTGAACCGGGCCGTTATCTTGTCCTGCTCGCCGGCCAGCCTGGAGCCGTATTCGACTATCTTCGCAACACCCGAGGGGTCGAACGGCAAAAGGTTTTCCTCCCTGCACTTCTGCGCGATGAACCCCGTGTATTTCTTCACGTTCCCGGGCGTCCTGTCCATGAAGGAATCGAAGTCCGCCTTCACCTTGAACAGCTCCCTGTACTCGTCATCCAGGTTATAAAGCAGGTAATAGATGTTGGGGTTGCCCACGAGGATTATCTTTACCTCAAGCGGTATGGCTTCGGGCTTCAGCATGGCGGTGGATATGGCGCGGTACTGTTCCCAGATGTCCTCTATCTTCACCTCCCTGTTGCGTATGGCCCGCTTCAGGGCCTCGTAGGAGAAGACGTTTTTCAGGAGGTCAAGAGCGTCTATCACCAGGTAGCCGCCGTTTGCCTTGTGCAGCGAGCCCGCCTTTATCATCGAGAAGTCGGTGGTGGCCACTCCGAACTGGAACCTGTGCTCCAGCCTGCCGAAGAGGTTGTTGTAGGTGGGGTTGCTTTCGAATATGCACGGGGCCCCCTTGGTCTCGGAGTTGTTCACGAGCACATTAACGCTGTACCTCGTGAACGAGGGCTCCGCCTTCTGAGGGCGCAGCATGGGGAGAGGCTGGGGCTGTTCCGGCTCCTGGGCCTTGAAATCGTCGAGGTGTTCGAGGATGTCCTCGCGCACCTGGTCCAGGTAATCCGTTATCTTGGCGTTGGCCTGGTATTTCCTTTTCAGGTCGTCTATCGAATGGCCCGTGGCCGAGAGCGCGGCCTCCCGCTCTATGCGGTTGAGCATGTCCCGCACGAATTTTTCGGCCTCCCTCACCGCCCTTACAACGTCGTCCAGCTTCTCCTGCAATTCCTTCCCTATCTGCTCGACCTTCTTTTTGGTCTTTTCGTCGAGGGCCTCGAACTCCTCCTCCGTGAGCGGCTCGCCGGTCTTCTTGACGGGCACTATCACAAGCCCGCCTATGGTCCTCTTTATCGCGAACCCCTTGTCGTGGGCCTGGGCCTCCAGATTTCCGAAAAGCTCCTTCTGCTTTTTCTGGAAGTCCTCCATGACGTTGTTCCGCTGCTTTTCGTACTCCTTGGACTCGAAGACCTTTGGTATCTCGGCCCTGAGGAACTTTATCAACTCGTCCATGTCCTTCTGGAAGGACTGGGCCTTTCCGGGGTCAAGCGATATGGCCCTGGGCACGTCGGGGTCCTTGAAGCTGTATACGTAGCACCAGTCCGAAGGCACCGGCTCTTTCGCGGCCTGTTCGGAAACGAGCCTTTTTATGGTGGTCAGCTTGCCCGTGCCGGACTCTCCCAGCGTGAAGATGTTGAACCCGGAGTTCTCGAAATTGAGCCCGAAATTTAACGCGTGCATGGCGCGTTCCTGCCCTATCGTGCTGTCAAGCGGCTGGACTTCCGCCGTCGTCCTGAAATCGAACAGGCCCGGCTCGCAGCATTTGTAAAGCTCGTCGGGGGTAAGTTTCTTAGGCATTTTTTGCAAGTCCTCCTTTTCCGGCATGGATTAGACCGGCTCTCAGACCGCTCTGGGATGGTACTGCCTGTAGACCTTTTTTATCCTGTCCTGCGAGACCTTTGTATAGATCTGCGTGGTGGAGATGTCCGAATGCCCCAGCATCTTCTGGAGGGAGCGCAGGTCCGCCCCGCCCTCAAGCAGATGTGTGGCGAAAGAATGCCTCAGCACGTGCGGGCTGGCCTCTATCCCGGCCTGCCTGGCATGGAATTTAAGCGCCTGCCAGAACCTCTGCCTCGTCATGGGCCCGCCCCTGCCCGTCACGAAAATGTAATCGGAGGGCCTGCCCCTGAGCGTCCGGGCGCGCTGCCCCGATATGTAATCTTTCAGTATGCGCACGGCCCTGCCGCCAACCGGCACGACCCGCTCCTTGGAGCCCTTGCCCTGCACCCTCAGAAAGCCCGCCTCCAGGTTCAGGTCTTGGAGCCGCAGCCCCACAAGCTCGCTCACCCGGAGCCCCGATGAATACATCAGTTCGATCATCGCCCTGTCCCTGGCCGAAAAAAGCTTTTTTGCCGGGCCGGCTTCCCCGCTGGAAAGCACGCCCTTCACTTCGTCCAGGGAAAGCGCCTTTGGAAGGCGCTGCCAGAGCCTGGGGCTGTCCAGGTTTTCCGTCGGGTCGTCAGTCCTCAGCTTTTCCATGAGCTGGTATCTCGCAAACCCCTTTATGGATGAGATGTGCCTTGCCATTGTTGCCGTGGAGAGCCCTTTTTTCCTCAGCTCGTCAAGGAACTCCATTATGTCTTCCTTCCCGAAGGACGCCGGGGCGGCCCCTTTTTCCTCAAGAAACGAGAGAAACCCGCCCAGGTCCCTGCCATAGGAGTCCATCGTGTTGCGCGAGAGCCCTTTCTCCACCGATATGTATACAAGAAAATCGGCCAGGGGTTTTTTCTTATCGCCGCCGGTTTCGTTTCCTGTCAATTCAGAAACTCCCCGATCCCGGTCTGTTCCTTCATTTTGCCGTAGATAATGCCTGCCATGGCGCAGAGGTTTACCGTGTCCTGCCTGTTATAGGCCACAAGCAGGTCCAGCGCATCCCGGCTGCCGTGTTTGGCATGCCTCCAGAGCTTTACGGCATCATAGCCGTCCATCCCTTTCACGGACTCGTCCCTGGCAATTCCCAAGGTCTCCTCAAGGCGCTTCAGCCCCCCGTTAAGGCCCAGTTTCCTCGCGCCGAAACACAGGTCGAAATGGGCCCCGTGGAAGCTGACCCCCAAGCTCTGTTTCAAAAAGGGCATGTCGAAGCCGGAGCCGAAGAACGTGATGAGGTAGCGGTAATTCGAAAACTCCTTCTCAAGCGTCCCGGCGTTCAGTCCGTTGCCCTTTACATAGGCCCTGTAGTCGTACCCGTCATAAAGCCCCACGACAGTGACGTAGCCTCCCGCCGCGGGCTGCCATCCGTTTGTCTCTATGTCCAGGCAGAGGGCCTCGCCCTTGAATATCTCGTAAAGCCTCCAGTGCTCCCTCTGCCTGAGGGACTGGGCGAAAAAGTCCGAGTCCCCATGGCTCAGACGGCGTTCGGCCTCCGCCAGGTGCCTGTCATATATCTCTTTGCGGGGCTGGCTCACAAAACCGATGCTCGATGCGCCCAGGAAATCACCCCACCGGAGTATCCCATGTTTCCAGAGCCTGCGTTCAAGCCTCTCCCCGATGCCGTTTAGCATGCTGAAGGTATTTCTTATCATACCGTTTTATTATAGCCTGAATTATAGCGGCTTGCGGAGAAGGCTACAACCCGTAAATCTTCTTCACTTCGGGGGTATAGGAGCCGTTTTCGTCATATATGACAAGAGGGGGGGCAACCTCCAGACCCGGAGCGGCACCCTTCACGGCCTCTATGAGCACCATCTTGGCCTTGAGTCCGGCCTTCCCGTGGACGAACCTCAGCCTTTTCGCCTCGAACGGGCCATTTGCCCTGAGTCTCTCCAGCACCTCCGGGAGCCTCTCCGGGTGGTATATCAGGCAGAACTTGCCGCCATGCTTCAGGAGGTAACCGGCCGCTTCAACCAAATCATGAAGGGACATGCGAAGCTCGTGCCTTGCCAGCGCCCTTTCCTCATCAACGCTTATCCTCCCGCTTGCGGGCTTGCGGAAGGGCGGGTTGGAGACAACGAGGTCGAAGCCGCCCTTTTTGAGGCCGGAGGTTTTTTTTATGTCCCTCATGTCCGCATTCACGGCCCTTACCCTTTCCTCTAAGCCATTTAGGAGGATGTTTTTTTCAGCCAGCGAGGACAGTTGTTCCTGCAGCTCTATCAGGGCGGCCTCCGCATGAGGGTGCTTTTCCTTCGCAAGCAGCAGGCCTATGATGCCGGAGCCCGCCCCGAGGTCCGCTATCTTTTTTGCCTGGGGCTGCCTCGCAAAATCGAACAGCAGCAGGGCGTCCAGCGAAAAACGGTAGCCGCGTTTTCTCTGGTAAAGCCTTATGCTCCTTATGCTGTCCAGCGTCAGTTCCATCCGGGCCTGTAAAAAAAAACAGCAAAAACTCCTTGCAGTTGCAATTATAAAAATAATAATCTATTTACCATATGCTTTCGAGGGTCCAGAGCGCAAGCCTGTACGGGATAGAGGCGCACCCGGTTGAAGTCGAGGTGGACATAGCAAGCCGGGGCCTCCCGCATTTCTATATAGTGGGGCTTCCGGACGCCTCCGTCAAGGAGAGCAGGGACAGGGTGCGGGCCGCGCTCAAAAACACGGGGATGTCCTTCCCCCTGCGCCCGGTAACGATCAATCTTGCGCCTGCCGACCTGAAAAAAGAAGGCTCCTCGTTCGACCTGCCGATAGCCGTGGGGCTTGCGGCCTCCGAGGGTTTGCTGGACGGGGCCGCGCTCGAAAAGTACCTGATTACAGGCGAACTCTCGCTGGATGGGCGGATAAAGCCCGTAAAAGGCGCCCTTTCCATAGCGCTCCTGGCCCGTGCCGTGGGCCTCAAGGTGATACTGCCCGCGGAAAACGCGCCGGAGGCCGCCGTGGTGAAGGGGGTGGCCGTGCTTGGGGCCGGGACCTTGCCGGAGGTTATAGAATTCCTGCGCGGAAACGGGGAGCTTAAACCCTCGTGTCCCGGCCATGAAGACCTTATGGGCGGGGCCTTTTCGGTCTATGACGAGGACTTTTCCGACGTGAAGGGGCAGGAGCACGCAAAACGCGCCTTGGAAGTGTCCGCCTCAGGAGGGCATAACGCCCTGATGGTCGGCCCTCCCGGAGCGGGCAAGACGATGCTCTCGAGGAGGCTTCCGGGCATACTGCCTCCGATAACATTCGAAGAGGCGCTTGAGACCACCAGGATACACAGCGTGGCCGGGCTGCTGAAAGACGGACAGGCGCTGCTTGCCGTCCGCCCGTTCCGTGCGCCCCACCATACGATTTCGGATGTCGCGCTCATAGGAGGGGGGCAGTTCCCCCATCCGGGCGAGGTAAGCCTCTCCCATAATGGCGTGCTCTTTCTGGACGAGCTGCCGGAGTTCAAGAGGAGCGTGCTTGAGGTCATGCGGCAGCCGCTTGAAAACGGAGACGTGACGATATCCAGGGCAACGGCGTCGGTAAAATACCCGGCAAGGTTCATGCTTGTTGCTGCCATGAACCCCTGCCCATGCGGCTATCTGGGGGACGAGCGGCACCAGTGCACGTGCACTCCCGGCCAGGTGATGCGCTACCGCTCAAGGGTGTCCGGCCCGCTCCTGGACAGGATAGACATACATATAGAGGTCCCAGCCGTGCCGTACAAGGACCTGCGTGCGGAATATTCGGGGGAGCGCACGGAGGACATCCGGGCCAGGGTGATGGAGGCAAGGGACAGGCAGCTTGAGAGGTTCAGGGGCGAGAGCGTCTATGCCAACGGGCAGATGAAGACCAAACACATAAAGAAGTTCTGCAAGCTCACGCAGCCGGCGCAGGGCCTGCTCGAAACAGCGGTCCAGAAGCTTGCGCTTTCGGCCAGGGCCTACACCCGTGTGCTGAAACTCTCCCGCACGATAGCGGACATGGAGGGCTCGGAGGACATCCAGCCGCACCACCTCTCCGAGGCCATCCAGTACCGGAGCCTGGACAGGACGTTTTGACGCCGGCGCCCGGCTCTCCCCGTTGCCTCACGTAAAAATCTAAACGAAATGCTTATTGATTGCCTCATTGGGATTATAACCGAAATTGCTGTTTCCCTTGGCAGCGGTTTTTGATGTCGCCGTCCGGAAGAGCTTATTCTGGA